>DAIUJR010000018.1:0-86655 GCA_036848635.1 Nodosilinea sp. CTOTU7336
GGTTTAACCAGTTTCCATTCAATTGGTTTCTCTAGCGAGTAGAGAGACCCAGACCCTAGGGGCGTTGTCGTTAGCCAGCCTAGTTTCCATTCAATTGGTTTCTCTAGCGAGTAGAGAGACGTCTACCGTTCATTACTTGGAGATATTGGCATGACCAGTTTCCATTCAATTGGTTTCTCTAGCGAGTAGAGAGGTGATGGTGACTATTCATTTTATACGCTAGGCGGTATGTTTCCATTCAATTGGTTTCTCTAGCGAGTAGAGAGTTATTTTAGGTATTGCTTTTTCTAGTGTCGTACTTACGTTTCCATTCAATTGGTTTCTCTAGCGAGTAGAGAGCAGAATACGCATTACTATCTGATGTGGTGCCAGAAAGTTTCCATTCAATTGGTTTCTCTAGCGAGTAGAGAGAAACCAAAGGTTAAAACGCCCGTAGTTAGGCATTTCGTTTCCATTCAATTGGTTTCTCTAGCGAGTAGAGAGCCAAGATTAAGTTGAGTCAGATTTAGCGATCACAAGGTTTCCATTCAATTGGTTTCTCTAGCGAGTAGAGAGAGGTTTTAGATGAATGAAGAAAATATTATCAATGAGTTTCCATTCAATTGGTTTCTCTAGCGAGTAGAGAGCAGACGGACAATTGTCCGTTCGGTTGGTGGATCAAGGGGTTTCCATTCAATTGGTTTCTCTAGCGAGTAGAGAGGTAATCAAAATGCAAGCATCAGAATTGCTGACCCAGTTTCCATTCAATTGGTTTCTCTAGCGAGTAGAGAGCAGCAGACCAGATGACTCCCGTCTAGGAATTATTATGTTTCCATTCAATTGGTTTCTCTAGCGAGTAGAGAGCCGCGTCCCCGTACAAGTGGCGGCTATCGTAAGCGCGTTTCCATTCAATTGGTTTCTCTAGCGAGTAGAGAGTTCATGCTATCTCCCGCGCCAAGGTATCCACTTTTGTTTCCATTCAATTGGTTTCTCTAGCGAGTAGAGAGCGCAAATAATATTGCGAGTAACCGATCTTTCCCTGTTTTTGTTTCCATTCAATTGGTTTCTCTAGCGAGTAGAGAGGGTTGATTTCTACGCAACTGAAGCGGATCTTTTAGTTGAGTTTCCATTCAATTGGTTTCTCTAGCGAGTAGAGAGAGTTACTTTAGATGACTGGGCTGACGTTAAGAAATAGTTTCCATTCAATTGGTTTCTCTAGCGAGTAGAGAGATCAAATTGTTCGAAAATATCAAGTTTAGATTCATCTGTTTCCATTCAATTGGTTTCTCTAGCGAGTAGAGAGATGTATCCCATGATGTTCGTGGCCCTTTCACGGTCTACAGTTTCCATTCAATTGGTTTCTCTAGCGAGTAGAGAGGTACGTGTTGACGCACTAGACTATGGACGGAGCGGTGCCTGTTTCCATTCAATTGGTTTCTCTAGCGAGTAGAGAGGACACGACTGCTGCTAGGTCGTGATGACGTAGAGGTAGTTTCCATTCAATTGGTTTCTCTAGCGAGTAGAGAGTCACGTCTGCTACGCCTGTCACGGCAGACGGGGCCTGTTGTTTCCATTCAATTGGTTTCTCTAGCGAGTAGAGAGACCGAGCGTGGTTTACTAGGCGACGGTAGAGCGATGTTTCCATTCAATTGGTTTCTCTAGCGAGTAGAGAGCGGAAATGCACGCCCGTTCCTGACGGGCAGAATGTAATAGTTTCCATTCAATTGGTTTCTCTAGCGAGTAGAGAGAGGCGGAACGATGATTACAACCATGGTCTCCGAGGAGTTTCCATTCAATTGGTTTCTCTAGCGAGTAGAGAGTTCTGTAGTGCTGCCCTGTAGATGGCGACCATAAAGGAATGGTACGTTTCCATTCAATTGGTTTCTCTAGCGAGTAGAGAGTTACGGCCTTGTGCAATGGCGCTGACTAGCAGGGGGTTGTTTCCATTCAATTGGTTTCTCTAGCGAGTAGAGAGACCCATTCTCGTCGCTGCGCTCCTCGAATAACTGCTCTTGTTTCCATTCAATTGGTTTCTCTAGCGAGTAGAGAGTTGAGGGCTTCCGTAAGCACCTATACAGTGCGCGACCCACTGAGGTAGTTTCCATTCAATTGGTTTCTCTAGCGAGTAGAGAGCCTCACAGCACCCACAAAGATGCTTCTGACTGGCAGGAGGTTTCCATTCAATTGGTTTCTCTAGCGAGTAGAGAGACACTGGACACTGGAATCATCATGAACGACGGCACAGTTTCCATTCAATTGGTTTCTCTAGCGAGTAGAGAGACTAGGGTAACGGTAGTTTTGCATCATGTCCTTAGTGCTGTTTCCATTCAATTGGTTTCTCTAGCGAGTAGAGAGATGACAGCCTGCAAGACAACCTTAAGAAAATCCAGAAAGTTTCCATTCAATTGGTTTCTCTAGCGAGTAGAGAGAATTTCAACGGTGAAAGACGCCCCTAGCGTTGTTTTAATGTTTCCATTCAATTGGTTTCTCTAGCGAGTAGAGAGTACGGTACACTCGTACTCATGGGCCCAGCGCATCTGTTGTTTCCATTCAATTGGTTTCTCTAGCGAGTAGAGAGTTCGATACCCATAATTACTCAGCCATTGCTCCCGCGTTTCCATTCAATTGGTTTCTCTAGCGAGTAGAGAGGCATCTAACTTAGAAGCGACACACAAGAGAGACGACGTTTCCATTCAATTGGTTTCTCTAGCGAGTAGAGAGATTATTTGAAAGTTCAGTACAGTGTTTTACTTTTTCCTGTTTCCATTCAATTGGTTTCTCTAGCGAGTAGAGAGCCGTAGTGGCCCTACGCCCGAAATTCCAGTGAAACTGGTTTCCATTCAATTGGTTTCTCTAGCGAGTAGAGAGATGCCGTTATTCTGGCGGTCAGTGACGGTGAATTTTGTTTCCATTCAATTGGTTTCTCTAGCGAGTAGAGAGAGTCCTGCTGCCCACCAATGGGGTAGTAACCCAGTCTGTTTCCATTCAATTGGTTTCTCTAGCGAGTAGAGAGGACCTTCTAAGACTCATCAGAGAACCCCTGGCCCTGTTTCCATTCAATTGGTTTCTCTAGCGAGTAGAGAGCCAGCGTATAGCCCGGTGCTAAGGACGACACAGGACATAGTTTCCATTCAATTGGTTTCTCTAGCGAGTAGAGAGCCAAGACCCGGAAGCCATCTGTTGACCGCCAGGCCCGTTTCCATTCAATTGGTTTCTCTAGCGAGTAGAGAGATCAAAACCTGAAGGATGCAAGCCCGAGTAAAGGCGTTGTTTCCATTCAATTGGTTTCTCTAGCGAGTAGAGAGACAGGCATTCTAACACAGCCGACCAAACTAACCAGAGTTTCCATTCAATTGGTTTCTCTAGCGAGTAGAGAGCATATACGATCCTAAGGTGTCGATCCTTGGCAATACTCTAGAGTTTCCATTCAATTGGTTTCTCTAGCGAGTAGAGAGCATTTAGGCCATTTGAGGCTGTTTATACGTTTTTAGTTTCCATTCAATTGGTTTCTCTAGCGAGTAGAGAGTCTACTCTAAAGTTCACAATGACTACATAGAAGATGTTTCCATTCAATTGGTTTCTCTAGCGAGTAGAGAGTTCTAGGGTGCTCTGGTAGGGATGAGCCAATAGATGTTTCCATTCAATTGGTTTCTCTAGCGAGTAGAGAGTTATCAAATAACCGCTTAGTCCACATTACTACTGAGTTTCCATTCAATTGGTTTCTCTAGCGAGTAGAGAGCTAAACTTTCGTTATTCGCATTGACTTTACCCTATGGGGTTTCCATTCAATTGGTTTCTCTAGCGAGTAGAGAGTCTACAACGATGAAACACTACCAAAGGCTTTAAGGGATAGTTTCCATTCAATTGGTTTCTCTAGCGAGTAGAGAGTTGGACTATTGACGGTAGGGGAACATATAAAACCCCTAAAGTTTCCATTCAATTGGTTTCTCTAGCGAGTAGAGAGGTTAGAATCTAGCGTAGTAGATGCTATTTCTACAATGTTTCCATTCAATTGGTTTCTCTAGCGAGTAGAGAGCGCAATAAGTTAACCCCTTCAGCCCTTTATCCCGGGTTTCCATTCAATTGGTTTCTCTAGCGAGTAGAGAGTAATATTGGCATTGGCTAGCCCTGGATTTTCGATGGTTTCCATTCAATTGGTTTCTCTAGCGAGTAGAGAGTGTGTATTGGCAATGCGCCAGGCGTCGCGCCTACCGTGTTTCCATTCAATTGGTTTCTCTAGCGAGTAGAGAGGTATCGACCAGGGCCACCCTTGCTACAGTGTCCGTCGTTTCCATTCAATTGGTTTCTCTAGCGAGTAGAGAGCATGACCCGTGGCCAACAAGTCTACCGCCTTGAAAAGTTTCCATTCAATTGGTTTCTCTAGCGAGTAGAGAGCAAGGCCGCAATCTGCGCGGGCAGTACAGCGCCAGTGTGTTTCCATTCAATTGGTTTCTCTAGCGAGTAGAGAGGACAGGGTATACGGCCCCCGCGAATGCTGACATTTCAGCGGTTTCCATTCAATTGGTTTCTCTAGCGAGTAGAGAGACGGTCTTATTTGAAGAAGCCGAGTTGATTGGTCTAGAGTTTCCATTCAATTGGTTTCTCTAGCGAGTAGAGAGAGGGATTCTGGTTCTAGGTATTGCCGCAGGTTGTTAAGTTTCCATTCAATTGGTTTCTCTAGCGAGTAGAGAGAACACTAAGGCTGTCATAGCTGGCGGGTTGCCAGGTCTCTCTAGTTTCCATTCAATTGGTTTCTCTAGCGAGTAGAGAGTGATATAGAACGCATCGTACTCGCCCGCTTCTAAAACGCGCCTGTGTTTCCATTCAATTGGTTTCTCTAGCGAGTAGAGAGATTGGAAATGACTGGCAAAGTCGATGAGAACGTCATGTGTTTCCATTCAATTGGTTTCTCTAGCGAGTAGAGAGAACACACACACACACACACGTAGGAGAGCAATATGAGTTTCCATTCAATTGGTTTCTCTAGCGAGTAGAGAGCGCAATCCAAGTTATCAATGTCGAAATTGAAGAGGTGTTTCCATTCAATTGGTTTCTCTAGCGAGTAGAGAGCTATAAAAATAGGAGAAAGCGACCATGAACTACAAAGTTAGTTTCCATTCAATTGGTTTCTCTAGCGAGTAGAGAGACTACTACGGTCACATCCTAGAGGGTGAGGAGAGAGTTTCCATTCAATTGGTTTCTCTAGCGAGTAGAGAGGAAGAAGCTAAGAAAGCACAGTTCGAGAAAGCTCACGGGTTTCCATTCAATTGGTTTCTCTAGCGAGTAGAGAGTGGGTTAGCCCGTTACTACTCTCAGTACCACAATAAGATGTTTCCATTCAATTGGTTTCTCTAGCGAGTAGAGAGCCCTACCTCCACCGCCTCTAAGACCTCTGACTTCGGTTTCCATTCAATTGGTTTCTCTAGCGAGTAGAGAGTCCCCTCTATTAGAACCTATGTGGGGTAGGTATTTCAACCCTTAAAAACGACGGGGTCAGTAATTTGTGCCAAAACTCGTCCATTTTTGTCCTCAAAAATCCCTCCAGCCCTTTACCATCAACCTATCGAGTGCCTCGACGAGATTTGGGCCTTGAGCCTCCTTTGCGCACCCCGTCGCAAAACTGGCCCCTTACACCACAAACGACCCTGGGGCCTCGGTTAGCGGCACCCCGCCCCACACCACCACCTGCCCCAGCGTATGGGCCGACAGCGGGTAAAACCGAATCGAATCTTCCTCTAGGTTGACTCGTTTGGCCAGGCGTTCTTTGAGTTCTTTAAATTTAGCGGATTCTAGCATGCATTCAAATACGCTGTACTGTACTCGCTGGCCGTAGCCTTCTAGCAGGTCAGACACCTTTTTACGGCGTTTATCAGAGGGGATGTCGTAGGTGATTAGGTAGAGGAGCATGAGATTTGGGAATTGAAGGCGATGGGGCTGCACTTTGCGGGTTTTGCCGGGTAGAAGAGGCGGAGCCTCTGGGGAGGGGCGTTTCAGCGCAGAGCGCTGGAACGAGGGCGGGGGGGCGAACCGAGGGCCAACCGAAGAAGCTGCACTTTGCGGGTTTTGCCGGGTAGAAGAGGCGGAGCCTCTGGGGAGGGGCGTTTCAGCGCAGAGCGCTGGAACGAGGATGGGGGGGGCGGCGAGGGTGGTACCTTCTTGCGGCGCTTACCAAAGTCCAGTTGAATACTTTTCTACTATCTATTCTGAGGCGGCGAGGGTGGTACCTTCTTGCGGCGCTTACCAAAGGGGATGTCGTAGGTGACGAGGTAAAGGAGCATGGGGTAATGGGGCGATGGGGCGATGCCCTGAGCCTGTCGAAGGGGTTAGCGAATACGGTAGGGAGTATAGGTATCTACGGGGGTGTAGACAAACTGTTTGTAGGCTTTGACCTGGCGGTTGAGCGTGTCCCAGCGAGGCTGGGGGCTATCGCCATCGGCCTGAATGGTGTCTTCCATACGCTGCAAAAAGGCTCGCAAATACTTACGGCGACCGCTGCTGCTGAGGTAGCAGCCGCCGTTGTGGGGCTCAAAATCATCCACCGCGTCCATAACGCGGGTATTGATCAGCCACAGCACTAGGGAATCGACAATCGGGGCGCGAAACTCTTCTACCAGATCTGAGGCTAGGGCGGCGTGGCGGTATGAGCCTTCGTGCAGGCAACCGTAGTAGGGGTCGAGGCCCTGGAGCTCAATCAGGCTGAGCAGGTGGTTCCAGAGTACCTGGTAGCCAAAGCTGAGCAGGGCATTGACGGGGTTGCCCGGCGGGCGGCGCGAGCGGGCCACAAAGGTAAAGTCGGGCTGGCGCAGGCAGGTGCCAAACCCTTCAAAGTAGGCGGCGGCCCCTGCCCCCTCTAGGCCCATGAGCTGGTCGATGGCCTCCGCTTGGGCGGCCTGCTGGCCCAGATGTTGCAAGGTATCGATCACCAGGGGCAGGGGGTCGGCCCCTAGTCGGCGCTGCTGACGCAGCAGCAGCACCCGGCTATTGTGCAGCTTGGCCTGCACAATCTGGCGGGCCGTCACCAGCCGATGCACCCCGTCGAGGGCCTGCTGGTAGCGGGCTAGCTGGCGATAGCCCCGCTCAATCGACACAATCCGCCCGTAGCAGTAGCCCATCCGCGATAGATAGGCGACCGGAATGTCGCGCCCCAGACAGGCACGAATGGCCTGGGTGGTGAGCTGCGACTGGCCAAACACCAGCACCTGCTCCAGCAGGGGCAGCTGCACCTCCTGGAGTACTGTCTCCTTTTGCTTGACCAGCAGGGTCTCTTGGCGCAGCGATACATAGCAGCCTTGCTGCGACACGTAAAGGGTACGCATGGCCTAGGGGCGACGGCGTAGCTCAGAAGAGCGCCCTGGCAGGGTATCGACGGGGGGCTGCCCGGCTTGCAAAAAGGCCAGGACGCGATCGCCAGCGGTGGTCAGCACCAGGGTTGAGGCCATCACCAGCAGGGTGTTGAAGATGACGGCGGCCAGCCCTAGGGGGGCAATCAGCAAAATCACCAGGGTGACGCCGCCGTTGAAGATAGAGACAATCAGGTTGCGAACAAAGGCGGCGCGGGCGGATAGGTACATGGATAAGCCTCGGAGATCGATTGGGGTGGAATCGATAGAGGCACCCTGGGTAGATGGGGGAGGGTAGATGACGAATAACGTTGGGCTGAGTGTGCCCGGTTTGGGGAGGGATAGAATACTCGATGGTTAAAACCATGGTGACATAATCTATGTCGGCCTGCGCCGATGTACCGACCAAGGGATAATCCTTAGAGGGCGGGTTTTGTCTATGTGGGCACGGCTGCTAGCGACCGGCCCAAGGCTATGCGTCAGGCCACCGGCATCTGGGGCTGGTAGGTAGTCACGCGAGCTTTGACTCGGTCGTGCACCTGGGTAAACAGGCTGGCCTGGGCTAGGGTCTTAAACGACTGGCCACTGATGATATTGAGGCAGGACAGCAGACGCTGTTGCCACTGTGGTGGGGTGCGAATGTCTTGTCCCCAGGCCTGCAACACTTCTTTTTCAGAGATCCCCCCTAACCGGTGAGAGAGCCGATTGCGCGCAGTTTGCACATCGTTCCAGAAGGCTGCGAAATCTGGGCTTTGAGCCGTAGCGGGTAGGACGGCCTCTAGGAGAAGGCGGCGTTCTCGGGTGCGCATCTGCACCTCTCGGTGGGGAAATTGGGTCTGGGTTTTGTCGTAGGCCGCTTGCAACTGCGGCGATAGGGCACGTACCCCCGGCCGCAAAATGGGGTATTCGGCGGCTCTGGGCTGCACATAGTCTGGCAATTGCGTGATCGCCCACTCCCACATCAACCCCTCTACGGCTCTGGCGCTGTGGAGTAGCGCCTCGGCGGTGTACTTTTGCTCTAGGCGAATGGTGGCTAACTGGGCCTGCTCGTAGGCCATCCACCACCACTGCTGGCCTTGTTTTTGGGCCGCTGGGGGGAGGGTGCTTTTGGCCCGCTGCAAAAAGGTTTGCAATTCGCCCTGGTTCCACGCCATGCCAGCCTCTAGCCAGGTGGGTACAGCCCCAAACCCAGCGGTATTTTGCTGCATGTAGGGGGTAAGCAGGTTGTAGACCCCAGCATAGTCATAGCGATCGAGCATTTGCAGGGCTTGCTGCTGAGCCCGATCCCACAGGTAGTTAGTGCCGAGTAGCGGGCCACTGTAGGGAGAGGGACGGCCCTGACGGTTGATTTCGGTAGTTTGGATAAAGTCAAAGAACTGAATGCGATCGCCATGGGCACTCAGCCCTGCAATTCTAGCGGCTTCTGCCGTTTGGGCCACACAGCCTTTGAGACACAGTAAAATCGGCTGTTCTGGCTGGGGTTGAATCGTGTCTCGCCACACCCGTTGCCACCAGCGAAACATTTGCTCAAAATTAGATGGGTTTTCGCCTGCGGTACCGAGGGTAATGACGTCCGCAGGCACTTGATAGGTCTGGGCCAGCCAGTCTTTGATCAATTCACAGGCAAAAACGCTGTCTTTTTTGCGCTGGGGCACCGTCAGACCCTGGTCGGTACCAATCAGGTAAACCTGGCCTAGGGTTGGCGCTTGGTCAGCCAGCAGTTGACCTAAGATAACGGGTTTGAGACGCGGTCGATAGGTCTCAAGGTGCTCGTAAAAATACTGGGTTAGCGCTCGAAAGGTGGTCTGCCCCAAATTTAGATCGGCGAGTACTTCGGCCTGTTCGCCAATAATTTCGCCCTCCTGCATCTGGTCATCGCCAATGTTGTACCAAAGCCCAGAGGTGGTTTGGTACATCAGGTCGCGGGTACCGATGGTGGCCACAAGAATGGTGTTCATAAGTACGCTCAAGAAGCGATATTATTTGAAAGATTTAATGACTTCAAGGGATGTCAAAATAACTGATAGAAGTATCTCTAAGAGCACAAGGATAGGGCTTATTCGAATCGACTAAAAGATCAAAGCCTTGGCCAATACCAAGCTTGACTTGATCCGTCAAAAGAAATCGATCATGCTTGTTGTGCGAGTCAAAAACAACTCTAAATCTTGGATGCAAAGACTGCATATTTTTCTCGAATTCTTTTATTATATTCTGATCATCTACTTTCTTCGTATGAATTTCAAATACACCGCGAGAAAATGGATTTGAAGTTCTCATGAAGACTTCAAGAATCCACTTTATAGTAGCCTTATAGCCAGAGTTACTCACAAAATACTTGCCGAATTGCCTATCGAGTAAAAACACATTTTCGGTGCATCGAAATAGAGGAATTAAAACTTTGCTCTCAAATTCGTATTGATTCCATCCCTGCACTTCGATACCCCTTCTATCAGCATATTTCCGAAAAGCTTCATCATGGTCAAATGAATCGATGCATAAAACCTTAGAAGTATCTAAAAGAGATAAACTTTGAGAAGTGCATTCAAAGCATTTGTCAGGAACTACAATAAATTCTGGATTTTGAGTCTTTGCCATGTCAAGATATAAAAGACAAAATTCGGTCTTGCAATCCGATTCCAAATGTTCTTTTTCTGAAACAAAAACAAGCCGGTTTTCCTTCTGGAGTATTAGCAATAATTTTTTCAAATCGATAGCGCATTGACTTCCTTGGGGGAAATTCTCTAATTCGTGCCAATGATTAATAGCAGAAAAGAATCGATCAATTATCTCTTTGTCTTCATCAACTAATATTACTCCGGTTTTACGGACATCTCTTAAGAAGCGAGTTAATGAGTTATACAGTAAGTCTTCTTTCCCAAGAACAGGATTTAATGATAAGTCAGAAAGAATAGTTCGGAATAGCATATTAACTGAAAACCTCCGCTATATCTTCTTCAAAAAAGCCATGAGGCCATTTGTCAATAAACTGGCCTTTGGAGTTTAGTCTAAGTCGTATACATTTTGAGCCCACTTCACTTCTTTCAACATAAAGAATAGAAACATTATCTGGCTCTAACTTTCCCTCTCGGATGCGCTTTTGAAGTCTTAGCATAAGGTGTTCGCTATGAGTCTCTATGATGAACTGATTATCATATTGATTGACAGAATCTATAAGCAGATCTCCAAGTTCTGTTTGTAACCTTGGATGGACATGAACTTCTGGCTGCTCGATTAAGATAGTTTGACTGCGAGCAAACATACTTTGAATAATTACAGGTAGAATCTGGCTCACTCCGAAACCAACATCTAGTAGGCTCACATCTACTTTAGAAAAGTTATCAACTAAACGGATCGCATAAATATCACTTGGCTCCTTTGTCTCTTGATCATTGAAGCAAACGATCTTAATCTTATGCCCAATTTCAAATTTAGCTAGTGTTTCATTAACTCTTTCAAGAAAGTCTAGATCTTTAAATAATAAATCTGAAGAGCCTGTTCCTGATTTACCCACCTGTTTGGCAGTACTGCCGCTAAAAGTATAAAACCGCTCTGGATAATCTCTTATTGGCCCTAAATAAAGAGCTTTTCTCAAAAAAGAATTGATCAGATCTCCAGCATAGAAGCTGTTCTCCATAAGAAAACTTGCGGATCCGATAACTTCATATACTTCCGATAAAAAATTAATTCTGTTTTCCATGAAAAGATCTTCAAACCTGATATCGAACTCAAGTTCTTCCACAGGTAAAAAATTTCTGATGCTGACTTCTTTCGTCTTCTCAATCACTTCCAAGTATTCACTTAAAGCTGTTTCTATAGTTTTATTTTCAATCGATCTCCATTGCTCCTTCATGAAGCAAAGAAATTTCAGATCTTGAAATATCTGATCCGCGCTATTTTGCGCTTCAGAATATTTACTCTTAACCTCGTTGATTTCTGTTTCAATACTTGACTTGGCATTTTTTAATGGTTGCTGCTCTTTCAATCCACTCTTCTCTATTTCTTTCACTTGATTCAAGAGGGATCGAACTTTCTCAAGATCGTCTAATTTTTCTTGATCAAGAATTCCACGAACATCACCATCCTGGATAAGTGTATCTATTTCTATCTCTAAGTCTAAAGTTTTCTTGAGTTCTTTTTTGAGCTTTTCAAATTCATCGTTAAGCGGTCTTGTAAGGTCATCAAAATGAGCCTTTATCGATATTAGTTCTTTTTCAAATTCTTGAGACTGTCTTTCTAGTTCATCTAGCCTTTGTCTATAGCTCTCAAGTTGTGTATTTATTTCTGCTGCTTGTTTAGACAATAATGCCTCACGCTGATCTAGTTCATCTATTGTGCCGCTACGATTACGGTCAGAGATTTCCTCAATGCCACGCTTTGAAAGCTCTAGATTAATTTGATTAGACATTTTATTGGGCAGTATGCGTTGATACTCATTCCACCAGTTTTGCCAAAATCCATGTTGTGAACACAAATGACTGATCTTAAAGCCTGGACTAGACTTGTCAGAGCCTAGACTAGATTTATCGTAGCTAATAACTGGAAACTCGTCCTCGCCAAGCCAAAAATAAATCCTTTCAAGAGATATTGCTGATCTATAAGACTCAATCGAAAACTCTAATTCTAAATGTAAGTATGGATGTTCGACTAACTGACCATAAAGAAATTTATAGATACGCGATAGAGAATCAGATATCTCTCCCATCGCTTCTGGCGTGGTAATTTTGTCTAGATCTACATCTAACTGAAATTTCACAGAAAAATTTCGGTGTATGTCATGCAGATGGATAAATTCACGATAGTTGCCAAGATCTGTTAGCTTTCCTTTAGGAAGCAAAACTGTTTCGGAGTCTTCCGACTCGTCAAGGGTTTGCTTGAGCAATATCAACGATTGAATGATGGAGCTTTTTCCAGCTGAATTTGGCCCATAAATTAGCGTAATAGGACAAATAGGCAAGGAGCCTGTTTCTGCAAAAGCCTTGAAATTCTTAAGTTGATATTGTCTCAGCATATTATTTAAACAAATGGAAAAACTTGAGAAAATTCACTGCCTGAAGTACATTGTCGCAAATTGGCAAGATATCTCTGACGCGGGTTTTGGGTGGCTCCAAATACCGTAACAACCTGATACTCATCCAGATCGGCAATCCAAACTGGGGAAGGTTTTATCCCGCCCTGTACCTGTCCGCAGAGGTTGCCATCGTAGTCAACTTGCCCACGGCTATTTCTAACCTTGAAGTCATTGCTGTGCAGCACCGATAGGGCATAGGGTTTGCCGAAATCTTTATCGCCACGACACACGACTATGCGACTATTGGCATCTACCGCTTCTGTCCAGCGATCTGGCCTAACCTGCCCAGCCTCCAGTAGCTGACGAGGATTTATAGGGCGATCGGCCACCCGGCCTAATGCCTCATAGAAGCCCAGTAGCCTTTGCTGACCTAAGCGCTGAAACCCTGCCACAGTGTTGGGTAAAGTCCAAAAGGCATCATTGGTATCTGGTATCAGCGTAGACCCCCGCCACCAGGGAGCCCGCTCCCGGCTTTTGCGGGAATAGCAGGGTCGTCTAGCCCCCTGACCAATACCCCCCAGGTGAAACATGATCCAGACTAGGTGCTTGAAGAGCGCTTCTATATCTTGACGTTGGCTCAGCGGTGCTTCTGAAGAATAGGCTAAAATTAACTGCCCCGACTGCTCCCCACAGGGGTCATTTTTACCTTGCGTATTGGGGCGGGCCTCGCGCTGCACAGTGCGGCCATCGACAATTTTCACCGCCACCCAGCCCCTGGCTGGCTGGGGATTAATGGCTCCAAATAGCTGGCCTTCTAGCCGTTGTACTTCTCTGGCAGGTAACACCCCTCGGGCAAACGTGCGAAACCAGTAGCGCAGCATTGATTTGAAGGCAACCGGGCGCACCTCCGCATCGGCATTGCCCCGCATTTGCCACTCGTTGCGGCGATCGTTCCAGTTCCATGGGGTAAACGTTTGCCGTCCATGAATAAGCTGCCCCTCAAGGGTGAAATCAAGGCTAAAAAACTCGTCCTCTAGCGCCGACTGCCCTGCCCGTATCAAACTGCCATAGCCCGTGTTTACCTGAGAGCCAATGCCCGCCTGAAGCCCTCGACTAAGCCACTGCTTAACCTTATCCAGGATCTCGTCGTTGCCATGGCTGGCAGAGCGCAAGCCGATTAAAAAGGTAGCTTCACGGAGCGAGAAAAAGGGGTTGGGGTTGGGAGCATAGAGTAGATCTCTCCCAGCCAGATCCCACGACCAGATATTGTTGGCCATGTCTACCGCTAAGCCACCCCCTTGACCCGACTGTTGAGGAATTGGGTAAGCATCTAGAAAAATAACTTTGCCCGCATGCTCTGCGCTTTCTTTGCTATCTAAAAAGCCAAAATACTGGCGGGAGACTTTCTCTTCAGCCCGTTCCCAAGTTAAGCTCTCTTGCTCCATCAACTCGCGAATGGCCTGGGTGCGGGCTACCCCCCGTAAGGTACTGGCAGGAATATAGGGCATACCTAGCGCATCGAAAGCAGGTAGCAAAATGCTCTCGGGGCCACGGTGACCCCCAACGCGAATGCGCCAGAGGCACTTGGCCTGAAAGGTGTTGCCTTCCCCAGCAATCAGCCTGGTGCGATTGGTTAGGGTAGTGAGGTGATCTCGATAGTTAGCGCTTTCTTCTGCCATTTGCAGAATTTGGACTTTAGTGGGGTCTCTGTAGGGGCTATCCTTTTCGTAAGGGCGCATCCACCGTAGATATTCCACAAAACTGGCCTCAGCTGCTGGGGTAGGGGTGGGGTCTAGGGGATGCTCTAACCAGGGAGAGGGTACATCGCTATGGCCACTGCCACGATTGTTGCCGGTACCCCCGCCCCCGCTTCGACTATCGCCGTTGCCGCGATCGGTACCAACGGTAATTACCTTCTTAGGCTTACCCGACTGAGTAGCCGAGCTAGGACGGCTAGTAGCTGGTTTAGAGGGCTGGCCGCCAGGGCGTTTAGGGCGTTCAAAAACCATGGCTACTCTCCCTTAATGTCGTAATAAACCGCCGTGGCCCAAAAGCTAAATTCTTGGGCAATGGCCAAACCTAACCCCGTAAGCCCCAGATACTCGTCGGTGCTAAGGTCTTTGAGCGTTTTTAGCCCGTCTGCACCCGCTAGCTTGGGCTGTTCAGAAATAGTTTGAAGGCAGTCAAAAAAAGACTGAACAACCTGTTTTTTACCCTCCTGACTGAGGGCGTTTTCTTCGGCCTTGAGCCGCAGCATGCCCCAGGTAGAAAGATAGGTATATAGCTCAACCGCCTGGTTTTTTTGCTCCTTAAGTCGAGCATCATCTTGATTAGGTAGCCGCCTAAGGCGATCTAAAGCCTCATAAACTGGCTTACCCATAGTGCGCGGATCAAATCCCATCACTCTGCTCCCATTTCTTAAAACAGCTAACGATAAACATCTCGACGGTGCCCAACATGAAAAACTTCAACGGTCTGTTGGTTGTCATCGACTTTGTAAAGTATTCGATAGTCTCCTACCCGAATGCGCCATCCCTCCCGTCCATGTAGCTTCTTGCAGCCTGCTGGCCTGGGTTCGTCTGCTAAGGCTCGCAAGGCATCTCGCACTCGCCCAAAGGCCCCAGCGGGCAGGTTACCCAACTCCTTCTGTGCCCGTCGCAGAATCGACACCCCGTAACTCATCGTCGCTGTTCTCGCTGCTGCTCAATTTCAGCGATCGCCTGTTCCAGCGGAATAGCTTCATCCCCAGAAGCGGCGGCCATATCAAAGGCGTAGAGCTCTTCTAATTCTTCTAGCTTAGCCAGCAATTGTTGGTAGGTGGCAATGTCCAGCACAACGCCGATGCGGTTGCCCTGGCCGTCCACCAGGTAGCGCTCCTGCAAGCTATCCATAGTTTCAGTAATCCTTCAGAAAAAGTTAGTTTGATGGTGACCAGGTTTGCACAAAGCCACGCCCCAGGCTTTCTTGCCCGCCAATTTGGAGCAATGAGTGCTTAGTCATTAGGGTTTGAAATTCCCCTTTGGCAGTGGCGCTAGTGCCATTGGCCTGGGCGGTGGTGCCCCAGGGAAAGTACATCAGCGTATCGGGGGGAATGGCTTCTTCATAGCGAAAGCCACCTTCCACAGTTTTATGCTCATCTAGTTTGACTTTGACTTGCCGCCATAGCCCCATCTGAATCAGCGTGGCGCAGTGCTGATCGGGTAGTACCAAAACTCGCTCAATTCCTTTAGTGAGTTCAGTCTGAGGCACAAACTGCTGCCAGTCAGCCCAAACGGTTAGATCGGATGATTTGAGGATGGCATCTTTCAGGTAAATCGGCTTTTGCTCACTTAGGCTAGTGCTGTAGTCGGCTGGGATGTCGGCAGTAACTCCGTTCAGCCTGGCCCAGCGGCGCAGCAGCATAGGGCTACTGACCCAAACTACCCCGTGGCTGAGGGAAGGCACAGGCAGCCAAAGAATTGAGCCATCACCAATCCAAATGCTGCCCTGTTCTAGTTTGCTTCCGGCATTGATTTCGTTGCCAAATAGACGGTACTGCAAAGTCTGCTCGTTAACGCTGGCCCGCAGGCGTCCTCGAATGGAGCTAGAGGGTACGTAGGGCAATTCAGTGTGAGATTCACGGGCAATGCCTAAGAGGTTACCTTCCTGGGTAGTGCCGCCAGTGTGAAGCGGTGAGAGCAGATAAAAATAGACCAAATTACTCATCATAGTGAGACTCCATTAGCTAGGTGGGGGCTTACTCCTTCCACAACAAAGCCCTGATCTGGCGAGTAATGCACTTTTTTACCCTGAGGAATGCCCTGCTCGCCCCAGTCGTAGGGCAGCACTTCTTCAGTCAGGTCAGCGTCTAGCCACTCACTCGTTTCACTATCTAAGCCCCCTAGCGGAAGGGTTGCCATCTCAGTGAGCAGACGGTCTAAGGGTTCGGCGGTAAGCAGAGGTTCAGGCGGTGCAGCGGTTTTAGAGGCACTGATCACCAGGGCAACGCGCGTACCTTCCGCTAAATTCAGAGGCTGGGCGGGTTTTAAGACACCGTCTTCGTAAATCGCGTCAACGGTTTGGCTCATGGGGCAGCTCCTTAGAAAGCTCAGATGGTGTGTATGGAATCCACAGTAATTCAGAGTAGCCGAGCTGCCTCATGCGCTTGGCTCGGGCCAGGGCTTTGCCCATAGCGCCAGGTTTCGCGTTGGGGTCTTCGGCAAAAAGCGGCTGGGGATGCTCTAGGTAGTAAACGCTGCCGGGGGGCGCGGCAAACACCTGGGGGGCAGGAATGCTTGGGCCAGCTCCCTTGCTATCTTGAATGCGGCAGCTAATCGGCACTGGCTTATCGGTGGCGACGCTGATTAGATTATCCAGCTTCCATTCCCAGGGGTAAGCGCGGCAGATGGCCGTATCTCGATAACCGTTGTCTTGGGTTGTTTGCCGCTGAATGCGCTCAAAGATACCGGGGGTAACCAGGTAAGCCAGACAGCGCGATGGCTTTTGCCGGTTCGCTTCTGAAGCCTGACAAAGAGTTGACCAATTCTCTTTTAGCGGGTCGCAGCGCTCTAGCAGGGCGCGATGACCTTCTCCGCCCAACCGAATGGTGACGGGGGTAGCAATGTCTTGGTCAACGGCAATGGCCAGGCTCCAGCCCGCTTTGAGGCGAATGGCCTTTTCGACAAAGTAGCCATCGGCCTCTTTAACCTGGCGGGTGCCGGGGTCAAGGGCATTGTGGGATCGAGTTTCTACGACCCAGGGCTGAGCAATTCCCCGTTGCCAGCAGGCTGGGTCAATTTGGCCGGTTTTTACATAGGCGTGAATTACGTCGTAGGGCAAATAATGTACCGGATCCTTCTCGTCATCATCGCCAGACTTCTTAGTATTCGGCCCGAATGGTTTGACTAGAGGATGGGGTTTACCAGTGTCGCTGATCATTTGACCGTTTAGAGGATGGTGAGTATCCCACTCTAGAGGCACCAGCGCCGTGGGGCCGACATGGTTTAACGGGCGGGGAAAATAAAGCTCATGGTTATGGCAGAGGAAGGGGCCTTTGAGGCGATAGGTTTCTTCTTGGTCGCGATTTCCCGGTTGGCTCTTGCGCTCCAGTAAGGCACTCAGTGCCCCAGCGATCGCGTGACCATTGGGGGGAAAGGTACTCCCAGCCCAGGCCCGTTCCCCTGGCGTAAAGGGTTTGGCATCGCGGAACATCAGCACATCTAGGGGGGTGATGGTGTACCAGTGAAAGGGTTGAGGTTTAAGGGTTGAGGTTTGCGGAGGGGAGGTTAGGTTAGTGGTGATCATGGCGCACCTCCAATTTTGATGTCTCGCTTGCGCAGAACAAAGGCCGCCAGCTTCAGCCAGTTTTTTACTTCCCGGTCTTGCTCCGAAGCTGAGGTGGTGGCACACAACGCCTGAAGATACGCAGCTAACGCAGCCTGAAAATCGGCTTTTGCGCTTTCTTTGTCATCCCCATTGAATAAGTCTCGGCGGGCGCAGAAAGCTCGAACCCATGGCAAGATGGCCTCGTAGGCATGAGACGGGTCGTTAAGAAGCGGCGCTGGATGCTGGCTCCAAACTTCAGCGGCTTGTTCAAATAGGGCGGGGTCAAAATCAATATTGTTATGCTTTTGCCCAAGGTTTAGTAAGGCTTTCCACTGGTTGAACACCTCAAATTTGGCCGTGCTTTTGAGCTGGTTGCCATTGCCGTAAAGAACACGAACCTGCACCGCATCCTTTTTCGCGCCATCGGGGGCTTGGTGCTTTTTAGCCCCCTCCCGCTCAGCCTCCCAGAGGTTCTCTAGGGCAATCGCCAGCGGCACCGAATGATGCGCAATGACAATACCAAAGCTAATTGAGGCATTACCCCCCATCGTAAACAGGGGGCGGGCGGCAACATCTTCACGGAGGGTGTCTGGCTTTTGCCATTGCCAGTAATTACCCGTCTCATCAAATTCGTCATGGGGGTCTTTATCACCCCGAAAGCACTGGCGAATATCCCAGAGCCACTGATCCCACTCCCAGAGGTTGGTGTAGGCCAGCACGTCATCACCACCGGCATAGATGAGTCGCCCAGCGTAGCGCTGTTCGGTGAGGTAAGGCACTAGCTGGTTTGAGAAGTCAAGCAGCGCCCGCGAGAGGGCGACGTGGGTGGCGGGTCCCATACGCTTGGGCTGATCTAGAAACTCATCTAGGGCTTTTGCTTCTTCTTGAGTTGGTGGGGTTCGCTTATGAAAGTTAGAACATATGTATTCTTGGTAAGGTTGCATCTTTGTGCCCTTCAGCCATTCCCCCATATCGTCACCATCACCACTGGCCAGTACATACCAGTCTGTTGGATTGCCCTTAGAAAAATTTTTGCTAATAAAATCACGCAATTTAGATGATTCTGCGTTAGTTTTATTTTGTTTTTCTCTTTTGGTCAATGGACGTAAAATATCGGGTAACTCAGGAATGTAATCATCAATTAGCCAGCCAGGGTTCATCAATCTTGGATGGCCCCAATCACAGCGTTCCTGATTCTCATCAACCCACGGAATTCCCCAAGGTTCTTGTCCTGCTTCCTTTGCCCAAGCAAAGCTATTTAGAACCTTTTCACAAACATCCTGATATTTTGCAATCTGTTGCGGTTCCTGTTTTAACCAGCCAGCTACTCCAACTGTTAAATCAGGATAAGTTGGAATTGAACTAGATGGCAATGAAAGAAGGTCAGGTAAAACTTTCTTGATGCCACGCTTAACAACTTCTGTGGCGTTCAGTTGTTCTTTGCCATCAAACAATCCTCTCTGCTTCTCCCAAAATCGATTTAAAGGGCTATCATTAGCCTCATCAGAGTAAACCCAATCATTCTTGGCTTCTCGTCGTACAACTGAACCAATGCCTGAAATTGTCGAGCGGGAACCAAAAGCAGTTGGCAACGACCAAACACGGGCATTCTTTACGGCAGCTAGGCTATTCCGCGTTTGATCAAATACAGGAGCCCACCAGGAGCCTACATTCACATTCAGAAATTTATTCTTGTCCGACTCATCACTCTTAGATGCTTCGCTAATTTTTTGCTTTACAAAGATTCCTTCAGATTTTTCAAATATTTGTTCAGGCGATAAGCCTGTAAACTTGTTTTGCTTGCTTTGCCAAGCTTCGAATTCTTCTACAGTCGGCCTTGCTAAATCTTCTTTTTTATCCCCCAGTGGTAAAGCCGTCCAATAGATTTGCCATTGTGCTTTTAACCATTCCTCCCAAACTGAAGGATCGATCGGCGCATTGCCAAATACTTCTCGCTTAACCTGCTCTGCCAAGCCTAGCCAAGGGCTTGAAATTTCAGGGCTTTCTCCTGTTAATAATCGCCTAGCAAGATCTGTAGCTGATTTAACCTTGCTTTCTGGCAGAACAATGACCAACACATTGGGAAAGCCAGCAGTTAAAAGTTGTCGGGTACTAGGTAGCTCAATCAGTTTATCTTGCTGCCATTCAGGATACTTTTTGGTGAGTAGCCAATAATCAATCAGAGGCTGACTATACAAGCTAGGGTACACTAATGAATCAGGCCCATATTCCTCTGCAAATGCCCAGCAAATACGGGCAGAAAGGTAGTGGAGAATCCAGGAACCCGCCCAGAAATCCTGCATCTTACGACTAGCTTTAACAACCTCCTGAACCGGCGTAAATGTGAACGTTACAACGTAGGGACGAGAATCGCAAGAACCGTTATATCCCATCAAGCTTCCAGCTAAAGCGGCCACTGTGCCATTGTGACTCCAGATAGAGCAATCAGGAATACGAGTTTCGGCAGGAATGAGCGATAGGTTTGGAGCAGTTACAGCCAGGTTTTGGCTGAGGGCTTCTGGTAAGCACCGCCACAGCCACCAAAATACTTTTTGATGATCGCCGGAGATACGAATATGTTCAGGAATCGCATCAAGAACTATTTGATTGATATATTTTCTTTCATCACCTCTTCCTTGATCGCCAGGCAGCTCTCGCCAACTATGGAGTTGACTATTTTGAGGAAGCTTAAACTTTAACTTCTGCCCAGATAGTAAGTGTCGAATCTCAAGGCCATCTTCATAATTTATGTTCGACCAATCTGACAAACTGCCTATTGCCGCGCGGTCACTAGCTGAGGCTATGAAGTCAGCTTGTTTGATCCAAGTAAATTTTCCAGTTGGTGATTCAGTAAACTGTTTCCACCCATTCATTGCCACAAGGTCATTCCAAGGACCGTCACCCCTCTTAGATCGCTGAAGTGGCTTCAGTGGAGAATCATGCAGTAGCCCCCAAATCTTTGCTTGCCAAAATAATGTTGAATCTGCCACAGAAACCTTCCCCATAAACCCTCGTTGCTCCACTGTAGCGCGGCGCTCTTGTCAGAGAGTTTCTAAAGCCGCTATTCTTATGCTAGTGATAGAGGCGGTGAGATCAGTCTTTTAATAAGCAATCTGGCGAAACTTTATAGTTCTCGATAAATATTTTCTTTTTCTTGACATTCACAAGATTATGGCTAAACCCATCAATAGCCACCCCTACAGCGATCGCGCCGCCTTCGAGCGCCTGATGCTGCTAATTGCCACCCTGGGCCAGCACCCTGGCCTGGGCTGCCCCAAGGCAGAGTCATCTGGCGATGACCACCATGATGCCATTGAGCCGATTCAGCAGGCGCTAGCTGCCACCGCCGCTAGCTTAGGCTTTGCCCTGTCGGCCTATGCCGCCGCTACGCTGCGCAAAGACTTAGCCAGTCTTCGTCAGTACGGCATTTTGGGGCCGCAGATGTATCGCTGGGGCTATTATTTAGGCGTTGGGGCGCTGAGTCTAGAAGAGCTGAAGCTGGCCCTCGACGCGATCTCTACCCTGGCCAACAACCTTAGCGACCCCACATTTCGCCAGCTGCAAGCTACCCTGCACCAGCGGTTTAAAACCCTCGATCGACAGCATCAGGGGCAGCTGTTTTGCCCCACTCGCCACCTACTCAACCGGGCCATTCATCATACCGACCCCAACACCATGGTGGCCGACGGCATCAACCCCAACAGCATCTTTCATCAGCTGCCTGGTCTAGAAGCCGCCATTACCGAGCACCAGGCCATTGAGCTCTCTCGCCGCGAAGATGTTTACGATACCGGCCGGGTTGGCCCCGAGCGGCTCTGGCCTCTGCAGCTGGTTTACCATGACATCGCCTGGTACCTGCTGTACGAAAACTATACCAGCGGCCATTTTGTCGTCGGTCGCCTGAGCCGCTTTGGCAACTACTGCCGCCCCTTGTCTAATCCACCGCGATCCACCACGCAGCACCAAACCCAGCTAGCCGCCGCCCTTGATCTGCTCGAAAATGGCTGGGGCCTTTACCTGGGTGAACCTGCGGAACAACAGGCCGAACGCCAGGGCACCCTGGCCCTAGAGCGGGTGAGGGTGCGCTTTTTCCCCCCTGTGGTGGCCTTTATTCTTGAGGGTCGCCTGCGCCATCGCCGCCAGCGGGTGGTACCTGGCCCGAAGGACGACCAGGGCCACTATCGCTATGTAGACTACGTGGTGCAGCTGCCGCCCCGGTCGCTCGATGAATGTAGCCGCTGGGTGAATCGCCACCTGCACCATGCCCAGGTGCTGGGGCCAGCCGCCCTGGTCGAGCGCCACCGCGAGGCGGCCCTGGCCCTGGCCGCTCGGTACGGTGGGGGAAGGGTGGACTCATAAGTGGATTGGGTTTCGGCTGCGCTCAACCCTCGATGCTTGAGGGTTGAGCGCAGCCGAAACCCGGCAGTTCAGTACACGACCGCAGCCGCAAATCTCCTAACCCTTGGCCAGCCAGTCACCCAGCCCGGCCGGGGCCTGCAGCTGGGCCAAGATTCCCTGCAGCTGATTCCCCTCCAGCACCTCGGTGTCGAGCAGAATTTGGGTGGTCGATTCCAGCAGGGTACGGTTGAGGCTGAGAATATCCCGCGCCATGGCGTGGGCCTGGTCGAGGCTGTGCTTAACCTGGCGATCAATTTCCGCCGCCACCTCAGGGCTAATGGCGCTGCCCTCTAGAAACTGCACCGCTGGCTTGGCAAAGGCTACCGGGCCCCAGCTGGGGCTCATGCCGTACTGGGTCACCGCCCGTTCCGTCAAAGGTGAGGTTTGCCGTAGCCAAGAATTGCGCCTTCGGTATTCCGTGCTTGGCAAAGGCACGGTCACACGGGACAATGGGATCACTGTACTATTTGACCTTAGGCTGTGAATAACGCACCTGTCCGCACCGTTTCTGACGCCAAGCGGGACTTTTACACCCACCACACCCGTCCGATTAATTCCATCTACCGGCGCGTGGTAGACGAGCTGCTGGTAGAAATGCATTTACTGTCGGTCAATGCAGACTTCGCCTACAACCCCATCTACGCCCTGGGGGTGGTCACCACCTTCGACCGCTTTATGGAGGGCTACCAGCCAGAAGCCGACAAGACTTCCATTTTTAGCGGTCTGTGCCATTCCGTGGGCAGCACCCCCGAGCAGTACCGCAGCGATGCCGATGCCATGAAGGCGGCGGTGGCGGGGCTTTCCCTCGATCAGCTGAAGGCTGAATTTGAGCATTTAGGAGACGCCAATCCAGGCCAAACCCTGAAGCATACCCTGGCTACCGTGGCCGCGAAGGAAAATTTTAAGTACAGCCGTCCCTTCGGCGTGGGCCTCTATACCCTGGTCGAGGCGGTCGCCGATCCAGAGCTGCTGAAAGATCGAGAGGCGGTTGAAGCGCTGTTTAAGGAACTCAGCGGCCAGCTCAACTTTTCCGCCGACAAGCTGCAAAAAGATCTGGAACTCTACCGCAGCAATCTGGAGAAATTTGCCCAGGCCCAGGAAGTGATGAAGGATATGCTGGCCGCCGACCGTAAAAAGCGGGAGGATCGCCTGAAAGCCGCCGAGGCCCAGGCCAATGCCGAGGCCGCTCCGGAGCCCGTCGTTACCCCCGCTGGGGAAGCCCCGGAAACTGAAGATCAGGCTAACTAGTGCCGCGTCAAGCCTAAATTTTAGGGTGCCGTAGGGGGCATAGCGCTCAGGCGTGGCTCCCCTGGTCACCCGAATAGTTCGATGCCGTCCTGGAGCAGACGGCTATTCTCCTGTCACCCTTAACCGCCGGTCAATGGCCTTAAGCTGGTGGTAGAGCATCTCAATTTTAGGACAGGCCGCCCCCGCCCCTTGGGCCACCCGTAGGGGGTTGCCAAAAATAGCCTCCACTTCCAGAGGGCGCCCTTCGTCAAAGTCGATCTTCATGCTGGTACGGTAGGGCGACATTTGCTCAGTGTGGGCCAGCATTTGCGGAATTAGATCCGTCGGCAGGTGCCTGCCCTGGCCAGGGGAGAGCTGGTTACCGTCCTGACAGGCCGCCTCGATTACCTCGGCCATGAGTTGGGTGGCGAGCTGGCGAATGTCGGGGTCGGCCATCATCGCGTCGGTGGTGGCATCCATCACCACCGATAGGCCGTTAAAGGGGATGTTCCACACCAGCTTGCGCCACCGGGCCAGGCGCAGGTCAGGGGTGACGTCCACAGCTACCCCCGCCGCCTTAAAATCCGCCGCCAGGGCTTTGAGCTGGGGAGAAACTCCGGCGGGCTGGTGGTCGGGGCGATATTGCCCCAGCAGCACGCTGCCGTAGTCTAAATGGCGAATGGTGCCCGGGCCAGTTTTGTTAGTGCAAATGAAGCAAAGTCCGCCGAAAATAGGACGATCCTCCGCCCAGGGCCGCCACGAGTCTTCAATGCCAAACCCGTTTTGCAGAGTCAAAATTGCGGTTTCTGGCCCCAGCAGCGGCTCTAGCAGGGTGGGTAGCAGATGGTTTTGGGTAGTCTTGAGGGCAATCACCACCACGTCTACTGGGGGCATGGTGGCGGTGCTACGGTGGGCCTGCACCTGGGGTAGGGTAAAGTCTCCGGCGATGGACTCTATCACCAGGCCATGCTGGGCGACAGCGTCGTAGTCGCTTTTGAGCAAAAAATGTACCTCGGCCCCGCCTCGCTGCAGGCAGGCCCCATAGTAGCCGCCAATGGCTCCGGTACCGATGATGGCGTAGCGCAGCGCGGTCATGGGGCCAACCTCCAGATGGGTAAGGAGCTTTGTTTACCCTACCCCGAATGGTATTCAAATACCCATCCTGAAGCGCTGTCCGTGGGTTACTCTGAGCCTAGCTGCCATTGACTCAGCCCAGGTCAGTCCAGCCGCATTTGCCGATCCGACCAGATTGCCAAACTAGAATGGGCAGAAAACCCTCATCTCAACCTGGGGCAGCGAGGGTACTATCAGTTCTATTGCAGCCCAAGCGGAGATGCCAGCCATGTCTCAAACGGTCTATTCCACCCCTGAGGTGGCTTCAGCAACTGCCCAGGCCGATGTAGAGCTGAAGCAGGTCTTCAAGGTCTTTAACCAGGACACCGCCGTTCACCATCTGGATCTGGCCGTGCGCCAGGGGGAGTTCTTTAGCATTCTCGGCCCTTCGGGCTGCGGCAAAACCACTACTCTGCGGCTGATTGCCGGGTTTGAGGTGCCCACCGCCGGGGAGGTGCTGATTCAGGGAGCCAACATGAACCGGGTGCCCGCCTACCGCCGTCCGGTAAACACGGTGTTTCAAAGCTACGCCCTGTTTGACCACATGACCGTGCGCGACAACATTGCCTTTGGCCTAAAAATCAAGCACATGGCCCCGGCGCAGCGGCGCGAGCGGGTCACCGATGCCCTGCGGCTGGTCAAAATGGAAGCCTTTGCCAATCGCCTACCGGCTCAGCTCTCCGGTGGGCAGCAGCAGCGGGTGGCCCTGGCCAGGGCCTTGGTCAACCGCCCCTCGGTGATGCTGCTCGACGAACCCCTCGGTGCCCTCGATCTCAAACTCCGTAAACAGATGCAGATTGAGCTGTCTACTCTGCATCGCCAGTTGGGCATTACCTTCATCATGGTCACCCACGATCAGGAAGAAGCCCTTTCCCTCTCGGATCGCATCGCCGTCATGAACGGTGGCCAGATCGAGCAGGTTGGCACCCCCAGCGATATCTATGACCGCCCCAGCACCCCCTTTGTGGCCGATTTTATCGGCGATACCAACCTGCTGCCAGGGCAGATCGAGGGAGATGGGCAGGCCCCGCTGCGGGTGGTTACGGCCCAGGGGCTGACCGTGCTGGCCCAAATGCCCCCCCCTGAAGACAGCACCGTTCCCCAGGGGGTCGTGGTCAGCATTCGACCCGAAAAAATTCACCTCAGCCTCGACCCGCCTGCGATCGCAGACAACTGCCACCAGGGGCGGGTCAGCCATGTGATGTATCTGGGTACCCACATCCACTATGGGGTGCAGCTCATCTCTGGGGAAACCCTGACGGTGCTTCAGCCCAACCGGGGCAACTCGGCCCTGGCCAAGGATACTCCGATATATGCCCACTGGGCCGCGGTCGATGGCCTAGTTTTAAACGCCAACTAAGGCGAGGATCGAATATCCTGGAGACGTTTGCCCTGAAAGCATTGCGGCCAGCCCGATGGAGTCAAAGCCTTGATGTATCGTAGGATGGGCACGGCCCACCAGTCGTAAGGCAGTGCAATGCCGTCTTACCCTTGTCATCCTTAGCTAGTGGAGGAGATATCTGTGCCCCGTCAACACCCTTTGATTCACAACCCCTTCCGCTCCGGTGGCCCTACCCGGCGACGGTTTTTGCAGAGTTCAGCGGCGGCGGTAGCGGGGGTTGCCCTGGCTAACTGTCGCCAAAATCTCAGCCAGGTACAGCCCGACGGCAGCGATGGCACCGCCGCTACCGGTGGCGACAGCGGTGGCGATGGCACCCTGCACATTTACACCTGGGCTAACTATATCGACGACGACCTGACCGCAGCCTTTACCGAGCGCACCGGAGTCAACGTCATTGTCGATATCTATGACTCAAACGAGGTCATGCTGACCAAGATGCAGGCGGGGGGCGGCGCGGCCTACAGCCTGATTTATCCCTCCGACTACATGGTGTCGGAGATGATTGGCCTGAACCTGCTGACCGAGCTAGATCCGGCTCGCCTGGAGGGAATGAACACCCTCAAGGAAAAGTGGGTTAGCCCTGTCTACGACCCCAACAATGCCCACAGCGTCCCCTTTACCTGGGGTACCACCGGCCTCCTGTACAACCAGACGGTGGTGCCCAGCGCCCCCACCGACTGGGACTTTCTGTGGGATAACCAGACCGATCTATCCCGTCGTATTACCTTGCTAGACGACGTGCGGGAAACCATGGGGGCCGTACTGCGCTCCCTGGGCTATTCCTACAACACCAACAACCCAGACGAAATTAACGCCGCCTTTACCCGGCTGATGGAGCTGCGGCCCGACATCGCCGCCTTCAAAACCAACGGCTTTGAGGATGAAATTCTCAGCGGCGATTTGGGGGTATCCATGGCCTACTCCAGCGATGCCATCGACCTCACCCTAGAGGATGACAACCTGAACTACGTGATTCCGGCCAGCGGTTCTTCTTTATGGACCGACACTATGGTAATCCCAACGACCGCCCCCAATGCCGACGCGGCCTACCAGTGGATTAATTTTCTGCTTGAGCCCCAGGTCGCCAAGGAGGCCGTAGAGCGCCTGCTGTTTGCCACCGCCAACCAGGCCGCCTTTGACCTGCTGCCCCAGGAGATTAAAGACAACCAAAAACTCTATCCCCCCGAAGCCGTCTTGGCCAATTGCGAAGGCATCGCCGCCGTCGAAGAGGCCACCAGCGACCTCTTTGACCAGTACTGGACTCAGATTACTAGCGCCTAACTCCCATGGCAGACTCTACCGTCAGGACATCGACTAGCGGCCTGGCCCAGGCGCTCTACCGGTTCTCCCCCAGGCGCTGGGCGGGGCCGCTGACGCTGCTGGGGCCAGGGGGGGTATGGCTGCTGGTGCTGCTGGTGCTGCCCACCCTATTGATTTTAGAGATCAGCCTGGTGCCGGGGCTACGCCTGGGCCAGCCCAGCGGCGGCTATGGCCTGGGCAACTATCTACAAATTTTGCAACCGGTATACCTGCGGGTGATCGGGCGTTCCTTCCTCTTTGCCCTGGGCTCGACGGTACTGTGTCTGGGGCTGGGGTTTCCCATCGCCTACTGGCTGGCGCTAATGTCGCCCCAGCGCTGGCGCAATCTGCTGCTGGTGGCCTTTGTTTTGCCGTTGTGGACCTCATCCCTGCTGCGGGCCTACGCCTGGACGACGATCCTCCGCCCCAGTGGCGTGCTGAATACGATGCTGGAGCTGATCGGCCTGCCCATCCAAAACTGGCTGAATACCGCCACGGCGGTCTTCATCGGCCTCACCTACAGCTTTTTGCCCTACATGGTGCTGATTCTCTACGCCTCCCTAGAAAAGCTGGATACTCGCCTGCTAGAGGCCGCCGCCGACCTGGGGGCCACCCCCCGCCAGTGCTTCTGGAAAATTACCGTGCCCCAGGTGCTGCCCGGTATTGCCGCCGGTAGCCTGCTGGTGTTCATTGCCGCCCTGGGCGATTTTGTGGTGCCCACCCTGCTGGGGGGGGCTTCGTCCATGAACATCGCCCGGTTAATTTACAACCAGTTCCTGGGCCCAACCCGCGCCTGGGGGTTTGGCTCGGCCCTCAGCATGGTACTAATCTTGGCCGTTAGCCTGGCCATTGTTTTGTTGCTGAAATACGGGGATAGCGACACCGTCTCAGATGCGACCCATCAGTAATCGGGTTTAAGTTTCAGGACTAACCAATATTCGCTATCCACCCCCTAAAACCCAAAACCTGATACCCAAAACCTGATACCTGATACCCGATACCCAAAACCCATGCGGCCTCAACTCACCTGGCAAAGCCTACTGACCGCCCTCATGTACGGGTTCATGTATTTCCCGATTATTGTCCTGGGAATTTACAGCTTTAACGACTCGCGCTATAGCGCCCGCTGGGAAGGGTTTAGCCTGCGGTGGTATCGCAGCCTGTTTAGCGACAGCCGCATTTTCTCAGCCCTGCAAGACAGTCTTACCATTGCCTTCGTGGCGGTGGGGGTATCGGCGGTGTTTGGCACCCTGATGGCCATTGGGTTGGCGAAGTATACCTTTCGCGGCAAGGGGCTATATCGGGGCATGGCCTACCTGCCGCTGATTGTGCCTGACATTGCCATCGCCGTGGCCACCCTGGTGTTTTTGGTTTCGGTAGCTGTTCCCCTCAGCTTGTGGACGATTATTGCCGCCCATATTGTGTTTTGTTTGGCCTACATTGCGGTGGTGGTGTCGAGTCGGTTGCAGCTACTAGACCCCAACCTGGAGGAAGCCGCCCTCGATTTAGGCGCCACCCCGACCCAGGCCATGACGAAGGTGCTGATTCCCCAACTGGCGCCCGGCATTTTGGCGGGTTGTCTGCTGGCCTTTGTGCTCAGCATGGATGACCTGCTGATTTCGAGCTTTACCGCCGGGGGCGGGGCCAACCCCCTGCCGCTGGAAATTTTTAGCCGGGTACGCACGGGGGTCAAGCCCGATATCAACGCCCTTAGCGTAGTGCTGATTCTCGGCTCGGCCCTGCTGGCCGGGGTCGCCGAATACCTGCGCTACCGCAGCGATCGCCGGCAGCAGCGGGGTTAAGATCATGAATGGAGTAAAGCGCGGCGTAAATATGTACACCATTGGGAATGAGGATTAAATAAAACCCAAGTTTTGTAGGTTAGGCATCTTGCCTGACCATGGACAGCCGGGACGACTATCCTACGTTGTTTAATTCTTGATCCTTAGTGATAACAGTGATGACTGAGGTTTACGGTTCAGGGTAGGGAACTATCACAAGGCTAGGGAGACTTCCATCGTCGCGTACTAGTTTTTTTAGCTTCGTCTAAACTGCAACAGTTCCGACAGCGAGGCGAGTAGTCGAATCTCAACCTGGTGCAGGGTATGGTCGGCCCGCAGCACAAACCCCCAGCCCACGCTGACGGTAAATAGCGGTGTCGCGACTCGACCTTTAACGATGATTTGGCGGCTATGGTCGGGTAGCGTTTGGGTCTCGACCTCCAAGGGCCTGGCCCGCATTCCAGCCGCCTCGGCGTGCAAATATGCCTGGATAGCTTGGGCCCCTACAAGGCCAGCTTCAAAGGGCGGAATCAGGATGCCGTCGGCACCAAATAAAGCGGCCACGGCACCATAGTCCTGGCTATTAAAGCCGTCGAAGTAGGCCTGCACCAGCGGGTCAAGGGTGAGTTCGTGAGGGGTGGCGGCGGCGGTAGGCTGGGATTGGGAGTCCATAAACGTCTTGGGCTTGGCATATTACTTTATAGTCAATGTTTTTGGGCAATGCCGCTACTATCGTTAGGGCAGTTCTCGGTTCTGTTCAGCCAAGAGTGTTCAGCCAAGCCCTAGTTTGTGGATGGATGTATGGGACAGGCAAGACGCCTATGATTAGTCTGCTGCTCAGCGGTGTGGGGCTATTCCTCAGCCTGTGGATTGTGGTGCCTGCCCCCACCCGGCTGTGGTTGCCCCTGGGGGTAGGGGCAACCGAGATTTGTCTTTGGCTGGTGGGGTTAAACACCCTGGCCCTAGCCTTGGCCCTCAGCCAGCCCCAGGGCGGAGGACGGACTACGGCGCTGGTTTTAGGGGGGCTAGCCCTGGGGTTGAGCGCCCTACCGCTGGTCCAATTTCCCGCCGCCAATGCTCGCATCGCTGCGGAAATGCAGGCCCGCCTTGGCCCCAACTACCTGGCCACCGTACCGACGGCGGTGACGCAAAATTTTCGGCCTCGCCCTTTAGTGCTGGCCGACGGGCTACGCGGCATCAACATTGCCCCGGTACACATCGAGCGAGACATCGAGTTTGCGCGGCCAGCGGGGGCATCGCTGACCCTAAACGTTTATCGCCCGATGATCCTAGCCGCCTACCCCGCCCTGGTGGTTATTTACGGCGGGGCCTGGCAGTCGGGCACCCCGGCCAGCCACGAAACCTTTAGCCGCTATATGGCCGCCCAGGGCTACACCGTGGTGGCCATCGACTACCGCCATGCGCCTCAGTATCGGTTCCCGGCTCAAACTGAGGATGTGCAGACGGCCCTGGCCTACATTCAGCAGCAGGCGGCCACCTTGGGGGTTGACCTAGACCGAACTGCGCTGCTAGGGCGGTCGGCGGGGGGGCATTTGGCGGCGATCGCCGCCTATAACTCACCCCCCATCCCGATTCGGGCGGTGGTCAACTACTACGGCCCGGTGGATTTATTGGAGGGCTATAGCGACCCGCCGGTGCCTGACCCCATCGATACCCAGGCCGTTCTGCGTACTTTCTTAGGGGGCACCCCCACCGAATTGCCCGCCCTCTACCGCCAGGCTTCACCTATTCGCTACGTTAAGCCCAACCTGCCGCCCACGCTGCTGGTCTACGGCGGCCGCGACCACCTGGTGCAGGCCCGCTACGGGCGACGGCTCTACGAACAACTGCGGGCCAACGGCAACACGGCGGTGTGGCTTGGCATTCCCTGGGCCGAACATGCCTTTGACACAGTGTTTAATGGGGTAAGCAACCAGCTGGCACTGTACTACACCGAGCGCTTTTTGGCCTGGGCGTTGCGAGGCTAGTGGGCTGTTGTAATTTCACGTTGGCAATCTTCGTACAACGATCCAACGCAGCGTCCTAAACCCCCGCCAGGCGACGATAGGCCAGCGCCAGTGCCCCTTCATCCCCCACGTTACCGGGGAACAGCACCACCGGCAGCCCTGGGAACTGGGGATGATCGGCGGGGGTGCGAACCACCGATACCCCCGGCAGAATCTGACCCAGTAGGCGGGCGGTCTTGAGGGCCAGCCCGGTGCTGAGGGTGTCGTTGGAGGTAATGCCGCCCTTGCTGATTAGAAACCCGATGTCGGTGGGCAGGCCTTTAATCACCTCCATCAGCAGGGCTGACACCTCAGTGCCAAAATCGAGACGGGCCTTGACGGTGTCAAAGGTCAGCTCTTGGCGGCTGGTGTAGACCACGGGCACCTGATTATGGTGATGGGCATTTTCTACCCGCTGGAGAATATCGGCGAGGAGCTGGTTGTGGGCCGCGGGGCCACCCGCCCGCAGCCGGGTCACATCGACCTCAATCCCCGTAACGCCGGGTTCTTGTAGCAGTCGCTGAAGCTGCTGAGTGGTCTTCTTGACGTGGGAGCCAACGATGATGGCACCGGGCAAACCGCCGCATACGTAAGTACGCATTGCATCGGCATCCACCGGTTGGGGAGGCAGCGCCGCCAGGGCGGTGAGCAGGCTGGCGGCGCTGCGAAACAAGAACCGCTGGCCCTGGGCGGCGGCGGTCAGTAGATCCTGAGCAAAGCGGTTGAGGTCGGCCTGGGTTTCCCCATCCACCACGCCGCAGACGTTGTGGTGCAGCCCCATCAGTCGTTCTAGGGAGCCGCCCCGAATATCGGCCAGGGTAAACCGCTCCACCGCCGCGGCCTGAATCCGTCCGGCGGTTTTTTCCGCCACGTAGTCGGGCAGGTAGCTGGTGCTGTAGCCAAACACCGAATCCTGAGCGAATTCGGTTTTGTGAACCGGGGTAGGTACTCCATCCACCAGCAGATAGTGGTAGCTATCGCGGGTAAGGCGGCCCCCCTCAAAAAAAGCGGGCACCAAAAAATGGGCATCGAAGGGGCCCAGCTCGTCGGCGATGACGTCGGTTTCCACCGGGTAGTGGCCCCGCAGGGTCGAGTCCGAGCGGCTGACCACCAAAAAATCTTGCACCGCCTCCAGGGCAATGGCCTGCTTAAGGTTTTGGCAAACCTGCCGCGTTACCTGTTCGGCGGCAACTGGGCTGAGGGCACGGGTGTTGGTCAAAATGAAAGAAATTGGCGCGTCATCCCGCAGCCCCTGGCGCAGGGTGTCCACATCCCACTGCATCAGTAGCAGACAGCTGTGGACGGTCTGGGAGCCGGTGGGATCGTCGTCTAGAACAATAATTTTGGGCTGAGCCATCGTCGCTGGCCTCAAGGGGAAACCGCCCCGGATGGGGCATTTTTCAGTTCTTCGTCTAGCAAGCTTTGGTAAATACGGGGTAGCTTAGCCGTCATGCTGTTAGATTCGATGCCGTAGCCGAGGCTCGTCCAGGTGCCGGATAGCTGCCTCAGCACGTCCTCCAGGCGGCCCTCCCGCAGGGTAGCGGGAATATCCAGGGGCCATGCCGCTGGATCCTTCAGCCAGCTATAGACCACCAAATCCTGGGACTCAGGATCAAAGCTATATTCCCCCCAAACCCTATACCAGGTGGGAGGTTTGGGATGGTACTTGCGGGCTTTTTCATCCCAGGTACCGGTTAAGAACTGATAGCGCCCGGCGGCGGTCGTGCAGTCTCCCAGGTTGGGGCCTGTAACGATGGTGACGCAGATATTGGGATGATGACTGAGCTGCTCGAATACGTCGCCGCCGTACAAAACGTTGTAGGGCTCGTTGGTATTAGACTCCGCCGCTGAAATAGTCCGCATTAGCGCCCGCACGTAGGGGTCTCCCCCCTGCATCGCCAAAGGCTGGGGATGGCTGACCCAAACCGTTTCCTGCAATTGCCTGAGGGAGCGTTCGGGCAAGACGTTTGCCATCAGCCAGGCTGAGGCCAGCAGCAGCAAGACCAGCAAGACCCTTGTGGACCCTGGACGGGGCTTAGTTCGCCGTGACGTGACTCGCCCTTGGCGCGGTCCGGATGAAGATTCGGAGGGAAGTGAGGTCACAGGCGGGAAGATGTCGAGGGCAGAAGTATGGCCAATGTTAGCGTATTGCGGCGGCTGAGGACTAGGGCCCCTGTCTTAGTCTAGGAGCTCAAGACCTGGCCTCTCCTCAAGAAAAGCCGGGTTTGGGGCAAACTATTCAAATCTTAAGCTAATCCCAAGAAATCGGGTCGTCGGGAGCTGATTGAGCTGGGAATGCGTCCTTAATGTAGAGTGCGGCGTAAATATGCGCTCATTAACGATCACTGAGGTGTAGGGTACAAAGCTCACGGTAGGGAGCCCTCACCAGGGTAGGGAGACTTCCGCCCTCGTGTATTAGGTAATCCTAGCGGTTTGCTAAAATTTGGAGATTATGCCTTGGCCCGGCGTCGTCGGGGGCAAGTGGTGAGCTCAACCAGTGGTGAATCCATAGGGATGGCTGGCTGATTGCCATAGGCTCACCCCGGCCTAGTTTTACCCATTGCTATTTAAGTTCCTATGTTAAGGATAAAATCCCCGGGAGTATGGTACCGCCGCCAGGGGGAAAAGAGCGTCAGATGCCTTGCCCTAGCGGCCCTGTGGTGGGGCTCGACCTCGACCGCTTTAATACCAGTGGGGGCTGGTTTGGGTCTAGCCCGGCCCCTGGCCCCCCTAGACCGTTTGACACCTACTACCGTTACCGTCACCGAAAAGCAGACTACGGCTGAGGTAGAGGCCGCACCGCCTTCTGTACCTGCACTCCCCAACAATATTCCAGCGGCGAATACCCCTGACGAAGCGGGCATTGTTGGCCTCACCCCTGCGCCTGGGGATGATATGGGTATTGGTCACCTCCGGCCTAGCGACCTGACCTCCCTAGCGGGCTCTAACTGGCGCACCAGCCCTATCCTCAACGCAGGGTGGCTGCGGGGGGTAGCCTTGCCCATTTATGTTGGCCCTGGTGGCGAACTTTGGGGCTGGCTGGTAAACGGCTGGCTCATCCCCAATGGGTATGACCCAATTGCGATTGGGGGCGACGCTACCTTTTCGATGGTTCAGGCCGAGCGCGGGCTGTACAGCTTTCCAGTGATGGAGATTCGCCCGGACGGCTGGTTTCGGTTTCAGTACACCCCGGCGGGCACTGCCTGGGCCCACGTCTCGCAGCTCAATCTAGGCCCCACCACCCTCACCCTAGAGCGGTGGGAAGATTACCTGGGGGTCGCCGACCAGATTAAATTTCGTAAGCACGGGGTTGCTCAGCCGCTGCACCCCTCCCCCCGGCGGTCGGGGTCGCTGCTGGCCCTGGTGGGCTCTAACAGCTTAATTGAGCCTCTGGAGGTGCAGGGTAACTGGATTCGGGTCAAGGTGACTCAACCGGCCAGGGGCTGCAGTCCTCTGCCGGGGGCAAGCTCCGAGGAAGGCTGGATGCAGTGGCGCGATGATCGGCAAATGCTGCTAGTCTGGTTTCCTACCAATGAGTCGTGTGAGTTTTAGACAGACAGCGGGCTAGCGTTGGCGTCTTGCCACCAACTCGCCCTAGCCTTCAATCAGCTTCGTGTTTGGTTTGGAGCGATCGCAGCCGATTAATCGCCGCCGCCAGTTCCAGGCCGCGAAAGCTGACCAGATCGCCCATTGGCCATTCCGACAGACAGTCCAGCCCGTACTGGTCGACATCGGCCATCACCGCCGCAATTACCGCCGACAAGGGGGCATTGTCCGTCATGTAGTGGCTTTGGCCGTAGACAATGGCCTCGGCAATGGCTCGCACCTGGCCCGGTTCCACCAGCTGCTCGACCGCCGAGAGTTCAATGGCTTCGGTGCCAATTTGCAGCCGGTCTACGTCCCGCGCCTTAAGGCTAACGTCGCGCCGTCCCCGGCTGGGGTCAATGCTCTGGGGCTGAATCATGCGAGGGGTCAGGGTACCAAAGTGGGAGCCCCCTTCGAGATCGCGCGCCGTCTGGTATTTTGCGGCGATGCCCCTGGCCTGGGTGGTCACGTCCTGGGGGCAAAACTCATCCATGGCGATCACCGTGTCGGCCACGTCGAAGTAGTCGCCGCTGCCCCCCATGACCAGCACGGTGGAGATGCCATAGTCGGTGTAGAGCTGGCGCACCTTATCGACAAAGGGGGTAATGGGCTCGCGGTCTTTGGTGATCAGGGCCTGCATGCGACGATCGCGAATCATAAAGTTGGTGGCCGAAGTATCCTCATCCACCAGCAGCGCCCCGGCCCCGGCCTCCATCGCCTCAATAATATTCGCCGCCTGGGAGGTGCTGCCGCTGGCGTTAGGGGTCGAAAAAGCCTGGGTCGATTTGCCCTGGGGCAGGTGGCCAATAAACGGGGAAATATCCACCCCGGCAATGCTGCGACCATCCTCGGCCCGCACCTTAACGGCGGCGGGGTGAGTCACGACCTGGTGCCGCCCATCGCCGGGGATGTGGTTATAAATGCCGGTTTCGATTGCCCGCAGCAGGGTCGATTTACCGTGGTAGCCGCCCCCCACAATTAAGGTAATGCCCTGGGGAATGCCCATCCCCGTTACCGCCCCAGCGTGGGGGCAGGTCAGCGTCACCCGCAGAGATTCCGGCGACTGAAAGGGAATTGCCTGCTCCGTCAATGGCCGTTCATCTACGCCGCTGCGCCGGGGCAAGATCGCCCCATCAGCGACAAAGGCGATCAACCCCAGTTCAGCGATTTGGACACGAAGAACATCGGCATCTTCGGCGGTATTGCAGTGGTGGGTGAGGGCGTCCTGATTTAAGGAGTTGTACCGTAGGGCTTGCGCCACCAAATCGGGCACCGAGTCGCACAGCAGGGTGGCGGCCTGGCGGCCGGCAATGCGACGCCCAAAGCCCGGCAGGCTCACGGTAAACCGTAGCTCCACCCCGTCCGCCGTTACCCTGGCGGCGCTACGGTTGAGAATGACCTGGCTGGGCGGCACGATGCCCACCAGGCCGCTCTTGCCCGACCCCGCCTGGCGCTGGCGCTGCCGAGTCGCCTGATAAAACTCGCGGGTGAGGGCGTCAGCTAGAGCCACCGCTCGACCGGGCAGCGTCCAGAGGTCGGGGGGAAACTGGGCTACCGCCTGGGGTACCCGCACCCGCACCCGGCTGGGGGCCGCAAAGGGATCGCCCTGCACATGGTCGATGTGGAGGGTAAAATCCCCAAAGTCATACTCCCCTTTGAGGGCTTTGTAGGCGCCGTAGCTCTGGCCGTCGAGGCGATGGAGCTGGTCGCGGAGGCCGGTTTGGGTGGACATGGATAGAGCGCGGGATAATCTTACCAGGGCTTCCACTCGGTCCAGTCTTCGTTGAAGATGGAGGTATTGGGAAACTGCACCGGGTTGCCGCTGCTATAGATTTCCGTCCGCAGCGCTTCGAGCATGGGCTCTTTGTTAGGCATGTCGTCTACCAGCGTATAGGGCATGACTGCGTTGCGCAGGGCAAAGTCAACGGTTTGACCTGCCGCGGCCCCCACCGACCACTCAAAGGAATGGACCCGGTAGGCGGCGGCGGCGCTGTAGCTGGTGGCAATGCTCTTGCTTGAGACCAGCATGTTGTCGATGCGCTGGGGAATCATCGCCCGCAGGGGAATCTGGGCCGGGTAGGCCTGCCCATGGGCCTGGCGCACCCCGGGACGCTCGATATTGCCAGGTTTTTCGGCGGGGTACTCGGCCATGCAGGGGTGGAAGTCGATGGCGTACTGGGCAATGCCCACCGAGTCAGGGTAAATGCGCGACCGGGTGCGGAGGGGAATGCTGTTGGGATCGACATCGGGCGCGAAGGAGTCGATGGTGTCGAGGCCCGCCAGGAACCGCCGCATGGAGAGGTAGGTTGCCGGATCTAGAGTTTGCTGATAGTACTCATCGGCGAAATCGTTCCAGGAAAAGTCGATTTCGCTGATCATAAACCCCTGGTCATAGCCGTAGGAGGGGCGGCCAATAATCCGCCGTCCTTCCCGAATGTAGGGATATTTCGACAGGCCGTGGGCCGTCCCCATAGGAGAATCCAATCCCTCCAGGTAGATGTTGTTGGGGTTGGGCTGCTTCAAGGCATCGTCAATCTGTGAGTCGGTGGTGCCGGTGGTCAGCCAGTAGAAAAAGCCAATGGCGTTTTCTTCGCCCTTGCGCAGGGTTTCGGTGCGCAGCCCCCCCAGCCAACCGCCAGGCTCAAGCTGGCCCGCAGCTTCTAGCTGGTCGTGGGAGTAAATCAGGTTATCGCGCTCGGTGCCGGGGCGGTAGTCGTTGCCCCAGGTCCAGTTCTGCATGGAGATATCCCCAACGCCCGTGCGCGGCACGCCAAAAAGGTTGGTTTGTGCCGATCGGGGGCGGGCATTCCAGATGCGACGGTAGGTGAAGACGAAGTCAAAGTAATCGTCGGCGGTAAAGCCGTCACGGGTTTTTTCCCAGCTGTAATAGGGTTCGTAGGTAGCGTAGAAGTCTGGAATATCAAACGTTTGGGGCTCTTCGGTATGCTCCATAGCAAAGGTGTAGGTGAACCCCTGGGTGCAGTAGGGGTCGCGGGTTAGCACCGGCGAGGAGGGGTTGAGGGGGCCGCGCGGGTCAAGCCCTAGCTCGTAGGGCACATCGGCCAGGGCCACCAGCTCGCCGGTTTCGGTGGCTTCGATTACGTACCAGTTGGTTGGCGGGGGGGCCGCTCCCTCCGCCGGCACGATGGGCAAGGCCACAAACTGAATGACGGTCTTCGACAGTCGAGCCGAATCTGCAAAGGTGTAAGCATCTTCGATAATCTCCGAGAGAAAATCGGTGTTTAACGGCTCGGTGCCCTCCGCCGGGCTGTGTTGAATGGCCACGACACTCTCGATCTGGTTACCTGCGGCATTGAGGCTGAGGTCTTTGACTACGGTATTGGGGAACCACTTGAGTTCACCGCGGCCCTTGCGCTCGGCCTCGGCCAGCATATCCATCAAAATGGCGTTGGCATCGGCGGGCATAAAACAGGAGGCGCTGACCCAGCATTCGCCGGGGTTGAGTTCGCCATACTTTTCTTCGACGCGATCGCGCAGCTCCTTATACCCCCGCGAGTAAAACAGCAGGTTGCGCTGCTGCTTTGACTCATCCAGCGCCGTCGTGCCCTGGGAGGAAATTTGACCCCCCACCCAATCGGTGAGCTCGGTCATGCAAACGGTGCGGCCTGCCAGCAGGCTCTCGTAGGCGGCGGCGGTGCCCGCTAAACCACCGCCTACCACTAAAATTTCGCACTCTACCACTGCATCGGGGGTTGGCGACAGCTGGGCCAGCTGAGGCGATACCGCTTCCTGGGCCTGGGCATTGCCAATGGGGAGGGGTAGCGATCCCACAGCCAGAGTAGAGGCTAGAACCGGGGCGGTGAAGGCACGATAGAAGGAATTCATCACTTAGCGGCTAATCCACTGAATTTCATCTATTAGCTTAGAAGGAAAGTGGGATGTTTTGACGAAATTAGGGTTCGGGTGTCTTTGAGGCACCCGAACCCTAAAGTCCTCAGCGATCGATATCGCCGACACCATTCAGCAGCATCCACATCCCCCCCAGTAGAATGAGCAGCGCGGTGCCACCGAGTAGAGCATCCATCCAGGCCGTTGTTTCCATTGATTGGGTTCCCAATTAGGTAAAGAAGTGAGATTTTTTCTGACGTTGGCATGGGTGGGGTGAGGGCGAGCAGTATCCCAACCCTTTTTCACGGCAGTCGATAACTGGCTACTCGCACCACCAGCTCCCCCGCATCGGGATTATGGATAAACACAAAGCTGCCCTCCTTTTGCTCATGGCCCGATAGAAACTCAAGGTGCTGTTCGCCGGTTTCATCGTCTGCATCGGCAACGTGGAGTTCGGCGGTAACCTGCACGCCATGGGCAATGCGCCCGCCGGTGTTGGTAATGACAAAGGGGACGTAGTAACGGCCATCGGTAACCCGCACCGCCTCCGACACATGCACCGCAAAGGCGGGGGGGCGGTTTTGGTTAACCTGCCAGTCGTAGACAATCAGGCTCACCAGCCCCAGCAAAATGCTGGCCGCCACCAAAAACGTCACCCACTCCGCCGTCGAGCGTTGGGCAACCTCAGCCCCGAGCGGATCGATTGGCGATTTAGGATTGGAGGGGGAAGCGTTGGGACTATCCATTAAATTAGGATACGTCCTGCGGCCCCCCCGATGGAGGCTGGTAGCCCCAAAACCAGGGTGTCGCTTAGCCACTCAGGCCAGGGATCGCTGAGGTTAAGCTGCTGAAACAGCACCAGCATAGTGACTGAGGCCATCAGCGCTAGCAGATAAGCTACCAGGGTTTCCGTTAGCGGGCTGAGCAACAGCCCCCGCTGAAGTCGCTCGGTGCGGTCGGTAAAGCCCGAGGCAAACACAATGGTGTAAGACAGCCCCAGGGAAGCCGCCATAATTAGCAGCAGCCACAGGGATGGTAGGGAAGCGGCCACCAGGGGCACTTCCTCGGTAGGGGCAATGCTAAAGGCAATCAGCACCGCCCCGATCAGAGTGGCATCCAGATCTACCAGGGCATCCCGGACGCTGTCTAGGGTGGGAGATGACAGCCGACGGGAAAGGGGGGCCGTGGTGCGGCGATCTCGCACCCGATTGCCCTGCAGGGTAGACCGGGCCAGGGCCACTCCCAAGGAAAACGGCACCGCCTCAAACACCAGTTTGCCTAGAGTTTCTGATAGGGGCGTGGCCAGGGTAATGCGCCGCAGCAAAACCAGGGCCACCGCCGCACACATCACCCCGATGCCGATGGCTTCAATACTTTCCATTACGGCCTCTAGGGGGTGCAGGCTAAGGGTTTGGCGAAACCCCTCCACCTGGGTCAGCAGCCACACCCCCAGCAGCGTGAAGGCCAGCACCGCCAGCAACCACCAGGAGCCAGTGGCCGACCCAATCGCCCACACCTCTACGGTGTACAAGAGCGGAATACCAAATAAAAACCCTCCCGCCGCTCCCCGTAAGATGGCCTGAAATTCAATAAACCAAATGTTGTTAGCCGGAACCGTTGCCATATATCTGCATTCCTTGAAGATATACTACAGTGCCATTTACCCTAATGAGTTGTTGTTACTTCGATGAACTGTAGAATAAATTCGCTCTAGGGTGGCCACCCGCTGCAGCTAACGAAGATCTGGCCTAAACCCACTAAGCCTATGTTCGCGACCCAAAATCTTGGTACGGTAAGCAGCCAGTAATATCGCTATCGGAGTAAAGTAAACGACCGCAGCCATAAACAACGGATCATGACTTGGGTTGCTCGAAACCTTCGATCGGGGTTGAGAATTCTGCACCTAGTAATAGGATAAACGGCTGGGAAGCAGACACTACAAGCTTAAACTTTTAGACCGTATCGATGGGGCAAACCTCGAAGAACTCAAGCAAATGGGATCAAGCCAGAGTTATCGCAGAGAAAAGGCCCCATCCCAATGCTTAATAACCGGGTCAAGGAGAAATTGCAGGATCGTTTTCTGGCGGGTGACCATTTCGGCGGTGGCAGTCATGCCGGGGGTGATGGCGATTTCCTGGCCCTGGATGGTGACAAAGGTCGAGTCAATGACAATGCGGGTGGGAAAGACCAGCCCCATGTCTTGCTCTTGCACCGCGTTGGGGCTGATGCTCTCCACAGTGCCCTGCACCAGCCCAAACTCCTGGTAGGGGAAGGTTTCGAGCTTCACCTTCACCGCCATGCCGGGCTCAATAAAGCCCACATCGCGGTTCAGCACCTTGGCCTCCAGCACCAGCGGTGCCCCGGCAGGCAAAATTGAGAGCAACTCGTCGCCCGACTGCACGGTCGCCCCAGCCTCAGCGATTTTGACGTTGTAGACGGTGCCATCGACAGAGGCGGTCAGGGTTTCGCGATCGCGCTGCTCCTGGGCCTGGGCCAGCTGGCCCCGCAGGCTCTCTAGCTCTTTGCGCTGCTGCTCAATCTGGGTGAGGATTTCGTTGGTGCGATCGGCCACCAGGCGATCGGCCTCGGCCTGGGCGGCGGTGTAGGCCTGCTGAGCCTGGTAGATGGTCTGCTCCTGGGCCACAATCTGGTTTTGCAGCGACACCACCTCATTTTGGGCATCCAGGTAGTCGAACCGGGGCACTGCGCCTACTACCAAAAGGCGGCTCAAACCATCGGCTTTGGTGGTGGCCACGCCCAAGGTGGCCCGCAGCCCTTCTAATTCGGCCTGGGCCGCCCGAACTGCGCCCCGCTGGCGGTTGGCCTCGGCCTGCACCATCTCGCGCCGGGCGGCAAACTCTTGCTGCCGCGAGGTTAACAACTGGTCTTGCAGCGGGTTGCCCGACTGGGTATTGCCGGTGCGTTCGGCCTCTAGTCGGGCCAGGCTGGCCTCGGTTAGCGCGACCTGCTGCTTTAACCGCTGAAACTCGGCCTCTGACAGGGTGGGGTCGAGCAATATCAGCGGGTCGCCCGCCGCTACGGTCTGCCCTTCGGTGACGGCAATCTCTTGCAGCAGACCGCCCGCCAGTGCTTTTACCGGCTGCACCCGCACGGAAGGAATCACCTCCGCCGGGGCACTGGCGACTTCATCGACTTTGCTGAGGGCGGCCCAGGTGATGGCTCCGCCAATTAAGACACAGATGCCCCCGGCTAAAATGCGGGAATACTTTGGCGGCGTCCGCCGAATCGCTTTGGCCAGATCGGCGTTGAGGTAGTCTTGAGCATTGGCAAACTCATGCTGATTCCGCCGCAGTTGAACGGCTTCAAGTGGAGTCTTCATCGAGACTTGCATAGCACTTCTCCAAAATCTAAGTAGGAATGTTTGCTGGGAGAAAAAGATAACCTAATCCGGTGGAATGTAGATGATTCGCAAAATACTATCTGTTCGCAATTTAGTAAGGGAAAATACCTAGTGCTAACTCTTGAGCGATTTGTTGCAAAGTGGCTCTAGCTTGTCCTTCAGTTTGTGCACCTTGAAGTCTGTTCCAAACTTCATCGAAGTATCTCGGCGTGTGTACATGGTTGTGTATTGTTGTGCCAGGCACTCTATTTGCTCTACCCTGACGAACCTGGGGTAGCCAAACTCCATTGTCGGAGTCATTTACTCGCACACCTAAATCAGCCAAACGAGTTCTAGCAGCTATAACGCTGGGAATATGACCATGTCGCTGCATAGGGTTGGGTGGGAATGTTCCTCTAAATAGAACCTGATTAAGATTCCCAGGGACAATATGATGAGCTGCCCAGGCCATATTTCCCCCTGCGAGTGGCAGTCCATTTCCTGGAGGCCGAGGAACACCACCAAGTCCCATATTTCTAGCTAGCTGTCGAGCACTATGTCTTCCCCAAACCTGTCTAATCTGATTACCTGAAAGTGTAGTTAAATCGACATAAAAATCTGGCTGCCGCATTCCAGTAGGAGGAGTTCGAATATGATGAAGATGAATGTTGTTGTCTCTCCCTTGAGGTATTTGAGGCCCACCACCTCCCCTCCCTTGGCCTAAGCCAGGATTACCAATTCCTCCTCCTGTATTTCCACCTATATGAGGATTGACTGGCAGCTCAGGATGATTTGGGATATCTTCATTGCGACCAGAACCACCGCTTCTTGGTGCTGGAGTATCGAAGTTTTGAGGCCCAGAAGGAGTTCGATCGCCCACTAGGACAGGAACCTCATTACTGTCTCTATCGCTAGGAGTCCTTCCATGCAATTGGGTACGCGGGCCACCTCCGCCCGGATTAGCTCGGCTAGAGGGGTCTACTGGATGAGGTGAAGGTAGCCCAGGTGCCGGTGGAGGATCTTGTGCCGGTGGGTTTGGCCGAGGGCGAGGAGGATTTACTGGAGACCCTGCTGGTGTAAGCGGTTCACTACCGCCAGGCGAAGAACCGGAACCTGGGCCTCGACCGTTGCTGCCTGTTGGCGGTGGAGGTGCAGGTCTTGGTTCGGGTGCTACGCTGCCAGGACCGGGTGCGCCTCCGGGAGGATTTGGAGCATCGGGGCCATGGCCACTGGGGCCACCGGGAGTCTCAGAACCAGGGGCTCTTCCGCCAGGACTGGGTGCGCCACCCGGCGGATTGGAACCGTTTGGTGTATCGGGCAGCCTACTAAGGGTTCTGAGCACCCTCGCCCCTACGCCTGCACCGCCTGGAATAAACAGGCTGGCAACCTCAAGAGCACCTCGACCGATTGCTTGGCCATATTGACCATCTCTCCAATCATCTACATAGGGTTGGGTAAAAGAGTTCCACATTTCTCTCCCTGCTCCTTGAGGATCCTCCCGAATCGCCCGCGCAGTTGTAGTTAAGTCATTGATTGCTTGCGTGGGGTTTCTAACTGCATTCCAAGTGCTTTTACCAGTCTCCCAAATATCTGTAACGGCGCTAGCAAGTCCTTCATTAATGCCAACTCCTAAATCACCAGTAAAATTTACGGCAGTACCAAATGCCCCAAGATGTTCATCCATCTTGTCAAGACCCGTGTTGTAAGCCTCAAATCTTTCCATAACGGAAGCGTCAAGAGAGTAAAACTTGCGGGCGGCGTCTATTGCCTCTTGGTCTCGAAATAGGTTACGCGGGTTTCCTATAAGATCGCTTGGCTGAATTAAGCCAGTGATGATTGGGATACCTGGAATGGAATGCCCAGTAAGAGATGCCCTTGACTGACGAAAATTAAAGGAACCTGCCCCTGCCGATCTGGGCAATCTTCCTGCAAGACCAGAGGGCCTCAATGAAGAGCCAAACAAACCTCTGAATGGCGATGGAGACAACGGGGATTGTCTGATCTGTCTAATGGCTTCCTGGGCTCTTGCTATCGCGCCCCCCGCCCGGAATCCACCCGTTAATGGTCTTCCCGGCAGGGGTAAACGCCCGCCTAAAGCAATGGCACTACCGGCGATCGCCCCAGCTAATGCAGAGCCCCTAGGGTTGGGTCTGCCTGGCAGTTGTAGATGCCTGCGTAGAGCAGTTGCGCCGCCGCCTGCGATAGCCCCAGCTAGTTGAGAGACCCTGGGCGATCGCCCTCCTGGCAGTTGCAGGTGTCTACGTAAAGCGGTCGTGCCTCCTCTAAAAGCGCTGATGATTGAGGAGCCTCCTACAGGTCGTCTTTGAGGCGGCTGTAGGCTGCGCCGGAGCGCACCAGCCCCTCGTCTGACAGCAGTAGCCAGACCAGAACCCCTGGGCCGCTGCCTGGAGGACGGCTGTAGGTTGCGCCGGAGTGCGCCCGCCCCTCGCCTGACAGCAGTGGCCAGACCAGAACCCCTGGGCCGCTGTCTGGAGGGCGGCTGTAGGTTGCGCCGGAGTGCGCCCGCCCCTCGCCTGACAGCAGTAGCCAGACCAGAACCCCTGGGTCGTTGCCTGGAGGGTGGCTTGAGATTGCGCCTGAGCGCACCAGCCCCTCGCCTAACGGCGGTGGCCAGGCCAGAGCCCCTGGGTCGCTGTCGGCGGGAAGGCCGTAGATTTCTGCCGACAGCAGCGGCGGCTCGACGTAAGTTGAAATTAGAGCGTTCAGTGGCGATCGCCCCCTCCTGTCCAGCCCAGATCTGGCCTGGAGACTGGACTGGCCCCAGGCCCGCCTGCCACGCGCCAGCAGACAGCGCCGCCGGGTCAAAGGACAGCGTATCCCTGGGATTCAGCAGGCCCAGGCCCGTGCCGCTGTCCCAGCCGGAGTTACCCAGATCCACGCTGCTGGCCTCTAGCACCTGCACCACCTGGTGCGCCGCCAAGTTGGGATGCTTGGCCCACAACTCTGTAATAGTCTTGGTGGTCTCGGCAGCGGCCTGGGAGGTACCCCCTATAGGATTGCCCGCCATATTTACCATTAGATCGAGCCCCGAGCCGTAGCTGGAGTAGGCCGCCCGCTGTCCGCCCTCGGCGGCCCCCACCACAATCAGGTTGTCCGATCGCCCCGAGGCCTGCTCCAGGGCCGACATCGCCCCCCCGTTGTTGCCCGCCGAAGTCACCACCAGCACCCCATTCTGCTGGGCGTACAGCAAAGCATCGCGTTCTGAAGCGGTCAGTTCATTGCGGGTCGTAATGCTGCCGTCAGGGTTTTTCTGAGTCAGATCAAAGCTCAGGTTCACCACCGCTTGCGACTGCCCGCTGGCCTTGGCCACATCGACAAAACGGGTCAAATCTTGTGCCCAGGTGCCTTTGCCCACGCTGTCGGCCAGCAAAATGGTGGCATCGGGGCTGCCCTGCCTAATGGTTTGCAGCATGGCGTGGCCGTGCTGCCCCTCGGCAAAGCCGTTGTCGATAATGCCCACCAAAGGGCCTTGAGCGGTAGCCAGGGCCGACCCGGCGGGGGGCAGCCCGTCGTCGATGAGGTGTTGAACAGTCTTATTCAGCCAGTGCGTGGCGCGCTGGGAGGGGGAACCCCCTCCTACAGCCGCTAGCGCATCATGCAGGTGCATAACCTGGCCACTGCCCAAGGTAGGAGCTGTCGGCAGAGCCGACGCAGTGCGAAACCGACTGGCATCAGGGGCACCAGAGCGCTGCTGAAAGCGGGCACTGCCCTGGGCTGGCTGAGCTGAGTCGAGCGCCGTCCAAGACTGGCGGACGGGTTGGGCCTGGTTTTGGGGGTGAGACATGGCTAAACTCCTGTTGATGGGGGACTCTGCATCCGAGGGAATGAAAAAACCGGGTTTCTGGATTAAAGGTCGGCGGCGGCCTGCTGCTGCCGGTAAAGCATGGCGTAGAGGCCATCGGCGGCCATCAGCTCGGGGTGGTTTCCCTGCTCGGCCAGCACGCCCTTCTCTAGCACCAGAATGGTGTCGGCGGATTTGAGCATGGTGTAGCGGTGGGTCAGCAGCAGCAGGGTACGGTGGCGGGCAAAGCGGCGCAGGTTGCTGAGCACCTGGCGCTCGGTCTCGGCATCGAGGGCGCTGGTGGCCTCATCCAAAATTAAGATTGGGGCATCTGACAGAAACATCCGGGCCAGGGCGATGCGCTGGCGCTGCCCGCCGGAAAGGCCGGTGCCCCGCTCGCCGATGGGGGTTTCGTAGCCCTGGGGCAGCTCCATGATGAATTCGTGGGCGATCGCATTTTGGGCCGCCGCCATCACCTGCTCTAGAGTGGCCTCGGGGCGACCAAAGGTGATGTTTTCAAACACCGTGCCGTTGAACAAAAAGTCGTCCTGCAGCACCACGCCAATCTGCTGGCGCAGGGAGGCCAGGTTGGCCCCTTTTACATCCAGCCCGTCCACCAGCACTCGCCCCCTCTGGGGCTGGTACAGGCGCTGGATCAGCTTCGAGAGGGTGCTCTTGCCGGAGCCGCTGCGGCCCACCACCCCCACCACCGTGCCGGCGGCCAGGTTAAAGGAGACATCGCGCAGCACCGGCTCTTTTTCCTGGGGCACGGGTTGAGCCCCCTGCCTCTGATCGGCCTTCGGTACAATCGGCCCGGCCTCCTCGGCGGTAGGGTAGCGAAAGGTCACCCGGTCGAAGGTGATCTGCCCCTGCAAGGGCGGCAGCACCAGCCCCGCCTCGGCGGTTTCTTCTGGGGTGGTGTTGAGAATCAGGCCGATCCGACTGACCGACAGCAGCACCCGCTGCACGTCTTCCCAGAGCTGGGCCAGCCGCAGAATCGGGCCAATCGCCTTAGCTGCCAGCATCTGAAAGGCAATCAGACTGCCAATGGTAAACTGCTGCTGAATCACCAGTCTGGCGCCCACAAACAAAATCAAGATTTCCGATACGTGGGTGAGAAACTCGGCGATGTGGCCGTCGATATTGCCCAGGGTGTCGGCCCGAAAGCTGGTATTGACATAGCGGGCAAACAGCCCTTCCCAGCGCTCGCGGGTGGGCCGCTGGGCGGTGTGGGCCTTGACGGCGTGGATGCCCGTTACCGTCTCCAGCAAAAACGACTGGCTGTCGGCCCGGCGGTTAAACGACTCGTTCAGCCAGTCGCGCAGCAGCGGCGTGGCCACCACGATCAGCACTATAAACAGCGGCACCACCGCCAGGCTGGTCACCGTCAGCCGCGGGCTATAGGCCACCATCACGGCGATATAGACCACCACAAACAGGGCGTCGAGCACCACCGTCAGGCTGGTGCCGGTGAGGAACTGGCGAATATTCTCTAGCTCCTGCACGTTGGCCACGGTGTCGCCCGTGCGGCGCGACTCGAAGTAGGCCAGGGGCAACTGCACCAGGTGGCGAAACAGCTGCGACGACAGGCTCAGATCCAGGCGGCGGGCGGTGTGGCTAAACAAGAACATCCGCAGAGTGCCCAGCACCGCCTCGAAGACGCCGATCGCAAACAGCCCCACCACCATCACCTGCAAACTCGACAGGCTGTTTTGGGGAATCGCCTTGTCGATGATCACCTGGGTGAGCAGCGGCGTGGCCAGCCCCAGCAGCTCGATCACCAGCGAGGCGATCAGCACTTCGCCAAACAGGCGGCGGTAGCGCCACACGGCGGGCACAAACCACAGCAGGTTGAAGGTCTCGGCCTGGGGCAGGGTTTGCACCAGCCACAGGTGGCCATCCCAAGCGTTTTCTACGGTGGTGCGGGGCAGGCTTTCGCAGGTCTTTTTAGGATTGGTCGGATCGGCGACGATCAGGCGATTTCCCTCTACCCCGTAGGCCACCACCCAGTGCCGCTGCTGCCACAGCAGCAGCGCAGGTAGGTCGAGCTTTTCCAGACTGTCCCAGGTGCCCATGACCTTCTGCACGTGCAGGCCTACTTTTTCGGCGGCATCGGCCACAGCTTCTGGCTCTTCGCTGCGCAGATGCGCCTGGATCTGCTGGAGCCCAATGGCGGCCCCCAAATGCTCAGTCACCATGGCCAGGCAGGCCACCCCGGTGTTGAGATGAAAGTGGTAAGCATACCCCGTGACGGGATGGGGGAGTTTGGGGTCAAAGGGCTGGTAGCGCCAGCGGGTTTGCTCCCAGAAGTCTTGCAGCTTTGGCTGGCTCAGCGCGAACCACTGGGACGCTGGCCAGAAGGCCACCAGCACATCGCGACCCACAGCCAGAGCCTGCCAGTGGCCCGCCAGCATCAGCAAATCGCCAAACCAGTCGCCGGCCTGTAGCAGCTTGGCTTTACCAAGTGACCGCAGGCTCTGATCTTTCAGCGGTCTGAGCCGCACGTTGCCCCGCAGCACTAAAAACTGCATCCCGGGCTGACGGGTTGACCAGATTACATCGGTGTTACGGTGGGCGCTAAACTGAACCGTGTCTTTGAGCTGAAGCTGCTCGTTGCTGCTGCAAGCCGCCAGGGGCAGCTCATCCCAGGGCAGATTGTGGGTATGTACGGCTAGAGATACAGCCATTCTGTCACCTCCAGTTTGACCGTCATGGCATTGACGCGCTCGGCCAGCCACTGCTGAAAGAGCTCAGCCTGTAGCTGAGTCTGGGTTTCGGCATCCAGCTTGGCGGGAACGATTTTTTCGAGGCGAAATAGACACCACTGCTGGTCTAGGGCTAACGGGCCAATGACTTGACCCGGCTCGGCGGCGGCGATGGCCTCAGAAATCTCTGCCGGCAGATCCGCTTTGGCGATTGGCGGTAGAGCACCGCCCAGGGTATGGCTGTCGGCCAACGAGTGGGCCTGGGCCAGGTCTTCAAACCGGGCCAGACTGTCAGTAATTTGGTCATACAGTTCCTGCGCCTGAACCTCGTCGCGCACCACAATAGACGACAGATAGACTTGGGCCAGCTCATCCTGATGCGCGTTGAAGTAGTCTGTTAAGCCAGGGGCGCTGACGGCCTGAATGAGCTGCTGCATAGCGTGTTGCTGCCGCAAGCCAGGGTCGAGCTCTTCAGCCTCCAGGTCATTGTGATCCAGCCAAGCTGCAAAGACGGCATCATCCGTCATGTTTTGACGCTGACGAAATTTAGAAAGAAGTATTTCTGGCGATTCTTCGGAGGCCAAAAGCTCTGAATTTTGCTCAAACTCTTTTGTGATCGCGTGCTGGCTTAACACCTCTTCAAGAAAGGTGGCGAGTTGACCGCTGGCTTCTAGATAAGCAAGTACCTGATCGCAGGTAATCGGTTCTTCATCAACATATAGGAAAGGTTGGGTCGTCATTGTAATACCCGGGAATGAAGATCAAGATTTTTTAGTGCGAACGAAAACGATGGCCACAAAAAGAATTAGGTGGCGCTGCAAATTCACTCCTGTTATAAGCCTGATAATTACGCCGTCAACAAAGCAAGGTCAACGTGACATATTCTGGGTATTTAATTTTTTGAATTATTCTTGAGATGCCATAGCCGCTCTAAGTTAGCTACCTGACTAAGTCGATTAACGCCTCGTTTAATCTTTAGCTTGCGGTTCAGGTAAGTGGCTAAACCCATGAACAGCAGCAGGCTCGCAGGGACTCCATAAAATACCAAGACCATAGCCGGCAGGTCGTTTCTAAACGAGCTTTGAATTTCTGTGGCTGGATAGGCCGAACCTGGTTTTTGATGAACTAAATCGCCAGGAAGATCATATCGATAGCCTCTGCCAAAAATTCCATTCATGGTTGATACCTCAGTCAAATAGAATTTCTACACAATCAGACCTTTGGCCGTTGCAATCTCAGCTTGATGGGTGGTATTCGAGCAGATTGGGTATAAGCTGAAAAATGATTGACGCTTTTGCGAATTGAGTCAATACTAAATTAGTGGGCCACGACCTGTCACCGACCGCCTAGGCCAACTGCACGGCTCAAAGCAATAAGGGTGATTGCACAAAAGTGCAAAGTGCGAGTATCGCAAGATGGAAGGCAGAAGTAGGAAGGCAGAGGGCAGATTCCAGTGTAAGCTTTCGGCCTGAGCTCAAGCGTTCGACGAGGTTTGCTTGAGCTGACGAGGGGCGCTTAGTCGAACGCAGACAGAGAGGTTATTCCCGGTTACACAAGGGGTTCTCCTTAAGCCGGTGGGTGGAATATTTCTGCCTCAGAGTACTAGGTAAGTATCGAGAAAACATCCGTACTCTAGCCAGCACTAAATGATGCGTTAGTGTATTCTATTCATGTTTTACAGCAGATTTTAGCATTGCTCAAAGCGGCGCCTGTAGTCCAGGCATTTCTAGTGTTTTTAAGATCAATCTACTTTTCGCGATGACTATTCCTGGAGAAATTGCCCTGTGCTAAAGACAGTGCTAATTGAGAATCGAACGGAGATGTCAAAATGGGTGTATCTTCCCAAGGCTGGGCCGTTTCTGGATTTAGCCTAGCGATATTACTGGGGTGGCCCGGTAGCGCCCTGGCCCAATCTTCTGGCCCAGAGGATACGGGGCTGCCGGTCAACACGCCAGACCCCACCGAACAAACTATCCCGGCTCCTCCCGCGCTGCCGATTCCGGCCCCGGCCCCTGAGCTACACCTGGAATTTCCGCCGCCGCCCGTGCCGCCAGCGGGCGCAGTGCCCTCAGACTTTCGGTTTCGGGTCAATCGGGTTGAAGTGTTGGGCAGCACCGTCTTGCAGGCAGAAATTGCGGCCCTCACCAGCCGCCTTGAAAATCAGGACGTTACCTTCAGCGACCTGTTTCAGCTACGGGCCGATATTACCCAACTCTATGTGGCCAACGGCTACATTACCTCCGGGGCCTTCTTGCCCACCAACCAAGACTTTAGTACCGGGCTGGTGCAGATTCAAGTCGTAGAGGGAGAGCTGGAGGCTATAGACATCAGCGGGCTGAGGCGGCTACGGGAAGGCTATGTGCGCCGTCGTTTAGAAAGCGGAACCAGTACACCGCTGAGTCAGCCGCGTCTGGAAGATTCCCTACGGCTGCTGCAACTGGACCCGCTCCTGGATTCTGTCAATGCCGAGCTGATGGCGGGCAGTGGGCCGGGCCAGAATATTTTGCGGCTAGAGCTGACTGAGGCCCCGGCATTTTTTACCACCCTATCGCTGGATAACTATCGACCTCCCACCACGGGTTCACTCCAGGGGGTGGTGCAGGTGACGCACAACAACCTGATGGGGTTTGGCGATCGCGTCAGCGCCGCCTACAGCCTGGGCGCAGGGATCAACCTTTACGACGTAAACTATACCTTGCCGATTACGCCCCAGGGGGGCACCGTTAGCATAGGCTTCAACAATAGCGATAGCCGGATTATTCAGGATGTATTTGAAGACCTCGGCATTCGCAGCGAAGCCCAAACCTATTCGCTGGGGTTGCGGCAGCCAATCTGGCGATCATCCGAGAGCGAGTTTGCTCTGGGTCTGGGCCTGGATCTGCGCCGCAGCCAAACGTTTTTGCTCGATAACATTCCCTTTTCCTTTTCCCCTGGCCCAGAACTGGGGCGATCGCAGGTGACAGCGATTCGCTTTTACCAGGATTGGGTGCAGCGCTACCCGCGGCGGGTGCTGGCGGCGAGATCTCAATTTAGCCTGGGCATTGACGCTTTTGATGCCACCGTCAACGACATTGGCATTGATGGCCGCTTTTTTGCCTGGCTGGGGCAGTTTCAGTGGGTTGAGCAGGTATCGCCGGGGGTGCTGCTGGTCAGTCGGCTAAATGCCCAGCTTACCCCCGATGCCCTGCTGCCCATCGAGCGCTTTAGCCTGGGGGGCATTAGTACAGTGCGGGGCTATGAGGAAAACCAGATTGTCTCAGACAACGGCGTTAACGCCTCTGTGGAGGCGCTAATTTCCCTCAGCAGCATCCCCAACGAGCTGCAAATTACCCCGTTTGTGGAATTGGGCACTGCCTGGAATAACCAGGGCCCCAGCCCTGACCCATCGACCCTGGCCAGTGTGGGGCTGGGGTTGCGCTGGCTAGTGGCCCCTAGCCTCCAGTTTCGGGCCGACTACGGCCTGCCGCTGATTGCGGCTAACAACCAGGGCAGTTCTCTGCAGTCGAGCGGGTTTTACTTCTCGCTAGTCTTTGAGCCCACTAGTCTCTTTCGCACCGCTGACTGACCACCAACCGCCCATCGGGCAGCTGAAACAGGCCCTCGGGTTCAACAATGGGGTCGCCCGGCTGCCAGGGGGCTGGGCGGTTGGCCTCTCCAGCGGCATTGTCATCCGCCAGGGGGCGAATCTCTCCGGTGGGGAAGGGGGAAATGAAGGTGGTGCTGGGCCGTTCGGGCAGCCCACCGCTGCCGGAGACGATAAAGCTGCCGCCTTCGTCAGTACGGGCGATGCAGCTACCGGCAATTAGCTGCTGGGTATCGACTACGGTTTCGGGTAGCTCGGCCAGGCTGTTTTGAATAAAGCTGACATCGGGGATGGTGATGATGCCGGAAATGGCCCCGGTAGCGTTAATATCGACGCGATCGTTTCCGTCTAGAGAGGCGGGATCGATACCGTCGGGGGAAGGCTGATAGTTTTCGCCAAAGAAGGCCGGGGTATTGAGGGTGATGTTGCCACCCTGCCCGTCCTGGGCAAAGGCGAGGATGTCACTGTCGCCAAAGGCAAGGATGTCATTGGCGGTAAGGGTAATATTGCCGCCGCCACCGGCCCCTCTGACAACATTTGTTCTAATGTCACTGTTGCGAAATAAGCGAATACTGTTTCCACTAATATCAATGGCACCTCCACTGCCGTCCCCAACGCCGGAAAAATCAGTCCGGATAATACTTTCATCCTGGATGTGAACATCTCCGGCTTGAATACTAATATTTCCAGCGTTTCCTCGAGTCGACTGAGCGGTTACGGATACCTCGTCTCTTAGCTCAAGCTGTCTAGCTGTAATCGTGATACTACCTGAATTACCAGGCTCGCCGCTGGTAGAGAGCTCCGGAGGGGGATCAATTTGACTAAAAATCCCGCCACCAGGGCCGGAGATTAGTATATAGTCGTCGACACTAATTATGATCGTACCGGCGCTCTCGCTTTCTGAACCAAATGCACTGGTGGAGACGCCAGAATTATTTGTGGCTTCAAGAGATTCAGCGTTGATGGAGATGTTGCCACTACGCGCCCCAAATCCATTTCTTTCAACACGGCTGTCAATAGAACTTGCCATCAGAACAATTGGACCACGAGCATTTATTTGAATATTGCCGGCATCCAGTGTAATACTTTGATCAGTTGAACTCTGACTAGATGTCGATGTTACGATTTCCCCATTATTAATAGTTAGAGAATTGGTCCTGACGCGAACTTCACCGCCTCTACCAGTGCCATTTTCCTCAACTTCACTCGATAAACTACTCCGCCCTGTTACCTGGTCATTTTGTTGTTGGCCAATAAAAATATCTTGCACTTCAACTGTAATATTGCCCGCATCCCCTGAACCTCTTGTGTCTGCTGATAAGATTGCCCCATTATTTAGAGAAAATGTTTCTGCTATAACTACTATGCTGCCGCCTTGAACTCTATTTTCGCTGTTTCCAGCATTGGATAGCACTTGACTAAAAACGCCGCTCCTATCATCTGAGCCTACGCCAGAAATTTCTACAGTATTGACATTAAAAGTAATACTACCACCATCACCTTGGCCGTTGGTACTGGCACTTAATTGAGCGCCATCGGCAATTAACAACTCCCGAGCATTAATTTGAATATTTCCTCCTCTCTGAGTTGTAGCTCCGTTTTCTACGCGACTGGAAATACGGGTTGGGCGCACAGTCCCATTAGATAAGCTGCCTTCACCTTGAAAGATTACATTTTCAAGGGCATTAATTGTGATGCTGCCCGGATTATGTTGGCCATCAGTACCGACCTCTATTTGTGCCCCATTCTCTACAAGGAGCGAGGCAGTATTAATATAAATATTGCCCCCTGAACTGGTTTCTGTTAATATAGAATCATTGACGAAGTCATTTCGGATTGCGCTACTTCCTGCAGATGAAAAGCCATTCGCTTGAATGTTGTTTGTAGCATTAAGAGTAATATCGCCAGATAAGCTACTAGTTGGCTCAGAGCCGCTTCTGACTCCTGCTCGAATCTGGCTGCTATCTAAAATATTGATATTACGACCACTAATAGTTATGCTTCCCGTGCCTTTTCCCCTGACATCTAACCTGGCTTGATTCAATAAGGATACATCTGCTCGAAGTAAATCATCAGGAACAGTCAAGCTAAATTCCTCTTCATTTATATTTAGACCCACTGCTCCTGCACCTAAAATTCCTGCTAATTCCACATGCCCACTCAACGCATTGAGTCGGCCTCCATCTATTTCAATGTCACCGCCAACTAGCAGTAGACTTCTTCCATCTGGCACTCGCAAGCCAAAAATAGAAACGCCGGCCGAGTCGTCTACCTGAGTATCAAGACCTGCTTTGTTGATAATGGGTGTGGCAACGGGCTGATTAAATATCAGCGCCGAGGGATTAATAGTGAGTAGGTTTGAAACATTTGGTTCGGATACACCAAACGAGCCTCGTTCGCCAAACTGAATATCGTCAGAAGTTGTTGCGATAAACGATCCGTCAACGTCCAAAAAAGATCCAAGGCCGAAGGTAATTCCGTTTGGATTGAGGAAAAAAAGGTTTGCAGCCCCATTGACGCCTAACGTACCTAAAATATCTGATGGTTCACTGCCCGTTACTCGACTAAAAATATTTTCTATGCCAGACGGATTGACAAAATAAACCTGCCCTTGATTGGCAACATTAAACTCTAAAAAGCTATGAAATAAATTCGCCCCTCGTATGGCCCCGCCATCAACGACATCATTCCCGGGCGAAACAGGATCGATCTGTGAACGTTCTGCTCCCAGAGTATCGTCAGGAACAATTATATTTTGGGCCATCGTTCCTGACGACAAGCCGAGGATAATCCATCCTCCCAAGAAAGTTGATGTAAAAGCTTTGGTCAGATGTTTTTTGTAAACCATCAGCACTAAACCTCCAGGTAAAGATCGGCAGGTGACTGGGTGTCAGCAGGCAGCTTCCGTGGAGCACACTCCAGCTTTGAGTGGCTGGAAACATTATTTTCGGGGCGTTGAAAATTCACCGTATATTTACTTGATAGACAAAGCTCCTATGGCCATTATTTATACTCAAAAACCTTCCTTCAAATGAGAAAAGGGCTGGCTTGGCGGTAGGGCGACATCGTCCATCTCATGGAGATCTTTGCACAAAATGACAGCCTCCCTGGCTTAGGTGAGCGATGGATTTGTCAAATACTATCACCCTTTTTTATTTGACACCATGTAGGGTTTGAAAAGTGACCCTGCTAGAGCAAGAAACAGTCAAGCCAGCCCAGGGGCTTGAACCCAATAGCCCAGAAATTTTCACCTGGGGAAGCGCCCAACAATCTCTCTAGGCTTAAAACTCGATGGCTGAACCCCGTAAAGCCTGGTGCAAAAGTCTCAACACTTTAGGAACATCTCCAGCGGTGTTGAGCTGATCGCGAGAGCCGAGATTCCATGGCCTTCTTAACTCAGCGTATCAAGATTTTCAGGAGGATTGAGTTATGTCTACCGAAAATACTGTGTTACCGTCTTTAGAGTCAGATTTTTCAGTTAGCGACAGCATTATCTCCTACCCGACCGACGGGTTTACCCCCGGTCGCGGCAACTGGGACTCGTTTGACCGCTACCCTCGACAAATGGCCAATGTCACCGGCGATGGCCGGGCTGATATCGTCGGCTTTGGCGAAAATGCCGTGTTTGTGGCCCCGGCCAACGCCGATGGCACCTTTGGCGACAGCATTATCTCCTCTCCGACCGATGGGTTTACCCCCGGTCGCGGCAACTGGGACTCGTTTGACCGCTACCCCCGCCAGCTGGCCGATGTTACCGGCGATGGCCGGGCTGATATCGTTGGTTTTGGTGAGACGGCGGTGTTTGTAGCAGCCGCCAACGCCGATGGCACCTTTGGCGACAGCATTATCTCCTCTCCGACCGATGGGTTTACCCCCGGTCGCGGCAACTGGGACTCGTTTGACCGCTACCCCCGCCAGCTGGCCGATGTCACGGGAGATGGCCGGGCTGATATCGTCGGCTTTGGTGAGAATGCCGTGTTTGTAGCCCCGGCTAATGCCGATGGCACCTTTGGCGACAGCATTATCTCCTCTCCGACCGACGGGTTTACCCCCGGTCGCGGCAACTGGGACTCGTTTGACCGCTACCTCCGCCAGCTGGCCGATGTTACCGGCGATGGCCGGGCTGATATCGTCGGCTTTGGTGAGAATGCCGTGTTTGTGGCCCCGGCCAACGCCGATGGCACCTTTGGCGACAGCATTATCTCCTCTCCGACCGACGGGTTTACCCCCGGTCGTGGCAACTGGGACTCGTTTGGCCGCTACCCCCGCCAGCTGGCCGATGTTACCGGCGATGGCCGGGCTGATATCGTCGGCTTTGGTGAGAATGCCGTGTTTGTAGCCCCGGCTAATGCCGATGGCACCTTTGGCGACAGCATTATCTCCTCTCCGACCGACGGGTTTACCCCCGGTCGTGGCAACTGGGACTCGTTTGGCCGCTACCCCCGCCAGCTGGCCGATGTCACGGGAGATGGCCGGGCTGATATCATTGGCTTTGGTGAGAATGCTGTGTTTGTGGCAGCCGCCAGTGCGGATGGAACGTTTGGTGGCAGCGTGATCTTTTAACGCTAAATGCTGGTCGAGAGCCGTCGGTATTGATGGCGGCTCTCGACTTACTCGGAAATATTGGATCCTATTCTCAGGAGTGAACCATGACCCCCGAACCAGCCGTGACACCGCAATTTGTCATCCTTGACGACCAGGTGAGAATGCTGAACGACACCGTCGCGCTCGTCCAGAAACACTACCCCAAAGCCCAGATTGATAGCGCCTTAACGGCCCGGCAGGCCCTGGAGCTGGTAACAGCTCAACCCCCCAATGCCATCATTGTAGATTTGTCCATTCCTGAAACAGCCTCAGCTCCTCTATCAGAGCCGCCTCAGGTGGCGATTGGCATTCAGCTATTGAGCACGTTGATGGCGCAATGGCCAGCCCTCAATATTGTGGTGCAGACGGCCCATGCGGCCTCGCTAATTCGCCTTAAGCCTGATATTCTTCTGCACCAGGGCGGCTTTACTATTGTGGATAAATGCTTGCCCACGGACGACCTCCCCACCAAGCTTGACTGGGCGCTGAAGGGCCTGAACTACCTGCCCCCCGAAATGCGAGCGGGCCTTGAGCTGCGACCGGAATGGATGGAAGTGCTGAGGCTCGCCTTTCAGGAGGGGCTGCAAGATCAGGCCATTGCCGACCGAATGAATGTGGCTCACCGCACCATTCGCCACTACTGGACTAAAATTCAAAGCATTCTGGGGGTATGCCCAGAGGAAGGGAAGAACATCCGCATTCAGACCGAGATTCGGGCCAGACAAGCCGGGTTGATTGACTAGCGGTTCTATGACTGGCTCCAGCGCTAAACTCTGGTTACGACTTCGCAGTGGGCTTACCAATTGGCCGACGCGTATTCTTCCTAGCGTCATTATTATTGCCGTTGTAGTAGCAGCTCGTGGGCTGGGTTGGTTACAGAGTCTAGAGTGGAAGGCGCTGGATTATTTTCTGCGGGTGCGCCCGGCAGAAATAACGGATGAGCACATTGTGATTGTCGGGATTACCGAGGCCGATATTCAACGAATTGGCGCCTACCCCATACCAGACGGACACCTAGCCGATCTGCTTCAAATGATTCAGGCGACTAACCCGCGGGTCATTGGCCTGGATATTTACCGAGACTTACCCGTAGAACCTGGCCATGAAGATTTTAACGCTACTCTGCAAAGAGTAAATACTATGATTGCTATTGAAAAGCTGCTGCCTCCTTCGGTGGGGGGGCCAGAGGTTCTGCCCCAGGAACGGATTGGGTTTGCCGACTTGGTAGTGGATAGGGATGGTTTCGTCAGACGAAGTCTTTTAGGGGCGACGTATCCAGCGGAGGATTTTCATTTTGCCTTTACCCTACGATTGGTAGAAGCGTACCTGGCTCAGGAAAACATTCCCTTAGAAAACGGGATTCGTGACCCCGTGGCCATGCGCTTTGACACCATTGAGCTAGCGCCTCTAGCCCCAAATGCGGGGGGCTACGTTGGTGCTGATATGGGCGGGCATCAGATTTTGGTAAATTTTCGCAGCGGGGCCACTCCTTTTCGGATTCTGACCTGGAGCCAGATTCAGGCCGGGCAGTTTGACCCCAAGTGGCTGCACGATCGCATTGTCTTAATTGGCGTTACGGCCCCTAGCGTTAAGGACTTTGTCAATTCTGCGGCGATCTCCAGCCCCAATCCAGGGCTAGTGTTTGGCATTGAGTTTCAGGCCCATGCGGTTAGCCAGATTGTCAACGCTGTTCTAGAAGATCGGCCTTTACTGCGATCCTGGCCAGAAGGTTGGGACTACGCCTGGATAGTGCTCTGGGGAGGACTAGGCATTGGGCTGGGCCGAATGGCCCGGAAGCCCTGGCAACAGGTTCTACTGGTCGTCAGCGGCAGTTCAATGCTGCTAGCGGTCGGCTATGGGCTATTGCTTTGGCAAGGATGGTGGATTCCTATAGTGCCTACCCTAGCAGTATTTGTAACTAATGGAGTGGTGTTTCCTCTGTTCTATTGGTACGGAGAAGAGCTGAGAGCACGCATTCAGGAACGACAGCTAGTTATTGATAATACCTTCAATGCTATTCACAACGGACCGCTTCAAAACCTCGCCCAGATTTTGCACGATACCTATAACTCGCCCCAAGTACCGCCAGCTTTGTATGGTCGTCTTCAGGGTTTAAATCAAGAGCTGCGGGATATCTATACCCTGGTACGGCAAGAGGCCCTAACAGAGGATCCACGGTTTTACCTCAGCCATCAGCGGGTAGTGGATCTAAACATCCCTCTTCACCAGCTGCTTTATGAGGTTTACGACCAAACCCTGCGGCAAGATCTTCCAGGCTTTCTGCAGCTTAAAGCCAAAATTATCGAATTTGACCCCATGGCAGCTCGCAAGCTGACCCTTGAAGATAAACGCGATCTCTGTCGATTTTTGCAAGAGGCTCTTCAGAACGTAGGCAAACACGCCGTGGGTGCAACCCGACTGGCCATTACCTGTAAGCAAGTCGGGCGCCACAATATGATTCGAGTGGCCGACAACGGCCAGGGTAGTCTCCGGGCAGATAAAGTTCTGAAATCGCCTGGTCAGGGTGGGCACGGAACTCAGCATGCCTATCTGTTGTCGAAACGACTGGGAGGGCATTTTAGCCGTTATCTCAATACGCCCAGGGGTATGGTATGTGAGCTAACCTGGCCCGCTCACAGGACGATCAATTGGCCATTTTGATTGGCTCTAAACGCTTGGAGCGGCGGTGGCAACGGTTGAGATCGTGGGGTGTCAACATGGCCCAAATTAGGCTAAGGAGCACTGTATAGTAACAATTACAAGGCTGGGGACAATGTAGTATTCAGCAGGTATCTATCATGTTGCAAACTCTGAAGCCCAGGGCGGTCTTGAGCGGCAAAACAATCGCTGGCTTAAGTTGTATCGCAGGTCTTTGGATTACGATAGCAGTGCCGACCCTGGCTGGGTACAATCCCCCTCCAGATGGCTCAGCTCCTTCAGACCCAACAAGTGGGTCAGGAGTAAGGGGCGGCTGTCGCGAGGGAACCGGCTCCATGGTCATCCTGGCTCCCCACAGCTATGCTGGGCAAACCGTGTCTACCCGACCTACTGTGAGCTGGTTTATACCCGACGAAGAGCCCGTTGCGATGGAGCTTCGTCTGTATAGGAGGGCTAGTGAGAACGATTTTGTGCTTCTGGAAAAGTTGGCAATGACTACAACCCCCGGCATTATGGAGGCTTCGCTGCCGGTCACCCAACCAGAACTCGAGCCGGGTAGTCTTTACCTGTGGGAAGTGGTAGTGTTCTGTAATCCTAACCGCCCCTCTAGTAATCTGCTGGATCGGGCTGATATAGAAGTTGTAGCCCCCCCCGCCAGTTTAGAGGCGGCAATTACTCAGGCGGCTACCGCCCAAGATCAGGCCGACCTCTACGCCGAAGCGGGGCTGTGGTACGACGCCCTTGCTCAGGCCGCTAGGGCCGAAAATGCAGAAACCACTACATATCGCCACACCTTACTGCAAACCCTGGCAGAGTTGGAGAGTAGTGCTTTTCATCGCCAGGCCTTTGAAGAAATCACACAAGCGCTGGTAGAGCCTTAATGCTGTTACCTAAAGCCAATTGCCCACCAAAATATAGGGAGACCAGTAGGCTGGATGCTTGTTTTCCTGAATTAGACTGATCTGAGCCGCCTGAAGCGCTTTGGCCTTACTGAGCCGACCAGAGACTAAGCCCTTGTAAAACTGAGCTGAGAGCTGGGCTGTAGTCTCATCATTGATTGACCAAAGGGATGCCAGGGCACTTTTGGCTCCAGCCCGAACCGCTACCCCCCCCAGCCCAAGCGAGGCTCGCTCGTCGCCTATAGCAGTCTGGCAGGCGGTTAGGGCTAATAAATCAAGTGACTCAAGATTAGAGGCCGTGCTGCGAATCAGCCGCTCCATTTCAGCTAGAGTAAGCTTTTCGCCCTGGCCCGTGACAAGAAAGGTATCTTCGGGTTCGGTACCAAATTGACCGTGGGTAGCCATGTGTAAAACGGAATAGGCTGCGTCACTAAGTTCTTGCTGTAGGCGTTGAAGATTGAACTCCTGATCCAACAACAGCCGAGAGTTAGGTACCTGGCTTTGAATGGCATTAACTTCATCCTTGACGTAAACCAGTGCCCTAAACTCTTGATTTTCTACACTGACATGTTCAGTTAATCCCATTACCAGCACCTCCATCTGCTGAGGCTCTAAGGGGCCAGCGGCAGTTAGAGAGAGGGCGGGGATAGTCGCGATGGCGTAGGTCTCAATTAAAAACCGCTGTCCATCGTGGAGGGCTGCCATCGGTACACTCCGAAGGATGCCGTCGTTGACAAAAACCAGGGTGTCTATCTGGGTGGTGATCAAGCCGTCGGTAAAGGGTCTAATGAGCCAGTCATATACCTGCTGAGCCAGATTCAGATCAAACCCCATAAGTTCGTTAGATAAGTTTTCTAACCCCCGCCGATACTCGTTGATTGTTTTTTGCAGTGTAGTGTCGTCCACTGGAATCCAGGCCACCTGGCGTTCGCCGTTAGGGAAACTGGCAATAACAGCCGTGCGATCGCCCAGCAAAACTGACGTCAATACGACTGTGCCACTGTTAGCCCCCACTAGCCCCTGCTGGGTTTCCGCGAAGGGAATAATCTCACAATCGCTACCAAAATAATTTTGTAGCTCGGCCAGCTTGAGCGAGTCTAGGGTGATCAGTGCTGTGGCTGGGTCGGCTCCTCCCAGCGGTTGGGCCACGTTTTTGGGTGCTGTTGCTCCAGCTAGCTGGAGAGAAATCAGCTGTCGATAGATCGGTTCAACGGTGTCGCGAAAGTCAAACTGTAGCTCGCGATCGCTAATCAGCAAATCGCTGCGAATATCATCCAGAGTCGCTACCGCCTGCTCATAGGCCTGCATGGCCTCGGTCGTTTGCCCCTGGGCCAGAAGAATTCGGCCCGTTTGCCACTGCCACAGATATAGGTTATCTCGCCCCTGCCGCTGCTGATCGGCAACCCACTGGGCCTGCTGGGTGAGCTGTAGCGCCTGGTCATAGTCCTGCTGACATTCGTACCAATGGCCCAGAGTTCCTAGCGCAAAAGCCTCCCCCCGACTATCCCCCAAAGCCTGGGCCTGGCCAATCGCGTCGGTCAACAGCGTTTGGACTTGGGGTTCAGGGGATTCTCTAAAGCATTGGGCGATAGTTACACCCGAATCCTCTGACTGAGTAAACTGAATCAGATTTGCCAGGGTAATGGCGGCGTAAACTTTCCCATGGCTGTTAGGGGTTTGTTGAAGCAACTGGCGGGCAGCCTCCTGAACGGCCAGGGCCAGGCTGGTCTCTTCTAGGCGGCGATAGATAGAAATCAAGCTGAGGTAAGATCTAACTTCAGCTAAGTCATCGCCCTGCTGGCGAGCCAGCTCCTGACTATTTTCAAAATACCGCCGGGCGGTTTGGTCCTCTTGGTGAGCCTGGCGTAAAAGGTCTATTTCGTCTTCGTCATCGCCCAATTGAGCAGCCGATTCCGCTCGGCGATAGTTGACCTGGGCCTTGCTGATGTAAACAGCCCCTAAACTACTCAGTGCTGAAACCTGATAGCTAGGCTGACTGGGGGGCTCCGCCATCTCTAAACTTTTCTGTAGCGCCGCGATCGCGCCTTCATAATCTCCCCAAAGGCGCAGCGCTTCACCCAGGCTACCTAGGGCAGCAGCCTCTCCCGAACGATCGCCGACCATTCGCGCCAGTCCCACGGCGCTGTTACCGAGGCAATCGGTTTCGGTGCTGGGATTTCCACATAAAAGTTCAATGGCTTGTCGATGCTGCCCGAGTTGGCTATGGGTTTGGGCCTGTTCGGTTAACAGACGGCCAGCCTGTTGGAAATCCCCCAGTGCTTCAGCGCTTTGAATAGCCTGGTGCCAATAATCCACAGATGCAGCCGTGCTGCCGATTAGCCGATGCACACGGGCCAGATTTTCTAGCAGGATAATTTGGTTAGCATCAGGAGGCTTCCCCTGGTAGAACTCCAAAGCTCCCTGCCATTGAGTAATGGCCTCTGGATAATTGCCTTCCCGATAACTGGCTATACCTGCGTCAACCGGTTGGGCCTCCTCATGAGCCTGGACCGCAAAGGAAAGATGCCCAGACTGAAATTCAGGTTTGATAGGATTGGCACTGAATAAACCAAGGCAAAAGACCACCAAAAATAGGAGGACTCGCCAGTAACGGCGTCGAGGGTAGCAAAAGAGGCTATCCATGGAAATCTAACCCCCTGGTAGGTGCTTCTTAAAGATCTGTAATCAACTGGGCCCTTCTCAAGAAAAACTGAAGCACCGTTTCTTCTCTTGAAATAATATCAACAGTGCCCTCCATACCAAACTTAATTGGGTGCGGCTCTTTTGAAGTAATGAGATATCCCTTCCTGGTTTAGCCGTTTAAGAATCGTTCGGGCTCCTGGAAGTGGGCGAGGTGATTGCGTTTGAGTTCCTGGAGCTTGTGGAACTGCAAATAGGCATCGAAGTCATGACTGGCTCTCAGGGCGCGAAGGCGTAGCACCGCCTCAGCACAGTCCAGTCGCCACCGGGCTCCGGTAATATCCATACGGTCTGGCGACAAGCGCCTTCAATGATGCCGGAGGCAATGGGATAGCCCTGGATGAGGTAGTGGTCATAGTGCAGATACGGGTGGTACTTCAGCAAATAGTCAGCACATTTGTCAGCGTTCTCTCGGGCTTTGGGAGAAAGCGCTTGCTGGGTAGCGTTGCGACAAATGTCCGCCGCCACCGCACGGGCCTGACCGTTGAAAAGACGTAGGGTGGGCTCCTGCGCCCAGGCTTCCGCTGCTGGACTGCCGACGGGGCAGAAACAAAAGGCGGCCTTCCAGACATACTCCAAGACATGAATGAAATCCAGCACAATCGTCACCTCGACGGCGTACTGTTGGGTCATGGCTTGAATGCTGTTCAACTGATGGTGCTCACCACCGTTCCACCGCCCCATGCTCCCACGCTCTACTCTCCGCTGCGCTCAAGGTCTCGACCACCTCGCAATATTGCTCATACGCTGGCTTAAAGAATCCTTGCTCTAGAACAGGGGGCATAGACGGTAGGGAACATACGACAGCTGCAGCCAGCCGTTTTGTGAGCTTATCCTTCAAAAAAGTCATCGACTCCCGGCTCGCTCCTCTATGACTTACCGGAATCCGCGCTAAAGGTTGTCAGCTGCGTTGCAATCCTTGACCTGAAAAGAGCCGCACCCAGAGCCAATTGCTTAACCAAACTCCTGAGATCCTTATTCAAGCCTGGCGTTGCTGGACACAGGTATGAATCAAGCATTCAACGCCCCTTGTAGGGGCAAACGGCCGTTTGCCCCTACCCAAATTCAGGCCTCAATATCTCGACCTCAGGTCAGTGACTAGAGCCCGTATGTGGGGCAGACTGGCCATGGGTAGGGCAGGGGGGCGCTTTTAAGGTTCGGTCTAGCCACCCGGCGGCCTGCTGTACCCTAGGCAGTGCTTCCTCTGGCCGCTGCTTGAGCAGAAAAACCAGAGCCGCCGCCAGCTGCTCTTGGGCACGCACCTGGCGGTTGCTACTGAGACGGTGCCAGTCGTTGGGCTTGATGGCCAGTCGCTGAGCTAAAATCTGGGCCAGCTCTAAGTCAGAGAGCTGTGCCACCGGCGGCTCGACCCGGGCGGATACGGAAGCGTGGGACGGAAAAACCATAATGGCACTACCAATTGGGGTTAACTAGATCAGGCTCAGCCAGGGAGCGGTCGCGTTGTCTTAGCAAACCCGTCGTGCTGAGCTGAGCTAAGGTTTAAGCCAACCACACCCTACCCTCTTATTGTGCATGATTAATGCGGGTTCTCGACGTTCCTTGACTCATCGCCAGCGAGGTTCCCGGGGGGCAGTTCCTGGGGAGCCGTCTCCTCCCTCGCTGCATGAGTTGGCCCAGCAGATGGAAGATTTTGAGCATCGGTTGCACCACCTAAAGGCCGGCATTCACAATCTCCTCCGGCTGGAGCAAACCCAAGTAGATACCAACGCCCCTAGCCCAGATCAACAGACGGTTCAGGAGGAACTCCGCCGCCTACAGCACGCCGTCGATGACTTTGAACTTGAATTAGCCAGTCGAATGATCCCTTGGCCCCAGGTGCGCGAGGCATTTTGGCAGGGGGTACGCTTTGGTGGGCTAGGGCTAGCAGTTGGCTGGCTGCTAGCCCAGCTCAGTTGTAGGATGAGCTAGCGTGGCATAACCCATGCTGGCCAAAGCATGAATGCCTTTTGAGGCTGGCCGACGTTGCTGCCAACGTTGAGAGCGGAGGACTAAGGCCGGTAGGGGCATCAGCGGGGGGATTGTTTCCTTTGACTATTCCAGGACTTAATTTTCTGAGGTTTCCCAAAACCAATCACTACCCATGGTAAGATTGAAAATCGTGGATGAGCGGGTCGGTGCCCGAGTGGTTAATGGGGGCGGACTGTAAATCCGCTGGCTACGCCTACGCTGGTTCGAATCCAGCCCGGCCCATCCACGACAATTGCCCTTATAGCTCAGCGGTAGAGCACTCCCTTGGTAAGGGAGAGGTCACGAGTTCAAGTCTCGTTAAGGGCTTATTTTGATTCCTACTGGGCCAGCGGTTTGCCCGTGCCGGGGCCTTTTTCCTTGTTCATCGTGTTAACAGTTCGTCGTGTTAACACGAACTGTTGGCACGATGGGGCGGGGTTAGCTGATGTCTTCTATGGCAAGCAAAATCAGCGGAGTGCCGTTGCCAGAGGGGATGATGCGGGCGTTGAGGCGCATGGTTTTGGCACCAATGTGCTGAAACTCATGGGTGACCTGATAATTTTCGACCGGGGTGTTGTGGGGCAAAATGTCTTCGAGCAGCGATCGCAGCGCCGGAATATTCCACTGGCCATTGCTCAGCTTAAAGATCGGGCTGCCCTCGGTTTCTGCGGGGGTAACCTGAAAAATTTCGTAAAACCGCTGGTTGGCCCTGACCACGCTGAGGTTAGCGTCTAAAATCAGCAGCGATTCTTGCACCAGTTCCACAATGGCTTCGGCGTAGTCGCGGGCCTGGCGCAGCTCATCGGCGCTGCGCTTAAGGTCGTCAATATCGACCAGCACCAGCACCGCCCCGTCGATGCGGTTGTCGAGGGTGCGGTAGGGGCGAATGCGCAGGTCGTACCAGTGGCCATCCTGATCCTGTACCTCCTGGCTGTGCTGGTTGAGGGTGGTAATCACGTCGAGAATGCGTTGCTCTAGGTCGGGAAGGGTGAGGCGGTGGTTAATGTCGCCAAAGGGGCGGCCCATGTCAGTGGGAATGAGGTTAAAAATAGCTGTGGCGGTGGGGGTAAAGCGGCGAATGCTGAGATCGCCCTCCAGCATCAGAATGGGGATGTTGATGCTGCTGAGCAGGTTTTGAAAGTCGTTGCTGATGCGGGTGGTTTCGGCATTGCGGCGGTAGAGCTCGTCGTTGATGGTATTGAGTTCTTCGTTGGTGGCCTGAATTTCTTCCTTGGCGGTTTGCAGCTCTTCGTTGGTGCTTTGCAGCTCTTCGTTGCTGGAGAGAATTTCTTCATTGGCCGCCCGCAGATCTTGATTGGTGGCCTCCTGCTTTTCAATGATCGATTGCAGATGGGAGCGGGTGGCCGCTAGCTCGTGCTGAAGCCGCTCGCTGTCTTGACGATCGACACTGATGGACGATCGGGGGAGGGCCGTGGGGTCGGCAACCAGAGGGTTAACAACCGCCGCCGCGACCGGAGCGGCGGCAAACAACACTACAAAGTAGGTCTCTGTCGCCGCGCTAGGCTGAAACGGCAGCACCTCGATATCAATCGAGCGACGGATTTCTCCGTCTTGCACCACCAGGCCATCCTTGCGTACGGTCTGGCCCGACTGCTGAGCCTGGTAGATGGCGGTGCGTAGATCTAGCTGTAGCTCGGCTTTGGCCATCGACAGCAGGTTAAGGCTGGCACGCCCTGGGGCCGGTTCTAGGTAGATGCCGGTTTGGCCGCGAAACTGCACAATATCCAAATTGCCGTTCACCACCACCCCCGCAGGGCTATAGCGGCTGAGGATGACCTGGTCGGCGGCCCCGTAGAGGTCTAGCTCGCTCGGGCTTTGGCCGCCAGCCAGGGGCTGGAATGTGGCGGCCTCGCCCAGGTAGCTGCCCTCGCCAAAATCAAGGTTAAGCCGTAGGGAAGACGACTGCTTGGCGTAGATTTTGTACTGGCGGTTGAGTAGGATAAACAAATCTGAAAATTCCCCCACGGTTTCAGACGACCCCAGCATTAAAAATCCCCTGGGATTGAGGCCGTAGTGGAACATGGGCAGCGCCTTTTTTTGCAGGGTGCTGCTGAAGTAAATCAGCACGTTGCGGCAGCTAATTAAGTCGAGCCGCGAAAAGGGTGGGTCGCTAATCAGGTTTTGGCGGGCAAAAATGCACAGCTCGCGCACCAGCTTACTAATTTGGTAGCCCCCCTCTACCGGCACAAAAAAGCGCTGCAGGCGGTCGGGCGAAACCCCGGCGACTTTAGCGGGCGGGTAAAACCCCAGGCGGGCGATTTCGATGGCCTGCTCGCTAACGTCGGTGGCAAAAATTTGAATGGCGGGCTGGCGGGGCTGGTAGGTCAAAAACTCCAGCAAAACAATAGCAATGGAGTAGGCCTCTTCGCCGGTCGAGCAGCCCGCCACCCAAATTCGCAGGGGAGCGTTGGCAGGACAATCCCGCAACAGGGCCGGAAACACCTCTTGCTTGAGGGTGTCGAAGGCCCCGGTATCGCGAAAAAAGCCGGTGACGCTGATTAAAATTTCCTGGCTGAGGGCCTGCACCTCCGCCGAGTTGTCCTGCAAGTACTGGCTGTAGCCATCGAGCTCTTCGAGCTGGTGCAGGGCCATGCGGTGAAAAATTCGCCGCATGAGGGTGGTGGGCTTGTACTGGCTAAAGTCGATTCGGGTAGTGGCCCGCAGCAGCCTAAAGATGCGGGCCAGGGCATCTTCGCTAGCGTCGGTTTCGAGGGGTAGGGGCACCGCCAGGGGGCTGGTAACGTAGGGGTGGTGGCTGATGCTGGCTAGGTTTTGGGCAATTTCGGCGGGGGTGAGAATAAAATCGACCTGGCCGGAGGCAATCGCCATATGGGGCATGCTAATGACCTGGGCCGAGGCTTCTGACTGGGCAAAGGTAATGCCCCCCGCGGCCTTAATCGCCTCGACCCCCAGGGTGCCGTCAGAATCGCCCCCCGACAGCACCACGCCGATGGCTTTGTTGCCGCGATCGCGGGCCAGGGCCTCGAAAAAAGCGTCGATAGTTTTGTTCACCCGCTGGGCCTGCTGCCGCGGGTTAAGGCGCAGGGTGCCCGCCTGCAGGGTCATTATGGTGTTGGGGGGAATCACGTAGACCTGGTTGGGGGCCACGGCCAGACCATCGGTGACCTGCCGCACCGACATGGTAGTGGTGCGACTAATAATTTCGCTCAGCAGACTATCCTGCCGGGGGTCGAGGTGCTGCACCAGCACAAAAGCCATGCCAGTGTCGTTGGGCAAGTGGCTCAGCAGTTGGGTAAACGCCTCTAGCCCTCCCGCCGATGCCCCAATGCCCACCACCGGAAAAACATCCTCGGGGCCAGCGGGCAGAGTCTGATTGACATTGGCGGGTGGCTCTGGGGGCGGGGCGGAGGGCGGAGTGGACATAAAGGCATTAGGCCAAAGGGGCCTAAGGGTGAAGGCTAGCCCCCAGAGTATAGTGGGTCGTCCCCTGGGGATGCTTTATTGAGAAGCCCACCGCTGCTAGATTAGCGATTTGGAGGATAGGCCAAGTAAAGCCTGCCTATCCCAGCTATTGATATTGAGAATCCAAAGGTCGAAATTGACTAAAACTGCCGCTCAAATACCTTGGGGGCGTAGGCGCTGCACCCATCGCAAGGCCCCATGGGGTTAATGGCGCAGCGCAGATAGGGCGAACGGGCGTTGAGGTCGCAGGTGATGTCGCCCACCATGTAGCCCAGGCCGTCGATGTAGTGCAGGTCGGCATCACCGTCGCTATCCAACAGCTTCAGCACGCCCTGACCTAGGGATGCAGATAGACCCTGGGGCTGCCCCTGCTTAGCTTGACGCTCGGCCTGTAGGCTGAGGCAGGCCGAAATAAAGGCGGGGGCTAGGCCCACAGCAAAAATGAAAAGAATCACGAGCATAGCGTGGTCAGATTAAGGCGACGGATTTATCCTATCGCGACAGATCAGTGCTACACCGGCCTACGGTAAGGAATTGGTACGTTGTGTTGCGTTACTTATTCTTTCGCAACGTAAGACCCGAGGGTCAGTGGGCACCTCCGATTCAATCCTGTTGGTGTTGCTGAATTGAGGCATGAATTTGGGTAGGGGCAAACGGCCGTTTGCCCCTACGAGGGACGTTGAATGCTTGATTCATACCTGCGTCCAGCAATGCCCAATCCTGTTGGCTGCCCCCATTCTGTCGGGGCTGAGCTGCGCCCCGCCCCGAAAACCTGGATGTTTTGAATCGGGGTTGGGCGATGCGGATTTGGTATTGCCCTAACGGCCCTATCCTCAGAGCTTGGACTGTTCTCGCCCGGCGACACGTTAAACCACCTCAGCAGAGTCCTGTGTTTACAATTATGACCTCTCCTAGACGAAACTAGTTGAATAAAGTTCCCAACTCAGCTATCGCTCTGATATTCTAGAAAAATAAACTTTTGAAATATCAATTCCTTAGGGATTTACCCTTGAATCTATCCATTTTTTCCCTATCGCAAGTCAGAACCTGAACTTTCCAGAACTTTCATGTATTGGCGAATCTGGAAATATGAAGCATCATCTAAACATCCTGTAGACTCGCGTGTGCTCCAAAGCTAGAACCGGGTTGGGCCTCAGGACATTATTGAGGTTCGCTCCTCAGTGATAGTGCCTGACCCGGTTTTTTAATTCAAACAACGGAAGGACGTAGAAGGAAAGCCGCCCGGCGACCAAGGGGCCAGGAACGAACGCTTTCCTTTCCTCGCCACCGCAGGTGGCCCCTACGCTGTTCCCCCCTACGCTATTCCACTGATGGGAAAGTCGCGGCTCTGGTTGCTTTCTGCCCCGGCGTTAATGGCGCGGCGGTAGGTATCGACGATGTGGTTGGGCAAAATATCGCCCCCCTGGCTAATAAAAGACCACTCTTCGCCGACATGGACGAACTCGGCCCGTAGTTTGGTTGGCGGCAGCGTGGGAATGGTGTCGGCCAGGTTGCTAATGCGAAAGGTGTTGGGCAGAATTTTGGCGTAGCTGCGCACAAACTCTGGGTCGCCTACTCTGGGGCTAGCGTAGACATAAACCCTGAGATTAGGCTGTAGCTCAGGCACGTTGAGGGCAATATCCATCGCTAGCAGCGTAGCCAGGGCCGACCCCAAACTATGGCCCGAAACGTAGCAGGGCTTGTTGGGGTTGATTTGGCGCACCGCATCCACCGCCAGGGGATCGATAATGGCGTTGGCAATGCGGCGAAAGCCGGTGTGAACCCGCCCCAACTTTTCGCCGGTGATGGGGTTGAGGTAGTCTTCCTGCACGGCATAGATGTTGCCGAGCCACTCGCTGGTGCGCTGGGTGCCCCGAAAAACCAGAATGCTGTCCTCCTCGGACTCCAGCAAAAAGCCGAAGAAGACAGCAATTTTGCGCCCTACCTTAACGGCGGCGGTGACCCCGGTGCGAATGGCTCCTTCTGCTTCTAGAAAATTTTCTTCTAGGGTTGTGGGGTCGTTGAGCAGGGCGGGGTCGTCGAGCACCTGCTGGGGCACCTGAATTTCGATACTATCGTTGACCTGGCGCTCTTGGCCCCTGAAGCTAGCCACAACGCTGTACTTGTCAAGGCTGGGGCTATAGTCCAGCAGCTGCTGGAGGTTGCCGTCGTATGTAGGGTCATTGCGCCCGGTAATGTACTGCTGGGTGGCCAACCGGCTGAGCAAAATCAGCCGTTTTGACAGATCTCGGTTGTAGGGCACCGGCGGGGGCGGAAACACCGCCGCCGCCTGGATGGCCTGAAACTCTTCGACCATGCGGGTGTCGCCGGTTACTGCCGCCTGGATCAGGTCGTCGGGGTTGTAAAATTCAGAGGCATAGGTATCGATGGCTGCCTGCCGGGCTTCGGCCCGCTCTCGGCGGACAAATTCAGTGCCTAAGGTAAGGGCGGTACCGGCGGCTACGCCTCCGAGCAAAAGCTGACGCCGCTTGAATTTGTCTAGCTTATCCATAGCTGAGGCTCCAGGGTGATGACGGGGCGGAGTTCGGGGCGGAATCTGTGAATCAATACCGTCCATTTTGAAGCGATGGCCATCGTCGGGGTGCACAACCGTGCGCCCTCGCCGGGTTGGGTCATTTATTCGCCGATCTGGAATCAGAATCGATGAGCTGCGGGAAGGCCCGCTTCAGCGCCCCGAGGTCGGGGCGGGGCTGGCTGGTGTAAAACTGGTTCATGGTTTGGCCCGCGATCCAAGTGGCGGTGGCAAACCCAATCGCCTTATCAAAGGCCCCTGCATAGGGAATAACTACCCCTAAACCCACCATGCCAACCCAGACCAGCAGCCCGCCAAACACGGCGCCTCCCAGGCCAAAGGCGGCCCCCACAATCGCCAGGACCCCCTGCCCAGTGGGTTGGCCCCAGAGGTTGCGAATATCCCCGAGCATCTTTACGATCAGCGCCACCACAATCAGCAGCTTAATTTCGAGGGAGCCACCCCCTCGCAAGGGAATCAGCCCGACGATGGCCGCCCCCAGGGAGTAGTCAAAAACTAGGCGGCGCACGTCGCCTTCGCGGCCAATTAGGGCCGCCATGCCAGACAGCGTAGAATTCACCCAGCCTGCCGATGTCGTGGCCCGCAGCGGCTGCTTGGCCAGGGCGGTGGCCACTGCTGGGGTAAGCTGAAAGATCGCCTGCAGATGCTCTAACAGGGCAGACTCTTGGGGGTCAATGCCCTTTGACCGCAGAATGGTGTGGGCACTCCGATACACCTGCTGTTGCAGCTCCGGAGTTTGAATTTGGCCCAGCCAGTGGTCAAGGGGGGTGGTGTCTCCCAGAAGGTGCTCGGGGGTAGCACCAGGGGGCAGGGGATGAAAGGTGCCCAGGGCCGTTAAAAAGGCTTCAAATTCTGGAGGGGTGGGGTCACCGTTGAGCTTGGCCACCCTGGCCAGGGTAGCTAGGCAGGCGATTTTTTCAGTTTCCATTACAGGCATGGCGTCTCGCCAAGGGTCGAGTTCCAGGGGTTGGGTACCGGGTTTTGGATTTCAGGTTTCAGGTTTCAGGTCAAAATCCAAAATCTATCAATCCAAAACCTTCCCAATCATTTCTTACACCATGGCAAACTAATTCGAGGACGCAGACGCGCCCATTTGATTAAGCTTTAGCCACTCTTCGACCACAAACGGAGCGGCCACCAGGCGAGCTGGGGTTGGGCCATGCAACGGAACGACCAGGGTGAGGGGAATGGGCTGCCGGAGCTGCTGTAAAACCACCTCAATGTCGTATTGTGCCACGTTTTCGGGTAATTCTTTAGTTTGAGGCGCTACTGAAAAGGGCGCCACCCACTGGGTGGCGGTGCCGGTTTGCACCGATAAGCTTTCCTCAGGGGTTACCGTCACCCGCCCCGGAAACCCTACCAGCCGCAGGTAGGTTCCCTGCAAATTGGCCCCGATGTAGCGCTTAAATATCGTTGCCTGCCAGGCCAGGTCGTTTTGGTCACGCAGGCTCTGGGTAGAGCGATGGGTGGTCTGTCCTGGCTGCTCGTGGTAGGTGTGAATCGACGCCAAGGCGGGGGTGGGCCAGCTCAGGGCCAGCAGCGTGGCCCAGACTACCATCAAAACAGTTGCTTTCAGGCTAGACCAGGGTTTAACAGTCACAAATAGCGTCTTTTAGGTTGAGGATAGGTTGATAGCATCAGGTGTTAATGCGTTATCCCAAATCCAAGTCCCATCCGCCCGATTCCCAAAAAGCCAACCCGTAGGGGCGTTGGCGCAGCCTAGCCAGAGGCTTTATGGCATTCACCCGGCTGAAGCGGGGGTAGCCAAGCAGGATTTAGTATTAGACCTAGCGGTAACGCATCAACGCCTTCTCCAGCATAGGTTACGCGGCGCTCACCCATCCCACAGCTGGCTACAGCTGGCGCATTTGGTCGAGGGTTTGCCGATAGCCCGCGGCCTCGCCCTGCTGTAGATATAAATCGGCGGCCTGCTCAAAGTCGCGTTGGGCTCCCACATCATCCCCCAGGTTGGCGCGCACCATGCCCCGGTTGAAGTAGACCTCGGGGTCAGTGGTGTTGGGGGCGCTCTGAATGGCCAGGGTGAGGTCGTCATAGGCGTTTTGGGCCTGGCCCACCTTCAGGTAAGCGGCACCCCGGGCCGAGGTGGCTTCGAGGTAGTCGGGCTGCACCGCCAGGGCCTGGCTATAGTCGTCAATGGCCCCAAACACATCCCCCGTGGTCAGGCGGGCGTCGCCCCTGGCCTTGAAGGCTGAGGCGTAGCTGGGGTCAATGAAGATGGCTTCGCTATAGTCGGCGATCGCGGCGGCAGCATCCCCGGCCTTGAGCCGCACATCCCCTCGTTGCTTAAAGGCGGTCGCCGAATCGGGGTTGAGCTGAATGACCTGGGCAAAATCTTGTTCAGCCCCGCGTAGATCGCCCTGGTTGGCCCGAATCGCCCCCCGACTCTGGTAGGCGGTGGCCAGGGTAGGGTTGAGCTCAATGGCTCGATCCAGATCTTGCAGAGCGCGGTTAGCCCGCCCCTGGCGGTAATAGACATGGCCCCGGTTAAGGTAGGCGCGGGCCATTTGGGGATCGAGGCTGACCGCCTGGTTGAGGTCATTGAGGGCGGCATCGTACAGCTCTAGATGATAATTCGCGACTCCCCGACCCATGTAGGCTCTGGGCAGGTCGCCGTCGAGCTCGATGGCGCGGCTAAAGTCGGCGACGGCGTCGGTGGGGTTATCGACCTGATCCCAGGCAAAGCCGCGCAGTACGTAGGCGCTGGCGTTGTTGGGGTCAAGCTCAATGGCGGTGGTGAAGTCTTCGAGGGCCAGGTCGGTACGGCCCTGCTGAGAATCGATAAGACCCCGGTAGAGGTAGGCGTTAACCGAGTCGGGGTCAGCCTCCAGGGCGGCGTTGAAGTCGGCCTGGGCCTGGGTGAAGTTGCCCTGGCGATAGTAAATCGTGCCTCGGGTAAAGTAGGCGTTGGCATTACTCGGATCAAGCGCGATCGCCTGATTCAGGTCAGCTAGGGCAGAATCGTAGTCATCCTGCTCAGCATAAACCAAGCCCCGGTAGACGTAGGCGCTGGCCAGGCTAGCATCGCGCTCGATGGCGTAGTTAAAGGCTTCCAGAGCGGCTTCATAGTCTTCGTTCTCGTAGGCTTCGACCCCGATGTTAAAGGCCTCACTGGCCGATAGGCCGGGGTCTTCGGGCGCGGCTTCAGGCTCCACCGCTGGGCTTTCGGGCTCTACCGCCGGGGTGGGAGGCGAGGTCTGGGCCTGCACCGTCGTTGAACCGACCCCAGCAGCCATGAGCAAGCTGGCCAGTAACGCTAAACCATTGAGTTTCATGAGATGTTTCCCCTCCACCGACGGTGTTTTGCAGATAGTTCACCGTATGGCGGTAATAATAGTCAGTTTTGGGCCGATGAGAGACGGGTGGGGGGAGTTTTTTCTAAAATTTAGGTAGTTTCACGGAGGGGCGAAGCCATGGCACGACCGTCAAGGGCGATGGTAAGAGGATGCGTCATCGCTGTGCTGGGGATGGTCTGCTGGCTGGGCCTAACCTGGCAGGCCTGGGGGCAGGCGGAGGCGCGGTTAGAGTCTCGGCTAAATCGCCTGGAATCGGAGCTGGGGCGGGTGCGATCGCAGCTCAGCCGGGTAGAATCGCAACTCAATATTCCCAGCCGCCCAGCCCCTAACCCGCCCCAGGCATCCCCCTCGCCGTCATTGCTAGATCTGCCTCTAGAAGACCAGTTTGATAACCTGGCGATTCTCACCATTGAGCTCAAACAGCAGGTGCGGCAGCTGGAGGAGCGGGTGGAGCGGCTAGAGGGATAGACGATATGGCAAGATAACAGCGACGTTTGCCGGTGCTCCCCTTGATTTGGATTGACTGGGCCATTGTGGTGGCCTACCTCGTATTTACCCTGGGCCTGGGCCTGTATCTGTCGCGCCAGGCTGCTGGCAGCCTGGTCGATTTTTTTGTGTCGGGGCGATCGCTGCCCTGGTGGCTGGCGGGCACCAGCATGGCGGCCACTACCTTTTCCATCGATACGCCGCTTTACGTTGCCGGGGTGGTGGGTACCCGAGGTATTGCCGGTAACTGGGAATGGTGGAGCTTCGGCATTGCCCACGTGGTAATGATTTACGTGTTTGCCCGACTCTGGCGGCGCTCGGAAGTGATCACCGATGCCGAGTTAACAGAGCTGCGCTATGGCGGCGCGGCGGCAGCCTGGCTGCGGGGCATTAAGGCATTTTTGTTTGCTGTGCCGATTAACTGCATCGGCATCGGCTACGCCATGCTGGCCATGGTTAAGGTCATTGACGCGCTGGAAATCTGGCCTTCCCTGGGCGTGGTGAACGGGGGCGAAAATCTAAAGCTGTTTAGCGTCATCGGGGTGAGCCTGCTGGTGCTGGCCTATGCCGGGTTTTCGGGCCTGTGGGGGGTGGTGACTACGGACTTTTTTCAGTTCTTTTTGGCCCTGTTGGGGGCGGTGGTGGTAGCGGTGGTGGCGGTGGTTAACCTGGGCGGCATGGCCAGCCTGATCGACCAGGTGGAGGCCGTGGGCGGGACGGATCTGCTGACCTTTGTGCCCCTAGAGAAAGCGCCAGGGGGCTGGTACCGTTGGAGTGAAACCGCTGGCATCAGCGTGGGGACTTTCCTGGCCTACGTGTCGTTGCAGTGGTGGACGTTTCGACGCAGCGACGGCGGCGGCGAGTTTATCCAGCGGCTGGTGGCCTCTAAGACCGAGGCCGAGGCCGAAAAAGCCGCCTGGTTTTTTAACATCCTGCACTACGTGGTTCGCACCTGGCCCTGGGTGATTGTGGCCCTGGCGGCGGTGGTAATTTATCCCGATTTAGAAGATCGGGAGCTGGGCTACCCCAAGCTGATGCTCGACTTTTTGCCCCCGGTGCTGCTGGGGCTGGTGGTGGCCTCCCTGATGGCCGCCTTTATGAGCACCGTTTCAACGCTGATTAACTGGGGCGCGTCTTACCTCACCAACGACCTCTACGGGCGGTTTCTGCGGCCCACGGCCACCCAGGCTGAGTTGGTGCTATCCGGTCGAATTGCCTCGGTGGTGGTAACGGGCTTGGGGGCGATCGCGGCTTTTTACTCCCAGGATGTCACCACGGTCTTTCGGCTGGTGATTGCCATTGGCACCGGGCCAGGGCTGGTGCTAATTTTGCGCTGGTTCTGGTGGCGAATCAATGCCGCCGCCGAGCTAGCGGCTATGGTAGCCGGGTTTATAGTCGGACTAATCACCAGCGTCGTGCCCCTGCTCACTATTGATGACTTTGGCCTGCGGCTGCTGACTACCACCGCTATTACCACCGTGGTGTGGGTTACCGCTATGGTGCTCACCCCCCCCGAAACCGACCAAACCCTGGATGCCTTCTACCGGCTGGTGCGCCCCGGTGGCCCCGGCTGGAGTCGGCAGCGACAGCGCACGGGGGTCTGGCCGGCCCAATCCCTCGGGCAAGATTTGCTCAAAACCCTGGCGGCGATGCTGCTGCTGCTGGGGGCGATGCTGAGCACGGGGGGATTTTTGCTCTACCAGCCCCTCACCGGCTGGGTCTGGCTGATGGTGGCCGTGGCGGGCTGGGTGGGGCTCAGAAAACTAGGCAAAACCGTTCTGCCCATGCCCCGACCGGGGCTAGATGATCCGCCGAGCCATTAGAAGGTTTGGGTTTAGGCGGCGGCGGCGGCCCGGTACCTGATCACGACTGGGAAGGTTAGGCAATTTCTCGGCAAGAAGATACCCGATATAAACAAACTTTTGGGCTGGGTTCCCGCCTGGGCGGGAATGACACGGTAAGTTCTTGGCTGGAAATGTCCTTAGCCTAGAGATCTGCTTTTGAGGCCGAGTAATCGCATCTAGCGGACATCAGCACCGCCAAGCCCTGAGTGACAGATGGGCCAGGCCAGCTGGTACTGGTCTTTTAACAGGAGATGAAGGGCTAGAAGCCACGCCAGACAAGCACTTTCAGGCATTTAGGGATAATTGACTCAAGCTATTGCTGCATAAGGGTTGTAGGGGTTCATCACCGATTAAAAGACCAGTACCCGAATTGGCAACCGCCTTCTATTTCTTCTCTCTGCAGTGACTAGATGCTCTCAATCCCCCGCTCCCAAACTTGGGAGCGGGGGAGGCCAGTCTCAAAGTCCCGCTCCTAGTTTTGGGAGCGGGACTTAGGGAGAGGGATAGGCTGGCCATGGATAACTTATTGATTGGACTACTCTAAGGAATACACCCTGTGCCCTGAATTTGCAGGCAGGTGAGGAAATTATTCATGCGACCAATGGTGCCATCGGCTTCGATAATGGCGGCAATGGCGTTGCTGTTAGCGACCATGCGTTCATACACAAAGGCGGCTTCTGACTGGCTAGCTTCCAAGCCGTTCATCATCATACTCAGGGTTTCCTGGTTAATCGGTAGGGGTTGCCCGGTTTGTTCATAGTAGGCATCAACTACCTCGCTCACCGCTTGGGCCAGCTGTCGCTGACGCAGGGTGTAGCTGTTGGCCAATGCCTGAGAAGCTTCCCCAGAGAGAATAGACCCCTCACAATAGAACCGCTGAATGGGGTCTTGAATGCTAGTGCAGGCGGCCAAGGCCGAATTCGCCAGGGCGACTGGGGGTAAACTGATGACTAAGGGCAGGCTAAAAAGTGCAGGTAACATGAGCTGACGAAACTTCATTAAGACCACCTCAACGGTATTAAACAACTGAGTTCAGTCTAGATAACCGCAAGGGTTGAGACGTTTCAGAGGTAAGCCAGAAGCATGGCCGAAACCTACCAAAAAGGGGGCAGACTTTGCTACCCCCCTGTCATAGACCAGTTACCCGTTGATGCGGCCCTAACCCTCCAAAAACCCGATCAACTTTGAACAGGACTACCCCTGCATTGCCGCAATTTGACGCAGCTGGTCGCTGAGGGTAGGGGCCTCCGCCGTGGGTTCTTCCTCCAGATCGGCCAGGTTGAGCAAGAGGGTACTGCGGAAAGCCCTTGCCTGCGGGGTGCTGGCGTCATAAACCAGAGCCATGGCGTCGTACCAAAGCCCGGCCTGGCCATAGCGCTGGGCCAATTGCAGCGGATCATCCTGCAGCCCAGAGGCCGTTAGTTCTCCTGGAGCAGCCACCACCTCAAGATCCGCCGAAACCCATTTCCCTACCTCCTGGAGATTTTGGTCACAATACATGACCACCTGCCAGAAATAGGTTTCGCCCACCTGTAGCCCTGGGTCGGTATCGGGCAGGGTGTAGGCCATATAGCCTGCCTGATTGGTGCCAATTTCGCGAATCAGGACTTTTTCAAGGACGTTATCCGCTCCATACTTATAGAGTTGGACCTCTAGGAACTCGGCTCCGCCGCTAAAGGAATACCACACAAACGTGGGATGAATAGAAGCGGTTTGGCCGATGGCGTTGAGCCGGGGGGCTAGGGCCGCCATGTCGTCGCCGCAGCCGCGCACTCCACCGCCGCTGTGGTCACCCCGGGGCCGCTGAGAGTCGGCGGGCGGGTTATAGGCCTGCACCCCGCCACCTGTATTACTGCCCCTAATCGGGTCGCGGGGGCCGGGGGTATAGTCAGCTAAACCAGCGGGGATGCCCCCTACCAAGAGGCTCACGGCGCTGCCTAGGCCGATAAGTTGAGCCAGCCAGGAACGGTTTTTCATGGTTAAAACCTGAGTCATAGTTGCACCTCTGCTAGTTAGTTTACTCGGTATTGTTGGTATAAAAAGTAAGCCATCCGATAACTTCAATAAAGACGTGAGAGACCCATGAGTGCCAGTTCTAGCCAGGGCAGCCAGGGCCAGGTAATGCCCATTCGGGTAGCTGACTCCATTACCATAGGCAAAGCCGTGAGCCGATACAGCCGGGGTTTCAGCCAGCGCTATGGCGGTTGAGCGTCAGCTTTGTTACCGGTTTCGGACAGCGTTACTATCACCAAGTCCACCAACGTTTGGGCGGCTGCAACGACCACCGCAGCTCGCAGCGAGTACCGGGCTCGAGGGGTGATCGCAAAAAACTCCCCCCCAGCCGCTGCGCCAGGCTCTGAGCCTGCTGGGTGCCGCGCCCCTGGGGTCGGGGCTGATCGAGAGTCAGCACGGTTTTGCCGTTGTCTTCGACCTGAATCAGGTTTTCGGACTCGGTGGCGAAGCACAGCACCGTTAGTCGCGTCGCCCCCACCGCATGTTTACCGACATTGCAGAGTGCCTCTTCAAGAAAGCGGCAGAGGGCTTGCTTGTGGTCAGTGGAAAGCCCTTCTACCGCGAAGGGCTCAAATTTCACGATATGAACCTTGATGGTGCTGAGTCCTGGAAAGTTGCGCCTCAGGGTTTCGGTATAAATCTCGTAGAGCACCTCATGGAGCGGGTTACGCAGGTTGACCACCCCCTCGCTGCCCAACTGGAGCTGCTCGGCCTGGGGAAGTGACTCCTGCATCAGCCGGTTGTAGACCTCACGCAGGTCACGATTCAGGCTCTCAAGCTGGGCACTGACGTAGGGCTCTAGGGTGTCTTGCTTTTGCAGTAGCAGCGCCAGGGTTTGTAGGGGGCCATTGTGAATAGCGTCGTAGGTCTGCTCGATCACCCGCTGGCGCTCGTCAATGCGCGATCGCAGCGTCTGGTCATAGAGGTAAAACCCCGGCAACACAAACCCGTTTACCATAAATACAATCAGCGTTGGCACCACCGGTATCCACCAGCCCCCCAGCCACAGCAGCACAAAGCTAAGCCCCGCCAGCCCCAGGCCAATCAGCCCAATCAAGAGCATATAGACCGCCGGTCGGGGAATCCGGTGCACCAGCACCATGCCTACACCGCCCCAAACCACGATCCAAAGATATTCCCAGCCGTCGCCCCAGCCCCGCAGGGGAGGGCGATCATCCAGCACGGCGCCAAGAATTTGGCTGACCACGTGGGCGTGCATTTCCACCCCATTGACCAGGCCAGGGTTATCGCTGGCCACCGCCGCTGAATTCACCAGATCCTTCACGCTGAGGGAGGTAATGCCGATCAGAACGACGCGATCTCGAATTAGCTCCGGGGCCACCCGCCCCGCCACCACCTCCGCCATTGAGACCATGGCAAAGGGCGATCTGCCGCTGCGAACATTGATGAGCACCTGGTTCCCCCCAGCGTCAGCCAACCTGTAGCCGCCCGAGTTAGGCCGCACCTGAAACAGCTCCGTATCGCCAAAGCCCATGTTGTCAGCATGGCGCCGCCCGTTTCCCAGCTCAAGGCCCTCCTCAGCCAGGTAGGCCTCGGCCAGGCGCAGCGCCAGCGAAAAGCGAAACTCGTCGCCATTGGGATGATCCACGGACGGAAAGCTCCCTAGGTAGGCCCGCCGCACAAAGCCGTCGCGATCGAGCGGAAAGTCAACAAAGCCCACCCGCTCGGGCGGTAGCGACGGCGGCGGCAGCACGATCGGCTGCGAAATTTTTTCAATCCCAAACACGTAGGGCAGGTTTTCCAGCGCGTCCAGCAAGGTGCCATGGCCCGGTTCCTGGGGCAAATTTCGGTAGATATCAATGCCGATGGCGCGGGGCTGCTGCTTGGCCAGGGTCGTGAGCAGCTCCGCCATGGCGCCATCGGGAATCGGGTAGGTGCCTAGGCGCTGGATATCGGCCTCATCAATGCCGACAACTAGCACCCGCTTGTCCTGCGCTTCCGCCGGTCGCCACCGCAAAAAGCTGTCCAGGGTCTTCCACTCCAGCTCCTGAAACAGGCCCAGTAGCCGCCCCAGCACCACCAGGCCAATCACCGCCAGGCCAGGCAGAACGCTGCGCTGCCAGGTAGCCGACGGCTGCCGCAGCCGCGCCCAGGCGGTACGAACGTCTGTTTTTGGGGCCATGGGAGGAGGAAGGGTATCGGGTACTAGGTGTTAGGTGTTAGGTGTTAGGTATCAGGTGATAGGCAATTTCTCGGAAAGAAGATACCCGATATAAACAGACTTTTGGACTGGGTTCCCGCCTGTGCAGGAATGACGAGGTAAGTTCTTTGCTGGAAATCTTCATAGATGTCAGGTATGAGGTGACAGGCGGCAGGTGCTAGGTATTGGGTGTTGAAACCTGAAACTTATCACTTGATACCTAAAACTTGATATCTCCCCACCATAATTTAGTCAATCAAGCCTTCGGCACGGGCGCGGATTTCGGTTTGAATGCGAATATTCTTACCCTCGTCGGGGTAGACACCCAGTACATCCTGCACCTTGGTCCAGTAGTGGCGAACGGTACGCTCTGAGACGTTCATGTGTTCGGCGATGGCCTTATCTTGCAGCCCTTCTTGGAAGGCCAGTTGCAGCACCTGGAGCCACTCGGGCTTGACTTCGATGCCGGTGCGCATGTCGCGGGGGGTGTAGATTAACCCCTTTAGCGCCCAATCTACCTTCTCTAGCATGTCTTTCATGGGCAGATTTTTATCGGCGATGGTAAAGCCGCCCTGGTGGGCATCGATGGTGGGCTTAAGTCGCACCAGCGCTCGCACATAGGCACTTTGCACCACAATATTCAGTTCCGGGTAGGTTTCCATCAGAGTCCGCAGAAGCTGAATGCCCGTCTCGGTTTGAGACGGGGCCGCCGGGGCGGCCGGAATGGACAAATCCATCACCACCAGATCGGCCAGGGTGTCGGCTAGAGCTGCCACCACCGCCTGGGCCGTGGTGGCAGTGCGCATCACCGCGTTGGGGTAGGCCTGGGTTAAAACGTTGACCGTGCCGCCGAGTACCGATTCATGGTCATCCACGACAAGAAAACTGGGGGTAGAGGCTGGAGAAGTCATAGCGTAAGGCACTGGTTTGGGGACTAGGGTAGGAAGGGGGAAGGGGGAAGGGGAAGGGGGAGGGTGGAGGATGGAAGGTGGAGGGCGGAGGATGGAGGACGGAGGGGAAGTTCTAGGCTCAGTCAGGGGATTTACTGACGCGGGTAGGTGGCTTTTCCCCTTTGAGGACTAGGCGGTCAGGGTTCGTTGGGCTGGCTGGCTGGCTGGCTTGGCCAGCGTAGCCGCCAGTCGAGGCGAGCGGGCTGGAAATCAGGTTTATACTCCCCCTGGGTGAGTAACTGAAAGGTGTCTAAGATCGGCGTAACCGAGGTTGAGAGGGCCGCTACCCGCGCGGATGAAAGCGACTCTGGATAAGCCGCCTGGAGGGTTAGTTGTTTATGGCCCGCGATGGCCTCTAGGGTCAAAAGACAGTGGATAGGTTGGGGGGCGGTATCCGTCAATAGGGGCACCAGAATAGTTAAAAACATGGTTAGCAGTTGGGTGTTTTCAACCGGTTCTGCCTCCCAGGTGGGGGGCAGGGTCACCTGCCAGGGGCACCGATGCTGCCAGGGTTGCAGGGCATGCTGCAATGCCAGGGGCAATGAGTCTTGCAGGTAGGGCGTTTCGAGGCGATGGCTGAGGTTCTCTAGGGCCGCGTAAACTCGTTTGAGATTGGTTAGATGACCCTCACAGCCAAACGCGTCGGCGTTGGGCTGGCTCTGACATGACAGCTCCAAGTGTCGCCGCAGCGCAAAAATATCCTGCAACACGCCGTTGCGAATTAAATCGGCTTCGTGGCTAAGCTGCCGGGCCTGGTGTTGATGCCACCAGCGCATCAGCTCGGCGTAGGGCTTTCTATCGTGAGTCAATCCACAGGTTCCTCCCAGGGGGATGCCCCTAGTTTAGGGTGTTTGGCTTGCGCCGCGATCACCGCTTGGGGAGAGAACGTTAGCGGTTAGGTGCAGACAAGATTGCCGAAAAGTGCAACCTGAATTTGTTCCTAGAACGGACGCACCGCTACGGAAAAATAGAGTCCATTTTCCTGGAGCGAGGTGCCGTCTTTGCGCACGCTAATCAGCGGTATGCCATAGTCAATGCGCAGGCTAAAGGCGTCGGTGGGCTGCCAGCGCAGCCCCAGCCCGGTGCCCAACAAAAACCCCTGGGGAGGGTTTTCGGTTTGGTTGTTCCAGCCGCCGCCGGCATCCAGAAACGGCACCAGCTGTAGATCTGAGGCAATATTTACCCGTAGCTCGGTCGAAGCCGTAACGGCATTGTCGGTAACCACCTGGTTTTGGGCATAGCCCCGCACCGTGTCAAACCCGCCAACGCTAAAGCGCTCAAGGGGCAGCAGCGAGTCGGGGGTAAGCTGGGCATTCACCCGCGTGACCAGCAGAGTGCCGGGGGCAAACTGCTCGACCCACTGAAATTGCCCCAGCCACGAGAAAAACCGCCCGTCGGTGCCGGTGTCGTTAACGGTGGCGTTAAACAGGCCCAGGCCTAGGTTAAACTGCGATCGCGCCGCCAGCACGGTGTTAGTATCTCGATTCACCCATTCCTGAAAAAACCGCAGCGCGCTGACCCTGGCCACGCCGTCCTCAGGCCCGACGGAAAACGAAAAGGGGATATCGTTGAGAATAAAGCTGCGGCTTTCGCGCAGGTCAAACCCCAGGCCCAGGGCAAACTGGTTGGTCAACGAGCGGTTGAGGGGCTGCCGAAAGCTGAGGCTAAAGGTCTCGTTTTCGTTGCGAATGCCCGCATCCAAAAACTGGGGGGTAATAATTCGGCTTTCGGCATTTTCGTAGCGCACCTGGAGGCTGCCGTCGAGCCCGTTGAGGGGCACGGCATAGCGAGCTTCGTAAAGGTCTAACCCCTCGGTAAAGTCGTAGCCCAGGCTGAGGCTATCCCCAAACCCCAGCAGGTTCAGGTGGGTGGCCAACACCCCCCCCTGCCAGGTGCCAATGCTGGGGGCGCGGGAGTTATCAACAATAAAATCCACGAAAAAGGGATCGGCTTCCGCCAGGTCTAGGATCAGGATGTTCTGCCCCGGCCCGCTACCGGCGGTCAGTTCAGCGTTGACGCTGTCTAGCAGCGGGTCGACCTGCAAAAGCTGGAGCCCTTCCTCTAGCCGCCGCACGTTGAGGGGCGGGGCGGTGGTGCGGGTAATGCGATCGCGCACGTAGCCCTCTCTTAAATGCCCCAGCCCGTTAATTTGAATCTGCTCGATTTGGCCTTCTACCACCTGAATTTGGGCCGTGCGGCTGTCGATATCCTGGTTGGTTGGCACAAAGGCCCCGGAGGTCAGGTAGCCGTTGTCGACATAGAGCTGAGTGATAGCGGTTCGCAGGGTGAGCAAATCCTCGAGAGTAATTTCCCGCCCTTCCAGGGGCTGCACCAGGGCCTCAATTTCAGCCTCAAAAATGGTGTTCCCCACCACCTGAATGTCATCCACAAAAAACGAAATCGGCGGAATCGCCTCTGGATCAAGGGGAACCGGCGGCGGAATATCCTCCTCAAGCTGTACCGGCGCTTCGGGCGCGGGGGGCAGCTGAGGCAGCGGCTCCAGGGGGTTGGGGCCAGGCCGAGGGTCGGGGAGGGGCTGGGCCAGCACCGGTAGCCCCCCTAGCAGAGCCAAAATGCTGGCCCACAAGGGCAAGCTGTAGATCGCGTATTTCATCAACAACATCCGTAAAGATCATCGCGTGTGCTCAGGGAACTCGTTAATTGCAAAAAATTGGTTTGAGAGTATGCCATCTAAGAAGTCCCCGCCCCAGGACGCGCACTCGGCTCGCTAGACCGGTCGCGGTAAAACCCTGGGGCAGAATTGAGTAGGAATACTCTAAAGCAAACAAATTTCCCCTAACTATCCGGGAAGTCAGTTCTGGAGTCAACTCCAAGTTCTGGCGACGGCTCCGGCCATGGCATTATGCCTAGCTTCTGGCTCCAGATCCCAGGGTTCTGCCCCAGACCCTGGCTAATAGCCCCAATTGAGGCCAGAACCCTGGGATATCAAGGTCTCGCTAGCCTAGAACCCATGGGGCTAGCTTTTGTTTAGGGCGTAGCTAGAATCTTGCAGAAAACTGAAAATAGCTTGGCCTGAATTCGCAATCGCCCTTGTCTAAAACGGCACTTACCCTTGAACAAAAAGCGTTGTTTAGGGTAGGCAACACTTTTATGATGTAGATATTCACATACGAAGGTTGATCTAATTTTTTTTAGACCTGTTCTCAACATTTATTTCGCCGTAGTAAGGAAGTGCTAAAATGTCAACTAATCAGCTCGTAGCCTTAAATTTTCTGCCAGCCAACTACTTAGGCAAAAGTACAATTGAAGACACTAATGCTGGTGTCTTCAAAGTTTTTGATGAATTCGCAAGTAATCCATTTCAAATGGAATGGAAAATTCCTGACTCTCTAGATAAGATTACCTCAAAGACTGAAGCCAAAATTGATTTTTACGCAATGACTTTTGGCAAAGAATTTGACTTAACTGTGGATGAATTATCCAGTCCAACACAGTCGTTTTATTTAAGTCACGACTTCCCTCGGTCGCTCAATGGTGCTGACGTAAGTTCAACCCTCCAATCTGATTCGACTCTAGAAGGAACCCTAGAAAATAGTCTCAGCAATGATCTTTTGCTGGAGTTTCAGTCAGCAGGTTTAAAAGGAGAAACAATAGGTGAAACCGCTAGTTTGGCGGGATTTAATTACGATCAAAGATTATACAATGACCCTATCGAGTATGGAAATCCCCTTGCTGATGCGGTCTATTGGCGGCAACAGCAAGGGGCTAATGCCTGTGCAGTAGTTGCTCAAATTTGCGTATATCAATCTCTGACAGGACAGCTTATCTCCGAAGAGGTCGCCAGCACTTTCGCCCAGCAGAAGGGATGGTTTGACCCACTTTCTGGTACTCTGCTAGAACATACAGGTCACATTCTTGACGAGTTAGGCATTCCCACTTACGAAATGTATAACGCGTCCTTCTACGATCTGCAAAATGCTTTAGCGCGGGGAGATAAGCCTATTGTCGGGCTGGATGCGAATGAAATCTGGTCTCCTCAGTACGACTGGTACGGCAATTCGTTAGAGCAGACTAATGGTGGACACGCAGTTTGGGTAACAGGCATTGATTATGAATGGAATGGTTCCATCGGTATTATTCTTAACGATAGCGGCACCCCCAATGGCATGGCATCGATAGTGAACTATGGCGACTTTATGAATGCCTGGCAAGATTACAACTATTTCTTATCGGTTGCGGATAACCCCTTGACCTAGCTGATTTCCACAGATCCCAGGGTTCTGCTCTAAATCTTGGCTAGTGACCCAAGTCCAGGGTCAGAACCCTGGGATCTATAGCGCCGGGTTAGTCACACTGATGACTCAGCACTAGCCGCCCGTTGGGCAGTCGGTACAGGCCGTCGGGCTCTTGCAGGGTGGCGGCAGGCTCGGCGAGGGTGCGCACGGTGCCGGTGGGATAGGCAGAGACGGTGGCATCGCCGGGGCGCTGGGGCAGGCCGCCGCTGCCGGTAATGACGAAGGAGCCAGTGGTGGGGTCGGTGCGGGCAATGCAGCTGTTGGCGGTGAGGGTGTCGGTGTCGAGGGTGGTGTCTTCGATGGCGGCGAGGCTGTTTTCGATGAAGGTGGTGTCGCCTACGGTAATTTGGCCCGACTCAACCCCGCCGGTGGCGTTGACATCGACGCGGTCGTTGCCGTCGAGGGCCAGAAGTTGTTCGCGGCTGAGGTTGCCGGAGGCGATGGCGGGGTTTTGGCCAAAGAAGGTGGTTTGGCTGAGGTCAATGTCGCCGCCAGCGCCATCGGCGGAAAAGGCGAGGATGTCGCTATCGTCCAGGGCGATGAGGAAATTGCCCGCAATGGTAATGTTGCCGCCCCCACCTTCGCCACGGTCCACAAAGGTTTCAATATCGCCATCGTTTCTAAGAATGATATGCCCTGCCTGGATGTTAATCTGCCCACCAAATGCTGTATCAGAGTTGGCCCCGATAGTGGCATTATCAACTAGGAGTTGGGTCGGCACAATAAGGGTGATGTTGCCAGCATCACCAAGGCCCAGGCTAGCTGCAAATAAAAGAGCACCATTTAGAACTTCTAAATTATCAGCGGTAATCTGCACATTACCTCCGCGTCCTTCGCCACTAACATTAATAGCGCTAGACACCGCACTAGAGAGACCATTAGTAGGGTTAGCACCAGCAACGCGAGCTAAGTCGGTAATAGCTAGGACTACATTTCCTGCTTCACCTCTACCTAAAGTAGAAGCACTCAACCGTGCCCCATTAAGTACTTCGAGAGTGCGGGCAGTAAGCTGCACATTACCTCCGCGTCCTTCACCACTAGGCTCAATCCCTGACTGCCTGACACATCTTTAGGCGGCCTGCCAGGGTGGTAATTGGCATTGC
>DAIUJR010000019.1:0-82939 GCA_036848635.1 Nodosilinea sp. CTOTU7336
CGGTGGTAAGGGCGGTTAAGTAGGCCGCTTCCTGGGCCATTACCCCCTCAGGCTGGGGGCAGAATTGGCGGGTGGTAGTGGCGGCGGCAATGGCAATAGTCCCGGCCTGAGCGGTGTAGCCAGCCCGGTAGGTATTACAGCCCGCCGACCCGCTCAGAATTCCCTGGCTATCAAAGGTGGCGGTGATATGGGTACCCGCCAGCCCCGAGGTCACACCGCCCCGACCGTTGTTGTAGGCCGTTAGCGCCCAACGGGTGCCGATTAAAGGCAGGGGCACCAGTTCGCGAAAAACCAGCAAGGGGCTGTCGCTGGCCTCTAGCAGGTGCAGTTTTGCCGCGACGATGGCGTAGCGGCTGACTTTTCCCAGGGCGGCCATAAACGCCTGTTCCTGGGCCATGGCGGCGGGTGGGCCAGCCATCAACGTGCTGCCGCCGGGCTGAATGATGAGGTTGTTGCTCTCTAGCTTATAGGAGCCAAAGAAGCGATTGCAGGTGCCATTGCCGCTGATCTGGCCGTTGGCAAACTGAATCGAGGGGTGGCGGGTCGAATAGCTCTCGGCCTCGGCCATTTGGCCAGCGCCAACGATGTAGTGGGTCAGCCCCCAAAGCGGCCCTTCTAGAGATGGAGAATTCATGTGGCCCTTCACCCTAAACGCACCGCCGTACCGCTGGCTGCCACCATCAGCATATTCCCCCCGTTGCTGATCGCTAAGGATTCATAGTCAATATCCACCGCGATAATGGCATCCGCCCCCAGCGCCTGGGCGGCCTGCACCATTTCTTGGATGGCCGTTTCGCGGGCCTGACGCAGGGATTTTTCGTATCCGCCAGAGCGTCCGCCTACCACGTCACGCACCCCGGCAAAGAGATCTTTGAAAATATTGGCCCCCAGAATGGCCTCCCCATTCACCAGACCGCAGTACTGAATTACCGGGTGCCCATCAACGTTTGGGCCAGTGGTCATAATCATCGATCGCTTAACTCCATGGAACAACCTCCAGACATTCTAGACATTTCAGATATAGAGAATTGTGCCGTACTACCGCTGCCGAAGTTGCGCTCACAACTTTAACGAACCAGTGCCGGGCTGCCATAAAAGGCCATTGCTGATTCCCTGGAACGGTCGCCGATGTAACAGCCGATAACTTCTCGAGTGTCGGCATCATCACCCTGGATGACATGGGCACTCAGAAAGAGATTGCCCGTGAGATCATCGGGGCCACGGGGGCGAGAGCATGGCGCTCCTGCGACGCTTGGCCATCAGTGTGCTGAATCAAGAAACCTCGAAAAAGCGCAGTCTCAAACAAAAGGCGAAACGGGCCTCGATGAGTCCTGACCACAGACTTACTGTCCTTGCGGTACAGCACAATTTCTCGATGTTTTTTTGGCGCTTACCCTGGGTTTTTAGCCTTAGTCTTGCTGATTGCCCTGGCCTACAGTTGGGCCACGATGCACGGGCAGCAGCTGAAACATCTTGGCGTAGCTCTATCCCTCATGCAGCAAGCTCTCTAGCTATGTTGTCACCCGCTAAGGCAAAAGCTCGAGTTTACCTGTAGAAAAACGCTGCCCGCCACTGCGGCGGAAAGTCCACGGGTGCGACAGGCCCGAGTTCGCCTGGCGGCCTGCCTACTGCGACCCCCCAGCCCCGCCGCGAACCCATCCTGATTACCGTTGGCGGCGGTATTAGCCCAACCCCTGCAACGCCAGCCGCGCCGCCCCTGCGACCCCGGCCCGATTGCCCAATTCGGCGATCAGCACCTGCAACCCCTCGCGGGAACTGGGCAGCACCCGTGCCTCTAGTGCGGCCAGGGTGCTGGGCAAAAACAGCGGTGCGGCGGCACTGATGCCGCCGCCTAAAATCACCGCTTCGGGGGTGAGTACGTACACCAGGCTGGCTAGCCCGGCCCCCAGCCAGCCCCCATAGGTGCGCCAGAAGGCGATCGCGTCCCCATCCCCCGCCAGGGCCTTTTCGGCCAGCGCCGAGGGCACCATCCCCGTCTGGCGCTGAATCGCCTGCACCGAGCAGTGCTGCTCTAGGGAGCCACGATTACCGCTGTTGCAGGGGTGCCCCTCGGGGTTAAGGGTAATCAGCCCCAGCTCACCGGCGGTGCCGTGGCGACCCACAAACAGCTGCCCGTCTAGAATAATCGCCCCGCCTACCCCCGTGCCCAGGGTCAGCACAATCACATCCCGAAAGGCCCGCCCGGCCCCCAGCCAAACCTCTCCCAGCCCGGCGCAGTTGGCGTCGTTGGCGACCGTGGTAGGCCGGCCGGTTTTGGCTTCCAGCCAGTCGGCGATGGGCACATCCCGCCAGCCCGCCAGGTTAATGGCGACTCGGGCAATTCGACCCGCCGCATCCGCTGGGCCTGGGGTGCCGAGGCCAATGGCGATCGCATCGTGGCCAGGGTCAAGGGTGGCCACGGCCTGGGCGATGGCCTCAACCACCGCCACGGGGGTTGAGGGTTGGGGGGTGGGCACCGTCAGCTCGGCGACACAGGTGCCGACGGGGGTAAACCGCCCCAACTTAATGGCTGACCCGCCTAAATCAATACCGATGACTTGGGTTTTTGGGTCTGGCGGGTTTAGGGCTGGTGGTTTAGGGGGCTGGAATCCGGTTGCGCCCATGGGCTGAGCTATCCTCGACAACAGTAGCTAGGGGCATTGTCTCAGATTGTTCGCCCCTTTGCCGCCGCCTGAAACGCCTGGCAATATTGCCGATAGCCGCCGGGGAAGACCACGTTTAGGGTCAGCGGGTCGTCGGTGTCACGGGGATCTCCCGGCCCGGCGGCGACGACAGTTTGGCCACCCACGGTAGCGAGTTGGAGAGCGCGGCGGTTTTTAAGCTCGCCGCCGCTGCTATCCACATAAGTGACTACGTTGCCCTTGCCCAACCGCTGGCCAATTGCCTGGATCAGGTGGAGAAAGTTGCGATCGCTCCCCCCCCGCTTCGCCACCGCCTGGCCATCTTCCATCATCACCGCACTGGTGACCGTATCCCCCACCCCGACCAGGGTAGGCATCAGGGCGGGGTCAAACTGATCCACCACTAAATCCAATAATGCTGGATGGCGATGGGGAGCCTGGCGAACGCTAAAGCCTTCCCCCAGCGGAAACTGGCCGGTACGTTGGGCATAGTAGCGATTGAGCAGGGCCAGCACACCGGCTTCTTTGATGGCCCCGCGCAGCATGAACTGAAAATCTGTGGTGCCCGACTCTGGCCCCTGGCTAAACCAGGCGACTTCCTTACCGTCGGGGCCATGGCCATGGTTTGGCGCGTAGTGAACGAAGAACGAATCGCCCAGTCCCTGGCTGGCCGCCGCCGCCAGTAGCCCATCCATCAGGGCCGCCACGGCCCGCTGGAGCGCTCGATAGGTGGCCGGGTCAGGCAGCAGGCTGTGGAAGCGATTCAGGTTAACCGTGGGTGAGGCCACGTTGGCCATGGCAGCGGCCTCAATGACGGCGGCTAAATCATCTTCGTCTAGCGGTTGAGGATGGGATTGAAAAAACTCGCGCAGGCGCGATCGCATCCGCCCAGGCAGGTCGGCTAAAAACCGCAGCTCCGCCGCGCTGACCCCTGGATGCTCGACCTGCCCCGACCGGGTTTGCCACTGCACGCCCCCGGCGGCTAAGCCCGGCAGGTAGAGCTGCTCAGCCTTGACCCTAGCGGCATCTCCAAAGGCGCGCTCGATAATGCCGTTGATGCCTCGCCGCCCGGTGTGCTCACCGTTGGTAAGCACGTAAAAATGGCCGTCAAAGGCTCGGGTAGCGCCGACATAGGCGGTATCAAGCTGGCGCTGGAGGGGATCGTTAACCAGCTCCATGCAGACACCGTCAAGATCCTGAATGATCAGCAGGTTTTCAGTGGTAGCTAGCAGATCAACCCAGGCCCTATGGTCTAGGGAATACACTTGCTGGTGCAGGGCAGCACCGGAAGCAACAGACATGACGTGAACCAGAATACGACTGAGCAGAGCCTAGTGCACCCGTGAGGCTAGTAGCTGCTCCTCTAAAGCCGCAATCCGGTTGTAGGCCGCCGTGAGCTGGGCCGTTAACCGCTGGATTTGCACATCCTGGGAAAGGTTGGCCTCGCTATTTTGGCGCTCTAGATCCATATAGCTGCTGTCTACCAGAATGTCTTTATGCTCACAAACCGCGTCTAACATGCTGGGATTCTGCCGGGCAGAGTAGCCCCCATAGAACTGGTTACCGACCCGCAGTTCGCTATCGCCGCGCCATTGGGGATAGGGCGCAGTCAGCAGCTCCGCGATTTGAGAATTGACCTGATCAACAACTTGGTGCAGAGCGTCAACCTTTTGGGTCAAAACAATGACTTGGTCTTGGATAGAGTCCATATGACGCCTGAATTCTAAATTTCAATCGTTATCCTAAACCCCAGCCAATGAATATCGCCGGGGCTACTGATTCATTTAACGTTTATTGGTGGAAATTCTCAATGGTTTTTAAGCGTGGGATTTAAGGTGATTTCTCTGGTTTCGACTTAAAACTCTTGGGTCAACCCCTGCCCCCAGAGGCTTGTGGGGCTACCCAGACGGGCTCGATCACGCCTTTTTGGCCTCGGGTTGCACTGATCCGCGGGCTTTAACGATTGCTTTCACCACGATCGTTCAAGGGGAATTAGGAAAATTCTGACGCAGGCGCGACGAAAAATGAAACCCAGGTTACTTTTCTTGAGAAATAACTCCAGGAATCTGAGTCAAAAAGTCTGACTTGAGGGATTCTTTCCTGGGTAAAAAATAGTTTTTAGCCTTCCATAGGAAGGGCTAAACGCTATAACGCTGGCCAGATCACGGTGGAAATCGGGTAGCCCCTGCGGGGATGGGATCTAAATGCTTAGAGCCATCGATCGGGATCTTCCCCTAATTCTCGCAGCCGCGCCGCCAGTTTTTCCCGCTGTTGCCGCTCCATCTCGGCCCGTTGCCGCTCCATCTCGGCCCGTTGCCGCTCCATCTCGGCCCGTTGCCGCTCTACTTCTGCCTCACTGAGATGGCGCTCGCCCTGGGCATTAAACCAGGTCAACTGCTCCTGCAGCTCATGATCAGACATCACCTGGCAGCGCCCAATTCCTAAGCCTACCTCGGGCATCCAGTACGGCTCTCCCTGCTGCAGCCGATATTCGCCCTCCACCAGCTTATACACCTCAAAGGGCGCGTGTTTTTGCTGGCGTTTTTGCCCCCATTGCTCTGGGTTATACACCACGTAGTACAGCACCCCTAGCTGGGCATAGAGGCGCATTTTCTCGTCGTACTCGCCCCGCAGGGTGTGCGAGACCATCTCCAAAACCAGGATCGGCACCACCCCGGCTTCTTCCCACACGGCATAGCTTTTACGAGATTTGCCCCCCCTGCGGCGCTCGACGCCCACACTCAGAAAAGCATCCGGAACCACCGGGATGGTTGGGTCTGCTCCGGTCGTATGGTAGACCGCCATGTCTACGCCGAAGTACCAGTCCATGCGCTCGGCCCAGATGGTTTTAAGCAGGAACAGCAGCACATTGGGCAGGAGATTCTGATCCTCGTTATCCACGGGCGTATCGTCAGAGCAGGGGAGGTCATTCGTAGAGGGCAGGTGTTGTAGGTCGATGGGCAACATGGCGAAACCTCTATCCTCGGATAGCCTTCATTATATTGGAGTCGGCCCTGCCTTGAAATGCCAGCCGTTGACTCCTGTTTGGGCGCATCCTTCAGGCTAAAGCTGCGGCAAAATCTGAGGCAATAGTTCTCCGGGCAGTTGCGCCAGGGCCGCCTGCTGGCCAGCTAGGCCCAAAATCTCAAAGTTGAGGTGCACAGTGTAAACTAGGGCCGTCACTAAAATGTCGAGCTGAGGCGGATCATTCTGCCAGCCTTGGTAGGCCAACAGGTAGTGCTGTAGCGCCTCGCGCAGGTGATGGCGACGGTTCTCTAGCTCATCGACCGGCAGGGCCTGGGCAATCTGGTCGTGCACCACCCCGGCGCTGTGAAAGGTGGCCCAAATATCAAACCCCAGGGCTGGGGCGGGCGACTGTTGTAGGGCGCGCTCGGCGGCATCAAGGGCGGCTTCGTAGGCGGCCACCGCCTGCCGCAGGGCGGCCATTCGACGCTCAGGCTGATTGACATAGTGCTGGGCTAAATCCCAGTGGGCCGTACCCAGGTTGTTGTGGGTGGCGGCGCAGCCCGCCGGGGTGGTGGCCAGGGTGCGGTAGGCCAGGGCCGAGCTGTAGGCGGCGATGGCCTGCTCGAGCAAAAATACCGGACGCTCGTGCTGGGCCAGGCTCCAATAGGCAATGCCCAGATTGTTTTGGGCCATGGCGTACTCCAGGGGGGCGGTCTGGGGCGATCGCTGGTGCAGCGCTTCGGAATAGGCGGCAATGGCCCGGTGCAGATGATGCTGAGGTCGGTCGAGCTGGGCCAGCCGCCAGTGCACTGCCCCCAGGCTATTTTGCAGGTTGGCATAGTCTAGGGGTGACTGCTGAGCGGAAAGATGCTGGAGAGCCTGGTGGTAGGCCCGCACCGACTGCTCCAGGCAGGGCAGGGGGGCGGCAAAATCGGCCAGCAGCCCATACACCGTGCCCAGGTTGCTGTAGATGCGCCCCAGGGTGTCGGCCGGGGCCGTCGGGCAGCCCGCTAGGGCCTGCTGATAGGCCTCAACGCTGCGGTTTAGCCATGACATAGTGGCAGCGGGGGCGGTTTCCTGCTGAGAGCGCAGCCAGTAGAGGCTGGCCAAATCGTTGAGAGCATCGCCCCAGTCGGGGGTGCCCCGGGGTAGCCCGGCCAGGGCACGGTGGTAGAGGTCAATGGTGAAGTCGAGCGGGGCAGCGGGGGCCGAGGCGGTTTCAATGCGATCGCGCCCCAGTTGCCCCAGGGCCAGGTACACCCGCGCCAGGGTCAGCGGCCCCGCCTGCTGGCTCGCCAGGGTTTGGCCGTACCGCCACAGGGTAACCATTTCGGCATCTTCAACAAAGCCAGGAGGCAGCTGGGGCCAAGACAGATTCTCAGCGGTAGAGACATCCTCCTCTACCCCCGCTGGGGAGTGGGTGGCACCGGGAAAATCGCTACCTGGGAAAGCGTCTTGCGGGTTGGTAGAGGCGTCACCCAGGCATGACTGCGGCGGCTCGATCTGTAGCAGGTCTTCCAGAGCTTCCCCTAACACACCGCCCAGGGGCGGCATCACCACGGTGGTGAGAGCCTCGTTGTTAAAAACCGTGACCTGGTTGGGGGTGAGCCATGAGCCCGGTAACCCAAGGGCGGGCATGCCGGTAGTAGCCGCCGCTGACCCAGGGTTGGGATGGGGCACTGGGGCCGGTGCGGTAACGTCAGGGAGTACCGTTGGCTGTTCCTCGACCTCGGCGGGGTGAGGGGGCACCGTGCGGCGTTCAAACTCCGATAGATCCTCCCGCAAAATCGTCCAGAGCTGAGCAGAATCAGCCCCAGGCTGGCTCACTTCACCTGCCGATCCGTCATCCGTTCTAGACGGTGGCAACTCTCCCTCTAACGCTTGCCCACCTGCCTTCTGACGGCTCTCTTCCCCCTTATCCAGGGACGGATCACCAGCGAACTCAAACAGGGCGCTGCGCGATCGCCAAAACCCCGGCACCGACTGCCGAATTTTGCCCAGCCAGGGGCGCGGTACCCACACCAGCAGGCGGCAGTCGAGCTGGGTAAGCAGGGCATCCACCCGAATTAGCGAGGCCAGAAATCGGTTTTGCACCGTGGGCGACTGCCGCAGCAGGGTTTCAATGCCCAAAATTTGAAAGGCCGGAATCGTCTGGGATACCCCCTGGAGCAATCGCTGCTGCTTTAGCCACAGCAGCACCTCGCGCACCAGGTCGGGGTGGCCACTATCCAGCCGCAGGGTGACAATGGGCGACTGGGTAGCCCGTAGCGCCGGGGTCACCTCGGCCCGGGCCGGGTAGGGGCTCAGGTCAGCCTCTAGGCGGGCTACTAGCTGCCCCTGAAGGGCCACGTTGTCGCATACCGCAATCAGCAGTTGCCGCCGCAGGTTAACCTGCAGGGCCAATCGCAAGTCCTGGTAGGTTTCTTGGTTGTGCCCTAAAAAAGTCTGGGAATTCAGAGAAATAACGGCGGTCACGGCAGGTAAGATGCAGGGATATACCAGGTTCAGCTGAGGATTTGAGCTGAACTCACTCTAGTTAAAGTTTCACCCCAATCGCAGGAATTTCAGGATAGAACTGTGCCAGTTTGCCCAGCGAGGAGTTAATTTATGTCTGTGATTCCGGCTATGGGCCTCTACCGCTGACCTGTGGTAACGTCTAGGCATTGCCCTGTGGAGGTGCTCTGTGTTTGCGATCGCCCTTAAAGCTGACCGTTACCCGACCTATGTGCTGTCCGATACCGACACCGCCGCCCGGCTTGAAATTGTGCCCGAGCGGGGGGGCATTGCCACCCGCTGGCAGGTCAAGAACCAGGATATTTTTTACTTTGATGCTGACCGCTTCGCCGACCCAGGGTTATCGGTGCGGGGGGGCATTCCGATTTTGTTTCCGATCTGCGGCAACCTGCCCGGCAACCAGTACAGCCTCAAGGGCCAAACCTACAGCCTCAAGCAGCACGGCTTTGCCCGCGATCTGCCCTGGCAGGTGGCCAGCCAGTCCATTACTGATGCCGCCAGTCTCACCCTGGAGCTGACCAGTAGCGAGGCTACCCGCGCTCAGTATCCCTTTGACTTTAAGCTGGCCTTTACCTTTGAGCTGCACGGGCACATCCTGGATCTGCGGCAGCGGTTCACCAACCGATCCGACCAGCCGATGCCCTTTGCCACCGGGCTGCACCCGTACTTTCTGGTGAGCGACAAGGCCCAGCTGGACTTTGAGATTCCCGCTAACGAATATCGCAACCACATCACCGGCGACATCGAATCCTTTGGCGGAGCCTTTGACTTTAGCCAGGATGAGATTGACATTGCCTTTCAAAACCTCACCGCCGCCGCCGCCACGGTCACCGATGCCGACTTGAAGCGCCGCCTCACCGTCTCCTGGAGCGCTGACTACGCCAAGCTGGTGTTTTGGACGGTGAAGGGTAAAGACTACTACTGCCTCGAACCCTGGACGGCCCCCCGCAATGCCCTGAATACTGGGGAAAATCTGCTGATTATCGACCCGCAGCAGACCCTGGAAACCACGGTGCGCATGGCGGTGGCCTTTCTGTAAACCTGGAAGGCTTTACCGTTTGATTAAGCTCCCTTAAAGTGAATTTCGTCAACCTGCTTGATAATCACTCCTGTGGTGGTGGATCCGGCCTTGGGAAAATTTGCCCGCATCCACCCTGGAGCCCTATCAAGTTAAGGATTCAACCTCGATGAGCCTCAATCGTAGACAGTTTCTGCTGTTTTTTGGTGCCACAGCGGGCACCGTTGCCCTGGGGTCTTTCCCCAACCAGCGCCCCGGTAGTCTGGGGTTTGGTGCCCAGTCGGCCCTGGGTGCTGTTCCTGGCCTAGCCTTTAAACCCGTAAAAGCACCCATGCCGGTTCCCACCCTGGGCATCGCTGCCGACCAGCAGGCGGCGGAGTACGCCACCTTTGCCGTCATGGATGACCTGGTGCTGCCCGAAGGCTACACCTACAACGTCATTGCCGCCTGGGGCGATCCGGTGGGCGACTCTCGCTTTGGCTACAACAATGATTATCTGTCCTACGTGGAAACGGCCCCCGGTGCTGGTTATTTGAGCGTTAACTTCGAGTACATCAGCGCCGCCACCTGGATGCAGACCTACGAGCCGGTGCTGGGCAAAACCCTGCCCTTCGCCGAGGTCATGGCAGCGGTGGAAGCCGCCGGAGAAGACGGCATCAACGCCTACGCCCTGCCCGATGGCGACCCGCTGAAGGCCCAAATTCAGGCCATTTCCGAAGAAGCGCTGGTGGATTTAGGCGTGGGGGTAATTTCTGTACGCAAAGCCGCCGATGGCACCTGGGCGCGAGACACCGCCGCCACCGACCGCCGCATTACCGGCATTTCTGGCCTTAAGGATGACCGCTATCTGAAGTCCACCGGCCCGGCGGTGAGTGTTTTCCGCAAGACCAGCGGTACCGGCTACATTGACGGGCTGGGCGATCGCATCATCGGCACCTTCAACAACTGCGCTGGGGGTACTACTCCCTGGGGCACGATGATGAGCGCCGAAGAAAACTTCCAGGATTTTGTACCCGAAGGGGTGAACGCCGACGGCACCTCGTTGGATCCTTCCGAAAAACCGTTTTTTATCAACCCTGATGGCTTCGACGGCCTCGGTAGTGCCTTTGGCCTGGCGGGCAACAAGTACGGCTGGGTGGTAGAGGTAGACCCCGCCAATGCCAGCGACTTTGGTACCAAGCATACCTGGCTGGGTCGGTTCCGCCACGAAGCCTTTGCCATTAGGGCGGTAGCTAACCAGAAGCTGGCGGTGTACTCGGGCTGCGATCGCCGCGGCGGCCACCTCTACAAGTTCGTCAGCGCAGGCACCGTAGCCAATCCTAAGGATAAGGCCAACTCCCAACTGATGACCGACGGCATGCTCTACGCCGCCAAGTTCAACCCCGACGGCACCGGCCGCTGGATTGCGCTGAAGGCAGACACCCCCGTCAACCCTGACCTGCCCAGCCAGATTGAGGGGGGGCTAATTACCCTGCCTAATCGACCCGATGGCGGCATCGTCAAGGTAGAGGCCGATGAGGAGATTACCGCCTTCAAGTCTCAGTACAAGACCCTGGGCGACCTGTACACCGGCAGTGCCGAAGAACAGCAGGGGGCGATTCTCATTGATGCCCACTTCGCCGGTAACGCCGCCGGGGCCACCACCACGGCCCGCCCCGAAGACACCATGGTCAATGCCGACGGCACTTTGTTTATCGCCTTCACCTCAGGCACCCCTGGCAGTGATGGCGGCACCAACAAAGCTATCTTCACCGGCCCCAACGGCGAAAGCCCCTACGAGTACGGTTGGATTATGAAGCTTCAGGAAGACGGTCGCGACCCCGCCGCCATGACCTTTAGCTGGAGCATGCTGCACCTGGGAGGCGAACCCGCCGAGGGTGGCGCAGGTTTCGCCAACCCCGACAACTTCGAGATCGACCCGACGGGCAACCTGTGGATGGTCACCGACATGTCCACCGACAAGCACAATACGGCGATTCCCAGCCGCATTGATGACGAGGGTAAACCGGTGAGCCAGTCGAACCTGCGGGGGCTGTTTGGCAATAACTCGATCTGGTACCTACCCCTGACCGGCGACCTGGCTGGGGAAGCCTTCATGTTTGGCTACGGCCCCATGGAGAGTGAAATGACCGGGCCGTTTATGACCCAGGACATGCAGACGCTGTTTATCGCAGCCCAACACCCCGGGGAAATCAACGGCACTCGCCAGGATATGACCGCCGAAACCCGCGCCTTTGCCATGCTGACCACCGATGGCAAAGAATTCATGCAGGCGCGGGAGGTGCCGATCGGGTCGAACTGGCCCGACACCACCACCAATGCGGCCCCCCGCCCGGCGGTGGTGGCCATTCGGCGGGTAGACGGCGGCACCCTGACCTAGGGAAAGGCGGGTTTCATCACGTCTTACGGCTGCAAACCTGTTTAACCTACAAAACCTTAGCCTCCGCAGTCTTGGCCCAGGGCAGACTAGCGGAGGCTTTCTTTTGGTCAAAACGTGATGTAAACGTGAGGGAAAACCTTAAACCCGGTCGCCCCGTCCAAAAATGGGCAAAAAAAAGGAGAGCCCAAAACAGCTCTCCCTACCATCAGGGTGCATCTACTAGCATAATACCTCAGAAATGTTATGGGGGGCTAGACCCCTCGTTAATTCTTTCTGATGAATTAGATAAAAAGCTATTGGTTCAGCTTTTCATTCAGCAGTTGGTTGCTTAGTTTAGGATCCGCACGGCCGCCGCTGCGCTTGAGCAACTGCCCCACAAAGAAGCCCTGGAGCTTTTTCTTGCCGCCCCGGTAGGCCGCCAGTTCCTCTGGGTTGGCCGCCAGCACCTCGTCGATCATGGCGTTGATTTGGGCGGGATCAGAAATCTGGCTGAGCCCCTTGGCCTCGACAATGGCTTGAGGCGAGCCACCCTGGGCCAGCAGCTCGGGTAGCAGATCTTTGGCGATTTTGTTGCTAATGGTGCCCGCCTCGATCAGCTTTACCAGCTCGGCCAGCCTGGCCGGGGTGAGGGGCAGGGCATCGATAGTCAGTTTCGCGGTGTTGAGGTAAGCGGCAATGTCCTGGGTGATCCAGTTAGCGGCCAGCTTAGCGTCGGCCCCGGCGGCTACCGTGGCCTCAAAATATTCGGCAATGCCGCGCTCGTCGCTGAGGACGCGGGCATCGTAGGGCGACAGGCCAAACTCAGCTTCGTAGCGGGTGCGCTTTGGGGCCGGAAGTTCGGGCAGCTCGGCCTGCCAGGCCTGCTGCTGGGCCACCGATACCTCGATGGGGGGCAGGTCTGGTTCAGGAAAATACCGGTAGTCGCTGGAGCCCTCTTTCACCCGCATGCTTTTGGTGCGCTGGCTAGTTTCATCCCATAGACGGGTTTCCTGAATGATCGGTTCCCCGGCCTCGTTGGCCTTGATTTGGCGCTCGATTTCGTAATCAATCGCCTTTTGAATGGCGCTGAAGGAGTTCATATTTTTAATCTCGACCTTGGTGCCAAAGGCCTCCTGGCCGACGGGGCGCACGGAAATATTCACGTCGCAGCGCAGCGAACCCTCCTGCATGTTGCCGTCGCTAACCCCCAGGTAGCGCACGATGCGGCGGATCTCCTGGGCGTACTCCGCGGCTTCTTGCCCCGTCCGCAGGTCGGGTTCTGAGACAATTTCCACCAGGGGAATGCCCGCCCGGTTGTAGTCCACCAGGGAATAGGTAGACCCGGCCAGGCGATCGCTGCCCCCATGGACGAGTTTGCCCGCGTCCTCTTCCATATGTAGGCGGGTAATGCCGATGCGCTTGCGGGTGACATCCTTCGTTTTTTTATCAATTAGCTCGATCTCTAGCCAGCCGTGTTCGGCAATGGGCAGGTCGTACTGGGAAATTTGATAATTCTTGGGCAGGTCGGGGTAAAAATACTGCTTGCGGTCGAACTTAGAATAGGGGGCAATCTGGCAGTTGAGCGCCAGCCCGGCTTTCACCGCATATTCCAGCACTTTTTGGTTGAGCACCGGCAGCACCCCCGGCATGCCCAGCACGATGGGGTCGATGTAGGTATTGGGGTCGGCCCCAAAGGTAGTAGCCGCGGGGGAAAAAATCTTGGTTTCGGTGCACAGCTGACAGTGGGTTTCGAGGCCGATAATGGCTTCGTACTGGGTTTTGACGGGGGCGGCGGTGGGCATAGAGCGCTCCAGGGCAAATCAAAATGAGCTTAACCATTGTAGCCTTCGCCTTTTGCCCCGGCGGTGGGTCAATCAGAACGCAGCACAATCCGACGATTCCGGGCCTGCACCGGGCGGGCATTGGGGGGAAAGATCGCCTTAAACTGCGCCACCTGGGCCGGTGAGAGTTCCATCGGCGTTTGCAGCACTACCCACTGGACGATTTCGGAACAGGGGGGAGTGGTAAGTGAGCCAAAGTAGCGATAGGTCTCGCTGTTCTCGGGCAGCAGGGCATCTAGGTTAATCTGCACATCGGGAACGTGAACCTCCTCGCTTTTTTCCGGCGGTATGGCTTCCCAAATGGGCCCAAGAGTGGGGTTTTCTTTCCCTTCGGCCAGCAGCACCCCAATCACCGCCAGCTCGCCTCGAGCATTTTTGTGCACCAGATGCATCTCCATGGGAAACGTCGTGCCCTCAACGGTGTGCTCGCTAGGCTGGTGAAAGTGAAACTGCTCCAGTTCGTAAGGTTCGTTATCCAGAATAATGCCGCTGCCGGGGTTGACCCTAACCTCGGCAGTGTGGCCATTATTGACAATTCGCAGCGGCACCGACTGATAGTTGATCGTGATCGTGCTCAACTCAGCCCGAATGTCCTGGCTTAAAATATCCTGGCTTAAGTCAATGGGAGACTGCTCGCGGCCTACCCCACAGGCGCTGAACTCCGGGGAAAGCTCACTCCATTCTGCCGGGTTGCCGACCCCAACATACCCCCACATCGGGCCTAATTCGTTGGCCACGGCCCGGCTGAAGGAGCTTCGGCCTAAAATTGTCGTGGCTCCTACACTGCATAAGCCCAAAAGGCGCAAAACCTGACGCCGATCCATAGCTATTGCTCCAAAAAATCTAGAGGGTTGAAACACGTTCAACGCTATCGATATTTCGGCGCCCGTTGCTGAGGTTTTACTGAGTGTTGCAGGGTTTATAAACCAATTTCCATTAACTGTTCCTGGGATTAAGCTACTCCTCAAGGGTTAAATTGCGAATTACAAGATCCCGGGGGTCTGCCCCAACTATTACTGGTATCCCAAGATCCGCGGCTAGACCCCTGGGATCTACAACCACCAAGATCCCAGGGGTCTGCCCCAACTATTACTGGTACCCCAAGATCTGTGGCTAGACCCCTGGGATCTACGCCCTAACCCTAAACTTTCTGCTTCAAAGGCCGATGCCTGGCTAAAAAGCATGGTAGATTCCAGCCATCTCGTTTACCATGCCCCTCATAGCTATGCAACGCCCTTCCCGCTCCTGGCTTCTGGCTAGTTTAGTTGCCCCCGGTCTGCCCTTCATCGCCAATCTACCTGCCGCCGCCCAGCTCACCCCCGACGCCACCCTCGGCTCAGAAAGCACCTTTATTACCCCCGGTGTGGAGCTACCCAGCGGCGTGGCAGAGTTGATTGAAGGCGGTGCCATGCGCGGCGGCAACCTGTTCCACAGCTTTCTGGAGTTCAACATTGACGAAGGCCAGCGGGTCTACTTTGCCAACCCGGCGGGAATTGAGTCGATTTTGACCCGTGTTACTGGCGGCAATCCCTCCAATCTCTTCGGCACCCTGGGGGTGGATGGGGCGGCAGACTTATTTTTGATTAACCCCAACGGCATTGTGTTTGGCGAGAATGTCGCGCTGGATATTCAGGGTTCGTTTTATGCCAGCACCGCCGAGGCGATTCCCTTAGGCGATGGGGTCTACAGTGCGACGGCCCCGGAGCAGAGCAGTTTGCTGACGGTGAACCCGAGTGCGTTGTTTAGTAGCTACCTGAGCGATGCTTCGGGGGATATTGAGAACCGGGGCCAACTGGCGGCGGGGGAAAACCTGACCCTGGCGGGGAATAACCTGGATTTACAGGGGCAGGTGGCGGCCGGGCGTGACCTGACGCTGCTGGGGAATGCGGTGCAGATTCGCGATACAACGGCGGTGCCGTTTGTGGGCTTTGCGGGGGGCGACCTGCTGGTGCAGGGGAATGAGGCGGTGGATATTGTGGCGCTGAGCCATGCCGATAGCGGGTTGTATAGCTATGGAAATATGGTGCTGCGATCGGCTAACCCCGTGGGCGGCGATGCCCACTACTGGAGCAGCGGCAGCTTTCGGGTGGAAAATCTGGATACAAGCTTAGGTGAGCTGTTCAGCCCTATTGACCCGATTATTCGAGCTTTAGGGGATGTCTTCATTGAAGATTATCTCGGCAGTTCTCTCCACATTTTGGCGGGGGGATCTGTCACCATTGGTACCGCTGAAATAACCGCACCCGATCCTGGCACCGTAGAAATTGATTTTTTGCAAGAAACCATCACCCTATCGGATGGTATTGTTGTTCAAATTGATGGGGCAGTTCAACCAACATTAGATGTGCGAGCTGGGGTTACCCCTGTTGCGCTGGGCACTCCTCCCCTAGAAAATTTGACAGGATTTAACCCTTTTACCGATGCGTTTTTTGGAGAAGCTTTTACCACCGAGACTCCATCAACAGCAGATATTACTGTTGGCGATGTTTTTATTGCAGCTCCCAATGGGCTGGTGTTGTTGACGAATCAATATCAGCCCAATACGGCCTTAGCTGGGGGCAATATTGTTGTTACAGGCGAAGGCATCTACGGCAATGGCATTGATGCGCGAGGCTTTGGTGGGCAGGGTGGGGCTGTGTACCTGGATGCCCGTAATGATGTTTTGGTGACGAATAGTTTTATTAACACAACGGGCTTGGGTCAGGTTGGAGACATTGTGATCAACGCTGGGGAAACCGTGCGCTTTGACGGCACCGACGGCAGCCGCTCAACCGGAGCCTTTGCCAACATTGCTTCTGGCGGAGAAGGTACTGGGGGTAACGTTCGCATTAACGCTGCCAATTTAGAGGTACTCAACGGTGCGCAAATTAATTCATTAATTTTGGGCAATGGCCAGGGTGGCAACATCACCTTCAATATTGTGGGACTAGCGCGCTTTGTCGGCTCTAACCCCCTCAATAGCAGTGCCAGTGGGGCCTTTAGCAGCATTGTGCCCAATGGCGTGGGGAGTGGGGGCGATGTGCAAATCACGGCTGGCTCCCTGGAGGTGCTCAATGGGGCCGAGCTGAATGCTGCTAGCTTTGGGCAGGGAGAGGCGGGTAGTGTGATCCTGGTGGTCAAGGGCGTGGCACGCTTCGCTGGTACCGACCCCATTGATGGCAGTCCTAGTACGGCCAACAGCAGCATCCAGCCTACCGGCGTAGGGCAAGGGGGCAATGTGCAAATCACGGCCGACTCTCTAGAGGTGCTAAATGGGGCTCAGCTGGGTGCTGGTACCTTAGGGCAGGGAGATGCGGGCAATGTGGTCCTGGTGGTCGAGGGCTTGGCACGCTTTGATGGCACTAACCCTATTGATGGCAGTGCCAGTGGGGCCTTTAGTCGCATCACGCGTACTGGCATAGGGCGTGGGGGCGATGTGCAAATCACGGCAGGATCTCTAGAGGTGCTCAATGGTGCTGTGCTAGATGCCAGTACATTTGGGCAGGGAGATGCAGGCAGTGTGGTCTTGGTAGTCGAGGGCTTGGCGCACTTTGCAGGCTCTGAACTCATTGATGGCAGGCCAAGTGGGGCCTTTAGTCGCATCACGCGTACTGGCATAGGGCGTGGGGGCGATGTGCAAATCACGGCAGGATCTCTAGAGGTGCTCAATGGTGCTGTGCTGGAAGCCAGTACATTTGGGCAGGGAGATGCAGGCAGTGTGGTCTTAGTGGTCGAGGGCCTGGCACGCTTTGCAGGCATTGACCCCATTGATGGCAGTGCTAGTGGGGCCTCTAGCAGCATCCAGCCTACTGGCGTCGGGCGTGGGGGCAGTGTGCAAATCACAGCTGGTTCCATGGAGATGCTCAATGGATCGCAGTTGGGTGCCAGTACCTTAGGGCAAGGAGAGGCAGGTAGTGTAGTCCTGGTGGTTGAGGGCCTAGCAAGCTTTGTCGGCACTAACCCCGTTGATGGGACTCCTAGTGGGGTCTTTAGTAATATCCAGCCTAATGGCGTGGGGCGCGGGGGTAATGTACAAATCACGGCCGACTCCCTGGAGGTACTTGATGGGGCTGGGCTAGGTGCTGTTACTTTCGGGCGGGGAGATGCAGGCAGTGTGGTCCTAGTGGTCGAAGGCCTGGCACGCTTTGTCGGCACTGATCCTAAGGGTGGCAGCGTCAGTGGTGCCAATAGCAGCATCCAGCCCAATGGTGTGGGGCTTGGGGGGAATGTGCAAATCACAGCCGGTGCGCTGGAAGTGCTCGATGGGGCTGGGCTGAGTGCTAGTACCTTCGGGCAGGGAGAAGCGGGCAGTATAATTCTGGTAATTGCAGGCATAGCACGTTTTGCAGGTTCTAACCCTATTGATAGCAGCCCTAGTGGGGCGTTTAGCAGCATCCAGCCTACTGGCGTGGGGAGTGGCGGCGATGTGCAACTTACGGCTCAAAATGTAGAGGTTTTGCGGGGCGCTGTTTTGGGTACAGCTAGCCTGGGAAGAGGCGATGCCGGAAACATTCTGCTGATTGTGCCAGGGCAGCTTTTGGTGAATGGTGGCACCATTGGGGCTAACTCTGAAACAGGTTCTGGCGGCCAGGTCAACATTCAGGGCGGCGACATCATTTTTAGAAACGATGGCGATATTGAAACCTTTGTGAACAGTGGCGAAGGCGGCGGCGGCAACATTACCATTGCTGGCAATTTCCTCATCGCCCTAGACGACAGCGACATCCTCGCCTTTTCTGCCGATGGCACGGGCGGCGACATTGACCTCAGCCGCACTACGTTTTTTGGTCAAAACCCTAGCATTGCCGCTGGGCAACTCAGCCGCGAAGACTTACTCGCCCTTGACGGCAACAACCGGGTAGACATCAACGCCACAGGCGGGGTAGCATCGGGCGACATTGCTGTGGGCGACAGCAGCTTCATCGAAAACAGCCTCGCCTCCCTCGCAGACACCATCGTTGACACCTCCACCCTCACTGCCAACAGCTGCATTGCCCGCACCGACGAAAGCCTGGGCTCCTTTACCATCACCGGCAGCGGTGGCCTTCCTCAGCGCCCCGGCGACAGCGCCATTTCCGCCTACCCCACCGGCACCGTCCGCACCGTTGCCGAGCCCGCCGCCACCCTGCAAGAACCCGACGGCGTCTACCAACTGCCCGATGGTCGCCTGGTGCTCAGCCGCGCCTGCGAGTAGGGTTGGTACGCCAGATCCCAGGGTTCTAGCGGCTGATCTTGGCATTTAGCAAAGGTTAAGGCAGAACCCTGGGATCTTTGGACAGGGTAGAAAAGTTGCGCCACAGAGTGCTGCATTGCGCCTACCGATCCGCGCCGATGCGCTGATCCTCCTGCACCCCCCCGACACCATTCTGCACCTGGGATTTCAAGCCCGCTCCGACCCCACCATGGCTTTCAGGATGATTGACTGCCGCCTGCGGGTCGGGACTGGTCTCTTAAAAGGAGATGAAGCTCTACAACCTTTGCTGAGTGAGGGTTGTAGCCAATTTACAATTTGCCAGCCAGAATTTGGCTGGCGCTGAGGCGCAACCCCGGCAGCGTAGGCGACTGAATCTGCTGATCAGCCCCAACCTCTGTGGAGTCATAGAATTGGTGGTCTAACACACACAGGGTTACTTTGTTTCCTAGCGGATCCACGATCCAGTATTCAGGAATTTCCAATAGCCCGTATTCTGAGCGCTTAGAGCGGTAGTCATCGGCTTTGGTTGAGTCACTCACCACTTCGACCACCAGCAGGGGGGGCGGTTCATGCAGGTGAATGACGGCTTCCCGATCCGCCATGGCTTCCCACTGCGCTAGCGGTAAAATCGTCACATCAGGGATGCGGGAGGTATCCCAGCGTCTACCTCGCGGCGACTGCACCCCAACCATCATGGCTTTAGCTGTCCAAGGCAACTGCTGGCGTTTAATTTCGTCACGAAATTGGTCATTCAAAAACTCGGTGATCATGCCATGCTGACCTGTTCCCAAACTCATCGGTACTAGTTCCCCATCCACGAGTTCGTAACGGGTATCGGTGCCATCGCTATAGGTGAGGTAGTCCTCAAAGGTCAGTTTTTGAGTGGTGGTCGTCATCTCTGGTATCCCCACGGGTGACGCGGTTTGTCACGGTTGATCAAGCGGCCCTACGATCGTACCTCCGATTGCCATGACTCTCGAACGCTGTAGTTCGCTCCCCTAGCCTCCCGATTCCGGGGGAACCGGAGTTCAAAGTCCCCAGAATGGGGGATCTAGGGGGCCAGTCAAGGAATTTTTTGTCTCCAGATGACTCATGTGTACGTAGTAGCTCTTTTGGGGAGAAGGGGTTGGGGGATGAGGCCAAACTCGCAAAACTGGGATGCACTCCGCCAAGCGACCTTCAAACCAACCGTATAGGGATGCAGAGGCTAAAGTTTATAGTCTTTTTGGCATCAAGCCTAAGCCCTTAAGCTATCGATTTAGGAAGCTTAAAAAGTGTATTAGTCACAGCCGCTAGGAGCCTGGATATCCGTATCTCCCTATACCTCCTTGAGAAAAAGCCTTGTCAATCATAGCTCCAGACCGGCTTCAGACCGGTACTGTTTACAGCTGCGCCAAGTATGTGGTATTAATACATACCAATGTTCTCGAAGCAGAATATACTTTACATCAGGGAGCAGAAGGCTTGAGCCGTTTTGCTTAGCTGGCAAGATTTCATGGGCAGGGTGCTTCTTTGTTTTACAAAGTTCAAGCTTTTTGTGAGATTATTTGTGTCTATTGCTTCGGTCAGCCCTCTAGAGAGGGCATGTCAGTCAACAGCGCGTTTTGAGCGGCTTTAGAGAGAGTTGCTTCGGTCTGCAAGTCATCCTTAGCCGACAGATAGCTTCCCATAGGGGCGAAAGGCCAGCAGCCCTGTACTTTTTTAGACGACATTTTTTTATTTACGACTACTTACACCCTAAAGCTGAAAAATGGTAGTCTAGGAGACAATTAAGGCCGAGATTTTACGGATATCCTTTGTTCGTAAAGAATCCGTCAGGCCTTGGCTATGTAAGTATTTACACGTAGATTTATTGCTGCAGTGACCTTGACCTTACATCCAAAACAGTTTGTACATTGAATGTGGCAATCTTCATAACTATGGAATCACGACGGTGGTTGAACAGTTTAGCTGGCATAGCCTACAGCCTTATAGCGGCATTCTTGTATTTATGAATTTTTCTAGGGATGTGACGACGGGACTGAAGCCTCAAGAAACTTGATAGGTAAGGAAGAAAGTTTTGTCTGCTCTTAACGCCGTGCTTTGTTTGCCCCACTAAAATGACCAAAAAACTTGCCATTATAGCGTTAGGTCCTAGTCTTAAAGAGGAAGGGGGGATGGGGTCTGTGGAGACACTCATTCTCAACTCCGCTTCGAATATATTCGAATATAAGCATATTTCGACCTGGGACAAAAGTACTTATAAGCTACAGGTGGGTGTTCATTTCCTAAGGGCTTTAGTTCTGTTTCTACAGACGCTGCTCACAAAAAATGTAGACCTCGTACACATTCATGTATCGGAGAGAGGTAGCCTGCTTCGAAAGATAGTTCTAGCTCAGATCGCCTGGGCTTTTCAAAAGCCGGTGATTATGCACACCCACGGTTGTGAATTTCATATATTCTATGAATCATTACCCACGGCACTAAAATCTGTAATCAACCAATACTTTCAGCGGTGCAGCTATCTAATTGTTCTATCAGACAGCTGGAGAGAGTATTACATCTCCACCTGCAACCTAGATCCAAATCGTGTAGTAGTGCTTAAAAATCCGGTTAGCTTTCCACGCTCCATTCCTAGCAAGACTAGTGTTAAAAATATAACTGCTTTGTTTCTAGGGAAGATAAACAAGCGCAAGGGAGTCTATGATTTAGTCAAAGCCATCGCTGACCTCGATCCTGTTGTGCTGTCTAGGGTAAATTTTGTTTTAGCAGGCAGTGGCGAGATCGAGCAGGTTCAAGCGTTAGCTGAACGGCTGGGCGTTGAAAAATATTTGCACTTTCCAGGATGGGTTAGTTCCCAGCAGCGTGACCAGCTACTTGCAGAGGCAGATATTTTTCTGCTGCCATCCTACAACGAAGGTCTGCCCATGGCTTTATTAGAGGCTATGAGCTGGGGATTACCCTGTATTACTACCCCCGTCGGAGGAGTTGCCGAAATCATTAGTCACAACGAGACCGGTCTTCTGGTTAACCCTGGTAGCATCAGCGAAATTAAAGCAGCCTTAGCATCTTTAATTGAGGATCCTAAACTTAGAGCTAAGATTGGTTCAAAAGCTCGAGAAAGTATAGGTTCTTTGGATATTGAAAGCTACAGTCAAAAGCTATTTGAGCTTTATTATTCAGTTATAAAAGAGAAAGAATCCGTGACTTCAGTTCTCGTCTCAGATAAAACCTGCATTCGGTAAATATTTCCCCAGTTAAGGCCAGGCAAGCTTTCCTACAGTAGGCTACTAAACAGTTCCTGAAGATTTAGCAAAGTCACTAAAATTTATTAGATATTTCCTATGGAAACCCCCATTGAAGTATATCAACCTGAGGATATTGATTTTCAGAAGTACTGGCTCATTCTCAAGCGCCATCGCCTACCAGCAGGGCTAGTATTGCTAGCCAGTCTACTGGCAGCTAGTTTCTTCGCGTTTACTCAAGAAAAGCAGTATGAGGCCTCTGGAAAGATTCGGTTAAATCGACAAAATACCACCTCTTCTCTGGTCACTGAAGGTGGAGGAAAAGTGGGCCAACTTGATTCCCTGAGTTTGGATAACACTCCCCTAGACACCGAAGTTGAGATTATTCGTTCTGCCCCTACCATCAATCAAACTATTGAAATCCTTGGGCTAGCTGACGAAGATGGGGAATTAATTGAGTATAATGATTTCTTAAAAAATCTCACTGTTGATGATATTTCAGGTACAGATATTTTCCAGGTTTCCTATAAAAGCCCAAACCCTGACGAAGCAGAACAAGTCGTAAACCAGCTCATGGAGACCTATATAGAAAGCAACGCCGCTTCAAATCGAATCCAAGTTTCTGCTGCCAAAGAATTTATTAATAGCCAGTTGCCTAGAACAGAAACTGTATTAAAACAGTCTGAAAATGCACTACGTGATTTTAGAGAAAGTAATCGAATAGTAGATCTTGAGGCTGAAGCCCAGCTAACTGCGGCCCAAATTGGCCAGACCGAAAGTCGCGAGGAAGACGCTCGCAGATTGCTTCAGAAAACTACGGCCCAAATCAATGAGCTACAAGAGAAGCTAGGCGAGCGCTCTGAGGTGGGGTTGGCAACTAGTCAACTCAACAACTCAGTAGCGATTCAAAGTGTGTACACCCAGCTCAAGGAGGTAGAGAATCAGCTGGCAACGGAAAGCAGCCGCTACACGGATCAGCATCCAGTGATCCTGAATCTCAAGAACGAGAAAGCTTCCCTAGAGGCTCTTTTAGAACAACGCATTACAGAATTAATTGGCTCTCAGGAGGGTTCTCCTACAGGGGTTTTTGAAGTCGGCAATATTCAGGATGATCTGCTTGTAAATTTAGTCGGCTACGAAATAGAACGGAAAGGGTTAGTACAGGAGCTAGAAGCTCTGGGCAACACAAAACAGTTTTATCAACAGCGGGCCAGCACTATCCCTAAGCTACAGCAGCAGGAGCGCACCTTAGAGCGTCAGCTCAACGTCAACCAAACAGCTTATGAGAGCCTGCTAAACAATCTTCAGCAAGCTCGAATTATAGAAAATCAAAACCTAGGCAATGCTCAAATTGTCAGTGCGGCTGTCGAATCTCCCGATCCTATAACAGGCAGCAAGAAGCTTTACCTAGCCGCTGGTCTTGTTTTGGGTTCAATGCTATACGTCTTGACAGCTTTTGCCTTAGATCTAAGAGATCCGACCCTGAAGCTGGTCAAGGAAATTCGCGGTATTTTCCCATATACTCTGCTGGGTATGATCCCCAACTATCAACAAAAATCCATGGTCGGCTTTAGACCGAGTAGCCAAAATGAACATGAGATCATTGCGTTAACCTTACCGAACTCACCCATCGGTCAGGCGTATAAAATGCTTCAGGCTAATCTAGGGTTTATCAGACCAGATCGCCAGCCTAAATCTATAGTAGTCACAAGTTCTCTGCCGGAAGAAGGTAAATCCAGTGTATCCTCCAATCTTGCGGCAGTTATAGCTCAATTAAACAGTCGCGTCTTGTTAATTGACGCTGATTTACATCACCCTCAACAGCATCATATTTGGAGGTTAACTAACAAAATAGGTCTTAGCGAAGTGATTATGAACCAGGCAGAAAGCTCCCAAGCGATCCAGTCTGTCATTGCTAATCTCGATGTTTTGACGGCTGGTGCAGTTCCCCCCAATTCCTTAGCTTTGTTAGGGTCTCAAAAGCTGAGTGAACTCATTCAGACTTGGCAGCAGCAGTACGATTTTCTAATTTTTGACACTCCCCCGATGTCTTTACTAGCTGATGCTGTAACCCTCAGCAAAAGAACCGATGGTATCTTACTGGTTTCTAGACCCGGGGTTCTTGATCAATCTAGCGCTAACGCCAGCAGAGAATTACTGAAACAATCTGGTCAGGATGTACTAGGGTTGGTTATCAACGGGTTTGTTATAGAAGACGAGCCCGATAGCCACTTCCATCATGCCCAAGCTTATTCAAACTCTGATTATGATGCTGGTGCTGGTGCTGTGGTAGTACCTGCCAGAATACAAAACTTTCACGAATAATCTAATCAGGGTAGACTTTGCAAAAAGTACTTTGATAATCGCAAAAGATAACATTTAGCATGTCAAGAACCTGCCTAAATTCACCTAACAATAAAATGTCTAACCTTCCGCTAGTAAGCATCTTAGTTAACAACTATAACTACGGCCAATTTCTACCGGAGGCCATCGACAGTGCCCTTGACCAAAGCTATTCAAACACTGAAGTAATTGTTGTCGATGATGGCTCTACCGATAACTCAAGAGAAATCATTAAGAGTTATGGCAGTCAAATTAAGCCGATTCTCAAAGAAAATGGCGGTCAGGCTTCTGCATTTAATTTAGGATTTGAGAAGTCTCAAGGAGAAATTATTTGTTTTTTAGATGCTGATGATACTTTTCTTCCACAAAAAATAGAAAGGGTAGTTGAAATTTTTTTGGCTTACGATGATATTGGATGGTGTTTTCATTCTTTAAAGCTAATAAATTCAGATTCAGAAGTGATTTCAGTTCCAAGCACTTCTGATGAGACTAAAAAATCTGGAGTTTACGATATTACATTAGACCTCATCAATGAGGGAAAAATAGGCGGATCTCTGCCCATAAAAATTGTAACTTCAGGTATGTGTTTACGCCACAATCTTTTAACGAAGATACTGCCTATGCCTGAAGAAATTAGAATTACTAGTGACGACTATATTAAGTATGTAGCCCTAGGTCTAAGCGAAGGATTTGCTTTACTTGAACAACTATCGATCCAGAGAATTCATGGAAACAACGCCTATACAATGCGGAACAACAATCGTTCAGGGATAGCAAAGAATTGTTTTTTAACAGCCTATTGGCTGAGGACTAACTTTCCTCCACTAGGTATATTTTCTAATAAAATGTTTGCCGTCGCTATAGCGGTTGATGATTTTAAGTCTCTAGCAAAAACCTTGAATGAAGACAGTAGATTAAAGGAAGTTGTGGCTAACTATCTTAGCTCATCAAGATATACCGACGTGTTTTCAATTTTTGCCAGATCTTTTTTCTACAAGTTGAGATACTCATTACAAAAAATAGGCATATGAAGCTATCTCTCGAAAAAGGATTTGCAATATTTTCACTGTTATTTTTTACCGGCACTTTAAATTTCAATAGTCTTTTTATGGCCTCAGAGGGTATCGAAACTACCCAGGCTATAGAAGCCTATAATCCTCTTTTGCCTCTTCTCTCTTTGACTCAGCATGGCATATTTCTGGTTTCTGCAATCTTACTCATTGCCCGCTGGAAGATTTCTATACGCACGGTACTGAGGAACAAATTTATTTTTATTCTCGTTTTCCTATTTCTTTTATCTTGCCTTTGGTCTGTTTATCCCGACCTCACTCTGCGCCGCTCCCTTGCTTTAGCTGAAACAACCATATTTGCAACTTATCTAGCATCCCGGTTTACATTAAAGGAACAATTTAAGTTATTAACCTGGACACTTGGAATCTCAATGGTGATTAATATAATGCTTACCTTAGGATTACCATCTTCTGCCATTGAATCTGGCAAACACGTTGGGGCCTGGAGAGGAGCGATCGAAAACAAGAATTATTTTGGCCGCCTCATGGCTTTGTGTACCCTTGTATTTGGGATAGCCGAACCAGAAAGCCGTCGGCATAATGCTTTACTAAAAGTAGGATTTTGCCTTTCGCTAGTGTTATTGATCCTCTCCTCTTCAAAGACTGCTTTGGTATCAATCGTCTATTTGTGGCTAGTTTTGTTGCCAATATATAAGTCAACGCAGTGGAATTTTAGAATTGCAACCGTTTTTCAGTCGATATTCTTTTTAATTATGGGATGCGGGCTTGTACTCATTGCCAGTAACTTAGACTCTATTGCAACAGTATTTGGACGTGACCTAACCCTGACCGGTCGAACAGGAATCTGGTTGGCCGTTTTTACCAAGCTTCAAGAACAGCCTTTACTGGGATACGGCTACTATGGCTTTTGGAACAGGCTTGATGGGCCTTCTAGAGATGTCATAGAAGCGGTTGGCAACAATTATATTGTGCCTCATTCCCATAATGGCTTCCTTGAACTTGCTTTGGCGACCGGTATTCTTGGCGTCGCAACATTTGCTATTAGCTTTTTACTAGTTTGCAGAAAATCTATCACACAAATTTATCTTGGAAAGGAGCACACTAGAAACTTCTGGCCAGTTCTGTACCTGTCATTCCTTATGATTTACAACCTGACTGAAAACACGTTAGTGTCCCATAACTCAGTTTTTTGGGTTATCTACGTCTCCCTAGCTCTTTCTAATTTTTCTTCGTACCCGGGAAAATGCTACCAAAAAAGAGACGAAAATGCTCCTCTAACTAGCTACTATGCTAAATAAGATTATTAGAAATCCTATTGTAAAAAATACAATATGGATGTCGGGAGATCAGATTCTAAGGTTAGGGACAAGCTTCTTTGTTGGTGCTTGGACAGCCCGCTACTTGAGGCCTGAAAATTATGGAATTTTAAACTATGCGCTCTCTCTTATTGGACTATTTATTGCAATTGCCAGTCTCAGTGATGTCAATCAGATTCTTGTAAGGGATATCACACGTAGACCGGATCTAAAAAATGAAGCTCTTGGCACAGCTTTTGCTCTAAAACTAATCGGCTCCTTAATCGCAACTTTTCTGTCCCTCGCCTTAGTCTTTGCAACGCGGCGAGATGATGAAAAAGTTATTTTAGTGGTCACTATCTTATCAATATCTACATTATGTTCCCCATTTTCAACTATTGATTCCTGGTTTCAAGCAAAGCTAGAATCAAAATATGTTGTTATTTCTAGAAATATAGTTTTTATATTTTCCACTGCCATCAGGATTTTACTCATTTGGCTTAAGGCTCCCCTGATCGCTTTTGCTGGTGTTATGGCATTGGATTCAGTCCTTAGCTCTGTTGCACTTATTGTTGCCTATCGCATCAGTGGTTTTTCAATCAAAGATTGGCAACCCAAATTTCTTACGGCTCAGAAAATAATAAAAGACAGCTGGGCGCTAATCTTATCTAGCTTTGCAGTATCAATATACCTAAAAATCGATCAGACTATGCTAGGTCAAATGTCAGGAAATTACTCCGTAGGCATATATTCGGTAGCTGTAAGACTTACTGAGGTTAGCGCAATGCTACCGGCAACAATTGTTGCTTCTGCAACATCTACTATCATCCTTGCAAAGGAACAAAGTGAGAACGAATTCTATAAAAAGCTTCAAAAGTTATTTGACCTGATGGCTATCTTAGCCTTTTTATTTGCACTTTTTGTAAGCCTTTTTGCAGGCATTCTAATAAGCTCCATATACGGATCTGAGTATAGTGAGTCAAGCAATATATTAATTGTACATGTGTGGTCTGTATTTTTCATGTGCTTTGGATGGGTCAAAGGCATTTGGATAATCGCTGAAAATCAGGGCACTTATTCTTTGATTGCAACTTCTTCTGGTGTCCTATTAAATATTTTTTTGAACTTCATCCTGATTCCAAAGTATCAAGGATTAGGAGCCGCTATAGCTACACTTATTTCGTATGGATTTGTCGACTACTTCACCTGTTTTATCTATAAACCAGCTCAACCGATTGGCATGATGATGACCCGATCAATGTTTGCTAATTCATCTATCCTAGCGATCCTCAAGAAAATACTTCCAGGAACTACCTAAAGTTCTAATTTAACTTAGCGGTTTTTATGCTAGTGTTTAGTAAAAACAATGAATAAGAAAATAATAAGAAAATAATAAGAATTCTATAAAGTAGTTATCTTAAGTATCCTGACAGCATTCGTAATTGCTGTTGTGAGAACCGTTATATCATTTTATAGATTGAGCTTAAGCTTAGTTTGCTAGAAACTTTACCCTAAAGCCAAGATCATGAATCCAAAAGTATCTGTAATCATTCCAGCATATAATGCTGAGTTATACGTGGCTAAGTCTATAAAGTCAGTTCTCCACCAGACTTATAATAACTTAGAAATTATTGTAGTAGACGACGCTTCTAGTGATGGTACTTTGCGAGTAATAAAAAGTATTTCCGACTCTAGAATATGTTGTCTCTCCAATGAAAAAAATCTGGGTGCGGGACTAGCTAGAAATAATGCAATCAGCCAAGCATCAGGAGAATGGATTGCTTTATTAGATTCTGATGATTGGTTTGCACCTAACCGAATAGAATGCCTCTTAGAACTTGCAAGTAGGGAAAATGCAGATATGGTCTCTGATAATTTATCCTTTGTTCGGGATGAATCCACTCCCCCCTATGCAACTTTACTTGAACTTAGCAGCGAGAAAATAGTAGCCATAACGGCGGTTAGCCTACCTTTATTTCTCGAAGCCGATACCTGTGGGAAGTTTCCACTATTTTCATATACTAAACCTTTAATCAAAAAGAGTTTTCTTAAGAAATACTGCATAAAGTATGATACTGAAGCCGCAAGAGTGGGTGAGGATTTTCGGTTTTATCTCCGCTGTTTAGTTCATGGAGCACATTTCTTATATACGCCTAACTCATATTATTTTCAAAGAATGTATGATGGTTCGTTAACTACACAAAGCAAAATAAAAATTTTTGATGACTTTTATACAGGGAATAAAAATTTGCTTAAAGAGCCATTATTCCAGCAAAACGCGGTTTTAGTTGATTTTTTAGTCAAAGACAGCAAACATCTCAAAAATAACATTGCATATTACTCCGTGATTGAACCCCTAAAGCAGAAAAAATTTTTTGAAGCCGCTTCTGCCCTAATCCAAAATCCTTTTTTTATTATTCGTTTTTTAGGTAATGTACCCCAAATTCTATCGCGACGATTGAATTCTTTATTATCCAAAACTAATAACAACTACTAATTATCTACTTAATAGTTTATGCTGAATCAATCGTATAGGTTTTCCTAATTAAACGTTGCGCTGGATCTCGAAAAGTCTTAATATCCTGTTTCGGAAAGAGTTGACTTAACAGGACGACCTGCTTGTTGCCATGATTAAGCCTACCATCATCTGTTTAACACCCGTGAAAAATGAGAGATGGATCTTAGATAGATTTCTAAGGTGTGCTAGCCTTTGGGCTGATTACATCATTGTCGCAGATCAAAATTCAGACGATGGTTCTAGAGAAATAGCGCTTAGGCATGAGAAAGTTACACTCATAGAAAATAGATCTAATAATTTTAATCAAGGAGTACAACAAAAGCTGCTTATAGATGCAGCCCGCGAAATTCCGGAACCTCGTATTCTGATAGCGTTAGATGCGGATGAAATGCTCACAGCAAATGTCATGAATCATCCAGAGTGGAAAACCCTTCTAAATGCACCACCAGGAACGATTGGTGAGCTTCAGTGGGTTAATATTTTGCCTAATTTTAAGTCATATTGGTGGGACTCAAAATGTGATTTTCATTATCCAGTAATTTTCGTAGATGATGGCAGTGACTATATTGGTAATATGATTCACTGTTCAAGAATTCCGGAGCCATCTTTTGCATCAAGAATACGTTTAAAGAGCATAAAGTTATTACACTATAGTTATGCTGAATGGAAGCGCAATGAGAGTAAGCAAAGGTGGTATCAGTGTTGGGAGAAAATCAACAGACCTTCTCAAAGCTCAGTTAGGCTTTGCCGCTCTTATAATTCAGCACTTATTTTTCCATCAGATGAGATCTTTTCACTTAAACAGGAATGGTTTACAAACTATGAAGAAAAAGACATTGATATGACAAGCGTTTATCAAGAAGGCATTTATTGGCGAGACAAACAAATCTTGCAATGGATGGCTGAACATGGCTCAGCGAAATTTAATAAATTAGCGATCTGGGATTTTGATTGGTCTGCTTTGGCCATTAAGCTAAATGTTTCCGACTGTGGGGATGGTTATAAAGACTCTCGAGGATGGCCAGAAAAGTTACTTCATGTTTGGCTTAAGAAAACTCAACCGTTTAGAAAAAAATTGGTGATTCGAATCACAGACAAGATTCTTGAAATTTTCTTTTGAGAAAGACTTTCTAATCAGATTGTTAACTCTCAGAGATCATCATGATTGGCCAGTCAATTTAAAGATACAAGTTAAAAACTATAAACTTTTAAACATGGTCGATGTAGCAATTTTCTTGATGGATCTTAGCGGTGGTGGTGCCGAAAAAGTTATGCTGAGCTTAGCACATGGATTTACTGATGCAGGGATGACCGTAGACTTAGTTTTAGTTAAGGCAGAGGGACCTTATTTATCTCAAATTTCCGCCCAAATTAATACTATAAATCTAAATAAATCTCGTTTAATTTTAAGTCTTTTTCCCCTGGCAAATTATCTAAAAAAAGTGAATCCTTCAGTTCTAATATCTGCCCTCGAAGATACTAACTTAGTTTCCTTATGGGCAAAAAAAATTGCAGGCACAGCAACTCAAACCATTGTCACTGTTCATAATAATCTGACTTGCGAAGCTCGAAATTCAGAAAAATTCAAACGGAAACTAATTCCATATTTGGTTAGTTTCTTTTATTACTGGGCGGATAATATTGTCGGCGTCTCTTCAGGCGTAGCAAAAGACTTGATGAAACTGGGATTACCAGAGAATAAAATTTGCTATATCTACAATCCGATTGTTAATTCTGATCTAAGAAAAAAACTCCAAGAACCCCTAGAGCATCCTTGGCTTTCGTTGAATGAACCGCCAGTAATTCTAAGCGTAGGACGACTTACAAAACAAAAAGATTTCACCACCTTAATCCAGGCCTTTTCACTTGTTAGGAAGCAAAAAACTACCCGACTTATTATATTAGGTGAGGGAGAAGAGAAGCCTCTTCTAGAGTCACTTGTTGAGGAACTAGGACTAACAAAAGATGTAGCATTCTTGGGTTTTGTTTCAAACCCATATGTTTTCATGGCGAAGGCTTCGGTTTTAGTGCTTTCATCTGCATGGGAAGGGTTTGGAAATGTTTTGGTTGAATCGATGGCCTCTGGCACTCCCGTAGTTTCTACAAATTGTGATAGTGGCCCCGCAGAAATTTTGGATGACGGAAAATATGGAAAATTAGTTAGTGTAGGAAAAGCTGAAGATATGGCAAATGCTATTTTAGAAACACTTTTAAATCCTTTGGAAGCAAACACCTTAAAAAAGCGAGCCAATGAATTTACTCTCGAAAAGGCTGTCCAAAGTTATCAACTTCTCATGCAAGATGTTCTTATTTGAGCTGATTAACTTCACCATACGTTAATCCATAGGCACTTAATTAGGGCTTATCCTTAAAGAAATAGGTTTTGCATTATGATAGTTTTCATTATTCCTGTAAAAAGCAAACAGGCTGCAACTTCCTGGGCAGAATTATGCAAATTGTTTGAGCGCTCTTTGCGCGCTGTTTGCAATCAAACTTCGTCGGACTTTAGAGTTATAATTGTTTGTAATGAAAGACCAAAAATTGACTTTCATCACTCTCATGTAGAGTACTTAGAAGTTAATTTTCCGGTTCCAGAAGCAACTTACAATGCCCGAGTTGATGATCGAGCCAAGCGAGTAGTTGCTGGTTTGTTGAAAGCGCGAGATCTACAGCCTAGCCATGTGATGTCAGTAGATGCAGACGACTGTATTAGTCGAAGAATTGCAGAATTTGTAGGTCAGTATTCGGAGAATAACGGTTGGTACGTTAATAGTGGCTACGAATATCAAGAGGGTAGTAGCAAGATTTCCATTAGACGAAAGGATTTCCACAAAATTTGTGGGACTTGCAATATTGTAAACTATCGTCTGTTTAACCTGCCAGAAAAGATGTTGCCCTATAGTGAATTGACTGGATATGATCGCTTTTTAGGTGGGCATCCGTTAGCAAAGGGAGATTTAGCGCAGCGGGGCACACCAATTGAGCCTCTGCCATTCCCAGGAGTTGTTTTTGTTCGCGATCGAGCAGGGGAAAGCGTTTCAATGCAGGAGCAGTTTCTTGCTAAGTTGCAGCGTAACCCTAAGGAAGTCTTAAGGGGCGCAAAGAAACTTGTGATGGCACCTTTTAATGAGCAACTACTTACCGATGAGATTCGTGAAGAGTTTAGTCTGTTTTCGATTCGATAGGAGTTGGTTAGGCTGAAATTCTATTATTTAAGAGGATGGCTATGCTTGCTTTTATTATTCCGCTGAAGAGTTCACAAGTATCTGGTTCTTGGGATCTAGTTTGTAAGCTGTTTGAACGGACATTGAGATCAGTTTGCAGCCAAACATCATTGAGCTTTCACGTTATTGTAGTTTGTCATGAAAGGCCAAAAATTAGTTTTCATTCCCCTCAAGTGACCTATCTTCAAGTAGATTTTCCACTGCCTGGCGCTGAATATGTTAGCAAAGAGAGGGATAGAAGGCTTAAGGTACAAGTGGGATTGATACATGCAAAGAAATTAAGTGCTTCCCATGTTATGTTCGTTGATGCCGATGATTGCGTAAGTAATCGTCTAGCAAAGTTTGTCAGCGAAAATTCCAAACAAAACGGTTGGTTTTTAAATCGAGGCTATGATTATAGAGAAGATATACAACTTCTAAGAATTCGAAATAAAAATCTCCATTTGCGCACTGGCTCTAGTCATATCATTAGACTTAATCTTTTAGAGCCTGAGGTTCTTTTGCCTCCAGATCAGCTTAAGATTAGCAATTGTGTTCTTAATCATGTTGATACAGTGAGAATTCTAAAAAAACGAGGATCGCCACTTAAACCACTTCCTTTCAAGGGAGTGATTTATGTTACTGATAATGGCGAAAACATTTGGTGGAATCAAGAGTCAAGACGCAAAAAAAATAGCCTTAAAGAAACTTCTATCAATATTTTCAAGGATCTTTATCAGTCATTTATTGCTAGACCTGTTACAGAGTCTATTCGAGATGAGTTCGGCTTATATAGTATTGACATCAAACGAATTTGACGATTAGTTATTCATACAATTTGTGGTAAACTTGAATTATTATTTTAGGTTTTTATCGGTTTTCAATATAGGCAACCTTATAGCGGTTCTCGTTCGGATGCGGTACAGGTCAGTTGCCCAAGCCTATAAACTGCAAGGCTTCTCTCAGTCGAGGTGTACCACAAGCGTCCAGGAACCGCTATAATTAAGGCTAAACCAGAGTTGCGATTAGCGATTGCTGGTAAAGTATGTAATGAGATTCAAAGCATATGTAATGAGATTCAAAGCATATGTAATGAGATTCAAGTTGATTCTCATCTGATGAAGAATGTTGATTTATTAGGCTATGTTGAAGATCTGTCAGCGTTTTATTGTGAAGCAAAAGTAATGCTTTGCCCTGTTCGTACTGGTGGTGGCACTAACATGAAGCTTGTGGAGGCAATGTCTTATTTTCTTCCTATAGTCACTACTCAGCAGTGTGCTGATGCGCTATTTATGGAAAATAACGTTAATGCATTTATAAGTGACGATCCAGTTGAATATGCTGGCTACGTTGTCGATTTGCTTGACGATCCTCAGCTAGCCCAGAGAATTTCTAATGGTATTGAGGCAACCTATAAGCGCTATTATTCAAAGGCTGCTATTTACTCACAGCTTGATTCATTGTTTGGCATCGAGGTTGTCTGATGGTTTAGAGACTTGTTTGCCATCCAAATCTGGGGAGTGCGTACATGTCAATTTCCCTGCTACAGCTCCATAGATTTATTCTTCCTGTTGCGGCTTTTGGTACCACATTTCTCTCAACTGGGTGCATCAATTATCAGCCTCTATCTAGCTGTTTGTTGTTTTCTTCATCTTCTAGACTTTTAGTTGATTCCTTTTCTACTTTAATAACTAGTCATCCTGTTCAGGCTGACGATTACGCTTGGCGTAACGTTGCCATTAACGGGATGGGTTTTGTCACGGGTATTGTCACTCATCCGACTGATACAGGCCTGGTTTACGTCCGTACCGACGTGGGCGGCATCTATCGCTGGGACGCTTCCAAATCTGAGTGGATACCGCTCTCAGATGCGCTGCGAGACCGCTACAGTATCGAAAGCATTGCCCTTGACCCCGGTAACCCAAACCTGATCTACGCGGCCGCCGGTGGCGATCTATTAAAGTCCAGCGATCGCGGCCAAACCTGGCACCCCACCCCGCTCCGCACCGCTGCCGGTGACCCTGTCAAGATGGACGGCAACGGCGACTGGCGCTGGGCGGGGGAGCGGTTAGCCGTTGACCCCAACAACGTTCAAATCATTTACTTTGCATCGCGCTTTGATGGGCTATTTGTCAGCATCGACGGCGCAGAAACCTGGGCCAGCGTTGACCGCTTCCCTACCGCTGGCCTGCCCACCGGAGGGCTTACCTTTGTGCAGTTCGATCCAAATTCTGCCGGGCCGGGGCCGACCTCTGCCCGTATTTCTCAAACCATTTATGTGGGGGCAACAGGCCATGGAATCTACCGCAGTCAAGATGGTGGACAGCGGTGGGCCTTACTAACCAACGGCCCTGGGGCCAACCAAAACCCCCAGCAGGCGGTGGTGGCTAAGAATAGCACTCTCTACGTCACCACATTTACCTCCGCTGACCAGCCCCAGGGGGCGGTGTGGCAGTATCAGCAGGAAAGATGGACAGAAATTACCCCCCAGCCGGGTCGAAATTACTCGGCCATCGCCAACGATCCCCAACAACCCAACACCGTTGTTGTAGCCGAATATCCGTTTTCCCCTGAGGGGCTACACCGCACCACCGATGATGGCCAGACCTGGCGAACGGTAGCGCTCGATGTAGATGCGGTAGGGTGGTGGCCCAGTTGGCATTTACACACCCTGATGGGGAGCCTGGCTATCAACCCGGCTCAGCCTAAGCAGGTGTGGCTCACTACGGGGTTTGGGGTGATGCGAACGGACGACATTACTGCCCAACCCTCTCGCTGGTGCACTTATATGCAAAACCTGGAGGAACTGGTGGTATTTGTGGTCAAACGACCACCGGCTTTGGCGGGAGAAGTGTTGTTTAGCGGCGTGGCCGATTTGGATGGCTTTCGCCACTCTTCGCTAACTGCCTATCCACCCCAGACCTACGATCGCGGCATCTTTGGCGACACCACCGGCCTCGACTTTGCCGAGGCCGATCCGAATATCATTGTACGCGTTGGCAGTTTTCCTGGCCCTGGAGGGCGAGAGGATGGCCAAAATCGGTCAGCCTACTCGGCGGATGGGGGGCGCACCTGGCAACCCTTCGCCAACGTGCCGGAGGGTGCTTTTAACGGCAAAGTGGCGGTTTCAGCTACCCTACAACCCAACGGTAAGCCCGTCATAGTCTGGACTCCCCAAGGCGACGGCGATCCCCATCGTTCGCTGGATGGCGGCCAGACCTGGCAACCAGTTAGCGGCGCTCCCAACCGCACGATTCTGCAGGTTTGGTTCCCCAGCCAGGCCATTGCCTCCGACCGGGTGGATGGCCGCCTGTTCTACCTGTTCAAGTATGGCGAGGCCACCGGCGGCAGCTTTTACCGCAGCCTCGACGGCGGCGCCACCTGGCAGCGCACCGTCACCAACTTACCCGATCATTGGATTCATACAGTCAAGGCCGCGCCTGGCACGGCGGGGGACGTATGGCTCAGCATTGACGGGTTCTCCCTCTATCGCTCTCGGGATGCCGGGCAGACATTTGTTCCCCTAGCCCAGATTCAGGCGGCTAACACTTTTACTTTTGGGCGGCCAGCACCGGGGCGGTTTAACCCGACGGTCTTTGTGGATGGGGTGATTAACCAAACTGAAGGACTCTTTCGCTCTGACGATGCCACCAGCCTGCCGGGGGATGCGGCCCAGGCCACCTGGATCAAGATTTCCACCGATACCCATGCGCTCAGCAACGTTACCTATCTGGAGGGCGATCGCGAGGTGTTTGGCCGCGTCTATGTCGGCACCGACGGACGCGGCATTTTATTCGGCGAACCCAGCACTTTGCCCTAGGCCTCAACAATGGTGTTGCTGAATTGAGGCCTGAATTTGGGTAAGGGCAAACTGCCGTTTGTCCTTACGAAGGACGTTGAATGCTTGATTCACCCCAGCGTCCAGCAACGCCTCAAAAATGGATAGATTTAGCTGTAGCGAGCTGCCTCATAATCATGCCATAACTTCAGACCCTGGCCGCATCAGTGAGGAGCGTATGATAGCCTGTAGCTGGTAGATCGCTCGATTTCTAACGCCATGCCTGCCAGTCGTCCCGCGTCCATCGATAAGATTGTGAGTCGTTTTCAAAAAGCGGCTGACCCTAAGCGCCGCTACGAACAGCTGCTGTGGTTTGCCAAACAGCTCGACCCCTTGCCCGACGAGCAAAAAACCCCAGAAAACAAGGTGCCGGGCTGTGTTTCTCAGGTATTTATTGTAGCTGAGCTAGTGGATGGCACAGTTATTTACCGGGCTGACTCCGATGCTCAAATTACCAAGGGGCTGGTAGCGCTGCTGATTCAGGGGCTAAATGGCCTCACCCCCGCAGAGATTGTCGCGCTTACCCCCGACTTCATTCAAGAAACCCAATTGGATGTCAGCCTCACCCCGTCGCGTGCTAACGGCTTTTACAATATTTTTAAGAAAATGCAGCAAGCGGCGTTAGGGTTTTTAGACCCAGCTCAGCGGCAGCCCCTCGCGGCGGATAGCTAAGGACTCAGCCAGACCGAATTACGACTAGCGCTTGAACAACTGCTTGAGTACCGATAGCCGCGAACAATCCCAATAGTCAATGTGAGAAATAATTTTGCCCTCTGGGCCAATCCCGAGCTCACTGCGACCGGGAATGCTCATGGTGGGTTGCCAGGGCACTGGCGCTGCCCAGCTTAACGTCCATTTCGTATCAATCTGGTGAGGGTTGGCGTAGGCGATATCGTGTAGCTGTAGATCAACATCTCGAAACCAGCGATCAATGAACCCAATCATCTTCTGGTATCGGGCAATCCCCCGAAACTCGTTGAGCGGGTCTTTAAAGTACACGTCTTTGGCATAGAGGTGAAAGCTCTGGTCAGCCGGAAACCTCTGGTAGTCCAGGCGAAGTTGCTCAAGTAAATCCATGGAGAGCATTCATAGTTTTGTGAGGTAGGCATCTCGCCTGCCCACCTAGAGCATAAAATATTCCAGCGCTAGCCCCTAGAGAATTTGCGACAGAAACTTTTGGGTACGCTCTTCCCGAGGGTTGGTAAAGAAATCGTTGGGGGTGTTCTCTTCCACGAGGTAGCCGCCGTCCATCAGCACCACCCGGTCGGCCACTTCACGGGCAAAGCCCACCTCGTGGGTAACGCACACCATGGTCATGCCCGAGTCAGCCAGGGAGCGCATGACGTCGAGCACCTCCCGCACCATTTCGGGGTCAAGGGCGGAGGTGGGTTCGTCAAACAGCATCACCTTAGGCTGCATAGCCAACGAGCGGGCAATGGCCACCCGCTGCTGCTGGCCCCCCGACAGCTGCCCCGGAAACTTGTGGGCCTGCTCTAAAATGCCCACCCGCTCTAATAGCTGCATGGCCACCTCCTGGGCTTTAGCCTTGGGCCAGCGGCGCACCCAAATCGGGGCCAGGGTCACATTTTGCAGCACCGTCAGGTGGGGAAACAGGTTGAACTGCTGAAACACCATCCCCACCTCCCGGCGAATGGCCTCAATATCTTTGAGATCGTGGGAAATGACGGTACCATCCACGGCAATGCTGCCCTTCTGGTAGGGCTCTAGGGCATTAAAGGTGCGGATAAAGGTGGATTTGCCCGATCCAGACGGCCCCATTACCACCAGCACCTCGCCTTTGTACACCGTCATGCTGACGCCCTTGAGCACGTGAAAGCCGTTGTCGTACCACTTTTCTACGTCTTGGGCGACAATGACTGGCTGACCCGTGGCTTGCTGGGTAGAAGAGGGTTCTGTCTGATACTGTGGCATTGAAAATTTCTCCTGATTAGCCATTACTAATTTTGATTTTGCCTATTTCGACAGATTTGACACCTAGTATCCAAAAACCTAGGCGGATGAGGCGTCTAAGCCGTTGGAGTGCGGTTGACCAGCCAATCTAAATAACCATATTTTGCCCTAACCCTAACGGAATCCAGCCTGGCAGACTGTTAACTGTTACACGCAGCGACATTCTGAAAGCTCCCATCACCGCACGTCGGTATTGAGAATTTCTTCGATTCGACGACTCCCCAGCGACATGGCGTAGCAAAAGACCCAGAAAATAACTCCCAAGAAGAGATAAACCTCCGCATAGCGACCCAGATAGTTGGGGTTCGCCAACACAGATTTACCGATCCCCAATAGCTCCGCGAGCCCCACAATCGACAGCAGCGTGGTGTCTTGAAACAGGCTAATGAACTGCCCCACAATCGCCGGGATAGCAATCTTCAGCGCTTGGGGCAGCACGATTAGCCCCAGGGTCTTGGGGGTGTTTAGCCCCAGGGAGAGCGCCGCCTCGTGCTGCCCCCTCGGTACCGCCTGGAGACCAGCCCTCACGTTTTCGGCCAGGTAGGCGGCGCTAAACAAAGCCAGGGCAATAATCGCCCGCAAAATTCGGTCGGGCCGCGACCCTACCGGCAAAAACAGCGGAATCATCACCTGGCCCATAAACAGAAAGGCCACCAGGGGCACCCCCCGCACCACTTCAATATAGGCCGTAGACAACCACCGCACCACTGGCAAGGCGCTGCGACGGCCCAGGGCCAGCAGTAACCCCAGGGGAAAGCATAGGGCGATACCGCTCACCGCCGTAAATAGGGTGAGCACCAGCCCCCCCCAGTCGTTGGTGGAGACCTGGGTTAGCCCCAACCCCCCGCCAATTAGCCACAGGGCCACAAAGTAGGCCAAAAACCAGGAGAGCGATACCCACTTGCCAATGCCCGGAAACTTGCGCCCGGCCTGTCTGCCAACAGCGGCCATACCCGCCACCAGGGCGACTATGGGCAGCAGCTTGAGAGTGGCAGGACGGGTGGGGGGGAAAATCACAATAAAGGCACAAACCACCCCAAAGCCGATCAGTACATTACGGCTAAACAGCGTCGATAGGTTGCGGCCCAGCACCCCCCAGGATAGCCCTGCCAGGGCGCAAATAATCGCCAGTAGCGCCCAAATGCGAGCGTAGAGAGCGGAGGGATAGGTGCCGGTCATCAACAGACCGAAGTTGTTGGGAATAACCTGCCACTGAGCGGTGGTGAAGGCCCAGTAGAATAACCGAAACAGCCCCCACCCCAAAACCGTGACGATGACAACGGTGAGCAGACTGTTAAACCAGCCGTCAAACAGGTTCTTTTTGGCCCAGGCCCATGGCCCGATGCCGATCACCTCCGGGGGCGCGGAGGACAATGAATTTGGGTCGGCAGTGGTCATCGATTAGCGCTCCTTAAACTGCACGGCTCGGTTGAGCTGGTTCATCACTAGGGTGATGATTAGGCAAAGAATCAGGTAGGTGGCCATTAGCACCAAAAACACTTCCACCGGTCGGCCGGTCTGGTTGTAGGTGGTGGTGGCCACCGAGTAAATTTCAGGGAACGCCACCGCAAAGGCCAGACTGGAGTTTTTGGTCAAGTTCATGTACTCGCTATTCATGGGTGGAATAATCACCCGCAGCGCCTGGGGAAACACCACCAGCTGCATCACCATGCCCGAGTTGAGCCCCAGGGAGCGAGCCGCCTCCCACTGTCCTCGGGTGACCGACTGAATGCCCGCCCGCACGATCTCGGCCACAAAGGCGGCGGTATAGAATACCAGGGCCGATAGGGAGGCTACGTACTCTCGCGATAGCCGCAACCCCCCGGTAACGCCGCCGCCCTCAATGCCTTCGGGAGCCTGCCACTGCATCCCTACCGTGAGAATGAGCAGCACCACCAGGGCCAGCCCCCCCAGAGCAATGAGCTGAGTTTGGCCACCGGTGCCGGTTTCAACCCGCAGTCGAATGCGCCACCGCCACAGAGCAATAGCGGCAATGGCGGCCACAATTAAACTGCCGATGCCAAACAGGGCCAGGGCCGCGCTGCTAGGCCAGGGAATGTAGACCCCACGGTTATTGAGATAGGCCAGGCCCAAAACGCTAATCTGGCTTTCGGGCCTGGGCAGGGCACCGTAAATGGCAAAGTACCAGAAGAATAGCTGTAGCAGCAGTGGCACGTTGCGCACTAGGCCCACATAGACCCGGCTCAGCTTATACAGCAGCCAGTTACTGGAAAAACTGGCGACCCCCGCCGCCACCCCTAATACAGTGGTGAGAACAATACCCGCCGCTACCAGGGTGAGGGTGTTGCTCAACCCCACGACCAGAGCTTTCCAATAGGGGTCGTTGGGCCTGTACTGAACCGCGCTCTCACCAATGCTGAAGCCGGCGGGGCTACGCAAAAAGCTAAAGCCAAAGACCGCCCCCTGTTGGGCCAAATTGCGACTTAGGTTACCGATAAAAAAGCTGGCCAGGGCAATCACCACGGCCAGGGTAATAACCTGGAAGGCAATCTTCCAGAATCGCTCATCCCGCACCATGGCTTTGAGATTGAAGCCGCTGCCGCTATCGCTCGTCGCCATTCATATCACCTGGATAGCACTAGTTTTAGCTGGGTCAACCCTACAAGATTGGAAAAATGAGCAGACCCTTAAGCAAAGTAACTTAACCCGGATGTCAAGAAAAGTTCAATTTGTTACCGGAACCTACGAAAAAGGCGCAGTAAGCACTACGCCTTTTTCAGCTTTGCCAGCTAAACCGCTGTAAATGACTGGCTTTCAGCGAGCTCAATAGGGCACCCCCGTCGGGCTATACCGCTTGGCTGGCCCTAGCGTCTAGCGGAAGGGAGGCGAATACATTAGCCCACCATCGCTCCAGAGGGCATTTTGGCCCCGCTCTAGCGCAAACTGCGAACCCTCACCCACGTTACGGTCGTAGATTTCGCCGTAGTTGCCCACCTGCTGAATCACCGTATACATAAAATCGTTGTCTAGACCCATATCAGTGCCCAGGGTACCCTCTTCGCCCAAGAAGCGAGCGATATTTGGGTCATCGCCATCTGTAAAGGTGTCGATGTTCTCTGAGGTAATGCCAAACTCTTCGGCCTGAATCAGGCCAAAAGTCGTCCACTTAACCACGTCATACCAGGCCGAGTCGTTATTCACCGTCACCGGCCCCAGGGGTTCCTTAGACATGGTGACTTCTAGGAGCGTATGTTCATCTGGGGTGGGGAGGGTGCTACGGCGAGCGACCAGCTGCGACTTGTCAGAGGTCATGCCTTCACAGCGGCCTTCGTCGTAGGCGGCGTAGGCGGCATCGGCATCCTGAAAGACCACCGGTTCAAACTCAACCCCAAGCTTGCGCATTTGGTCGGTAAGGTTAAGCTCGGTGGTAGTGCCGGTTTCCACACAGATGGCTTTACCCGCAAACCCCTCTAGGTCGGTAATGCCGCTGTCGGTACGCACCATCATGCCCTGGCCGTCAAAAAAGGTGGTGGGGGCAAATTCTAGACCCACCTGGGTGTCGCGGCTAATGGTCCAGGTGGTGTTGCGGGAGAGCATGTCTACCTCACCACCGGCTAGGGCCGTGAAGCGCTCGGTCGAGTCTAGGCGACGATATTCCACCGCTTCAGAATCGCCCAGTACGGCAGCAGCAACGGCTCGACAAACATCGACATCTAAACCAGAATAGGCTCCGCTCTCATCCACAAAGCTGAAACCCGGAATACCGCCATCTACCCCGCAGACCAGCGTACCCCGCTCTTTAACCACAGCTAAACGACTACCGCCAGCGGCAGGGGCAGACCCACCATCAGAAGTTGGCGCGGAAGCATCCGTGCCGGTCGTGGTCGAACCACCGCAGGCGGCCAGAGTCAGACTCAGGGCGGCAGCTAATAAACCCCACTTACGCATGAATTACACCTCACTCACATGGGAAAACATACAAAACTTAACTCAATCAAACCAGAATATTTAACTTGCATAACATTCCAACGGTTTGAGTTTTCATTTTGCATCAAAGAATACAATACACCCGTAACCCTACATCCGAGCGGCTACATTAGCGGGCTGTATGAATTAACGGCAGGAGGTCAGCCATTCTGCAAGGGGCTTCTGCTTTGGCCATCGCCTAAAATCAAGATTTTTATCCTAACGGCCCTGGGCTAGATCGCGGATCAGGGGAATTTTGGCGCGAACGTAGTGAGCGAGCTGATCCGCTTCAGCTGGGTTAATGGCCTGCTGCCCAGTAAATTGATCGACCAGCCAGTGGGCTAGGCTGTTGTCATCAAGGGCCAAAAGATGGCTGCTCTGGGACCGATCCACCAAAGACCATAAAAGGCGTAGGAGTTGAGGGTTCATTGCAGTTGTTAATAATTTCTTTAGATTTATCCTAGGCCACTTATGCACTATCCCAGCGAGGATGATCAAAATATTTACTTTTCCCGGGAGAGTAAACCTGGGGCAGGGGTGGGAACCGGTTGAACACTTGATGTCTGCTCGCGGAGAGACCGCTGCGGGTCTACGTTGCCGCGTTTACATCTGAGTGCCTGATGAGAGAAGTAGGTGACCGAGGCGGGGAGGCGGAAGCCTTTGGGGAGGCATTCCCACGCTCCGCGTGGGAATGCGGAGTGAAAAAAATAGGCCGCCAGGGTTTTCGCTGAGAAGACCCTGGCGGCCTATGGTGTAGCAGGTTGTTGTGAGGCCCATGGCGAGCGTCTCGCTTGAGGCGATAGCTTATTTCAGCGCTAATTCCTAAGCGGTTTCCACGCGAGAATAGTCGTCCTGAAAACGAACGATGTCGTCTTCGCCGAGGTATTCGCCGTTTTGAACCTCAATCAGCACCATGGGAATGACGCCGACGTTCTCCAGCCGATGGCGGGTGCAGGGGGGCACATAGGTGGACTGGTTGGTGGACAGCAGAATTTCAGATTCGCCACAGGTGACCTTGGCGGTACCTGACACCACAATCCAGTGCTCGCTACGGTGGTGGTGCATTTGCAGGCTGAGGCGATGGCCGGGCTTAACTTCAATGCGCTTGATTTTGTAGCCCCGGCCCTCTTCGAGCACTGTGTACGAACCCCAGGGGCGCAGGCCGGTTTCGGCGATTTCTTGGGCGTTGCCGTTAGTGAGGGCGAGGGCGGTGGGTGCCATAGGCTCTTGCAGTTTAGGCATGGTGGTGCTTTCTCCTAAAAATTCTAATTAATAATCGCAGTCGTGGTCGCTAATTTAAATAGGCGCAGGGGGTAAGGTTAAGGTTCCCACCCTGAGATGACTTCAGCGCCAGGAAAACAACGCAGAGCACATTACAAAACTAAGTCTAGCAACGCCATCCCCATCGACACGATCAGCCCTGGCCGGAGCCGCCAAACTACACCAAGTCTTTAAGTGGGTAAAGTCTAATTTAATCCTCCTTCAATTCTCCTGCCTGGGGATGGCTCAAGGGTGATCCGCTACGGCAAGAACACCCCAATGCCGTTGTTAACCCTGGCGACGGTGCGCGGGCTCCGGTTGATTAACCGCCCCCCCAGGTAAAGGCTGGCAGAGCTGCCGCCGTCTAGGTTGAGGGCATCGGTGCTGCCCAACTGCGCCATGATCTGGGCCATCTGGTTGAGGGTGGGGCCAGGGCCAGCGGGGCTGTTGTGTGCCGCCACCAACAGCAGATCTCCCCCACTGGTGAGGCCAATGGCGCTGCGGGGGGCGGCCTGGGTGGCAAAGGCGCGGCTGAACTGCTCAAGTTCAGGATCCAGCACCATTGCCCCACCACGAATGAGCAGCGGGCCACCGCCCACAATGTTGGGAAAGGGGTCTAGGCTAGCGGGCAATAGCTCTGACTGAATCGTTACGCCGGTGCCGGGGGGCAGAGCCTGGGCGGCAGCAGCATAGGAGCGGATGGCCAGCAGGTAGCCATCCACCGGAATAGGGAGCGGCGGGGAATTTTCCCCACCAGTGAGCTGTTGATTAACAACCTGACCATGGGCCACCGTGACCAGGGTCTCATTGCCTATAACCGGGCTATAGGTCGGCCCCCAGGCGGGGGTGTAGAGGCCAATACCGGCCTGTACGTAGCCGCTGTTGATCGCCTGAATCGGAAAGGACTGGCCGTTCCCCAGGGTCAGGGTCTGCTTGAGGAATAATCGATCCATCTGGGCCTGGCCCTGGCTGTTCCACCCCACGACCCCACGGCTGAGAATGGGGCCAGAAATCCAGTCGTTGTTGTACCGCACGGCCCCCAGGGGATACTGATTGTTGCGGTTAAAAAAGCCTGCGTTGATCGCCGCCGTAGCCTGCCAACGCTGGGCCATGGTTTGCAGGGGGGCAGTGCCCGTAGCGGTGGTGGGGTCGGCCCAAATTGGGCGCAGGGTCAGATCGGCCTGACTGGGAGTGATTTGCAGCCAGAACACCGGAAAAGACTGCCCTCCTACCGCGATGTACCGCTGCTGCCAGCGCAGCCCCGGAGCCCAAACAATGCTGTGGGGGCGCAGGGCGTCGGGGCGGATATCCACAACCACCTGGCTGGGGTTAGCCCCGGTGGCAACCTGGGGATGGGCATTGCCGCTAACCTGGGCCGTCAGTCGGGTGGTGGTTGGGGTAGCGGTGATTTGCAGCTCCGTCAGGCTAGAGTCTGGGCTGGTGGCCAGGGTACTGGCGAGGCCAGGGCGAGGCGTAGCCCCCAGGGTGAGGCTGAAGGTGCCTGCGTCTTCCGTCAGCTGCACCAGGGGTTCGCCGGTAACCTGAATGATCAACCGCTCTCCCCAGGGCTGGGCCTCACGGCGAATCGCCTGAATTTGGCCAGGGGGGGTATTGATTTGCAGGGCCAGGCCCTGGGGGGTAATCGTCCAGCTGTGGCTCTGGGCCAGGGGGGTAATGTCCAAGAATCGGTAGCCGCCGCTGGTCCAGGCGGCGAGGGTAATGGGGCGACTGGGATCTGAGAACCACTGCACCGGCTGAAATTGTGGATCTTCGGTGCTAAGCAGTACCACCCCAAACTGGTCGGTGAGCCCGTAGTCGGCGATGCCAATTTTTCCGTCAGCCTGCATCCAGGGAACGGCGACGCTAACGCCATTTATGGTTAAAGTTTGGCCGGTGGTTGCGGGGGGTTGGGCTACTGTCGCGGGGGTTTGGGCTACCGCTGCCGGGGCGGTAGGGGATGATCCTCCCTTTGAGCTCAGGGTTGGCTGCCCGATCAGCAATAGCCAGAATGCGCCCAGCCCCACCCCGGCTAACCGGGGTAGATGAACTGTCTTCAGGCTCTTGAGCGTGATGGCGCCTAGATGAGTTGGCTGGCCAGGCGTTGATGTGTAACCCATATAACCTAATCCACAGGACTATTATTAATGCTGATTCGTCATTGTCCAAACCATCACAGCCATATTTGCAGGCCGCTTGGTACAATATCTGATCCTACCGACAGTCAGGCTCTTGTTATCGGGTCAATTAGCGAACCCTGACCCAATTAGAAACGCAGATCTGTAAACTATTGGTAAAGACTGTAAATTACTCATAAAGGATTGCGTGTTTCCTGACACAGTTGCTCAACCCGTGATACTGCACTATAGCTGCCGATAGGTTAAAGCTTGTTTGTGGCTTTGGGCCTGGGGCGCTATCGCCATAGCTGACGATTCGTTTTCAAAGATGATGCGCGATTGCCCCGGTCAGTTCAGCGGTCAGGAATCTCTCAAACCCCAGGCTTAAAATGCCTTCCAGCCCTGACTTGACCCGGTCTGCTCAGACCTGACAGCTGGCTGGCTCCTTAATAGTCTGCTGGCACTGAATCAATTGTTCTCCCTAATAACTCAACGCTCTTCCATGGGATCTAGACCTGTGAATCAACCTCATCACCCTACCCGTCAATCGTCTATTCCCTGGCCAAACTGGGGGCCAGCCTCCTTAGTCGAAGAACGGGATGCCTGCGGGGTCGGCTTTCTTGCCGATCAGCAGAATCGCCCCAGCCACGGGCTGGTGACCCAGGCACTGGCAGCCCTCGACTGCATGGAGCACCGGGGCGGTTGCTGTGCCGACCAGGATTCTGGCGACGGGGCCGGGCTGATGACGGCGATTCCCTGGGCGGTGCTGAATCGCTGGGCCGAGGGCCAGGGCTATGCCTCCCTGGATGCCGAGCATACTGGCGTGGGCATGGTGTTTATGCCCCACCACGGGCCATCGGCTACCCTGGTGCGCGACACCTTTAAGCGGGTGGCTCAGGAAGAGGGGCTAATGGTAGTGGGCTGGCGGGTCGTGCCCGTACAGCCCAATGTGCTGGGGCCGCTGGCTAAGCAGTATTGCCCCCACATTGAGCAACTGGTGGTTCAGTCTAATGGTCTCCAGGGGGAACCGCTGGAACGCGCCCTCTATCTGGTGCGGCGTCAGGTGCTGCGCTTCGTGGGCCAGCTTTTGGCGGTGCCAGAATCCCTTGATCTAGAGCAGGCTGAGGGGCTGAAGGAGTTCTACGTCTGTTCGTTCTCCTCGCGCACCATCGTCTATAAGGGCATGGTGCGATCGGCGGTGCTGGCCGCGTTCTACGACGACCTGCGCGACCCTGACTATGTCAGCGCTTTTGCGGTGTACCACCGGCGGTTTAGCACCAATACCATGCCCAAGTGGCCCCTGGCCCACCCCATGCGGCTGCTGGGGCACAACGGCGAAATCAACACCCTGGTGGGCAACATCAACTGGATGATGGCCCGCGAGGCCGACCTGTATCATCCGCTTTGGGGCGATCGCTTTGATGTGCTGATGCCCATCGTTAACGCCAATAACAGCGACTCGGCCAACCTGGATAATGTTATGGAGCTGCTGGTGCGCTCGGGCCGCACCCCCCAGGAAGCCCTGATGATGATGGTGCCGGAAGCCTACAAAAACCAGCCTGACCTGGTGGAGCACCCCGAAATTACCGATTTTTACGAATACTACAGCGGCCTCCAGGAACCCTGGGATGGCCCCGCCCTGATTGTGTTTAGCGACGGCAACCAGGTGGGGGCTACCCTCGACCGCAATGGCCTGCGCCCGGCCCGCTACGTGGTCACCCAGGACGGATTGCTGATGGTGTCGTCGGAGGCCGGGGTGCTGGACGTGGCCCCTGAAAACATTCTAGAGAAGGGTCGTCTCGGCCCCGGCCAGATGATCGCGGTGGATCTGCGAAACCACGAAATTCTCAAGAACTGGGAGATCAAGCAGCGGGTGGCCACCCGTCACCCCTACGGGCAGTGGCTGAAGGCCCACCGGACAGAGGTTTCTCCCCAGCTGTTTGCGGAAGACGCCATTTACCCCGCCAACCAGCTGCTGCAACAGCAAAACGCCTTTGGCTACACCGTCGAAGACGTGGACATGATCATCCAGGATATGGCTGCCCAGGGCAAAGAGCCCACCTACTGCATGGGCGACGACATTCCCCTGGCGGTGCTGTCGGAGAAGCCCCACCTGCTCTACGACTACTTTAAGCAGCGGTTTGCCCAGGTTACCAACCCCGCCATCGACCCCCTGCGGGAGCGGTTAGTCATGTCCTTAACGACCCAGCTAGGGCCACGAGGCAACCTGCTGGATGAACAACCCGAATTTGCCCGGCTGCTGAAACTAGCAAGCCCGGTGATCAACGAGGTAGAGCTGGGGCACCTTCACCAATCAGGGTTTGCCACTGCAACCCTGTCTACCCTCTACGGCATTGCGGCTGGCCCCGAGGGGCTGGCCCAGGCGGTGCTGGCCCTGTGCGATCGCGCCGACGTGGCGGTCAAGGCCGGCAAGGCGATTTTGGTGCTTAGCGATCGCGTCGATGCCCAGGGCCAGCCGGCCCCCCTCAGCGCCGAAACCAGCTACATTCCGCCCCTGCTGGCCGTAGGGGCAGTGCACCACCACCTGATTCGCAACGGCCTGCGTATGCACACTTCTCTAGTGGTCGATACGGCCCAGTGCTGGAGCACCCACCACTTCGCCTGCCTGATTGGTTATGGAGCCAGCGCCGTGTGCCCCTACCTGGCCCTTGAATCGGTGCGCCACTGGTGGCAAGACAGCCGCACCCAAAAGCTAATGGAAAGCGGTAAACTGCCCGTGTCTACCCTCAACGGCGCCCAGGATAACTACCGCAAGGCCGTGGATGCCGGGCTGCTAAAGATCCTCTCTAAAATGGGGATTTCTCTGATTACCAGCTACCAGGGGGCGCAGATCTTTGAGGCCATTGGGATTGGCCCCGACCTGCTAGATCTGGCTTTTCGGGGTACCACCTCGCGGCTGGGGGGGCTGTCCCTCACCGACCTGGCCCAGGAAACCATCAGCTTTCACCAGCGGGCCTTCCCGGAGCTGACCGCGAAAAAGCTGCACAACATGGGCTTTGTGCAGTCGCGCCCCAGCGGGGAATACCACATGAACAACCCCGCCATGACCAAGCTACTGCACAAGGCCGTGGCCAACCGCCAGTACGACCACTACGAACTGTACCGAACTCAGCTCGAAAATCGCCCCCTCACCGCCCTGCGCGATCTGCTGGAGTTTACGGGGGATCGCCCGCCCCTGCCCCTGGAGCAGGTAGAGTCGGTGGAGACGATCATGCAGCGGTTCTGCACCGGCGGCATGTCCCTTGGGGCGCTATCGCGGGAGGCCCACGAGGTACTGGCCATCGCCATGAACCGGATCGGCGGCAAGTCTAACTCCGGCGAGGGGGGTGAAGACCCAGTGCGCTTCCAGGTGCTGGGGGATGTGGACGAGGCGGGTCATTCCCCCACCTTCCCCCACCTGCGGGGCCTGCGGAACGGCGATACGGCCAGCTCGGCGATTAAGCAGGTGGCCTCGGGCCGGTTTGGGGTTACCCCCGAATATCTGATGCACGCCCAGCAAATTGAGATTAAAGTCGCCCAGGGGGCCAAGCCAGGGGAAGGGGGCCAGCTGCCGGGCAAAAAAGTCAGCCCCTACATTGCCATGCTGCGCCGCTCTAAGGCCGGGGTGCCGCTAATTTCCCCGCCGCCCCACCACGATATTTACTCCATCGAAGACCTGGCTCAGCTGATTTTTGATCTGCACCAGATCAATCCCCAGGCCAGGGTCTCCGTGAAGCTGGTGTCGGAGGTGGGCATTGGCACCGTGGCCGCCGGGGTCGCCAAGGCCAACGCCGACGTGATTCAAATTTCCGGCCACGATGGCGGCACCGGGGCCTCGCCCCTGAGCTCGATCAAGCACGCCGGGGTGCCCTGGGAACTGGGCCTCACCGAGGTGCACAAGGTGCTGATGGATAACCAGCTGCGAGATCGCGTCACCCTGCGGGTAGATGGCGGCTTCAAAACCGGCTGGGACGTGATTATGGGCGCCCTGATGGGGGCGGAAGAGTTTGGCTTTGGCTCCATAGCCATGATTGCCGAGGGCTGCATTATGGCTCGGGTCTGCCACACCAATAACTGCCCGGTGGGGGTCGCTACCCAAAAAGAAGAGCTGCGCCAGCGGTTCACGGGTCTACCCGAGCACGTCGTCAACTTTTTCTACTACATCGCTGAAGAAGTGCGCGCTCTGCTGGCCCACCTGGGCTACCGTACCCTGGTTGACATCGTGGGCCGGGCCGACTTGCTCGCCCCCCGCGCCGGGGTAACTCTGGCTAAGACCGGTGCTCTGGATCTCGCCACCCTCACCAACCTGCCCGACAGCCGCACCGACCGCGCCTGGCTCACCCATGAGGCTGTCCACAGCAACGGCCCCGTACTCGACGATGAGATGCTGGCCGATGCCGACCTGCAGCGGGCGATTCAAACCCAGGGCAGCGTCAGCAAGTCCTACACCGTGATCAATACCGACCGCACCATCGGCACCCGCGTAGCCGGGGTCATTGCCGACAAATACGGCAACAGCGGTTTTGAGGGGCAGCTCAACCTGAGCTTTACCGGCAGTGCGGGCCAGAGCTTTGGGGCCTTTAACCTGCCCGGCATGACCCTCACCCTGGTGGGCGAAGCCAACGACTACGTGGGCAAGGGCATGCACGGCGGGGAGATCATCATCAAGCCCCCGGCGGGCATTACCTACGACCCAGGGGAGAACGTGATTATTGGCAACACCTGCCTGTACGGGGCTACCGGCGGCACCCTCTATGCCCTGGGCACCGCCGGAGAGCGGTTCGCGGTGCGTAACTCTAAGGGTCAGGCGGTGATTGAAGGGGCTGGAGACCACTGCTGCGAATACATGACCGGCGGCGTTGTCGTCGTGCTGGGCCACGTCGGCCGCAACGTGGGGGCGGGCATGACCGGCGGGCTGGCCTACTTCCTCGACGAAGCGGGCACCTTCCCCATCCGCGTTAACCCGGAAATCGTTAAGGTGCAGCGGGTGATTACCCCCGCCGGGGAAGCCCAGCTGAAGGGGCTAATCGAAGCCCACGCCGCCCACACCGGCAGCCCCAGAGCCCAGAAAATTCTCGCCCATTGGGGCGACTATCTGCCTCAGTTCTGGCAGGTGGTGCCCCCGTCGGAGGGGGATACTCCTGAGGCCAGTCCAGAAACAGTCGGGGCAGAGAAGGTGCTGAGTTCGGCTCAGTCCTAAACCGTCGGTAGCGGGTGGCGAGAAACCGGGTTTCTTCTGCGGTACGCACCTAATTTGTTGCGATCGCGTCAAAGAAACCCGGTTTCTGTACCAGCGTTGATGCTATTAAGTTTTTACAGCCAGGGGGGCGAGGGCTTTCCGATAGACCTTCGATTCGAGGAAAGTGATGACGTGTTTCTGAACAACTGGGGTTAACTTCTTTAGTTGTCTTTGGGCCGTTGGCTTGAGCAGAATTTCGTAGTTCATTCCCAGCCTAGTTCTGATTTGAAGGTGGCTAGCGAGATCTCTCCTGGTTCCTGGAGCGGCATGTCGGCATCGAACCCATCCATTTCGTCTTCCAGGCTCTCTAGGGATGGCTCCAAATCAACCTCATACTTAGATTGGAGATATTGTAAAAAGTGATACAGCTCATCCAGGGCGGATCGAGGCATTGATGGCAGAGTCAAGGTAAGCACTTCCATCAACGGCGTTGTCGTCATTGTGATCTCCCCAAAGCAAAGATGATAGGCTAATTCATCTTAGCTAGGGCTAATACCAACAGGAATAAACTACCCAGCACTCAGCACCTCAAGACCCCAATGACGACGATGAACCAACATCTCCTCAACGCCACCATCTACATCCTCGCCACCCTGGGGGCCAACTACACCGCCGCCTGGTTTATCCCCCTGCCCATTTTCGGCCAGGTGGCGGTGGGCACCTTTATTTTTGGCCTCACCTTTACCCAGCGAGATCGCCTCCATGCCGCCGGGCGCCCCTGGGTCTACGGCACCATTGCCGCCGCCGCCCTGGCTAACGTGCTGATGAGTGCCCTGCTGGGGGTGCCGGGGCGCATTATTCTGGCCAGCTTTTTAGCCATCCTGCTGGCCGAAACCGCCGATACCGAGGTCTACCAAAAGCTAATTCGCTACCCCTGGCTGCTGCGGGTGGCGGGCAGCAATGCGGTGTCGGTGCCGCTGGATACGCTGCTGTTTACCCTGGTGGCCTTTGCGGGGGTGCTGTCTCGGGCTGATATGGTCGCCCTGCTATTTGGGGATACCCTGCTCAAGTACGCCATTGGTGCGGGGGTGGCGCTGTGGAAGGACGGCAAGTTTGTGTGGCAGAACTCTTAGATCCCTAGGCAAGGCTATCCTTCAGGATGCTTACAGCCATTAAACGTTAAAAACTTGAGCTAATGGACTATCAGTCGGTTATTTTTTCCGGTCATGCGGTCAAGCAGTTATGTAGTTACGGCCTACGAACCAGACGCTAATGTTTGGCAACCTGACTTTAAGACTCGGAGAAAATTATGAACTGCGTAATTGGCAAGCAAGGCTAAACCCAAGCCGGAGCCACTACCATCACCCTAGAGCGTGACGGGGTGATTGTGGTGTTCAAGCGTGTTTCCGCTGATATCTGCGATAACTGCGGGGAGTACTACCTCAGTGATGAGATGACCGCTAGCCTGTTGACCGAAGCAGAAGCCGCCATCACCGCATTCACCGAGAGTTGTAGGCTATTCACCTATGCCGCTCCTACCCCCGGCGGCTGCACCGCTCGCTGTACCGCACTGAGCCCTACCTCGGCGGCGAGCGCCAGCAGGGCGACCGGTATTGCCCCCACCAGCAAAATCGCCGGGTCATAGGCGGCAAACCCCAGCACAATGAACGCCCCTAGTCCCCCTGCTCCCACAAAGGCGGCCAGAGTGGCGCTGGCAATCACCTCCACTGTGGCGGTTTTAATGCCTGCAATCACCACCGGTAGAGCCAGGGGAATTTCTACCTGACGCAAAATATCGTTGGGGGGCATGCCCATGCCCATAGCCGCTTCGCGAATGGCTGGGCTGATGGTGCGAAAGGCCACGTCGGTGCTGATTAAAATGGGCGGCATCACCAACAGGGTAAGGGCCAGCACCGCCGACCAAAAACTCAGCCCCAGGATGGGGATGGCCAGAAACAGCACCGCCAGGCTGGGAATTACCCGCAGAGCATTGAAGCTGTTAATCATCACCGTCGATACCAGCTTAGACCGAGCGCTCCATAGCCCCAAGGGGAGCCCCACCAGTAGACCAATCGCCAGGGGAATAGCCACCAGCAGCAGGTGCTGCTGAAGCGCCATCAGTACCTTGTCGAGGTGGTCGGCGGTGTACCGGTAGGCGGTTTGAAAGATGGCCATGGTAGAGGTTAGGGCGGCAACCACCCTAGACTACCAATTTTCCTGGCGCTGGCGGTCGAGCTTTTCGAGAATGGCGGCCTCTATCCAGGCTTTCAGGTCAGCGTTGTCGGCCTTAGACTGCCAACCGATCATGCGCCGCAGAGATCGATCCAGGCTCTGGGGCAGCCGCAGAGCAATGGTCTCCCCCCGGCGTTCGGGGTACGGACTGGCGAATCGCCCCGCCTGCCCCCGCGGTTGGGCAGCGGGAGAACCCGGCTCAGCCGGGGAAACAGAAATCTCTGGCAGTCTGTCGCTCATCACAGCAGTACACGCGATCTGATTAACGATGTGCACCAGTGTATCACCTTGTCGAAGATTGGCATCTTCGGTCGGCTATCTCTACCGTGGTACACGGCCCATCGGCCGCGTACCACGGCATACTGAAGAGAGTCATCGGAAACTGTCATGGCTATGGGATCTACGCTGCTCTACTCCGCCGCTGCGGTGCGTCGCATACTGGGGCTAAGCCCCTCTGCGCCGGTTCAGCAGCGGGAGTTTTTTAAGGTTGTTTGGGTCTGGGTCAAGGGCCAGCGCCCTACCTTCATCTCAAAAGCACAAATGAAGGCTCATTTTGTGGCCCGTCGTCGGGCCGAGGCCAGGTCCCTCCAGGTGGTGGTAGACCCCCAGCACCCCTGCTGCGCTACTGTCATTAATCCAGCCACCGGATCGCAACACCGGGTCACCGGCGAGGCTGACCGCATCGCCTGCGATTGCGAAGATTATCACTGGCAGGTGCAGGGGTTTGGCCGCGGCTGCTGCAAGCATGGCTACGCGGTTCTGGCTCACCTGGGTTATGATTCCCTCGGCGATTATCAGGCCGCCCAAGCCCGACCGGCCCAGCCGACGGCCCAGGCGCAGTGCCTGGGTGAACCCTGGGGGCAGCCCAGATTAGCACTGAGTGCATCCCGTGGGCAGGGTGCATAACCCTAAGGCGAGACGGCGCCAACGCACCAGCCATGCCCCTTAGCAGGGTCTTTGGCCAAGGCCTGGCTCAATTTGTGTCAGAGTTTACACCAAACCCAATCACCCTTCCTCGGCGTCATCTTCTAGGGCTTGGATAGCTTGCAAAAGTTCTTCTTCCTGGATTTCAAATAGCTCTTCTGCCAGCTCGCCCATGTCGAAGGAAAGCTGTAGGGCCAGTAGTTGCTTTTGCAAGCTCTCGATGTCGTTGGTGGGCACATCGGCCTGCTCTAAAATCTGATCGGCAATCCAGGTGACACCTTCAATGGGGCCGAGAACCGGGACAAACAAGAGTTTTAACAGCATGGCTAGTTCAGCTGAGCAAAGTTATAGGGGGCGGTGAAGTTGTTGTAGCGAATCTGGAGGCGGTCGCCGAAGCTGGCGTCTATCGTTTCAATCACCTGGCTGAATTCGGGTTCGTCTGCCCAGGCAATCAGGTAGGCGGCGTTGAAGATCATCGACGCTAGCATCGGGTCGTTTTCGGCCATGTCTTTGGCCAGGGGGGCCAGGGCCTGCCGAAACTGATGGATGATTCCCTGTTTGCGGTCTTCCAGGGCGGCTTCGATTTGCTGCCCAATCTGAATCACCTGCTCCATGCCGAGCTGGGTGCCTTCGAGCTGGTCGCGCTGGTGGCGGAGGTCGGCATTTTCGGCCATCATCAGGGCCAGCTCAGTGGTGGTATCCCACAGCACCTTAATGCTGACCTCGCGACACCCATCTAGCCGATGGAAAAGGCGGGTCAGATCGTGGGCGTGGGGGGCGACCAGGTCGTGGTGCACCTGCTCCCAGTCGTCAATTACCAGCCCAAACTGAAGGGGCAGGAGGGTGTGGTGCCCCTGGTGCATCGCCCCTTCCAGTACCTTTTCGTGGCCGAGCAGGTTCTTGCGACTGGCCAGGTAGCGGTTTTGGCTGGCCTGGGAATACAAAAAGGTGAAATTATCCAGGTGGTGGGCCTGCACGGGCTGCCGGTCTAGCCCTTCTAGGGCCAGGTCTACGGGGCCAGGGGCCGGGAAAATGCCGTATAGGTAAAGTCGATCAGCCATAGGAGCAAGAACCTGAAAGGGGATATTCCCCAACGTTCCCATCTGAGCCGAGGATGCAACAGGGGGGATGGCTAGGCCAGCGGTATCCGGCAAAATGCTTGGCATAGCCCTATCTTCGATCGCCATGTCCAAACTTTGGCGTGGATCATCCCAGCCGTTGGGGGGACACTCGAACCAGGGAGAGCCCCAGCAGCAGCAGCCACACCTCCCACAAGATGAAGCCTACGGGCGTCGTTTCGACCACCGGCACGGCAGGGAGAACCGTGGCCAATAGCTCGCTCTGGCCGAGCAGCAGCAGGGGAGTTGTTAACAATCCCCACCAGACTACCCAGGGCTTGACCAGGGGAGAGCGCCCCATCGCCATGCCGACGCCCACCGTCCAACCGATCAGCAGGAGCTGCCCGAGGTGTTCTCCAATTACCACCCCACCATATTGATGCAGCACCTGGTAGGCTACCCTGACGGCGGCCTGGGTAGCCTCATCGGTGGCTGGGTCGGCCCGCAGGCTGGCCAAAATGGGAACCACAAATACCCACCGCATCAGCCCCACCGCCTGGAGCAGGCCCGAAAGCGCACCCATGGCGGTGGCGGCGGCTAGATAGGGGGTATCGTGGCGCTCCATGACCCGGTGCAGCAGCAGCGCAGCAGGAATCAGCAGCAGGGCGGAGAGGCCAAAGGCCAGCCAGGTCAGAATCAGGGCGGGGCCACCGGCCTGGAACTGGGTGAGAACGTCATCTACCGGCTGCCGTAGGATGTCGTCGTATTCAAAGGTTTGGATCAGGCGACTATAGGCCAGATTGGAGCACACCACCAGGGCAATGAACAGTAGGCCGGTAGTGCGAGTAAGCTGTAGGCGAGTCATAACGGTGAATGCCTTTAGAAATACTGGGTTAATTAGGGACGTTGCTCAGGGGGAGCGACGGCCTGATGCCCCTGCTGAGAATGGTCTCAAGCAGGCCAGGACCGAGGGCTGGATGCGGAAACGTATCGGCGACAAAAAAGGTAACCACAAGGGCTAAAGCCAGGCGGTTAAATCGAATCGAGCGAATGACGGTGGCCATGGGGAGTTTCCTCAGGTGACGCACGACATGACCGTCAGCGATGGGGTTTAAAGCCCCAGCGACCGGGCTGTCGATGTAACCTAACAGTAGGATTGGAGAAAGGGCTACCAGCTGACGAGGCGCGCCAGAAAATTGACCTGATATGCCAACTTCAACCGCAACGTCAACCGCCAGCTCGGGTACGCCAGAGGCCCGGTTTTCGGTCGCCATCGTCCGCGATATTGTGCAGTACGTGGGAGCGCAGGGGGGCGATTGCCATCGCCTCTGTCAGGCCGCCCACATTGATCAAACCTGGCTCAACGATCCAGACCGCCAGGTTTCGGGGGATGTGCTCAAAGCCCTGTGGCGCGAGGCAGTACAACAAACTGGCGACAGCGATTTGGGCCTGCACGTGGGGGAAGCCTTTGACCTGGCGGCCATCGGCATTGTTGGGTATGTCTTGCTGAACTGCCAAACCTATGGGCAGGCGCTGGAAAAGCTCTCCCAGTACACCCGCCTATTCAGCCAGGGGGTGGCGATTCACCACACTGTTGCCGACGGCTGGGTGATCTGTGACTGTGAAATTCGGGGGGACGTGAAGAACTACCTGCTCGACGCACCGCGTCATCCCATTGAAAGCACCTTGGCGGCGCTCGTAACGGCCACCCAACAGCTCACTGGCCACCCGCTGAAGCTTTACTCGCTATGGTTTCAGCATCCGCAGCCCGAAAGCTACACCGAGCACCAACGCATTTTCCAGACGGCGGTGCAGTTTGCGCGGCCCGTTAATCGCCTGGTGTTTGATAGCAACTGCCTGAGCTGGCCGGTAAAGTCTGCTAACCTCAACTTGCTGGCTATTTTTGAAGACCACGCAGCGGCCCTGCTGAGCCTCCAAGAGCAGACCCAGGGCTATGGGCTAAAAGTCGCCCGCGCGCTGGCCCAGGGGTTGCCAGAGGAACTGCCGACTCTGGATGCAATTGCCCGTAGCTTTTCCCTCAGTACTCGCCAGCTACAGCGAGAATTGCAGGGCGAGAACACCTCCTACCAACAGCTTTTAGACAACACCCGCCGGGAACTGGCCCTACGGCACCTGCAAAATCCTGCCACCTCCGTCCACGATTTAGCCTTTCTGCTCGGCTTTTCAGAACCCAGTGCCTTTCATCGGGCCTTTAAGCGCTGGACGGGGCAAACCCCACGGGCGTTTCGGCTGGGGCAAATGAGACCATAGCCGTAAACCGTTAACCTCTCCCGGGATAGTCTGAGCTGTACGTTAGACTAGGGAGCTAGCGCAGCTTGCCCCCTGCCCCACCACGTCGGCCCAGACGTCTGGGAACGGTCTATAACACCAACCCCAGGGCCGGGGATAGGTTCAAATAGACTCAAGTTTAGAGTATTGTGAGGTATTGGCTGATGAAGCCGCACGGGGTGATCAGCCTATCCATCTTCCCATCGGGTTTAGGGACAATACCCAGGGCAATAACTTTTTCTAAGGGGCTCACTGAGTAGATTATCTGTTTTTCTTTAGCGGATATAACCATGACTAAGCAAAAACCCCCCAAGCCAACCCGTGGCCAGCTAGAGCGCACCCTTTCCCAGCAGTTTCAAAAACTGTATCGTGAGCATTTAGGCCATTCCACCGGCAAGGTATGCTGTGAACTGTCTGAAAATAGGCTGACAATTATTGTTGAAGATTCGCTTACCCAGCCTGAAAAACTGCTGCTTGAAAAGAGCGACTCCAAGCTAACCGAACAGGTGCGTGACGACTTAGATGAAGCCATCCGCCCTGAAATTATTAAGCTTGTAGAAGGCGTGCTTGATCAAAAAGTAGCCGACATCATGAGCGATACTACCCTTGAAACGGGCCGCACAGGGGTCATGGTTGTATTGGCAGACGAGGCCGAGGCACCGACCTCAGAGGCGGCCAACACCATTGAGGTCGATTTTGATAAAGCCTCATAGCCCCGCCCCACAGCCCTTTGTGGATACCCTGGCTCCTAAGGCCTCGCCGTAATATAGCGGCCAATTAACCGCCTGATGTCGTCAATTAGATAGGGCTTGGGTAAATAGTGGTTACACCCAGCCAAAATGATTTCTGCTTGGTCGCGGCTAGTGGCTAATGCCGTAACCGCAATAATTGGAATTGCACTCGTAGCCGGGTGCCGTCTGACAATTTGGGTAATTTCAAGACCGCTCATCCCAGGTAACCGAATATCCAGCACAATCAGGTCGGGCTGAAGTTTCCAAATTAAATTTAGGGCGGCTTTGCCCTCCGTCTCGCAGTAGAGTAAGCAGTCAAACTGCTCCAGTACGTAGTTAACTAAAACCAGATTATCGGCATCATCATCCACTACCAACACAGTGGGTCGCCTCGACCGACTCACGGCTGGGCACCCGCTAGAACCATTAGCAACATCCATCATTACAAGTGCGTTTGAACTCTCAAACATGAGGTAGCTCTAGAGAAAATAGACTCTAAGAGGCACTCCTCAAGTGGCACAACAGCACTTCGATGGACTGGCTCGTTGACAAAGACTGAATCGACCTTTAGCACCAGGCGCTGCAACAGCCCCAGCGGTAAACCCTCGACTCAAGTGGCGAAACTAATGACTGCTATTTAGTTTAACACTTTAAGCTCAGGCCATCGTTAGGGACTACGAACACGGCATGACTGGTCAGGATGACCAACGGTGCGTCCTGCTGCGGTTGCCTAAATGGACTCAATGCAATACCAGATCCTGCTGAGTTACCCCCAATTCAATCGGGCGAATAGCATAAAGCCTCTGGCTAGGCTGCGCCAACGCCCCTACGGTTTGGCCGGTTGGGAATCGGGGCTATACGACTCGGATTGGGTATAAACTGCGAATTCCCTATGGGCTTAGGGACGCCTGCCAGGCCCGGATTTGGAGCTGGGCCTGGGCGTAGGCTTCGGTTTGGGGAGGCACCAGGGCGGCAATTTCAATGGCGCGGCTCACGTTGATTTGGGCCTCGCTTTCGGCGAGTCGAAACAGATCCCAGCTCCAGCGGGTGGCCGTTTGGTTGGCCTCGGCCTTTTGGGGGCTATCTTCCGACACCTGCTGGGCCACCCGAATCGCCTCGGCCAGGGCGGCGGCTGTGCCTTGCTGGGCGATCTGGTAGGCCTGCTGGAGCTGCTGCTCGCCCTGGAGTTTTGCCTTCCAGGTTTGAATATTGCCCTGGGCTTCGGCGTAGAGGGCGCGGCCAGTGCCAATGCGAGAGGCAATGAGAATGGCATCGGCCCACTGGCCCGAGTTTGCTAGCTGTTGGGCCTCGGCCAGCAGGGGGGCATCTTCGGTTCGCTGAATTTGACTGCGCCACTGGCTGATTTGGGTTTGGGCTTCGGCGTAGAGGGCGCGACCGGGGGCAATTTGGCGGGCGGTGGCGATCGCTCCGGCCAGGTCACCGGCCTGGGCAGTCTGCTGGGCCTGGGCCAGAATGGGCCGATCTTCGGTGGTTTGAATCTGGCCACGCCAGCGGCCAATTTGATCCTGGGTTTCGGGCCAGGCCGGATTGGCGCGGGAGACCTGATCGGCTTCGGCAATGGCCGCCTGGAGGTCGGCGGTGGTACCGGGTAGGGCCACCTGACGCGCCCACTCCAGCTGGGTGCGGCCCTTAATCTCATCCTGCCAGCGAGCGATGTAGGTTTGGGCTTTGCCGTAGAGGGGGCGGTCGTTGCTGATGCTTTGTAGCCGCACGATACCGCCCTCTAACCCCGCAATGCCCCCCTGCCACGACAGCTGGCTGGCGTCGATGATTGTACGCATGTCGGCAACGTCTTCCCCCAGGGGCAGCTGGGGTGGAATGGTGTCGAGCAGTTGCCGGGCCAGAACCGCATCTCGATTCTCCAGGGCGGTTTCGGCCATAGTCATAAGATCGCGGCCAAAGTCTCGCAGCACCCGCTGGGCTTCGGCGTAGACCGGGCTCTGGCCTTCAATTCCCTGGGCGATCGCAATCGCTTCCTGCATGGCCTTGAGCGTGCCCTGTTTGGCTAAACCCTTAGCCCGGCCTAATTCGTTGAGATCTTCTCTGGCCGTCGTAATTTTGGTGGAAAGTTCCTCGTACTTGGTGGTTTCCCAGTAGGTATTGCCTACCTCTAAGAGCTGAATGGCCTGGTTGAAGGCATCCTGAAATTCGAGATTTTTGAGATCGGTTTCGGCGGCGGCATAGATGGCTTCGGCCTCCTGCCAGATCTGGTTCCACTCGTTAACCTGCTGGTTAATGGCCTGGGCCGCTGCCGTGTGGTTGGGAATGCGTTGGGCGATGGCGATGGCCTCCGGCAGCTGCCCAGCCTGAAAAGTATTTTCCGCCAGGTCGAGAATTTTTTCTGACCAGGTTTCGATACTTTGATTTACTTCGCCGTGCAGAGGGTGATCGTCAGGTAGAGATTCGAGCAGGGCAATGGCATCGATGTAGCCCTCCACCGTACCCTGGTCGGCATAGGCATTGGCACACTGTAGCCGGGTGGTGGCCGAGGCCGTCAGCCAAAAAATAGCCCGGCAGTTGGGCAGGTTAGGGATACGAAACAGACTAATCGCCGACAGCACGCCGACCCCGCTGAACATGACGAGGAAAGCCAATGACCAGATCGGCCAGCTTTTCAGCAGCCGCTTGCCCAGGGAAAGCCGATCTGAAGCCGCCGCTGGATCACTGGCAGGTAAAGCCATGGCCTGGCCGGTCGAGGAAGATTTTCCGGTTACTTTTTGGCGCAGATCGTCTAAGGGGTCGTAACGGGTCGTCTGGGTAGGCGTCGCCCCGTTAGGGGAGGAGACGGACTGCCCAGCCACCCCAGGCAGGCTAGAATAACCCGACGACGGGGCAGGGTTGGCAGGCTGGGGGCGGGGACGCTGATCGGCCCTGGGTGGGGGCACGGCCCAGGTGAGGCGGTCGGAGGCCGCAGGGGGGCTTTGCTCCGGGGGCGCTGGCTCAGGCCCCTGGTTAAAGTCTTGCCCCGGTGTCTGCTGGTGTTGAGCCATGCTCGTTCCCTGGTATTGCCGCTGGGTCGCTAAGCCAACAACATGAATGGAAGCCAGACCTAGTATATCGGCGTTGCCAGCTAAATGTATGGCAAATAAATGTATGGCAAATTGTTAGGCTAGCCGCAGGGGCTCTGACTCTGCCAACCCCACTCCGCCCTCCTATTTTGAAGGGGTCTAAACCCCACCTGATCCTAGAGTCTGGTTGAAAGCTTCCTGAAACCTTGATTTTGTCTACGAAGGAATCAGCGTTTGACGACCTTTAAACCACGCCCTAGGGTCATGGCCGGTTTTGGGGGATTGACCGATGTTTACCCAACCGCCGACTTAATCTAAATTCTCCTGACAAGCGGTAGCACTTAAGGATAGAGTTGGAGAAGATTTTTCCCAGCGGCTTAAGGATATGGGTATTATGGCCAACCACACAACGGAACTAGACCTGGATGATTTGGCGGCGGCGGCGACGAATCTAGACGCGGTTTCCTTCGTAGAGACCATTGAGGCTGTAATTTCTAGCCTCGACCAGGGGGATGGGGCCATGGTTAGCCAAACCACGGAAGGTCACCTGTGGACGTTCAAGTACGGCAGCGTCGATGTCTATGTGCAGCTCACCGGCGAAACCGAGTCTGATACCCTCTCGGTCTGGTCGCCGGTGCTAACCCTCCCCGCCAAGGATGAGCCTAAGCTCATGCGCCACCTGCTGGAGATGAACTGCAACGAAACCCTGGAGGCTCGCTTCGGCATTTCCGGCAACCAGGTACTGGTGATCTCTAGCCGCATTTTGCAGGATATCTCCCCGGCCGAGATTTCTCGGCTGATGACCATTGTGGCCACCATCGCCGATGATTCAGACGAGGCGCTGGTGGAAGCGTTTGGGATGGGCTAGGTCACCCTAGTAGAGTGCCAATTTTAGAATCTTAGGAATGAGGATTAAATAAAACCCAAGTTTTGTAGGTTAGGCATCCTGCCTGACCATGGACAGCTGGGACAACTATCCTACGTTGTTTAATTCTTGATCCTTAGGGGCTGGCAAACTTTAATTTGCAGGATCAGTAGATCACAAAGCCCCTGCTAGCCCACCCTGCGGGAAGCAAGCTACATCCCCCAGCCCCTGCTACCAACCTGGGAGCAGGGGGGCTAGAGTGGATCAAAACCCCTCTCCCAAGCTTGGGAGGGGGTCTGGGGTGAGGGCAATTTGCTGGCTAGGCACATCGTTTTCGATCTGCTGAGGCGACGTAGAACCCTAGCAGACCTGAAGGAAATCCGCCTTGACCATCTGCTTCAGGGTTAACCGGGCAGGGGTGATCGTAGCCCTTGAGCTAGCCAAGCACAGGCTGGTCATTTAGGGAATTTTAGTCCAGTTAAGCACTGGCCTCTTCCACCACGGAGCGGGCAATGGAGGGCAACTGTAGCCCCGGTGGATACTGCCCGTCGTCTTTGATGCGCTGAATCATCGCCGCCGAAACTCGCAGGCCCAGGCGGTCAGCGATGGCCTGCACGATGTCGCCCCGGTCGAGGGTGCCCGCTACCGCATCGGCGGGGGTCAGCACGGTAATCCGCGATAGCCCCTGGGCCTCTAGCTGGTCGATGGCGGCGTTGAGGGGGGCACCCTCCCGCAGAGAGGGAATCGTCAGCAGCGGCTTAACGATGGCCTGGAGGGCCGTGACCTCCCACTGGCTGCGCTCGATGGTGCGAATCTCGTCAACGCTGACCAACCCCCGGTAGCGCCCCTCGGAGGCAGCGAAGTAAACCGGCGGACGGTTTTCCTCAAGCAGGTAGGTGTCGGCAAACTGGCGAATGGTCAGGTTGGCATCTACCACCTTAAAGTCGCGGGCCATAGCATCGGCGGCGGTAAGGGCCAGCATCGCCTCCTGCAGGTTGGTGACCTGGTTATAGGCGGCGGCGTTGCGCAGGGCAAACCAGCCGATGGCCGCTATCCAAAACCCCGAAAAGACTTGATACAGCAGGGCCAGGGATAAGCCGCCGGTAATCGCCAGCCAGCCCAGCAGCTGCCCCGAGCGGGCGGCCCAGCGAATGCCCTTGGTGCGGCTGTTGGTAGTCTTCCAGACCAGCGCCTTGAGCACCTGGCCACCGTCGAGAGGCAGGCCGGGAATCAGGTTAAACAGCGTTAGCACCAAGTTAATTTGGGCGACGCTGCCGATAATGACCCCAATGGGGGTAGGTAACCCTGGCGCCAGAGTGAGGCCGGTGAGCAGCCAAAACAGCCCGAAGCTGACCAGGGGGCCCGCGATCGCTACCTTCAGCGCGCCCTCGGGGGTTTTCGACTCTTGGCTAATGGAGGCGATGCCGCCGAACAAAAACAGAGTAATTGAGTTCACCGCAATGCCCTGCTGTTTAGCGGCGATACTGTGACCCAACTCGTGCAGCAGCACCGAGCCAAACAGCAGCAGCGCCAGGGAAAATCCCATCACCCAGGCGAAGCTACCCCAGGTGTTTTGCCACCCCGGCTCCAGCCCGTAGGAAATGGTGACCAGCAGTAAAACAATGAACCAGGAACTATCGACAAACAGAGGAATGCCCAGAATAGTCCCAATACGCCAGCTAGATTGCATCACTCAATTCCTCAGAACATCAACCGCAAAGCCAGGTTTATTGGCTCGGCGGTGGCCCGTCACGCTGCGGTATCTATCTATTCTAGTAAACTAACGATAGGCCGTTAGAGTAGCCCGGCGTTGCCCAGGCCCAAAATCATGCCCGCGCCCAAAATATGCCCCAGGCTGCCAATGGCTAAAAGCTCAGGTAAACCAAACCCCTCAAACACCATGGGCAGGCTTACCGGCAGGGCTGGCCCCACCCCTGGCTTTTGGATGGCATACTTACCGATGGCCAGCACGAAGAGGTTGCAGGTAATCATGATCAGCGCCACCTTGAATGACCACTCTGGGGTAGAGGGTACGGTCTGGGCCAAAAGCTGCGTAAAAAATAGCACTATCAATCACTCCAAAAGAGGTCTAAAAGCAGGGAATTTGAATCATTTCGCATTATAAAAAGCCCCGGCATTGAACTTACAGAATATTCAATAGAATTAACATGTACGTCAAGATTTGTGGCATTACCCAGGCCGAGCAGGCCCGCGCCATTGCCCAGCTTGGGGCCACGGCCTTAGGCTTTATCTGCGTACCTGAGTCACCTCGATACATTACTCCTAAAGCCTTGGCAGAGGTCACCCAGGCCCTCGACGCCAGCGGAATAATCGTCGACACCGTCGGAGTCTTCGCCAATGCCGACCCGGCGGAAGTGATTACCGTGGCCACCCAGGCTAGCCTCAGTCATATCCAGCTCCACGGGGCCGAAACCCTGGCCCAGTGCCAGCAGCTGCGAACGGAGTTGCCCCAGACCAAGCTGATCAAAGCGATTCGGGTACAGACTTCCCAGGATCTAGGCCTGGCCATCACCTACGCTAACCAGGTGGATGTGCTACTGCTGGATGCCTACCATCCTCAGCAACTCGGCGGCACGGGGCTAACCCTAGATTGGACTATCCTCAAGACCTTTGCCCCCCCCTGTCCCTGGCTGCTGGCCGGAGGGCTGACCCCCGACAACATTGGGATGGCCCTTTCCGCCCTGGCTCCCAATGGTATTGACCTCTCCAGCGGGGTAGAGCAACGGCCTGGGGTGAAAGATTTAGCCTTGGTGCAGCACCTGTTTGAGCAGCTCTAGCGATTCCCACTTAGAGCAGGAGAGTTCTAAAAAGCACTGACCCTATGTGTAGGATGTCCCTCTCCTCAACCGGGAAGTACGGAGGATGCCTTAGGCGCAGCCGTAATGCATCAAGTCCCTGGAGGATGGACTGCGCTGCGCAGTCATCCTCCAGGGGTTTTCTTACCTAAGACGGCTCAGCGTACTCCACCTCAGCGGTATCTGAGGCAACAGATTGATTTACGGCGGCAGGATCGTGACCCTGAGCCTCTAGCTCGGCCACCGTCGGCAGCTTACCATTGCCGTTCAGCAACGGTTCGGCTGGGTTGGGGTTGAGAGCTTCTGCCTCGGTGCGCTGAGAAAAGCCCCAGGTAAACACCACGGCGACCACGGCGACCATCACCCACTCAGGGGGCACCAGGCTAGGGTCAACTACCCGCACCAGCAGGCGGATGCCCACAAAGGCTACGGTGACAAAACCCGCATCCTCAAGGTGCTCAAACTCTTCTAACCAGCGAATAAACAGCCCGGCCATAAACCGCAGGGTCACAATACCGATGGTGCCGCCCAGCAAAATCACCCCAATCTCCTGGGAGAGCGCCAGGGCGGTGGTGACGCTATCGAGGGAAAAAGCCAGGTCGGTAAGCGCAATCACGGGGATGGCCTGCCATACGGTGGCAAAGCGCGGCCCGTGGTGGTGGGCCTTGGCATCGGATTCAGCTGTAAAGTGCTTAACCACCAGCCACAGCAAATACGCAGCCCCCAGCACCTCAAACTGCCAGAACTGAAGTACCCAACCGGCGGTTAAAATGAGTGCCACCCGCAGGGCGAAGGCAATCAGCAGACCAAAGTTTAAGGCCCGCCGCTGCATGTCTTCCTGATCTAACCCCTGGGCAATGGCCGCCAGGGCAATGGCGTTGTCGGCGGAGAGCACGACTTCCAGGGCAATCAGCACCGGCAACAGGAGGAGGGTATCAACCCCAAAGTTGGTAGAAATATCGAGTAGTCGATCCAGCATTACTTAAGTTCAGCCGCCCTGGGCAGCGATTTGACGGGTCGATCTAGGAACAAAGCCGCATCCTAGGGTGGTGGTTAGAAACGTTGTGCGATGTCAGGCTCAGCGACCAGCCCCGACCCACAGCGGCTAGGGGTGAATACTTGAAATTACCTTCCAGGGATGCCTGAAAATTTGACTATTCCTGACCTTTAGCCCAACTGGCTTTAGTCTAACGTGCCCTGCTTCCTTAGAATAGTCGGATACCTTCCACTCGCAGGGGTACTTTCCGACGTGTTGAGCTTACTTTTAGCGGCTTTTCGCCAGCAATATCCCCAGGGCAGTCTGGTGTCGGAGCTTTTGATGGTTCACGATGGACTGTTTGTGGTGCGAGTGGTGGTAGCGGTGGATGAGCGTACGCTAGCGGCGGGGCTGGGAGCCAATGGCACTCTGGAATTGGCCGAAGACATCGCCTGCACGCGGGCGCTAGAACGCTTAGCCCTGGCTGGAGTTGTCGTCTCGGCCCCAGCGGCGAAGCCAACCCTGGCAAAGGCTGAAAAGGATGTGGGCGATCGCGACGATCGCCCCAGCCCGCTTCCTCAGCCAGTACCACCAGGCAAGCAGGCCCACCCTACGACTGATTTGCCCAGCCCAGCCCAGCTGGTGGGGCTGCCCTCTTCCCCTCCTGCTGCTGAAGATCTAGCGCCGGACTCTACCTCCCTGGGAGAGGTTGATCATTCCCCCGGGGCATGGCCAAAGCCCGAGACCAAAGCCCCGCAACCAGCGCTAGAATCCCCCGTTTTGCCAGACCCGATAGCAGCGGAGAAGGAAATCTCTGCCCCTGCCGATCCTCCGCCCAGAGATCCACCGGGGCCGGTTACCCCGGTGGATCTCTCCGACATCATTGCCCAAACCGATGTAGAACTCCAGCGACTAGGGTGGGGGGTGCACCAGGGGCGAGAGTTTTTAGAACACACCTACGGCAAGCGATCGCGCCACGATCTCACCGATGAAGAGCTGCTGGCGTTTTTGCTGTACCTGGAGACCCAGCCCTCGCCAACCAGCGCTTAGACCCTCCTCATCTCCACCCTTCGCATTTCCAGCCTTCGGTTGGGAAGGCGCCCAGGGGCTCTGCCGACTAATTTAGACTAAATCCTGCTTGGCTAGCCCCGATTTAGCCGGGCGAATGCCATAGAGCCTCTGGCTAGGCTGGGCCAACGCCCCTACGGGTTAACCTTTTGGAAATCGGGCGGATGGGACTCGGATTTGGTACTAGGCGTACAAATAGCTACCCAAGGGCGCGCAGGGCCTGCGCCCCCATAGCCATCCCAGAACAAACCAGGGCCATGGGAAAACCCCATAGCCCTGGCTAGAAAGCAGACATTAAGCCGATTTCTGGAAACAAAGATAACCAATATCGCCAGACTCTTGGGCTGGATTCCTACCTGCGCAGGAATGACCGGGTCAGGTCTTGGCTAGAAATCTTCTAACGTCTTAGCAACTCAACTCCACGTCTAACTATGGCCACCGCTGACCAGTGCCGACAGCATCGGCAGATTAGCGGCCAGCAGGTAGGCAAAGGTTGCCCCACCGATGCCACCAATCAAAAAGCCACCGGCAAACTCGCTCCAGCCTTCATCGGTTTCTAAGCTGGCGGGGGGGGTAAAAGGAGTAGTGGTTTTGGTCACGTCGGTGTTGACCCCAGCGCCTGAATAGATCGAGAGACAGGCGGTTAAAATCACCACCAGGGCGGCTGATCCCAGTAGACCGGCCAGCCCAGGAATATCAGAATCCCGCAGGGGGCCGAGCAGCGCAAAGGGGCCGTAGAGCAGGTAACCGTGGGCCATGCCAATTTCTAGCCCGCGCCGCTGGGGTGATAACCCTGAGCGGTAGGCAGGCAGATTGCCGATAAAGGCTTTAGAAAAGCCAGAGGAATTGATAGGGGTTTCGAGGTTGCCGATTTGAGGGTCACCGGCGGGTCTAATTACATCGGTCATAGGGTTCTCCAACTCAACCGTGGTTCACAGCAGTAAAAAAGGACTGTTTTTAGCAACAGGTTGGCTTCAAAAACAGTCGCAGACCCGATCAGGCTTAGGAACTAGAGCTTTTCCCTAGGTTCAGCTGTAGCACTGAATCTGAACGAGGCTTAGAGATCTTTGAGATGAGCGTCTCTGGGCTGATCACCCCCTAGGGGTGCATCAGCAGGTCAGGGAAGAAACGATTGAATTCAATCAAAATCCCGGCGGTAATGACCATCCACACCGTAGCGATGACGGGGGCCGTAGACAAATACTTGAGCAGGTTGTCCATAAACTCTCTCCTGAGTGTTGGCGAGACAAGAAAATACAGTCAGCCGTCTAGAAACCTAGCGACCTAGCGAGGCGATACGGTGATCTCATCGTCTTTGGCAAACATAGCCCCGCTGGCGATGTCTTTAAAAGCCACAGCGGGCCAGGCAAACCCAGACAGCGAGCACTTGATCGCCAGAGGCACATCGATAATGACCTCTTTTTCCTCAGGGTTCTTGCCCTGTTGGATGGCAATGATGTAGGCTCGACCCACCCAGCCAATCCACCCGGCAATATAGAGAAAGAGCAAGCTAGGAATTAAAAATTCCTTCGCGTGGGATAGGTCACCATCTACCACCAGGTGGGGCAGACCGTCGGCACCGCACAGCAGGGTCGAGTGACCATAGAGGTCAAACCGAGCCTTAGCCTTCTCAGTAGTGGCCGTGGCGGCCCGCTTGAGGAAGGCTTCATTTTGACCACAGGGGGTGAGGCCAGCCACATTGTCACCAGCCAAACTAGCCGACGCCGGGGCCGCGAACCCGAACCAAAGACAAATTACCAGAGCTACAGCAAAAAACCGTCGCATAAATCGTTCCTTTTAACTACCTAAGAAACCTAGGGCGATTCCACCAAAAGTTAAGTTTTTTGTACAAAAATTTCACTTAACTTGGTGGCCATAATACCCCGCCACCGAGACCTCGTAAAGCTAAGATCGGTGGGGTGTTTACATCTCTACAAGTTCCCTGAAGTTTCTCTATAGATTTTGCTCTCCGGATTTTTGACCCATGGCGACTATTCTGGCCCTAGAAACCAGTTGCGACGAAACGGCGGTGGCCCTGGTGCGCGATCGCCAGGTGCTGAGCAGCGTAGTTTCGTCGCAAATTGAGATTCATCAACCCTACGGCGGCATTGTGCCAGAGGTGGCCTCGCGGCAGCACGTGGTCACCCTTGGGGCCGAAATTGAGGCGGCCCTAACCCAGGCCGAGCTGGGCTGGGCCGACATTGACGGCGTCGCCGCCACCTGTGCCCCTGGCCTGGTGGGGGCGCTCATGGTAGGGCTAACCGCCGGAAAAACCCTGGCTATGGTGCACCAAAAACCCTTCCTGGGGGTGCATCATCTGGAGGGCCACATCTACGCCAATTACCTGGCTAGCGCCGATCTTCAGCCTCCCTTTCTGTGCTTGCTGGTGTCGGGGGGGCACACCAGCCTGATTCACGTCCAAGCCTGCGGCCAGTATCAAACCCTGGGCCAAACCCGCGACGATGCCGCCGGAGAGGCCTTTGACAAGGTGGCGCGGCTGCTGGGGCTGGGCTATCCGGGCGGGCCAGTGATTGATCGACTGGCCCAGCGGGGCAACCCCAAAGCTTTTCCCCTGCCAGAGGGCAATATTTCCCTGCCCGGCGGGGGCTGCCATCCCTACGATTCGAGCTTTAGCGGCCTTAAAACGGCGGTGCTGCGGCTGGTCGAAAAGCTCCGGACCAAAGGGGTCGAGCCCCTGCCGGTGGAAGATTTAGCGGCCAGCTTTCAGGCCACCGTGGCCCGTGGCTTAACCCGCCGGGCCGTGGCCTGCGCCCTGGATTATGGCCTCACCACCATCGCCGTGGGGGGTGGAGTAGCGGCGAACAGCGGTCTACGCCAGCACCTCACCCAGGCCGCCGAGACCCAGGGGCTGCGGGTGCTGTTTCCCCCCCTCAGCCTGTGTACCGACAACGCCGCCATGATTGGCTGCGCCGCCGCTGACCACCTGAACCGGGGGCACCAATCGGGGTTCTCGGTGGGGGCCCAGTCGCGGCTGGATGTGACGCGGGTGATGGCGCTGTATGGGACAGGGGCTGGCTAGCCCGAGTTATTCATCAGCCAGGTCTGAATGCCTTCTAAATTGTGGGCCACCCAAACTCCGGCCAAAAACCCCAGGCCGTGCCCCACCCACGACTTGCCCCGCTCTAGGGGCAGCAGCCCCCAGAGCGCGCCACCATAGAGCACCCCTACAAAGACTGACACTGCCATGGCCGCAACGCTGCGCTCAAAATATCCCCGCAGCAGCAGGTAGCCCAGGTAACCAAACACCACGCCACTGGCCCCCAGGTGCCGGGTGCCGGGGCGACCCAAAAGCCAGATTCCCACCCCGCTCGCCAGCCAGCCCACGAGGGTGACAATCCCCAATACCTCCAGCCCCTGGAGCAAAATAATGCTGCCTAAAATCACCAGGGGGCCAGAGTTAGCCATCAGGTGCTTAAAGTCGCCGTGGAGCAGGGGAGCCACAAAAATTCCCGGCAGCCCCGCCAGTTGGCGGGGCTGAATGCTGAGGTGGTTGAGCACCCGACGGAACAGCAGCAGATCCACCACCGCCAGCGCCCACATCAGCGCCAGCATGTAGGCCAGGAGGGCAATCCCCTCCGGAAAGCCCTCCGGCAGTCGCTCTATCCAGGGATCCGCAGGCACCTGTAGCCAGAGGGAAAGGGCCTCGATCATGGGGCCAGCACCTGGGCCAGGGCCAGGTTGAGGTAGGCCGCTAGCTGGCTGGCCTCTACTCCCAGTTCGGTTCGAGCGGCGGCGGCCAGCCGAGCCGCTTGGCCATGCCACCAGGCCCCCACCAACGCCGCATCCAGCGCTAGATTTAAGGACGGATGGGGGGATGAATTGGGAGCTGAATCTGCCGCCGCTAGCTGAGCCAGCAAGCCCCCCGTCAGCCCGGTTAAAATATCGCCGCTGCCGCCCCTGGCTAGGGCGGGGGTGCTTTCGGGGATATACCACAGCCGACCGTCGGGATGGGCAATGGCGGTGCAGGCGCCTTTTAATAAAACCACGGCCTGGGCTTGGGTCGCCGCCGTTTGGGCGGCGGCACCGGCATCAGCGGCGGCCTCACGGATCCCCGGAAACAGCCGCTTAAATTCCCCTGGGTGGGGGGTAAGCAGGGTTGGGGCTGAACGACTGAGGAGCTTGGTTATCGGATTTTGAGCCGCCAGGAGGGTCAGGCCATCGGCATCTAGCACCAAAGGCACGGGGCTAGCGAGAACGGCATCAACCACCGGCCCGGCGGCCTGGGATAGCCCCGGCCCACAGGCAATGGCGTTGTAGCGGGTGAGGTCGAGGTCGTTGGGCAGGTGGGCAATCGCCCCCGTCTCCGTTTCCGCACAGCCCACCACCAGCGCCTCGGGCAGGTGGGCGGCGACCAGCAGGCGCAGCGATTCTGGCACGACCAGGGTCAGCATGCCGACACCGCTGGCCCTGGCGCCTAGCCCGGTGAGGAGCGCAGCTCCAATATATTGCCGTGATCCCGCGATCGCTAGTAGCTGCCCCACCTGATACTTGTGGGTACTGGGGGCACGGGGTAAGGGCAGGCGAGCCAGAGCCGCCTCAACGGTCATGCGCTGCACCCTGGGGGTATGACCCAAACCGGCCTCAACGGCAGCGGCAGGGATGTTGAAGTCAATTAAGTGAGTTTGGCCGAGGTAGGCCAGGGCGTCATCCTGGCAAAAGGCCCGCTTCCACAGCCCCAGGCAAAGGGTATGGGTGGCCCTTAGGGCAGTTCCTAGGACGGCCCCCGTATCCGTGTGGAGGCCAGAAGGGAGGTCGATACTTACCACAGGGCCAGGGTCGGCGTTAACGGCCCCAATCAGCTGGGCCAGATCCCCCTGAATGGGGCGCTCCAGGCCAAAGCCAAACAGCCCGTCTACCCGCAGATCGCAGTTCGCTAAAGCGTCCAAATCAGGACTAATCGATATTCCCAGGCCTTGCACAAACCGCAGGTGGTCAGCGGTCAGCGGCTTGTGGCGCTCAAAAGGACTGCATACCTGGACTTGATAGCCGCCAAAAAATAGCTCACGCCCGATCACCAGAGCATCGCCGCCGTTGTGCCCCGGCCCCACCAAAATCCCTACCCTGGGATAGCTCGGCTGGGGAAAGTGCGTCACGAGCCAGGCGGCAATTCGACCCGCCACTTTTTCCATCAGTGCCGCCACGGGCATACCCGCCGCAAATAGCTGGCCCTCAATGGCCTGCATTTGCGCCGCTGTTACCACCAGGCTGGGGGCTGGGTGACAATCCTGACTGGTCATCGGAGATGACGGCAAAGACTACCGACCAAAGTAAACGCGACTGTTGCCAATACCGGCCTCGCGGTAGAAATCATTCCAGCGGTTGGCCAAGCCGCGATCTTCAAACGGCCCAACGGCCAGGTGGGGGCCACGGGGGGAGGTGCGTTGCTGCACCCGATCGGCCGGGGTGCCAAGCTGAATAACCTGGGCGCTCAGGGCCGGCAGGTCACCCTCGCGGGCTGGAATAATCACGTAATATGGGGCGCTAGCGGCACTGGGACTGGGCTCGGCTAGGGCGGCCCCGCCAGGCGGCGGTAAACTGACCGGGTAGGCGTTGGGGGTAGCGGGTGTCCCGTAGGTGAGTTCTTGCCCAAACTCAACGCTGCCGGAGGTCGGGGGCACCGCAGTCTGGACTGGGGGTACCGCAGTCTGGACTGGGGGTACTACAGTTTGGGTCGGGGGCACCGCTGTTTGGGTCGGGGGCAACTGCGGCACCTGTTCCGGGGTCGTCACTGGCGGCAGATCTAAAGAGCCCTCGGATGCCCCCTGGAGTGAGGGTTCCGTCACCGTCGGCAGGGGTGGCAGATCGCCATTGGTGGCGTATACGTTGGTGGGCAAGGCCGGAGCCTGGGCATAGGAGGGCACCGCTGACGACACCTCAGACATTTCGGCCCCAATGCCCTGGGCGGCTAGGTCAGTGACCCGCTGCTGGGCGTTAGCCGACTGGCTAAATCGCCCCGCCTGAATTACCGAACGGCCCTGAAACGTGGTGCGAAAGGCCGTCGGTTCTACCACCCGCACCTGATCGAGCAGGAGTGGGCTGTCGCCGTTTACCACCACCACATACTGCTGCCCACTGGCGGGAGCCTGGGGAAACGCCTCACCGGGTACCGGAATTGCCCCGGCCGGTAGGGGGGGGACTATATCGTAGGTTTGGGCGAGGAGAGCTTGAGCCATGACAGGCGGTTCGACCCTGGGAGAAGACTGGGCCAAACCGCGATCGCCCCAGCCACTAACGACTACCATGGCGGCACCGCCTAGCCCGGCAGCCAGTGCCCCACCGCGCCCTCGGCGTGACCAGCCTAGCTCAATCTTCCGTGAATAACTTTGCTTTTCCATCACGATTCCTGCCCAGCACATCAACGGTCAGCAAGGAGCAATCGGGACTGTTCAGCCCCGTGCTATTGACACTTTTCACTTTTGTCATGTGGATGGTAGCGCAGATTTTCAAACTTGAATCGCTTCGGCAAAGATTTTCTGGGGCTGGGGCTAGAACCATTAGTTGTGACCAGGATCACGGCTGGCTGGGCTGATCATCACAGGGTGCTTAATGATGCATCACCCACGCAGAATGTGATATTTCTTACCATAAGCTCAGCGTGACAGGAAAAGGGTATCGATGGCTCGTCTCTGCAATAAACCTCTCAAGACCAACCCCTTCATAACCGAGAGAGATCCCCAAACAGGAGAATGGCGCGTGGTAAAGACTTACCCCAGGAGCCAGCCATAGCTTCTGGGGAAATGATCAGCGGCCAATCTCAATGTGGTCATCCGGCCACGGGGGCAGATTCGACGGAGTGATTACGGATGTGGAGGTCGCCACAACGGCTACACTATCCCCTAGTTGTTTCCCAGCCGTAGTCCCCCGCTATGCCCCAGCTATATCCTGCCATCGAGCCTTACCGCCGCGAGTTTCTAGCCGTTTCTGATCGACATCAGCTTTACCTGGAGGAAGTAGGTAACCCCGCCGGTAAGCCGGTGGTTTTTCTCCATGGGGGGCCGGGGGGCGGCATTAATTCCGTATATCGGCAGTTTTTTGACCCCCAGCGCTGGCGGGTGATCCTGTTTGATCAGCGGGGCTGCGGCCAAAGCACTCCCCATGCGGAACTGGCGGGCAACACCACCTGGGAACTGGTCAACGACATTGAGAAAATTCGTGCTCACCTCCACATCGAGCGCTGGACGGTGTTTGGTGGCAGCTGGGGCAGCACCCTGGCCCTGGCCTATGCCCAAACCCACCCCGAGCGCTGTGACGGGCTCATTTTGCGGGGCATTTTTACCCTGCGGCAGCGAGAAATTCGCTGGTTTTACCAGGAGGGGGCCAGCTATCTCTACCCCGATGCCTGGGAGCACTACCTGGCCCCGATTCCAGAACCAGAGCAGGATGACTTGGTGGCCGCCTACTACCGCCGCCTAACCAGCGATGATTGGCCCACCCGCCTGGCCGCCGCCCGCGCCTGGTCGGTGTGGGAGGCCAGTACCAGCAAGCTCCTGCAAGATCCAGAGCTGATCGATCACTTTAGCGCAGACGAGTTTGCCGTGGCCTTTGCCCGCATTGAGTGCCACTACTTCGTCAACCGGGGCTTTTTTGAGCAGGATGATCAGCTGCTGCGGAATGTCGATCGCATTCGCCACATCCCCGGTGTGATTGTGCAGGGGCGCTACGATGTGGTCTGCCCCGCCACCACCGCCTGGGAACTGCACCGAGCCTGGCCCGAAGCCCGGTTTGTACTGGTGCAAAATGCGGGACATTCGGCCATGGAGCCGGGCATTACCAGCGCCCTAATCGAGGCAACGGATGAGTTTGCCCAAAATGTGGTTGGCGCTGGGAAAGGGGATCGGGTCGATGCCCACTGCTGAGAGGATGGTCAAGACGCTCGACGAGCCTAAGCCCGGAATTTGGGTCAGATCTATCCCTAGGAGGCGCGTGTCCGCCAGCCGTACAAGTCTGCGGTTTTAACTGCCAGAGCACAGCCCCAGCCTAGCGCCGCTTGTCCCGGCTAGGGGCGGCCCACACCCTGCTTCTTTCGGCTCTATCGAACCGCAACCCGACTCGTCCAGCGCTGAGAGCTAAATCAGTTGTCTAGCTAAACAATCGGGGATAAATTCGCATCGCCGCCAGCCGGGCCATCACCACCAGCCACCCCAGCAGCCACAGCAGCGATAGGGGCCACCAGGGGGGTAACCCCAGGGGCCAGCGTAACAAGTCGACCAGGGACGCCAGGGGCAAAACTCCGGCTATCTTCCCCAGCAGCGGCGGCAGCGTGTCGCGGGGAAAGTAGGTGCCCGATAGGGTGAACATGGGGATCACCACCAGAAAAATCGGCACGTTTACCTGGTCTACCTTGGTCACCGCCCCAGCCACCAGCAGGCCAAAGGCCCCAAACAGCAAGCTGCCCAGCACAATCAGGGGAATTGAGATCACCAGGCTAGAGAAGGCGTACAGATTCGCTAAAGCCGCCACGACCCCGGTTAGCACCCCGGCAATAGTGCCCTTGGTAGCGGCCCAGAACCAGTCGCCCAAAAACACGTCGGTGTAGCTGAGGGGGGCGGTCAAGAGGGCCTGCCAGGTTTTTTGAAAGTTCAGCCGAATGAAGCTGCTGTAGGCCCCCTCAAAAAACGACTGAAACAGTACGCCCACCGCAATCATCCCCGGCGCGATGAACTGGGCGTAGGGCACCAGCTGACCCAGGTACTCGACATCGCCAATCAGCGGAGTGAGGCCGTAGCCAAAGGCCAGCAGATACACAATCGGCTCTGAAATCGGCGGCAAACAGTTGACTAACCAGGTGCTGCGATACACCTGAAAGTGCCGCCACCAGACCGAATACACCCCCCAGGGGGTAACGGAGATTAGCTTCATTCCAAGACGCTCCCGGTGAGGCGTAGAAACACATCTTCTAAATTAGCGGGTCGCCGCCGCAGACGGCTGGGCTGGTGGGCCTCAATGGCATTCCAGAGGGGGGTCGGATCGCCGTCGGGCAGGCTGATCAAGTGACCGCTGCCAAAGGCTCGATACCAGGCCTCATGGCGCTCGGCCAGGGGTTTGAGAAGGTCTGCGGAGACTCCCTCGACCTCCGCCACCTCGCGCCCGATGACGCGACTAATCAATGCCGTCGGGGAACCTTCGTCGATGACTTTGCCCTGCTGAAGCAGCAGCAGGCGATCGCACAGCCGCTGGGCCTCATCCATGTAGTGGGTGGTGAGCAAAATACCGCAGCCCCTGGCCTTGAGCTGCTGCACCAGCCGCCAAAAATCTTGCCGGGCGTCGGGGTCGAGGCCGGTGGTGGGCTCGTCTAAAAACACCACCTGGGGCTGGTTGAGCAAGGCCCGGGCCAGCACCAGCCGCCGCTTCATGCCCCCTGATAGTTCATCCACCTGGGCCGTGGCCCGGTCTTCTAGATTAACCAGGGCCAGCAGCTCCCCCGCCCGCTGCCGGGCGGCGGCTCCGGTAATGCGATAGTGGTGGGCAAAGTGGGTGAGGTTATTGAATACTGTGAAATCAGGGTCAAGGTTGTCTTCTTGGGTGACAATGCCCATCTGAGCGCGGGCCAGCGGCCCCTGCCCCGGCAGTTGCCAGGGGCCAAACTGCACAAACCCCCGGCTAGGAACAACGGTGCCAAACAGCATTCCCACCGTAGTGGTCTTACCGGCTCCGTTCGGCCCCAACAGCCCGACAATTTCCCCCGGCTGAAGGGTAAAGCTAATGCCCTGCACCACCGGGGTGTCACCGTACTGTTTCCAAAGGTCGTAGGCCGTCAAGCTAAGCGAATCAGAAGCCATCACAATTTTGAATTTTGAATTTGGAGCATTCCAGGGAATAAATCATCCAGCTGATTGCCCTCTCCCCCGCTCCCAAGTTTGGGAGCGGGGGAGGCCAGTCTCAAAGTCCCTCTCCCAAAACTGGGAGAGGGATTTAAGGTGAGGGATAGCGTGGCCATGGATAACTTATTTTTATTGGACTACTCTTGAACCCAGTCAATCATCCTCCCTATTTAGAATGATTCACCAGCCGCAGGCATCACGGGCGGTTAGGGAGTTGCGCTGCGCTGAAATAAAGTACCGACTCAAGCAACAGACTCGTCATGGATTCCCGCCCCCGCAGGAATGACGGTGGTACTTTATTTGTTTGCCAGCCCCTTAAGGCTAGAACCGCTTCGCCGCCGTCTCACCCCCGACGGGGAAAGTTCACGATCATAATATTGGTCTCCCAGTTGGCGCGGGTAATTGCCTCGGGCTCGCGCCCCAGGGCCGGTTGCCCGATGGTGTAGGTACTTTCGATCAGCATCAGCAGGCTATCGGGTTCGAGGGCATCGCTGACTCGCCGTACCACGTTGCCGCGCACCTGCCTCAACTGCATGGCACTACCTTCAGTATCGCCCAGCAGCGAAGATAGATTCTGATCGCGGGGGGAATCGGAGACGATTTGCAGGATCTGTAGAGGAGCCTTGAGCTCTTCGGCCAGGGCCTTGGCTATGGCCAGGGTGCTTTGAATCTGAGCCAGGCTGGCCTGGTGGCCGGTGAGGGCCAACAAAATCTGCCGGGTGTTTTGAATCGGCTGGGGAAACCGCGCCACCAGCACCGGAATATTGGCGTTACGGACGATGGTGTCAAGTACACTGCCAAAGAAATTTTCGCGATAGCTGGAGAACCCCTTCCAGCCGCAGATCAGCAAATCGGCATCGTGCTCCTGGGCGGTGCGAATAATGCCCCAGTCGATGGAGTCGTCGATGCGGCCAATCGCCTCCACCGGAATCGCCGCCGCGTGGGCAATGGTCTCGGCCTTTTCGAGCAGCTGGCGTTGCCGAATTTTGGCGGGTTCCGCAACGGGCTGGTTGCGGTCGGGCAGCACGTGCAGGGGCAGCAGGGTGCCCTCCGCCCGCTTGGTTAAAATAATCGCCAGGGTCAGCAGACTGTCTTCGGTATTGGGGTTGGCCACCGGCACCAGAATGCGCTGGCCCAGAACCGGCGTAGGTAGGTTATCGGCGACCTGGGCAGTAGCGGAGCGTGGGTCGGGGTCGGCCTGGGGCTGCATCTTCGCCCCCCAGCGGGCCACCACCCAGGGCGACAGCACACAGCTGACCAAAATCATGGCGATGGTGCCGTTGACCACCAGCTCGTTGACCAGATCGATCTCAAAGGCCACGGTAATCGCCGCCAGGGTTGAGGCGGCCTGGGCCATAGACAGCCCAAACATGACCATGGCGCTGGGAAAAGCCCACTTAAACCAGAGGCACGATCCCCAGGCGGCCAGAAATTTACTCAAAAGCTCCGCCACAATGATGACCGCCGCCACCACCAGGGAGCGGGGTTCTTTCACCAGAATTAGCGGATCCACCAGCATGCCCACGGAGATCAGGAAAAAGGGCACAAACAGGGTGTTGCCAATGAACTGAATGCGGTTCATCAGCGGACTCAGCCGGGGGATGATTTGGGTAATCGCCACCCCCGCCAAAAAGGCCCCCACGATGGGCTCAATTTCAATCAGGCTGGCCAGGTATGACACCACAAACAGCGCCGCCAGCACAAAGGTAAACTCGGCTCCTTCGTCGTGGCCAAAGCGCTTGAAGAACCAGCGGCCCAGGTTGGGCACCCCCCACAACACCGCCACGGTGTACACCACCAGCGAGGGAATTAAAAATAGCCAAAATCCCAGGGTCAGGTTTCCCTCGTTGGCCTTGACTACGATGGCCAGCACCAGCAGCGCCAGCACGTTGGTAATTAAGGTCGCCCCCAGGGTAGCGGTGACCGGCGGGGTACGCATGATCCCCAGCTTGTTGAGCAGCGGCAGCGCCACCAGGGTATGGGAGGCCAGGCAGGAGGCTACCAGCACCGAAGCCAGTACCCCAAACCCCAGGGCCATCATTACCCCGGTACCCAGCACCATGGGCACCGCAAAGGTGGCCAGACCAAAAATAATCGCCTTGTCGGCGTTGCGCTTGAGGTCATCCAGGCTGGTTTCGAGGCCGCCTAGGAACATCAAAAACAGCAGCCCCACGGTGCCCAGCAGGGTAATGGTGTTGTCGCGCTCCAAAATGCCTAGCCCGTTGGGGCCGACCAGCACCCCGGCTAAAATCAGACCAATAATCCCCGGCATGCGGAAGCGCTCGACCAGCAGCGGGGCCAGCAACATAATGGCCAAAATCGTTAGAAATATGGCAACCGGGTCGGTAATTGGATTTTTAAGTAACTGGGCCAGTAGCGGAGAACTGACGCTTCCTAGCCCCGCTGACCACCCGCTCACGGTGTGAAGCCCAAGCCCAAAGTCGAAGTTTGCCATAGTCACCCAAAGCGCTAACCAACTTTACAGCCAAGGTTTTGGCTCCCGGCTCTACAGTTAGATATAGATTGTTAGAGATAGACGCTGCCGGAACGCCCTAGCCGGAGCGCCCTATTCTTCCATAAGTAGCCGCCAGCGCACGGTCTGGGAGGTGACGCTATCGGCCTCGCCAATCCGCACTTGAACGGTTTCGCTGGTAATGGGGGCCAGGGCCTCCAGCAGTGCCCGCAGGTGGGGAGTGCTGGCCCCACTATCGACATAGACCCGCTCGGCCAGCTGGTTGAGGCGCTTCCAGGTGGTGTAGAGCTTGGCGGCGGTTTGCTCAATTTGGGCGGCCTGGGCCACCATGTCGGCGGCGGAGTTCAGGCAGCCCACCCGCAGGGCTTCTTCTAGGGCCATTTCGAGGTCAAAGTCGTCGGTTTCGAGCAGCTGCACCTGGTTAGCGGAGGCCAGATATTTAGAGAGGTAGCGGGCCTCGGAGGTGACCTGCTTAAGGGTGTCGAGGTCGGGGTTAAGCTCGACCTCGGTGCGCAGGGTGGTTTGGTGGGCGGGGGGCAGCTTCTCCATCTCCTTCACCAGGGGGGCCAGGTAGCGGGTGGGGATGGTGTTATCGGCGGCTTTTTGGCGCAGGGTTTCGGGAATCAGATCCGAGGTCATGGCGGCCCACTCGTCAGACACCTGGCGCACCTCCCGACGGGTAATGTGATCTCCCTTCCGGGCCGAGTCGCTGACCAACTGCTGCACTTCCGGGGAGGCCTTGGCGGTTTCCACAAAAGCCCGCTTGCTGAACTGGTTGACGTCCTGGGGGGCGAGCATACCCGCATCGAGCAGGTGATCGGCGCTTTCGGCCAGCTCGATCAGGTTGTAGGCGTGGCTTTTGGTAATTTCTCGATCCTTCAGCCAGTTTAAAAAGCCGGTACCCCGCCCGTCGCCGCCACGTTTTTCGCGATCGCGCACGGTGCGCAAAATTCGCCCCCGCCAAATATCGGTTTGCAGATCGAAGCGATCGCACACCTGCCAGGCGGCCTCCACCTGCTGCTGAAACTCGTAGTCAGAAATTTTTTCGTCGTTAGGGTCGGGCAGCTGAAAGGAAAGCTCCCCCGGCTGCATCACGGACTGTACGGTTTCGGAAGAAAAGGGCATCGCCGCCGTCATGCTGTTGTTACTAATGGACACAGGGTGTTTATTGTCCCACGTCTGCTCCCGGGCTTGGGGCGGCTGGGGCAAAATCGGTGGCACACTGGAGACTGGTGAATAAACGGGGACTAAGACGATGGCAACGATCACCCTGAGAGAGCAAATTCTGGCCGAGCTAGACCAGGTACCCGACGCAGCCCTGGCCGAAATTTTGGCCTACCTGCAAGCCCGGAAGTCTGCCGCTGTTGCTCCTGGAGAATCTGCCCCCGCAGAATCCGCGCCTGGGGAACCTGCCCCTAAGGAATCGACCCTGGAAGAATCTGCCATTTGGCAAGCCTACCTAAAATCTGAAAAAGAACGCGCAGAGGTCTATCGCCACCTTGCCAACTCCTGACTTTCTTGGTTCGGTATGATGAACTAGGTTTTGCAGGAAACTGGCATGGTCAGCGATCTCTATCAGCGGTATATTGACACCTATCGCAACCTGAACTTGTTTCCGCTGCTCAAATCTGAGGATATTGAGCGGTTTCGCATTACCCATAGTCCAGAAACCCTGGCTCGGCTGCGTAGCGCCATCGTCGCCAGCGAGGCCAACGGCAAGCTGATTTTTACCGGCCACCGGGGCTGCGGCAAAACCACTTTGCTTAACGAACTGGCCCTGGAGATTCGCAAGCGGGGGCTATTCGTTGAATTTTTCTCGATTGCAAACATGGTAGAAATGTCGGATGTGAACCACATCAACATTCTCTACGCCATAGCGCTGCGGCTGCTGCGACGGGCGATTAAAAACGAGGCGCCCATCCCCGCCAGCACCCAGGAGGCGCTCAAAAACTGGTTTACCCAAACCAAATCTGTCACCTACACCGACCAGCTCAAGCAAGAGGTGGGGCTAGGGGGCGACTTCTTTAAGCTGTTTACGGCCAAGCTGCAAAAAGCAATAGCCCGGACACTTTTCTGAGCAAGCGCTGAAACCCTTGGCTTCTCGTCGGCCAGGCTACTGCGGAAGAGGCCTGAAACCCGCATTCTATCGTTGGCCATCAAAAACTGTCCGGAGTGTTGAAAAAGAAGACTCGTTTCGTGAAGAGATTAAAGAAACCTACGAGCGACGGGTGTCTGAGCTGGCCCAACATATCGACCAAATTGCGGCTTCTATTCAAGCCGCTACGCATAAAGAAGTCCTGGTGATCATCGATGACCTAGACAAACTAGACCTGGGTGTCGTAGAACCCATCTTCCGCGACAACATCAACGCGCTGTTTTCGCCGCGCATTCGCATTCTGTTTACCATCCCCATTGCGGTAGTGCGCGAGCCAGAACTGGTCGAAATTTTGGAAAGCCAAAGCTCTATTTTGCTGCTCTCAGTGACTAAGTTCTTCACCCGCGAAGCCTCGCACCAGCCCGAGGCCCAGCCTATAGAGGCCAATGTGGCCCGGCTAGAAAGCATTTTAGACCGGCGCATTGATCCTGATTTGATCGAACCTGAGGTGCGGCGGCAAATGGTGCTGCTCAGCGGCGGCGTGCTGCGAGAGCTGGTGCGCCTGGGGCAAGAATGCTGCCGCGAATGTATGCTGCGGTTTGAGCTAGAGCCTGAGATCCGCCAGGTAAAAATTGACGACGAGATTTTGGCGGCAGCGGTGAGAGAGCTGCGCAAGCAGTACGCCCGCCCCCTGGGCAACAACCTCTACGACCTGCTGCGGCAAACCTACGAGTCGTTTACGCCCCCCGATGCGGGTGACCCCAAATTTCTAGAACTCCTCCACGGGCTCTATGTGCTGGAATATGAGAATGACGACCTCTGGTACGACCTGCACCCCTTGGTGACCGACTTACTACGACGCAAAAAGCTCATCTAGCTCAAGATCCCAGGGTTCTTCAAGAACCCTGGGATCTGCCCACCAGATCCCTATGCTCCCGCCTGACCTCTCACCCCTGAATGATCGCGAGTATCGCAAGCTGCTGCTAACGCTGACCCTCAATGCCCAGCGGCTCGATCTGCTGGTCGCCATTACCGACGACCGAAACCTGCAAGACCAGCTGATTACCGCCTACGAAGCCGACCTGCGCCGCCAGGGCATTACCCCCCTGCGCGCCCGCCTCGACCCCAAGCGCCCCAGCCTGCGCGCCACCCTGCAAGAGCTGGCCGACTCAACCCCCACCCTGCAAGCGGGGGAACCGACGGTCGTTACGGTGCTGAATGCTAACGAGCTGCTGGGGGTGCGGCTGACGGAAGATAAGTCTGAACAGGAGCGCTTTTTCTTTTCGCTACAGTGGACGCGGGAGGCCCTGCGGCAGTTTAAGTTCCCGATTGTGCTGTGGCTATCGGATGCCATTGCCACTCGCCTGGCCCAGCAGGCCCCCGACTTTTGGAGCTGGCGCAGCGGCGTGTTTGAGTTTAAGGCCGAGGTGAGGATCCCGGCAGAGGTGGGGATGTTGCCGAGCCCCAGCCCTGCTCCTAGGGAACCCACGGGTAGCCTGGTGGCGATTGAAGACTTGCAGCAGCAGGTAGCGGCGCTAGAGCAAACCGCCCCCGAGTCGCCGCTGCTGGTGACGCTCTATAACAACCTGGGGGAAGCCTATGCCAAGAAGTATGACTATAAAGAGGCGCTGGAGGTCTATGAAAAGGGGCTGGCGCTGGCGGAGGCGAAGGCCGATCAGGCCGGGCAGGCTAGATTGCTTAGAAACATGGGGGATGCTTTGGAAGATTGCGGGCGACCCTTTCAAGCCTTAGGCTTTTACAACCGGGCCTTAGCTATCTATCGCGCCGTTGAAGACCGGAATGGTGAAGGGAGTGCGTTTATATGCTTAGGAAATGCTTACCAATTTTTGGGGCAGTATGCGCAGGCGATCGAGTTTTATCAGCAGGCGTTAGCTATATTCCGTGAGATTGGTAATCGCCAGGGTGAAGCGGCTTCCCTGGGCAATCTGGGGAATGTGTACCAGTTGCTGGGGCAGTACGCACAGGCAATCGAGGTTCAGCAGCAGGCGTTAGTTATTGAACGTGAGATTGGTAATCGTCAGGGTGAGGCGGCTTCCCTGGGCAATTTGGGGAATAGACTTTATCGGAAATAGGAGAAAAATTGCTGTGGGTCAGCATCTCCCC
>DAIUJR010000020.1:0-78716 GCA_036848635.1 Nodosilinea sp. CTOTU7336
TTTTGAAGCCTTTTCCACCTTCCCGTTCACTGGCCTGGTGATTTTTCCGGGATCAGAGAGACGGATCTTGCCAATGAAGTTTTTGGCTATGTTTCGGCCCTAAGCGATTGCGTCAGTCGTCGTAACTTCATCCGTACTGGAGCATTTTTGGCCGGTGCAGCGGCTACCTTGGGTTCAAAATCCTTTGCTCAGGCACAATCCCCTTCCACCGAAACCCCAACCAGTGGCCTGGTCATCTCAAGCACCAGCGCGGCCATCACGGTCTTTGTGAATGGCACGATTCTCACGGTGGATGCGGAATTCTCGGTCGCGGAAGCGATGGCCATTCAGGGCAATCAAATCCTGGCGGTGGGGTCAAGGGCGGAGGTGCTCCAACGGGTGGGTGATGGGGTCACGCAGATTGATTTAGCCGGGAAAACGGTGTTACCGGGCTTTGTCGATTCCCATGTGCACGCAGTGACCGGAGCCTTAATTGCCAATTTGATGGAATATGTGGGGATTGCTCGGTTTACCACGACTGAGGAGGTGTTGAGTTTTCTCCGGGAGCGGGCCGCCGTCACCGCACCCGGCGAGTGGATTGCAGCGCGTAATTTTGATCCGTCGGTGCAGGCTGGCCCCGAAGCCTTGACCTTTGCGGAACTGAATGCAGTATCTACGGAACATCCGATTTTTGTGCTCAATGCGTCGGGACATTTGGCCTATGCCAACTCGGCGGCGTTTGCGGCGGCGGAAATTCCCCCCGATATCGCCAATCCACCAGGGGCAGAATTCGTGCGCGATGCCAACGGAAATTTGAACGGGGTGATGAAAAACAACGTGGCGTTTGGTCAGGTGTTGCTGCGCTATCCCGCGATCGCCACGGCGGATCCGGTGGCAGCGTTACTCAACCTCGCTGCTCAGTTTAACCAGGTGGGGCTAACGACGGTCAGTGAATTTAGCTTGGGGCCGGCAGATATGGAAATGATGAACGCCACCGCTGCCACCGGCAAGTTAACGACCCGTATTCGTGCCTATCCGTTCTATACCTATGATGCCACCTGGGACGAACTGGAGTTACAACCCCACACCGGGGACGCAATCACCCGTATTGCTGGCTACAAGCTGGTTTCGGATGGCTCCAACCAGGGCTACACCGGACTGCAACGGGAACCATATCTCAACACGGACAACAATGGCTTGGCCTACACTGAGCCTGAAGAACTCACCCGTTTGGCTACGAAGCGATCGCGACAGGGGTGGCAACTGGCAATTCATGCCAATGGTGATCGCGCTATTGATAACGTGTTGGATACCCTAGAAGCCGTCCAATCCACGGGCATTGATCTGCGATCGCTCCGCCCCAGAATTGAGCATTGTTCCATTCTTCACGATGAACAAATTGCCCGCATGAAGAAGTTGGGCGTTTCGGCAAGTTTCTTAATTGGCCATGTCTATTACTGGGGCGTTGCCTTCCGAGATGAGATTTTTGGAGAAGAAAAAGCCGAACTGCTCGATCGCGCTCGCAGTTGTGAAATGGCTGGGGTTGGCTTCACGCTCCATTCTGACTTTATGGTCACCGATCCCAATCCCTTGCAGATGATCGAGATCGCCGTGACGCGACGGACCCAAAAAGAACCGAATTACGCCCTTGCTCCCTGGGAAGCCGTCACCGTTGAGTCGGCGATTCGGGCGGTCACCTCAGAAGCGGCTTGGCAACTGAACTCGGATCATGAAGTTGGCAGTCTCGAACCCGGAAAGTTCGCCGATTTCGTCATCCTCGAAAACGATCCCCGTCGCGTGACTCCTGCTCAAATTAGTAAAATCAAAGTATTAGCAACCTGGATGAACGGTCAACCCGTCTATCAGCCCTAGCACTACAGTGAATATTCATAATAAGCACACCAGGGGGAACATATCGAGAAATGCTGAAATCCTTGATCGCCAGCTAACAAGTCGTTGCAGCGGCGGAATAAATATGATTGGTTGGGAAGCTAAGGCTATCTACCGCTGCTGAACTTGGTCGTTAGACGGCAAGAGCCTCTTAATATTAAAAGCTACTAAAAATCCATATGAGTACAGACACTCAAACTGAGTACATCAACGCTTTGATCGTTTTACACGGTGAACGCGATCGTAAAGGGCCAGGTGACTCTGATTTCTCGCGCTATATTGTGAGCCATCTTTCGACTTTGCCGCTCAAGCCGCGAATTGCCGACCTCGGATGTGGAAGCGGTGCTGGTGCATTGCTGCTTGCACAACATTACCAAAGCATGGTCATGGCAGTAGATTCCTCGTCGGTTTTTATCGACGAACTCAAAGCTCGCGCCAAACAGCTTGGTCTTGAGCATTTAATCATTCCAATTCAGGGTGACATGGCTAAGCTCGATTGGTCAGTGGGTTCGGTTGACCTGCTTTGGTCTGAGGGGGCTGCTTATAATCTTGGGTTTGAGCAGGCTCTTAAAATCTGGCGACCGCTGCTTGCAGACAATGGTATTGCCGTCATATCAGAGATGAGTTGGTTTACTGATAATGTGCCAGAGCCTGCGCTCGCGTTTTGGCAAAATGCCTATCCGATGATGGGGACTGAGGCTGAGAATATCGCTCGGGCAAATCGGTCTGGCTTTAGCGTACTCTCTACGCATCGGCTGCCGAGTCAGGCTTGGTGGGTCAATTATTATGAACCGCTTCGTGAGCGAATGCAGCGGATCGAAATCACCCCAATTACTCAATCCGTTATTTGTGAAACTGAAGAAGAGATGCGACTGTTTGAAAAATTCAGCGACTCTTATGGTTATACGTTTTATGTTCTGCAAGCAGCTTAGAAAAAAGCCGTCTAACAACGCCCATGCACCCCGACCGCCAAGAGTTCACTGGTTGCGAGGCAGAGTTTATTTGCGGCGGGTGATGGGTAACGTTATGCCGCGAGTTCTCGGATGGAAAATCTTCAATTGTGTCTCTCAGCATCAGGCTGAGCCAAAGCTCATCAAAGCTGCCCCTGCAATCGAGGTATTATAGCATTTTGCAATGCCTGCCAAACTTCATCGGGAATAAAGACTGCATATATTCCTCGCAAATCACCGATGTGAAAATCATAGGCAAGATCTTGGGGATAGTTATCTTGAACAAATTGAGGACGATGTTCTTTCAATCCATGACAAGCTAGACAACTAGCTTCCACATTGATGCGGCGGTAGTACCGGGTTCCTTGTTGACTATCGATCGCTTCTCGATCCCAAAAACCGATGAGATCAGGATTCTGCTCAAACCTTGCCAGAGCGATTCTGGCATTAAGATTATCTGGTGCATGGTCGGGATTACGATACTTTTTGGCGATTTGTTTGACTTGCCAACCGTTCACTTGACTCAGTTCCTTTGCCCGCATCCCCACTGGGCGGCATACTTCTTTCATGGTCTGAAGCGTTGGTTCTTCTGTTTTTCCTTCCAAGCTTGAAGCTAATCCCGATCGCATTGCATCCAAATCTTCGATTTCTTGAACAGCTCGTGCCAATTCAGGTGGATTTGGCATTAACGTCGCAGCATGGGCGATTGCTGGATTCCAGATCAAGCTCCAACTTGCCCAAATCAATAAGCTCAGAATGCCTAACCAGCGATGCAGCGATCGCCAAAATATCTGTTGCATGAGGCAATTTTTCCAGTTTTATAGGTTATCAGTTGGCTCAATTATTAGCGGTTCGATCAGTGATAGACCAACACCGCGTAAGCCCAACCGTTCAAACCAAGGAACGGCAGTACCGAGGCGCATTTTCATCAGGAAATATTTCTCGAAGGCGGTTTTCATCCAACTCACCCAAGTGCCTCGCAGTGCGACAGAACGGCGACGTTTCCCAGTGGTGGGATGGGGCAACACGGGATCGGCGAGAAAGAGAATGCCGGTATCGCCAAAATCAGCAAAGCAAATTGCTTCCAGGGTTGGGGTGACGGGCGGGGCGGAAATCACGCCGAGGGCGATCGCAATATTGTGGGCGACTGCCATGCCCATGGCTTCAGTCATCTGCCCTGTTTTAGGCACACCCACCGGTAGGGGAGTCTGTTCGGGTGGATGGAGTTGGACAATCACGCCAACGGAGTAAATCGAGGCGTAATGGGGATGTTGATAGGTCGGCAAAATCGGCATAAATCCCTGTTGATCCGTTAAGCCTGGAGTCTCTCTCAGAAACCGAGATCCGCGAAACGGAGGTAACAGCATGGCGTAGGCAAAGGGTAAGGTGCGCCCATCCGTTAACTGCATTTGATCTGATTCAATCGCTGCGATCGCCGCATTTTCAATCACTTCGATATCCCGTTCCGCCATCAATTGCATCACCAGTTGGGCAGAATTTGCCATACCGCCGATGCCCAGATGCCCTGCATAGGGTTCTGGCGTGACGAACGTCATGGGGACGCGATCGCGCAATCCCAAGGTTCGCAACTGTCGATCGGCTAACAGGGCAAATTCATAGGCAGGGCCAAAACAACTGGCACCAGGAACCGCCCCAACCACCAGTGCCCCTGGTTTTTGTAAGAACTGTTGCCATGCGACTTCTGCCATTTGAGCATGGTGAGGATTGCAAACCGATTGCGTATAGCCGTTGTCAGGGCCTAATCCTGGGACTGCATCCAGCGCCAGTTCGGCTCCGGTGGCGACCACAAGGTAGTTGTAGGCGATCGGGTGATCGCCCACCCAAACCTGCTGGCGATCGGGGTCAAGCTTCTCTACCTTTCCTTGCACCCAGCCAATCTTGTGAGCCGTGAGATGGGGTACCAATGGGATTTGAATCGATGCCAGGGATTTTAGCCCCATGGCTACCCAGGGTAATGATGGAATGAAGGTAAAGTCGGGCACTGCCGAGATCACGGTGATGGCGTGGGAGTGTGGCAGCAAATGACGTAACTCATAGGCGGTGGGAAGCCCACCCAATCCAGCACCAATGACGACGATATGAGCCATAACAACGCCCCTCGTAAAGATTAGGGTTGGCGTAATACTTCAAGCTGTTGAAGTTGCTGAGACTGTTCTTGTAAGCGAGTTTCGAGGCTTTGGCACACCAGTTCACACAAATCAAAGATCAACGGATCGGTGATGGCGTAATAAACCGTAACCCCTTTGGGTTGGCGCGTCACAATGCCCGCTTGCGCCAGAATTTTCAGATGCTTTGAGACATTGGCTTGCCCTAAGCCCGTCGCCTCCATAATTTCAGAGCCGTTTTTGCTGCCCGATTTGAGCACGCACAACACCTGCAATCGGCTCAGTTCCGATAGCACTTTGAAATAATCAGCGACTTGAGCGAGCGCACCAGGGGTTAGTTGAGCCATAGAACCGTTCAGAAGATGAATGAGGCAAATAGAACTATTTCGATTTTAGCTCAACTTGTCATTTTCATTATATTACTTTATAGTAGTAGAGTCAACAGACGGAGAAGTGATTCGCCATGCTATTTCGACAGCTTTTTGACCCAATCACCAGCACCTACACCTATTTGGTTGCCGATCCCCAGACCACAGAAGCCGTTTTGATTGACCCTGTATTGGAGCAGGTCGATCGGGATGTCACGCTCTTGACACAACTGGGCTTGACCTTGCGCTACTGCCTCGAAACCCATGTCCATGCCGATCACATTACGGGGGCAGGGGAATTGCGCCAGCGGACGGGGTGTGCGAGTGTTGTGCCCCAAAAAGCCCAGGTGGAATGTGCCAGTCAATTTATGTCCGATGGCGATCGCTTGTGCATCGGTGCGGTTGAGATTGAGGCGATCGCCACTCCCGGCCATACCAACAGTCACCTGGCGTACTTGATCAACGGTACCCATCTGTTGACAGGCGATGCCCTGTTGATTCGCGGTTGTGGCCGTACCGACTTTCAAAGTGGCGATGCGGTTGCCTTGTTTGATGCGGTCACCCAACGGCTGTTTACCTTGCCCGATGCCACTCTGGTCTATCCCGGCCATGACTATCGCGGCCAGACCGTTTCCACAATCGGGGAAGAAAAACAGTGGAATCCCCGGTTTTTGGGGCGAAGCCGGGAGGAATTCCAGCAATTGATGAACAACTTGAATTTGCCCAATCCCCAAAAAATGGCGGAAGCGGTTCCGGCGAATGAGCGTTGTGGTCAGGTCGCCCTTGTGACAGCCTAAGTTACGCCTATGAGACTGGAATGGCGAACCTTTTGTGTTGAAAACTCATTTACCAAACCCAAGAATTACCATGACTCAAACCTCAGAATTAGCCACATCGAGAACGGTTCCTAAACTAGTTGATGCACCCACGCTGAAACGGTGGTTGGATAGTGCAGAGGCGACATCGGGCGATCGCTCATCTCTACTTTTAATCGATGTGCGCGAACCTGTGGAATATGTCAATGAACATATTCCCGGAGCAATTTCCCAGCCTTTGTCGCAACTCGATCCGAACCAGATTCATCTTCAACCAGGACAGCCACTTGTGGTCTACTGCCAATCGGGGAAACGATCGGCTCGTGCCGTTGAACAATTGAATGCCGCTGGATTGATGGATATTATGCAATTGCAATGCGGCATCACATCTTGGAAAGCAGAAGCCTATCCCTTAGAAAAAATCCAGGATGCCCCCATCAGCCTGTTCCGTCAGGTGCAAATTGTTGCTGGATTACTCGTCCTAGTCGGCACAATCCTCGGTGCGATGGTTTCTCCTGTCTACTTGCTCCTGAGCGGATTTGTCGGAGCGGCTTTGATTTTTGCCGGTTTGACGAATACCTGTGCGATGGCAATGTTACTGGCAAAATTGCCCTACAACCAACATGCGAGCCAACGCTGGTAGTCCTAGCAGATCATCATGTGAAGGAATATCATGCTGCACTATGCCATTGGACACTTGATGGCGATCGCCATCGGAATCAGTTTAGGACTCTTGGGTGGAGGTGGTTCGGTTCTAGCCTTACCTGTGCTGGTTTACTTCATGGGGATACCGACTAAATCGGCGATCGCCATGACCTTGATTGTCGTCGGTAGCGTGAGTTTGGTGGGCGTGATTCCCCACTGGCGTAGAGGCAATCTCAACGGCAAAACGGCGATCGTTTTTGGCTCTGCGACCATGCTAGGCGCTTATCTAGGAGCGCGATTAGCGATACAGCCCTGGGTAACGGAAGCCTTCCAAATGCTGTTGTTTGCGTTTGCTATGCTATTGGCGGCGGGATTGATGATTTATCGCACAGCGCAGCCTGAACCACCACCAGACACTAGCTTAGATCTAGCGCTCTGTCGTCCCCCTGTTTTTAAATATTGCTGGTTATGGTTGATGACGGAAGGCATTGGGGTGGGTGGCTTAACGGGCATGGTCGGAGTGGGTGGGGGATTTGCGATCGTGCCTGCATTAGTGTTGTTGGGGAAGCTTCCCATGAAACAGGCGATCGGTACGTCACTGCTGATTATTGCAGGCAATTCTGTAGCCGGGTTGCTGGGTTATCTGGGACAGATTGAACTGAACTGGCATCTGACGATTTCGTTTACCTTTGCTGCCGGTTTAGGAACCGTATTGGGCACTTATTTGGGGCAGTTTGTTTCGGCCCGCCAATTGCAGAAGGGATTTGGGTATTTCTTGCTGGCGATTGCCGCTTTTGTTTTTTTCAAAAATCAAGCCCACTTAAAAAGTTCGCAACTTGCTCCTGCGGCTTTATCCACTACCAACGCATTGATCGCAACTAATCACGCTCAACTCGATTAGATCATTAAACTCGATCGACTTAAAATTGGAAAAATAATCATGGATGCTAATTTTGCTTGCGATAACGCTTCCTTAAATCGACGGCAGTTTCTCAACTTCTTAACAGGCACAGCCGTCGCAGTCACCGTTGGCTCGGCACTTTATCCCACCACTCAGTTTTTCTTCCCACCCAAGGTCGCAGGGGCAGGCGGTGCCATCCTCGCCAAAGATAGTCTCGGCAATCCAATTCCGGTTTCACAACTTTTGGCAAATCCATCAGGAAGTCGAGCTTTAGTAGCGGGAATTGCCGGTGAACCAACCTACCTCACAGTGACTAAAGATAATGCCTTAGACAAGGTCGGTATTGTAGACAATTGCACCCATCTGGGCTGCACCTTCCCCTGGAACGGCATTGACCAACAGTTCCAATGTCCTTGTCATGGTTCTCGCTTTGCTGCTGACGGATCGGTTGTGCGCGGCCCTGCCGATCGCCCGCTCAAATTGGTTCACGTTGTGGTTGAAGGAGAAGCCATTTGGATTGCTCCTTGGACGGAAATTGATCCGCGCACTGGCCAACAATCTTGGTGGACTTAGGAGGTTTAGCAAAATGGGCAGAAAGTCTAGAGGTAAGCGATCTCAACAGGCGATGATTTGGTTTTACCCTTTGATTGCGATCGGTGGATTGTTTTATCCACTGTTAGGATATTTGATGTTAGCAATGATGCTATTTCTAATCATCTATTCCTACTTTAAATCTCGGTATTGGTGTGGCAATCTTTGTCCGAGAGGCGCGTTTTTTGATATTATTATGCCTCACCTAACGCTCGATCGTCCTTATCCCCGAATTCTTACCCGTAAGTGGTTTCGTTGGGGGGTATTTGGCTTGTTTATGAGCGTATTCATCTCCCGGATGATTGCAACAGGTGGAAACCCTTTTGCGATCGGAGGCGTATTTGTCAGTATGTGTGTGGTTACAAGTTTGGTTGCGATTCCACTCGGCATTGCAACTCGACCTAGAGCTTGGTGCGCCTTCTGTCCTATGGGAACGTTGCAAGAGACACTGGGCAAGTTGGGGCAGCGCCATGCCAAAGCACATCGAAAGATGACTCATTTGCCTGCTAGCCCTGACAAAAATTCTTCTGATTGACAAACTCAAAATTCACTCTAATTAGATCAGGCTTTGTTTTTGCTGTCATGCCGTCAGGGCATGCGTCGAAGACCCCTAGCCCAAATTCCCCAGGGTCTTGGCCACCGTCTGCACGTCTTTATCGCCTCGCCCAGAGCAGTTGATCACCAGGCGCGGATTGCCGCTGAGCTGGGGACATAGCGTCTCTAAATAGGCAAAGGCGTGGGCCGTTTCTAGCGCAGGGATAATCCCCTCTAGCCGCGACACCCGCTGGAAGGCATCCAGGGCTTGCTGGTCGGTGACGCTGTAGTATTCGGCCCGGCCTGCATCCTTCAAAAAGCTGTGCTCTGGCCCCACGCCGGGATAGTCGAGCCCGGCGCTAATCGAGTGGGCCTCGATCACCTGGCCGTCGTCGTCTTGCAGCAGGTAGCTCATCGCCCCGTGCAGCACCCCCACCCGGCCCGCCGTCAGGGTGGCGGCGTGCTTGCCGCTGGCCACGCCGCTGCCCGCTGCCTCAATGCCGATCATGCGAACGGTGGGCTCCTCCACAAACTCGTGGAACAAGCCCATGGCGTTGGAACCGCCCCCGACGCAGGCCATCAGAATATCCGGCAGGCCGCCAAATTTAGTCTGGCACTGGGCGCGGGTTTCTTCGCCGATAATGGCGTGGAAATCGCGCACCAGCATGGGGTAAGGGTGCGGCCCCGCCACCGAACCGAGAATGTAGTGGGTGGTTTCTACATTCGTAACCCAGTCGCGAATGGCCTCGGAGGTGGCATCTTTGAGGGTGCCGGTGCCCGCCGAAACCGGGCGCACCTCGGCCCCCATTAGCCGCATCCGAAACACGTTCAGCGCCTGGCGCTCCATGTCGTGAACGCCCATGTAGATCACGCACTGAAGGCCAAAGCGGGCGCACACCGTGGCGGTGGCCACCCCGTGCTGCCCGGCCCCGGTCTCGGCAATCACCCGCTGCTTACCCATGCGCTTGGCCAGCAGCACCTGCCCCAGGGCGTTGTTGATCTTGTGGGCACCGGTGTGGTTTAGATCCTCGCGCTTGAGGTAAATCTCTGGGCCGCTGCCGTCGGGGCGGCGGTAGTGGGCGGTGAGCCGTTCGGCAAAGTACAGCGGGCTGGGTCGGCCTACGTAGTCGGCCAGGAGGCCATTCAGTTCGGCCCTAAAGTCAGCCTGATCGCGGTATTGATAGAACGCTTCCTCTAGCTCAGCCAGCGCGGGCATCAGGGTTTCGGGCACGTACTTGCCGCCAAACTGGCCAAACCGACCCAGGGCATCGGGGCGGGCAGGCTGGGTTGTGCTGGGGACAACCTCGGGGCGGGGAAAAATCGGTGTTTGGGTCACAGCGGCGGGAGAATAACGGCAAGGAGTAGCCCTCATTATAGGGAACCATCTAGTCCTAGCGCTACGGCATCGGCTAACTTGCAGAACAGCAGGCCCTAGGCTGGCTCTGCCTGGCTACATAGGCTCCCAAACCAACCATCGTGCTGCCGGAGGCGATGCGCTGCCCCCGCCTGAACCGAGGACTAGTGTTATCGGCACGGCAGGGCAGAGGCCTGCGCTCTGTCTTGCATTGGATTTGCATTGGTGTAGTTGTTGTTGGTTGTTGGGTTGTTGCCCCGCACTGTGGGATGAGAAACTCTTAAAAAGAAACATGGTTCTAGAGAGGGCATTATTATGTCCGAGTTCGATTCCGAAGTAACGCTGCGCGAGATTACCAGAGAGAACTTAGGTAGTATCCTCCGCTTGAAAGTCACCCCTGAACAGGAGCAGTTCGTGGCGTCCAACGCCACATCTCTCGCGGAGGCACACTTTGAACCAAGGCTTCCTTGGTTCCGCGCCATCTACGCAGGCGACGTGCCGGTAGGGTTTCTGATGTTGGAATATAACGCCGAGGAGCAGTTTTACTTCCTTTGGCGCTTCATGATAGACGAGCGATACCAGAGGCAGGGATATGGGCGGCAGGCACTGGAGTTGCTTTTCGCACATGTCAAGACGCTTCCTAAATCAGATGCGCTTTATACCAGCTGTGTGCCAGCCGAAGGTGGCCCTGGTTCGTTCTACGAGAAGATGGAGTTTGTCTATACCGGGGAGGAAGAAGACGGCGAACTGTACATGCGGCGACAGTTATAAGCCAACAGCATTGCTAGCTCACCACCCATTTTCCCTACGGTAGCGGCTACCCATGTCTAACCCCAGGATAGTGCTGGTCACCGGCCCGGCCCGCTCGGGTAAAAGCGAGTGGGCCGAGGCCTTGGCCAGCCAGGCTAAAAAATCGGTCATCTACGTTGCCACCGCCACCCTCAACCCGAAGGATGCCGACTGGCAGGCCCGCATCGACCAACACCGCCAGCGGCGTTCCCCCGACTGGGCACTGTGGGAAATTCCCCAGGCGCTACCGGCGGCCATTCTATCCGCCACCGGCGCGGATTGCCTGCTGGTAGATTCCCTCGGCACCTGGCTGGCCAACCTGCTAGAGCAGGATGACGCCACCTGGGCGCAAACGGTGCTGGCGCTGATGGATAGCCTGCGGCAGACCGCTGGTACGGTAATTTTGGTCTCCGAAGAAACCGGCTGGGGGGTGGTGCCCGCCTACCCCCTGGGGCGGCGGTTTCGCGATCGCCTGGGTTACCTGACCCGGCAGGTGGGCACGGTAGCCGGGTCAGTTTACCTGGTGGTGGCGGGCTACGCCATCGACCTGCGGCAGATGGGGCAGGCGGTGGGCGGCGGAACCGCTGGAGGAGAACCCCCTGGCGGCATCTGGGAATAAGTCAGTCAAATACTTAGGCAACTTCTGGAAAAGAAAACACCAGATATAACTGGAAAAGAAAAGACCAGATATAACCAGACTCTCAGGCAGGCTTCGCGAGGGCAGGCCGCGCGGGAATGACGGACACTCCCAACGGACCATGAATAATTGAGGCTAAGCCGACCAGAATCTAGAGACTTCCCAAAGAATATCCCTGGGGAGAGGAGGCTTGGGGTCAGAGCCGTTAGGATCAGGCTATCGGGATGTGTAGACCGCTGCCACCGGGCCAAGTTTCGTCGTCCCCGCCCATTGGAAGTATCGCTATGGCCTCCCCAGAACAAGTTCGAGATTTTCTAGCCCACTGGTTTCAGTTGGGCAAGCCCGTTGTGCTGAACGGAGGCCAAGACCAATGCCTGCCCGCCCTAATCTTTCACCAGGGGCACTACAGCCAGGGGTTTGAAGCCTGTTGGCAACGGATTATGGCCACCCAGGGTCAGGGCTGCTACCTACAGGGCACCACCCAAACCGTAGCTGAGCTGCTTTCCCCCGGGTGGGAGGTGACCCACTGCGCCCGCTGCACCATGCCCGTCGCCATCCCTACCCTGGGGATGATGACCTTGCCCTGCCCCTGTAATGACCTGCCCACCTGGCCCAGTTCTGAGGTACCGGTGCCCCGCCCGGCGGTCAGCGATGAGCAGCGGTTAGGCGATCTGCGGCGACGGCTGGAGGCTCCGCGGGGGTCAGGGAGCTAGGTGGCACGGTCTCCAGGGTTGAATGGTGCTGATTGGACTGGTGGGCAATGCCCACCCAGCCCTGTCAAGGTGGTTAAAAAAAGAAAAATTACTCCATCGAACTCACCCAACGCTTGATTAGGTGTAGGGTGTGTTACTGGCATCACAGGCTCACTGGGCAGTCGGGCAGAGCACTCTGCCCTGGCCGGAACGCACTGTTGGCGTCAAGCGAGAAGTCCCATACCGTCAGCGATGCGTTACGGCCCAAAGGCAGCGTTTGTACAGCTTGGCGTGGGTGGGTGGGCCGATAACGCATCCTACGCTGGTCGCAGATACCGCTCAAGTTCACCTTGACAGGGCTGGCAGTGTCCACCCTACGATATATCAGTGGTTTTGGTGTGCCCCAAAGGGTTTCAGTGATATCTAAATCCTTAAGCGCCAAATCCCTGGGTTCTTCAAGAACCCAGGGATTTAACTTCCCCTTTAACCCAACTGCCGCTGCCGCAGCAGGTAGCTCAACACTTCTCCCTGCTGCGGGGCAATCACAATCCCCGCCGGTGGGATCGTAATCAGCTGGCTCCACTCTAGTCGCTCGGCATACTTGAGTAGATGCAGGTGGTTAATTGCGCCGCGCACGCCCTCGGGCGACCCGATAATTAAATGGCCCAAGCGCTCTCGTCCCGGCTGGGAATGAGGGATATCAGGGCGTAGAGGATTAAGATCCCCGGTTTTTTCAAAAAACCGGGGATCTGACTGGACATAACGCAACATTTTGGGATTCCTCCGAATCGGTGGGTAAGGAATCCCAAAAACTTGGCCGCCCCAAACCTGTGCAGTTCGGGGCGGCCTGGGCAATAATAGCCACAGCCGCCGAGACTGGGTAGTTCAGCCTTGGGGGTCAGCCGCTGGTGGGTGTTTGCCGCACCTGCCAGTGGCGTTTAACCAAATTTTTGGGAAGCAGAGCTGCACGCACACAGCCTTAGCTCAGTAATTTAACCCATCCGCACTGCGGACTGCAAGTAAAAACAGCTACATTTTTAGAGAGCAAAGCATTGGGTTATAACGCGCTAAGCAGGATGCCGCCTTCGCGCCTCCCAGCTCCATTCTCTCTACCCCCCCTTGCCCTAGGACGCCGCCGCCAGTTCCCGCTCCTCCTGGCGCAGAATGTCGTACAGCATAAAGTCGTGGGCCATGATGGTGTTGGGAAAAATCGCCCGGGCCTCCGCCAGCAGATCCGCCAGCTGAATATCGTTCCCCGGCGCGTAGCGGGGGCTAAAGTGGGTCATAATCAGCTGCTTAACCCCCGCCCCCAGCGCTACCTGGGCGGCCATGGTAGAGGTGGAGTGCAGCCGCTGGTAGGCCAGCTCCGCATCGCGGTGGGAGAAGGTAGCCTCGTGGATTAAGACATCGGCGCCGGTGGCCAGGGCGACGGCGCGATCGCAGTAGATCGTATCGGTACAGTACACAAATTTGCGCCCCACCAGGTCAGGGCCGCAGAGGTCGGCGCCGTTGATGGTGCGGCCATCGGGCAGGGTGACCCGCTGACCCTGCTTCAGCTGGCCGTATACCGGGCCAGAGGGGATGCCCAGGGCCTGCGCCCGCTTGACATCGAAGTGGCCGGGGCGATCGCGCTCCTCGACCCGGTAGCCGTGGGCGGGCACCCGGTGCTCCAGCAGATCGCAGGTGACTCGAAAATCCTCATCCTCAAACACCAGCCCCGGCTCGACGGTGTGGATTTTAATCGGCAGCGAAAAGTGCGTCTGGGAATACTTGCGACAGGCCTGTAAATAGTCGTTGAGGGGTCTGGGGCCGTAAATATCGATGCGCTGTTGTCGGTTGCCCGCCAGCCCGCAGCTGGCTAGCAGCCCCATGAGGCCAAAGATATGATCCCCATGCATGTGGGTAATAAAAATGCGACGAATTTGGCTCGACTTAAACTCGCTGCGCAGAAACTGGTGTTGGGTGCCCTCGCCACAGTCAAACAGCCACACCTCGGCCCGTTGGGGCAGGCGCAGGGCCACGCTCGACACGTTACGAGCACGGGTCGGAACGCCGGAACTGGTGCCCAAAAAGGTAATTTGCAAGGAACTGGCCTCTACCTGAAGGATGGAAATCTGGGGCTGGGGTCGGTTTGTTTCAAACCCAGGGGCTATGTTGGGCTCAGTTAAAAAATTTTGGATGCATGCCCACAGCCTTCCTTCCTATCTTGCCATGCCCTGTAACGATTGGTAGTGAACCCCAGGCCACGGAGTATCATCAATTCAGTGGCATTGCTGAGATGCCGCGTTACACCATCGCTAGAGGTTGTTGAAGGATGAAATCTGCCCTGCGGATCGCCAATATTGGGCTAGCTAGCCTAGGGTTACTGGCTACCGCCACCGCTGCCCAGGCCGAACCCCCGGCGGTCTATTACTCCTGGCGGGCCACCGACATCACGGCGACGGCTTGTATTACCCAGGCGGGGCAGGCCCTGGCTTCGCAAAACCTCACCCCCATCCAGGCCGACGCCACCAGCGTGGCTGGGCGATCTGAGGTGGCGACGGCGGTGTTTGTCTGTCTCGAAAATTCAGACGCGACCACCGTCATGGTAATTGTGGCCGGGGCCGATGATGACCAGACCCTGGCCCTGCGAGAAGCCTTAAAAGTAGCCTTTTGAGCCATGCGGGTTGTTGCCTACCAGTATGGAGACGCTCCCCCGCCGCCGCCCCCCGCCGGAGAGGGGCTGGGTACCGCTGGAGGCCAAGACTATGCCATTGACCGCGTCTATGCAGATCCGGCCCTACCCACCGAACCGGGCTATCGGCCCCAGCTAACTCAGTTCATGGCCGACAATCAGGTCAACCCGGCAGATGTGCTGGTGGTACCGGGGCTAGAGGTGTTAGGGGATACCCTGGAAGACATAGAAAACTGTGTGCAGGCCCTGCGGAGAGTCGGAACGGCGGTGGTGGTGACCGCCGATGGGTCAGCGGATGCCCTAGTAGCTGAACAGCGGGATCCGCTGGCCAGTCTGGAAGCCGGGGTGGCGGTTAGCGATCGCCAGCGCCGTCGCCGCCTGCGAGAAGGCCATGCCCGCAACCGCCTGAAGGCCCTGCCGCCGCCGGGCAAAGCCCCCTATGGCTACCGCCGAGGGCAAGAGCGCTACTTAATCGATCGCACCGCCGCCCCGGTGATCACGGCCTTTGTGAATGAGTTTTTGCTCTACGGCTCCCTGCGGGGGGCGGTGCGCTTTGTGGAAGCGCGGTTTGGCAAGCGAATTGCGGTGTCTACCGGGCGGCGCTGGCTGACCCACCCGGCCTACCGGGGCGACTTGCAGTACCAGGACGGCCAGGTGATGCGCGACACCCACGCCGCCATCATCAGCCGCGACGAAGCGGCCCAAATCGATCGCCTGCTGCGCCGCAATAGCAAACTACCGCCCCGCACGGCGGGGGCACCGCGCTCCCTAGCGGGGTTAGTGAGTTGCCAGACCTGCGGTATGGCCCTAGTCATTTCTAAAACCAGCGTGCGGGGACAGAATAAACATTACCTCTACCTCCGGCCTGTCGGGTGTCCCCAGGTGCCAAAATGCAGGGCCATCCCCTACGATGAGGCGCTACAAAAAATCATTACCCAAATCTGTCAGACGCTGCCCCAGGCGGTGGCCCAGCGCCAGCCCATCCTACCCCCTGGGGTCAGCGGCCCGCCCCAGGCCCGTTTTCAGGATCAGATTGAGCAAAGAGCAGCGATCCTGGCTCAGCTCCCCAATCTGGTAGAAACCGGGGTACTTGACCCCGATACCGCTGCCCTGCGTCGCTACAAGCTGCGCGGTGAGCTGGCCGACCTGCAACAGCGGCTAGCCCAGCTACCGCCGGTCAACTTGCAGGAGCTGGCTCAGTCTGTCTCTATCCCTCAGTTCTGGCTCGACCTGTCGGAGGCGGAGCGGCGATTTTTCTTTCGGGAATTTATCCGCGATATCCGCATCATTCGCCAGGGGGAAGACTGGGGCGTGGAGCTGATGTTGGTGTTTTAGATGTTGGATTGGGCAACCCGACCCACAATGGTGCGGTGCCGGGGGCTGTTGCAGACGATGGTAGGGGCCTCAAACCCGGCGGATTGAAAGGCCGCTGAAATATCCAGGGCAAAATACTCATCCAAATAGGGCTCAGTGCTTTTCAGCAGGGTGAGCACAAAGGGCGGCATCGCCTGTAGCACCGCCGACTGGGGGTTCATGTCCATAATCGCCAGATGGCCGCCGGGGCGCAGCAGCCGTCGCGCTTCCTGAATAACGGCCTGGGCAGCAGTTTGCGGCAGCTCGTGGAACACCAGGCAGACCGAAACCAGGTCGTAGGATGCGGCGGGCAGACCTGTGGCTTCGGCGGCGGCGTGGTGGTAGATGGGTGGACGGGTGGATGGGTGGGGAGTGGGGCTGTGCTGGGCTCGGTCGGTGCGGTATTTGGCGACAGCTAGAAAGTAGGGGGAGAGGTCTACGCCGGTGACCTGGGCGCTGGGGTAAAGGGCCTGGAGGGCTGTGGTGCTCATGCCGATGCCACAGCCGAGGTCAACGATATCCCTGGGGGCTTCGGGAATCTGGGCCAGCAGTACGTCGTGGTAGCTCTGGCGCAGGCGGGCATCGCCGGTGGCACCGGCCCCCGGCCACAGCTTGGCGTGCACGGCCTGGGCGGCCACCTCGACTTCTAGGGCGGGTTGCCAGCCCAGGTTGCCTTCGTCGTAGGCGTGGAAGCTGGTGGTGTAGTAGGCCGGGTAGGCCAGCTTGGGGTTCTCAACCGCCCGCAAATCAGCTTCCCAATCGGCAGACTGGGTTTGGGCTGAGTTACCCGATGGCCGTGGATTGGCCTGGCGCCAGCGCAGGTCTTCGACTCGCTCGCGCCAGGGCACCCCAATCGACTCGGCCCGTTTAATCATCATCTGGCGGGCGCGGCCCTTCGCCAGGTTCCACAAAGGCTTGATGGCTAGCACCTGGTTGACCACGCCGGAGAGCAGGCTGGGGGCTGAGGTAGCAGTCATGGGCAATAGCAAAACCGCAAAGACAACACTTCATTTTATGGGCTGGGGGAGAGCTGAACCCTAACGTTTTACAACTCTGGCCCCTTTGACCTTAAATAAGGCTCTGGATCCTCGTTAAAGAGCATTGCCGGATTTCATCCCAAATCCGAGTTCCATGCACCCACTTCCCAACCGGCCAACCCGCAGGGGCGTTGGCGCCGCCTAGCCAGAGGCTTTATGGCCTTCGTCCGGCTGAATCGGGGGTAGCCCAGCAGAATTTAGGATCAGCCGCTCTTTCCGGCCTGGTCAATCCAGTCCAGTACTCGATTCCAGGCCCACCAGGGGTCGGTATCCTGGGCCAGGCGCTGACCGGCTGCGCCGCTGTAATAACCCACGTGGCCGCCGTGGTCGGTCAGAACCAGATCTAGCTTTGGATTGGCCGCACAAATCTCCTGCAAATCAGGAATAATCGCCGGGTCAAACAGCGGATCGTCGGCGGCGTAGAGAATTAAGGTGGGAATATCGAGCACCGCCATGAACGGTAGGGGGCTGCTAGCGGCGTAGTAGTCTTCTACGCTGGCAAACCCCAGGCGAGGAATAACCAGCTCGTGGTCAAAGGCCCAAATGCTGTCGGCCCGCTCGATGGCTTGGGGATCAACATCGTGGGGGTGGGCCTGATAGATTTTCTGGGCCAGGCGGTTGAGCTCTTTGGCAATGGCCTGCTCTAAAAAGCGCCCCAGGGGGTCGGCCATCAGGTATCGGAGCGAGCGGTTAGAGTCGAGGCTGGGGCAAACCACCGCTACCCCGCCGATATCCCCGGTTACCAGGGCGCCATCCGCCGGTAGCGCCATGGCCGCTTTGGCCCCCCACAGGGCAAGCTGGCCGCTGAGGGAATAGCCCACAAACCAAAACGGCGGCGTACAGCCTAGGGCCTTAGCGGTGGCGGCCAGGGCTACATAGTCTTCCCCCTCGTAGAGGCCGTCGGAGGTGAGGGTGGGGGAAAGCTCGGCGGTTTTGCCGTGGGCGCGCCAGTCAAACTGCACAAACCCGTAGCCCCGGCGGTGGGCTTTACGGCCCAGAATGGTTAAAAACCACTGGTTTTCGAGGCTACCGGTAATGCCGTAGGTGGCAATTAGAGTGCCCTTTGCCCCTTGGGGCGTTGCCCACTGGCCAAAAATAGGCACGTCGCCCTGGCCGGTAAAAATATGATCCTGGTAGGCCACCGGCGGCAGATCTATCGTCTCTGCCCAGGTGCGGTTGGCCACCTGGGCGATGTAGACGGTCATCGCTAACCCATTTTGAAGAAACCAGGGGGGCACAAAGGGCGGCATAGAATCCTGAAAATGCTGCTCTAAGCATTCCAGAGAACCGGAGAAGACGCTATCCCCCCACGGGAGAAAATTTAGCCCTCACCCACCCCATCCATCAAAATCTCTTCGTCCCCTCGTTCCAACGCTCTGCGTTGGCATACCTCCCAGAGGCTCCGTCTTCCCTCCGATAGGTCATCGCTAACCACCCCGCCCTACGCCCCCATGCCCCGTGTAACCCCTACAATGGAGTAACCTGTCGCAACGCTTCCCCAACCCACCATGTCGCCTCAATCTGCCGCCACAGCTAGCTCTCTGGCTCAGCTCTATGAGCAAGACTACGCCCTCTGGTTGGCGGCGACCTGCCAACGGCTTCAGGACGGTCGGCTGGTAGATCTGGACATTCCTAACCTGCTGGAAGAACTCGAAGACATGGGGCGCAGCGAGAAACGGGCCTTAATCAGTAATCTGCTTGTGGTGCTTATGCATTTGCTGAAATACGCTCACCAGCCCGATCAGCGCTCCAATAGCTGGCGATTTACTCTCAAAGAGCATCGTCGCCGTCTGCAAGCCGCGCTTAAAACCAGCCCCAGCCTCAGGCCCTATTTTGATCAAGAATTTGAGGAGTGCTACCAGGAAGCTCGCGATTTAGCCGCCACCGAGACCGGGTTAAGTCTGGAGACGTTTCCACCGATATGCCCCTTTAGCCCAGAGCAGGTGCTAGACCGCGAATACTTGCCTTAGGCGGGGTCAGTGCGATCAACCCCAGTTCTAAATCATAGACCCAACCTATGATCCGCCCCGCCTATCTATATGTCACGGCTTGATCACTCCTCGGATCGCTCCATCCACACCGTGCTAGTGCCCCAGGGGGCGGAGCATCGGGCGGTGCAGGCGGGCTGTCGGCGAGCCAACCCGTCGGTAGTCGTGGTACCGCTGCCCCTCGGCCAGGCCGCTGGGGATGCCCTGGGGCGGTGGCTAGCCGATCATCCACCGCCGCTGACGGGGGGATACCTGCTGGTAGGGTTAGGGGGTGGGTTAGCCCCCGACCTGCGGGTGGGGGATCGGGTGCTGTGCGATCGCGCGCTAATGCCCCAAACCGGCACTCCTCTGACGAACTATTCCTTCGACAACGACTTAACCGTTGGGATTCACCAGCGCCTGCCGGGGCTGGTCTTAGGGACAGCGGTGGGGAGCGATCGCATCATTACCCAAGCCGAGGAAAAGCGCCATTTGCACCAGCGTTATGGTGCCGCTGTGGTGGACATGGAAAGCCCGTCGGTGCTGCGCACGCTGCGGTCTTACGGGGCAAACCTGGCCATGGTGCGGGTGATTAGCGACGATAGCCGCCACAATTTGCCGGATATTACCAGGGCCATTAACCCCGATGGCTCCCTGCGTCCCCTGGCGTTGGCGGCGCAGTTTGGGCAAGCCCCTGTAGCCGCCGGGCGCTTGATTATCGGTTCGCTCCGGGGCTTGGCTACCCTAGAAACGTTGATGTTTCAACTATTTCAGGCCAGCCCTGAGGCTCTGAACCCATAGCCCCTAGGGCTGAACCAAATATTTCTCGCGCCGTTTGTAGTTAGCTACCAGCCGCCGGTACCGAATTTGTGGATACACAATCAGTCCCACCAGCGGCAGCCCAGCCATCGTTAGCCCATGGGGGCCGTAGAGCAGGGTGGCCCCCAGGCCCATGCCGGTCAGGATCGTGAGCACCGGCACTAGTACGGCTCGGCCCCAATCAAACCCGTTAGATTTCATGCGAGCAACCACCCTCATGAACTGGATAACTGCTCCGACAACGACAAAAATGAGCGGTAGCAAAAGCCTTAGAGCGACAACAATTAGTACGCTGACTATGCCAAAACAACCTAAAAGTCGATTTTTGACTTTCATGACTCGTCAAACCTCCTTAGAGAGTAATCAACATTCAAGGGCTAAACGACGAATGGATACGACACTAAATTTTTACTGCCCCATGGCTGTGGCCGCGATCGCCACGGTCACCGGAAAAATGACACCGATGCCCAGCAAAATTCCGACCTCTAAAAGCGGTACAGGTTTGCGTCGAGGCCGCAGAGCTGTGGTGTCGATCACAATGGGAATCGGTATGATTGACTGCTCACCGTTTGACTGCAAGACGAGTTCTCGGTTGTAAACGGTGTCGGCACGCAGGCGCCGGGTATCTACCGTCAGCATCAAGACCGTTTGGTTGCCGGTAAAGCGGGTCGGAGAAAGGGTAATCCAGTCGCCGCTGTCATAGGTCAGGGGAACGATCCGCCACTGCCCTTCCAGCACCGTGTCGGGGGCTAGATTACCAACCCGCACCTGGGCCTGTAGCACGGCGCCAAAGGTTTCGGCCCGCAGATAGACCCCAGAACGATCCAGAGATACTCTAGCCTTCGCCACAATGGCCAGGGGCCGCAGCGTCTCAAGAGCGGTCTGGGCATCAGGGAAGCGATCTCGCAAATTAGGCTCTACCATGCGCTCTAACCAACTCAGAAAGCGGGGGTTAATATTAGCGTCAATGCTCAGCAGCCGCTCCCGAAAGTGGTAACGATGGGGTTCATCCTGCTGGGTGAGGGTGTGAATGTTCTGGGTGGCGGTGCCGCTCAGCAGGCAAATCAAGGTCGCTCCTACCGCGTACAGATCCGAGGCTCGGGTCAGCTGTCGGCGCATCTGCTCCGGCGGAATAAACCCAAACGTACCGATGCCGGCGCTGTCGGCGGAGGGGGTATCGGCACTGGTGCGGGATAGGCCAAAGTCCACCAAAAACACCTCTAGTTCCCCGGCGGGGGTGGTGCGCACCAGCACGTTTTCAGGCTTGATGTCGCCATGGATAACCGGCGGGATATGCCGCTGAAGATAGATCAAAATTTCCAGCAGCTGCACCGCTATGACTTTAATTTGTTCGGGATAAAAACCGTGCCGAGTGGTTAGATTATCCGCCTCTTTATAGTCCTGCACCAGGCAAAACCCGGTTGGCGTGTCAAAGGCCTCAATATACTGAGGAATACCCGGATGCGAGAGACTCTTAAGCAGTTGAACCTCCCTCAAACAGCGGCGATGGTCTGACCAGGTGGGGGAGCCCCGGGTAAACTGAAATTCTTTAATCACGACCAACCGGGGGGAATTGGCTTGGCTGGCCAGGTAGGTCACGCGGCCCGATTCTCGGTTATGGCCAAGTTCCCGATGAATAGTGTAGGTCTCAAAATTAGGTGGAGCGGTCATCATAAATCTCCCCAAAAAGACATTAGTAGCGGCAAATAAAAGCAGGTTGTCAACCCAGCCGTGCCTAGCTCAAATCCACCAGCAAGACATTGCCCCGGCGGGCTACGACATACACCATGTCCCCAGGGAAGAGGCTCAACCGCCCCCCCAGCGCCCGCGCCCGCCAAAGACTGCCCTGGTACTTCACCCGCCACTCTTGCCCCTGGCGGCAAACCGTGTCGACGGTGGCCTCTTCAGTGAGGCGATGGATAGTTGGAGATAAAAACGCCTCCTCTGGGCCAGAACCAAAGTCAAACAGACCGAGGCGAACCGTATTGCTGCCAAAGTCGCCGTTACGGAAGGCCTCGGTGGGCTGCTGCTGCCAAAATTTCATCTGAGTAGTCTCCTAGCGAGTTGCGGTTCGAGTTACGGTTGCTTCCCCCCACCCCCACCCATACCCCTACGGAACGGTGTCCCCGACAACCTTACGGCCAGGGCAGATCCGTTAAAATAAAGGTGAAATCTAAATAAGGCATCTAAGGCATGTGTTTAATTTAGCCTACATGCCCTAGATGTCTTTGCTATTTTAGATACCTTATGCGTGAAGTTTTATTTCAAATCTATTGGTGGGGCGGTTTTTTGGTGATTCCTTCATTAGATAGTGAAAGTTCATACCTCGCTGTGACTGAACCTATGCCTTATCTCCAGACATAGATCATCCTGAGGTAAGGCATATAGTGCCGAGATCGAGAGGTAGGGTAAAAGCGTCGATACTGCCGTCACTATCGATGTTGCCCCCGGCTCAGTCGGTCAGCCCATGACGCACACTACACAGGTTGGAGATCAATGCTGTTGAGCAAGACGTTTTTGGAAGGGAAGGCTAGGGATCTAGGCCTGACCGCTGAGCAAGAAGAAGTCTTTATTCTCAAGTTTGGTGAACAGAAAAGTAACTACGATATCGCGACTCGTCTGGGCATCTCTCCTAATGCCTGCGTGCAGTGCCTGGGCGAAATTTACAAAAAAGTGGGCATCGTAGGGCGCAGCCGCGGCAAGGCCAATCGCTTGCAGTCAGAACTCCTGAGGGAAGCGGAACAACGCCAGGCCGCGGCTGAGGGCTCCCCTGCTGGGCGGCTGGTCGCGCCAGCACCGCTGGAGAGCCCTCAGGATCGGTTGCTGGAACAGTCCTTTGAACCGGATGCTTCAGAACGGCAGTATTTGAAGCAATGGCTTAACCGGATTCAAGAGCACGAAAAAACTCTAGGTACCGAAAAAGGGTGGGATGAGGTCGATTCTGTGCTGAAGGAGTTTTCTAAGCATCTCCCGCAGTCAGCTAATGCCCTTGCCGCCGACAGCGCCTTAGACAAGGTGCAGGTGGTTCAGCACCTGTTGCAAAGTGTGGGCAAGCTGTTTGCCACCATTAACCCATCCCTCAACACCATCGAGGGGTTGAGATTTTTAACCACCGAAAACGCCGTTCATCGGTCGATATCGGCCCTGGTCTCGCGGCTAATGCAGCAGCTTAACCTGCCTGAAGCAGCCCCTGAGCTGACTAGCCAAAGCATCATTAACGATGTTATTGAGCAGGGGCAACGGGTGTTTGGCTCATCCCTGCGCCAGCTTCCCCATCCTCGCCTCAAAACCTATTCGGCCTGGGCTCGAAAAGCCTGCTTAGAGGCGCTGATTAAGCGAGCTTTTAATTTTGAAAAGGATGATTTTTGGGATCAGTCCTTTTTTGCAAAAAAGCAAATTTTGCGGATGGACACCAAGGAAGACATCGCCCGCAACCTCCGAGCTATTGATACTGCCATTCTAGAAATGTATCTCAACGCTAAGAATCCGGATGAGATCAATTTCAATTTTTTTGATGTACTCCTGGCTCGGTGGATGAAGGCGGTGCCCTGGGGCAACGCCTCGCTTTTGCCTAAGAAAGCGACTCGGTTTCCCCAAAATGACGAAAGCATCACCACCGCCAGCCTAGACGCAGAGACCTTTGAGTGGGCGGCGCTTAACTCTCTCCGGCGGGAGTATCACAACCTGGATGAAAAATCTTACCTGGAGCTGCATGATTATTTTTTACGACGGGTCGAGCCGGTTAAAGAAAAGTATCTCTCCCGGTTTTGGACGGGGTATGACGATGCGGACTATGCCACAGCTCAGTACACGATTGTCAGTATCCCCGCCTCCCTGGGGCAGCCCGATAACGCCACCGGTGCAGCTATCGCTCGCAGCGTTTGGCGCTACTGCGAACTGGCCGCCTACAACATTCTTACCCTAGACAACCTCAAAGAGCTCGATAGCCTGCTTCAACAGGCGCAGCAGCACCCTATTCTCGATTTTTGGTTCAACGAAATTGATCATTTTACGGCCCACTGCATCGAACATGCCGATGCTTTTCCAATCCTCAGCGGCTTGAGTTAATGCCCTTCAGGTTCAGAACTTCAGTCCTAGACGAGAGAACATGCCGGTCTCCTGGCGGCCTGTGGGGTTAAGCCGTTCTACCCAACCAACAAATCTTCCTCAGGGTACTGCACGGCGGTGGGTTTGGGGTCGCCAAACAGCGCCGCCATAAACAGCAGCACCCCTACCCTCCCTAGATACATCGTGGCGATAATCACGTATTGCCCAAAGGCTGATAGCTTAGCGGTAATGCCCGTCGAGAGCCCTACCGTGGCAAAGGCCGACACCGACTCAAACAGTACCGTAATAAAGCTCAGTTCAGGATTAGTCACGGCAATCAGCATGGTGGCTGAGATCACCACCAGGCCTGAGCCTACCACCACGCTAATGGCCTTAAGCACCCGACTGACGGGAATTTGCCGCCGGTAGCAGAGCACCTCTTCTTTGCCCTGGAGCACCGCCCGGGTACACACCAACAGAATCCGAAAGGTGGTGGTTTTAATGCCGCCAGCGGTACTGCCGGGGCTACCCCCAATAAACATCAGGGCAATCATAATAAACAGCGAGGCGTTGCCCATGCCCCCAATGTCGATGCTATTAAACCCGGCGGTGCGGGCAATTACCGATTGAAACCAGGCCGCCAGCAGCTTGTAGGGCCGGGGCAAATCCCCCAGGGTGGCTGGGTTATTAAGCTCGGTCAGAAAAAAGGCTGCGGTGCCCAGTAGCAGCAGCCCCACCGTGGTGCTGGTGGCAATCTTGTAGTTAAGAGAAAATGTCCGCCGGGCGCGGCGGCCCTTCAGGCGATGGCGCAGCCACATGATCATTTCCATAATCACTTCGTAGCCAATGCCCCCCAAAATCACCAGGGCCGTAATCACTACATTCACCCAGGGGTTGAGGGCATAGCCCACAATGCTGTCTTCGAACAGGCTAAAGCCCGCATTGTTAAAGGCGCTGATGCTGTGAAACACCGCCAGCCAGAGGCCATAGCCAGTACCGTAGTCCGGTTTGAAGACCGGGTATAGGCAAACGATGCCGGTGATCTCAATCATCATGGTCATGGCCACAATAGAGGTGATCAGCGACTTGCCGGCGGCGAGTTCGGCATTATCCATCGATTGCTGAATGGCGAGGCGATCTTTCAGCCCTAGGCGTCGCCCCAGGAGCAGCAGCAGCAGAGTGGTGGCGGTCATGTAGCCCAGCCCGCCAACTTGGATCAAGCCTACAATCACGGCTTCTCCAAAACCTGAAAAATAGGTGCCCGTGTCTACCACGATCAATCCTGTCACGCAGACCGCAGAGGTAGACGTAAACAGCGACACCAGTGGGTTACCCCACCCGGCACTGGTCGTTGCAATTGGCAGCATGAGTAGCAGGGTGCCCACCGCAATTACGGTAAAAAACCCCAGGGCAATCGTTCGAGAAACCGTCATTCGCATGGGCTAAAGTATCCCGACCTGATGATGAAGGGGCAACCCTATCGTTCCATGGGTTGACGTTCCCGACTACTATGCCAGAAGATTTAACCGACTATCCCCTAAATTCCAACAATTCTGGAGATATTCCCTATCCTTTTCCAGGCCGCCATGTCCAACGCACTGTACGAAAAAATCCAGACCTTCTACGATGCCTCCTCGGGGCTGTGGGAGCAAATTTGGGGCGAGCACATGCACCACGGCTACTATGGCCCCGACGGTCGCCTGCGCAAAGACCGCCGCCAGGCCCAAATTGACCTCATCGATGAATGCCTGGGTTGGGCCGAGGTCACCCAGGCCAGCCAAATTTTAGACTGTGGCTGCGGCATTGGCGGCAGCGCTCTGGATTTGGCGGCTCGGTTTAACGCCAGGGTGGTAGGTATTACCCTGAGCCCGGTGCAGGCCCAGCGGGCTGGAGAGCGGGCCGCCGAGGCCAACCTGGCTGGAGAACAGCCCCCCTGCGCCGAGTTTCAGGTGACCAACGCCCTGCACACCCCCTTTGCCGATCAAACCTTCGATTTAGTCTGGTCGATGGAAAGCGGCGAGCACATGCCGGATAAGGTGGGGTTTTTGCAGGAATGCTATCGGGTGCTCAAGCCCGGCGGCCAGCTCCTGATGATGACCTGGTGCCATCGCCCCACCGACTCCCTGGCTGGCCCCCTGACCGCTGCCGAGCAGCAGCAGCTGAACTGGATTTATCAGGTCTACGGGCTGCCCTACGTGGTCTCTCTGCCCGACTACGAGGCCATCGCTCAGACCGTGGGCTTTCGAGAGGTTAAAACCGCCGACTGGTCCCAGGCGGTGGCCCCCTTTTGGGATGAGGTAATCGCCTCTTCCCTCAGCATGGAGGCCCTGGTGGGGCTGGTGCAGGCGGGTATGGGCACGGTGCAGGGCGCCCTGGCCCTGGGGGCAATGCGCCAGGGGTTACAGAGCGGGCTGATTCGCTACGGGCTGCTGCGGGGCGTGCGGTGAAGAGGGTAGGTCTACCCCCCTTGGGTCTGTTCAGGGTGGCTAGGGCTTAACAGGCCAGACCCCTGGGTTGTTTGAAAAACCCAGGGGTATCAGCCCTACTGAGGCCGGGCCGCCGGGCAGTCAACCATGCGTACCGATGCCGAGGCCGCGTAATCGCGCAGGGCATCGGCCTCAGGGGCGAAATTAGTGCCGGTCTCGTTGAGCGGGGTGGCCACGCCGCAGTAGCCCGCCATTTCGTTCACTACCCGCTCGCTCCAGTGGCCGCTGAGGTCGGTGAAGGTCGGTGGGTTAGACGTATTGGGGATGACGCTACCATCGCTGGCCAAGCCACCGGGTACCGGAGTAGCCGTGGTATCGCCCCCCTGGGCACTGCTCCGGAGGCGGGCGAGCTTGTTCATCATGGCCATGAGCTCGGCCCGAGAGACGTTGTCGGTGGGGCGGAAGTTGCCGGTTTCAAAGTCGCCGGTGACTAGCCCAAGCTCCTTCGCCTGCTGGATCTTGACGGCACTCCAGCGATTTTGGGCCACATCCGGGAAGGGGGCGCTAAAGACGGATGTGGGCAAGCCCGAAATAATTGAGCTGGGTAAAATTAGCCCGGCGGTGTTCATCACCACTGAAACCGCCTGCTCACGGGTGAGAGGGCTGGTGGGCCTGAAGGTGCCGTCTTCCGCAAAGCCTGAGATAATGCCTAGCTCAGCGGCACGGGCGATGTCGGTGGCATAGCGGTTGCCCCGAATATCGTTAAAGGGCAGGTTAGCCGGTGGGGTAACGGGGCCGGTGGGTTCCGAAGGCCCGGTCGCTACCCCTTCCCCGGCCTGCAGCTCGGCCAGGGTAGCCGCGTTGGTGAAATACACCAGGTTAGAGCTGACAACCTGTCCTTGGTAGGTTCGCTTGGTCAGCGACCAGCCGGGGTTGAGGTCAATTTGGGTAAAGCCGGTGGAGCTAATGCCGTTGGTGCGGCCGATGGTCACTAGACTGCGGGAGGTCGTTGTGGGGGCAAACTGTAGCAGCAGGTCGCCGTTGCGTTCGGTAATTTGAAACCGCACGCCGGGGCCCAGGTCGGCCCCCGCCAGCCAGACCGCGTAGCCGTTGCTATCTCTCTGGAGGCGGCAAACGCCGCTAAAGTCAAAGGAATTCCACAGGGCATTGACTTCGGTAGGTTCAGCGGTGGGGTTAACGAAGCTCCAGCAGGCGGGGCTGGGCTGAAGCTGTTCAACAATAAACAGCCGGTGGGGCTGGGCGTTGCTGCCAGGCACTGAAACCACCAGGAAATTGCTTTCGTTGACCGCCGTGTTGCCAAAGGTCTGCGCCAGTAGGGTGCTGGTCTGGCGACCCATGGGCTGCACCGGGGTATGGGCCACGGCCATTGCCGGGCCGACACCGCCCATGACCCCCACAGTAGCGGCGGTGAGTACAACAGCTTTGAAATTGGAAAATAGGTTCATTCGTCACCCTTCCTAAATAATGATGTGGTGATGTGGTCTAGATGGAGAATAAAGAGAAACACCGTATGGCTTGAAAGGAACCCAGGGAACCCCCTAGGGTCGAGGACTGTACGACCATGCACATGTGACCAACGACCGACAGAGTCTCGCTTACGGGGCTCAGGCGCTTCATCCACCAAAAGTTTCGCTGACCCCGGTTTGAAGCAGCTTTGCCCAGCAAGGGGAAAACCGACATCATTGTACGGGCATCGCTGGTACAACAAACCAATATTTCCAGGATTTGCTTAGGATTCGTTGCAAACGTCAGCCGCCGCCGCCCTAGGTGAGAGCTAAAGCTCAAATTCATCAAAAGCCGGGGTCGGCATTCCCGCTGGAGTAATCGTCCGGCTGACGGATGCCTTGTAGCTTTCCTGCTGGGTGATCAAGTCAACGGCAATTGCCTCAAACTGGGCCTCGAGACAGCCCAGGGGCACGGTTAGCTGCAGGCTGCCTTCAAGCTGTCCGCGACCATTGGGGGAAAGATTCATGACCTGGCGGGGCTCGTCGGCCAGGCTGCGGGTTTGGGGGTCGGTAATCCAAACTTTCAGGTACAGCCGGTTGGGGTGAAAGGGCACCCGCAGGGTGATCAGCACCGGCGCTCCCGCCGTGAGTTCGCCCTCGGCAATTTCAAGCACGGGTATGGGTGGGGCCACGACATCAGTGTCATGATCTAACGGTTCAATGACGCTGCTGCTCGCCGAGGCCGTCAGACTGGCCCCCAGGGTCTCGTCCTCATCGTCGTAAATGACGACCTCCCCGGCAAAGGGGATGACCTCGACAGGCCACTCGGCCTCCTCATCATCCGCATCAATATAGGGGGTGGCCAACGCCTTGGCCATAGCCTGGTCGTTGCGTTTTTGTCGGGCGGCCTGCTGAATTTCCAGGGCTAAGTCGTTAAGCCTGGCCCAAAACCGATCCTGCAGCCGCAGGTCGCGAAAGGCCATAGCCTCGTGGGATGGAAGCAGGGGTACCCGGGGCCGGTTTGAGGCCCCAGCCATGGTGGGAGAGGGGCCTTCGAGGGGGTCAGGCGGCGGCAGTTCGACTGCCACTGGGGCATTCAGGGGCGGTAGGGCCGGGCCAGGGGCAGATTGGGTCGGAACCCAAGCGGGCGATGGGGTGCCCTCCGCAGGCGGGGGAGAATCGGAACCGGGGGGATCGGCAGCACTATTCGGTGGGCTTTCAGGCCGGGTATCGGAGGTGGTTAGGGCCGCCGGGGGTGCCCCCTGGGCCACCACAAAGCTAGGGTCTGTCAGGGCCGGTGAAGCGGTGGTTGCGGTCGGGCGCGGTGCCTCAACCCGGGCCTTGGGGGGCGACCCCAGCGGCGGCAGCACAGGCCGATGGGCCGCTGCCTCGTGGGGAGAGGGGTAGTAGATCTTGGGGGGCAAATTCAGGCTGCTGCGGGGCAGCGTTAGGGTGGGCACGGCGCGGGGCGGGGCCTGGGGCAGGGCAATGGTCGTCCAGCGACTGGGGGTAGCGGTGTCAGTGGTTTCCTCCAGATCTTCTAGGGTGGCGGTGGTGGCCTCTGACCCATCGGCGAGCAGCGCCCCGTTTAGGGTGGCTTCAATTTCGGCCTGGTTGGCGATCGCGTCAAACAGTAGCGACAGATCCACCGTCACCGTAAACGGCTGCAAAGTCAGCACGCTCACCGTCCCAGCAGATACGGAAACCAGCCCCACCTCCCCCACCAGCAGCCGGGTGGTTAGCTCTGCCGGAACGGTGACCGCCACGGTAAACTGGGCCGGCAGGGCGCTAGCTCCCAGGACAAAGGGTTGAATCGCCAGCCGCTGGGCCCGTTGAGGATCAGACAGCCCCACCACCAACGCCATGTCGGAGCACGATTCGCCCTCTAATACCCCAGTTACCTGCCCGCCAATCTCCAGGGGTTGCCCCTGACTGCCAATTAGAGCGGTTTGGTTGAGGGTAACGGTGTATAAAAAAGGCTGGGCTTCAACTAGGGTGGCTTGGCGGGCCTGGACTCGATCCAACGCCGCTACCACCTCATCCAGGTTGAGGCTAGGCCAGGCTGGGACCGACGACTGAGTCTGGACCCCAGCAATATCGCTGGAGGCATCAGGGGGCGTCGGATCAATGGCCCCGGTGCCGGTTGCATCTTCCCTAAAATCCCCCGGGGGCATGCCTTCGTCGGCAAACCAGTCGTCGTCATCCCCAGCATCCTGGGCTACCACCTGAAGCTGAATAGCATATCGCCAGGGAGTGATTGTAGAACCTTCGCCGTCGCTGGCGGCCTCAGGGGTAGGGCCAACGCAGTGAATATCCCAGGTGCCGGCCCCGAGGCGCGTAAAGGGCATGACCACCATCAGCCCGTCGCCGTTCACCTGCCCCTGCCGCCGCTGCACCCGTCGCTTGGGCGGTGTGCGATCTAGCAGCCACTGGCTAATCAGGATCTGAACCGGAATATGAGTCTGGCTGGTATGGGCCATCACCCGATAGCGGCCCTCTAAAATTTCCACCTGGGACGCATCTAGAGGCAGCCAGCTCTGGTCCCCCTCCTTTTGCAGCAGAAATTCCCAATACTCCATAGTTCAGCCCTTGCCGGAGACATGCCAATAATGCTCCAGGATACTCGCTACTGGAAAATCTGCGCCGATCGGCCTGAGCTTGGCGTGCGCACTATCCCCAGCCGGTGGCCTTTATTATAAGAAATGACGGAAATCTCAGGCCAGTTCTCGAAACGAAAGCTCTAGGTCGGGCGGATCGCCGTCAAGCTTCTGTCATAGCGCCGCTCACGCTCCGACCCCATCCGCCCTGACTCAGGGGGCAGGTGTTTGGGGTGCAATCACCTCGGTACTGAGCCCCAGGCGTTTGCTGATCTCCGCCTGATCGCCCCGCCAGCCCACCATCACGGCCCGCCCCGCCAGGGTGATCAGCGGCCGCTTAATCAGCATGGCGTCGGCGGCAAAGGCCTCAATCCACTGCTCGTCGGTCCAGACTTGCTTCTCTGCCCCCAGGGCACGATAGGATTGACCCGAGGTGTTACGAAGGGGTTTGGCCCCCAGGGTCGTCACCCAGTCAACCACCATGGCACGGGTGGGTGGCGTTGTTTTAGTGTCAACAAAGCGATAGGCGACACCGTTTTGATCAAGCCAGCGCCGTGCTTTTTTGCAGGTGCCGCAGGTGGGAATACCGTAGATCGTCAGCGCCATGGATCAAGCCGTTAAGGTAAAGAATCAGCCATAAAGTAACGGTAACCTACTGAGGGCATTCCCGCGTTCGTGTAGCGCGGCCAACGGCCTCAGGCAAGCAGCCATAGAGATAGTCTTGTTTAATTTGGGAGCTGACTTCAGCGCCAGTCCCTAGCGCCAGTCCCTAGGGTACTCATGCAAAGGGCAAAACCAGACATGTGGATAAAACTAGGCCCCATAGCAAATCAGCCGCCCAAAACCAGCGGCTGAGGCTGAATTTTGAGGGCTGATGAGCGTACTAGGCTGAATCGCCGACCGGATTGACCCCTGGGTCTAGTTATCGTAGACGCGGCACTCGTCGGCTTCGGGGTTGCTGTCGCAGTAGGCTTCAAAGGAGTTTTTATCGGATCCTTTTTCCCGCTGGTGGGAGGCTTCGGCCTGGAGTTCTTCGACGACATCCCAAGCAGCGGCGCATTTTTCAGAGTTGCTGCCGGAAACGTCGCAGGCCTCGCGGGCTACCTCAATCTCTTGGTGAATACGATCTTGAATATTCTCGCTCATTTCCTTCCTTTACCGTGTGTAAACTACAGCCTGGCCCACCAAAGCTTAACCGATTGAGCCCTTTCGAGCCCTGACTTTGCGTAGCATCGATATGATCAGAGTCGGTATGATCAAGATCGGTATGATCAGGATCGATATGATCAGAATGGTCAAAGTCTCTACACCAGTATAGGTTACTAATCGAGACGGTCTGACCCAAACAACCGAAGCCCTGAGGTGGGTAATTACCCCAGGCTCCAGGCCTCGGTTAACTCTCAGGTAAGCGACGAATCGTCGCCCCGGCTGTCTCTACGCTCAGCCATGCAGTAATTATACCTAATTGTTCTGGGAGTTAGGGACAGGGCCTCAAGATTTCATCCCCTGGACGCTGGTGCGGGTCGATTGGCGGCGGATTGGGGGGATAACCAGACCGGGGCCAGCGCTTTGGTGCATGAAATCCGATCTAGACTGAAGCCACTGGAACAGGAGATTGCCCCCCATGACCGGAATCCCTCAGCCGATGAAGTGGGCTAATGCCCTCTCGACCCGTGCTTCCCTTGAGGCGGCGGTGGAGGAGGTGGCAGAGCAGCTGCGGGCGAACTTTGACAGTGAGCCAGACCTGGGGCTGGTGTTTATTTCGTCGTCATTTACCAGCGAGTTTTCGCGCCTGCTGCCGCTAATCCACGACCGGCTGCCCATGCCGGCCCTGGTGGGTTGCAGCGGCGGCGGGGTGGTTGGCATGGGGCCGGGGCCCCGCCCCCAGGAGGTGGAATCGGCCCCGGCGTTAAGCTTGACCCTGGCCTCCCTGCCCTCGGTAGCGGTGCAGAGTTTCCATATCTCTAGCGATGATTTGCCCGATTTAGATAGCCCTCCCGACCACTGGGTAGATCTGGTTGGGGTAGACCCCCAGCAAAATCCGCAGTTTGTTTTAATGGCCGACCCCTTTTCGGCCAGCATCAATGATTTGCTCCAGGGGCTCGATTTTGCCTATCCGGGGGCGGTTAAGGTGGGGGGCTTGGCCGGGGTAGATGGGTTTAGCCGCCACAGTGGCCTGTTTTGCGATCGCGACCGCTACGAAGAAGGCATTGTGGGCATTGCCCTGTCGGGCCAGGTGGTGCTTGACACCATTGTGGCCCAAGGGTGCCGCCCAATTGGCCCAGCCTATCGAGTTACCCAGGCGGAGCGCAACATTATTCTGTCCCTCAGCGACCCCGGCGACGACAACGCCGATCGCCCTCCCCTCGATGTCCTTCAAGATCTGCTGCAAACTCTCAGTGAGGCCGACCGCAAGCTGGCCCAAAGCGCCCTGTTTATTGGCGTTGCCCAGGATAGCTTTAAGCTCACCCTCGACCCCGCCGACTTTCTGATTCGCACCCTGCTGGGGGTTGACCCCAAGCTCGGGGCGATAGCGGTGGGCGATCGGGTTCGGTCTGGTCAGCGGGTACGCTTTTACCTGCGCGATGCTCGTACCTCCGCCGACGATTTAGAGACGCTGCTGCAGCGGTATCATTCCTCCTCTGCCCTGGAGAAGACGGCCGGAGCGTTGATGTTCTCCTGTGTAGGACGAGGGGAGGGGCTTTACCAAAAACCTGATTTTGACTCAGGACTGTTTAGCCGCTACCTGGGGCCGGTGCCCCTCAGCGGCTTTTTCTGCGGCGGCGAAATTGGCCCCGTGGGCAAAGCCACTTTTCTGCATGGATTTACCTCGGTGTTTGGCATTTTGCGGCAGCCCTAGGGCGGAAGGTGAAGGGCGAACGGGCCTTCAGGGTTTCCGCGTCGTTGGTGAGTGAGGTGGGTTATTTCTGCCCTAGAGTCGTAGCGTGGATTTGAGGGCGATGCTGGTACACCAGCGCCATTGCTTCCTCAAACGAGACTTTATGCTTCGATAGATTGCTCGCCGCTTTGTCGTTATTCCACTCAAACTGCATACCCTAATTGTACCACTGCCTTCATTGGCTCCAATCCTACATACAGGTCGGGTGCATCACTGCGAAGCTCAACCACCAAGTTTAATAATTACTATCCAGCAGTCCTAAAGATCCATACTCTTTATCTTCTTTAGTAATGGGTCAAAGACAACACTATTGCACCCAAAGGATGCCCGAATTTACAGGCTAACAAGAATTTAGCCGACCGCGCGCCAGCCTGTTTCCCAAACCAGGGTGGCCTGGTTATCCAACACCTGGGGCTGACCCTGGTTATCTACGGCGCTATACGGCTCTAGCAGCTGGCGAGTGCGGGGCGGCAGGTGGGAGAAATCAAACTGGGGGTCGCCAGCGGCGATGGTAGCCCAAAAGTGCTTGAGGCTGGGGGCGATGGCCTCCGCTTCGGCCAGGGGCAGGTTGAGGGGCGGGCTGCTCAGAAACTTGGTCATGAAGGCACCGGCGCGATCGCACATCCACTGGTGCGACATGGCCTGTAAATCATCCCAGGGGGCGACCACCCGCAGCCGGTGAGACTGCACTGCCACCGTCAAGGCCTCATCCTCACCCCGCTCGATCTCCAGCACCCGATAGGGATGGGGGTAGCTGACCAGGGAGCCGGTCAACACCTCGCAGAGATTCCCGTGGCGAGCAATATCCTGCACGTGCAGGTGGCCGGTAAACAGCAGCGGCACCCCCGCCGCCGCCAGTCGGTGAATTAAGGCTCGGTGGTTATGCACCATGTAGCGCTGGCCCATGGGGCTTTGGGCCTGGCCGGGCAAATGTTCCAGCACGTTGTGGTGCAGCATCACCAGCACCAGATCATCCTTAAGCTGGGGCAGGGTGACATCGAGCCAGGCCAGCTGTTCGTCATCCACATAGCCCACGCCCAGGAGCTTACCGCTGTCGTCGAAGGCGTTGGAGTTGAGGCCAATCAGCCGCACGCCAGGAAGAATCTCGTGCTGGTAGTAAAGGGTTTTGCCGTCGCCATAGCCGTAGTCTTGGTAAAGGCGGGGGAAGTCATCCCGGCCAATGGTGGTAGCGGTGGCCTGGCGGGCAATCAGGTCATGGTTGCCGGGCACCACATAGGCGGGAAAGGGCAGCCGACCCAGGCGCTGCCGTAGCCATTCGTGGTTGACCCATTCGCCGTGCTGGGTCAGATCCCCCGGCAGCAGCAAAAAATCGAGCTCCAGGGTTTCCAGGTGGGCAAAAATTTGCTCAATGCCGGGGATGCTGACCTCCACCAGGTGAAACCGGTAGGCGCTATCGAAAATAGTCTCAGGCCGAGCGATGTGGGGATCGCTAATGATGGCGAAGCGAAAGCGCTGTCCCATAGAAGCATCAACAGAACAATAAACTCCGAAGTGTTACCAGAGGGTTCATGGTTGGGCAAGGTAGGCGTCTTGCCTGCCCAGCTCAGATAGGCAGGGGGCCTACCCCACCAGGCTTACGGAAGGCTGGATCAATTGGCCTAGGGAAATCCCCACGGGAACCCGATCACTCTGGTACTACCAGCCTAACCTTTCCCGAGGGCAATCGGCGATCGCGGCCAGTAGCCCCCGGTTGTAGCCAGCCGTGGCATTATAGAAGACCTGAGTATGTGGAGAAACCTGCCTTGGCTGTGGTTCGGGTTCGGCAACACGTTAACCCCCTGAGCGAAAAGTACCAGGCCCCAGTGGAGCTACCCGCCTGGGAGGCCCTATACGCCCGACCCCAGCGGCCGCTGCACATCGATATGGGCTGCGGCAAGGGGGTGTTTTTGCTGCAAATGGCCCGGCTGCAGCCCGAGTGGAACTTTTTGGGCCTAGAGATTCGCCGCCCCGTGGTAGAGCAGGCCCAAAAGCGCCAGCGGGAGGCGGGGCTGACCAACCTGCACCTGATGTTTTGCAACGTCAATATCTCCTTTCGCCAGCTGATTGCTAGCTGGGGCGATGCTAACCCCCTGCGGCAGGTGTCCATTCAGTTCCCCGACCCGTGGTTTAAGTTGCGCCACCAAAAGCGCCGGGTGCTGCAACCCGAGCTGGTGGCCGATCTAGCGGAGTTTTTGCCCCCCGGCGGGCGGGTGGTAATCCAGTCTGACGTGGCGGCGGTGGCCGTGGAAATGGCCGAGCGCCTGGGGGAACATCCCAGCTTTTGTCGCCAGGGGGTAGGCTGGTGGGCCGAGAGCCCCTTCCCAGCCCAGACCGACCGCGAGCGGGTCACCCTGGAAAAAGGGCTGCCGGTCTATCGCACGGTGTTTGAGCGCCGGTAGTCCAGGCTACACACCACGTCCTGCGGGGTTGAATCATCGTTCTGCCCCGGTTTTTTAGGAATACCCGTGTTAAGTTACCTAAAGCAAGGGTTTTAACCAGGATAGGCACCAGAACCTGTGCAAACAGCCTGTTTGGGAAGCGCTGGCCGTTTGGGTGGCTAAGGCCAGTGCAGAACGGCTAGGCAGCCTCAGAAACCTATAGTTTTGGGTTGATGTTATAGCTCGTCGATCATGGATGTCAGTCATTGATGTAGACCGGCTGTGGTTGTGTGCGCTTTTTCGCTGGTTATCGACTCCGCTGCCTGAGATTGCCTCCATGTCTTTTTGCGGGAACTCAACCATGACAAAGCTGACCTCGGTGATTGCAGCCTTTATCGCGACCTACGATAGCAAACCCCTGGCCTACCCAAGTTTAGACAAGGCCGTTGAAGCCCTCTGTTGCCATCCACCGTTTAAGACCTTGTTGCTTGCCCTCGTTGACGCCAGGGTTTTTTCCTCAGAACTCGGCCAAGACTTTGCGGCGGTGGGGGCCATTCAGGGCCTGGCGGCCTGTCGCCAATTGCGCAGCAGCCTCAATTTATCGCTAATGCGTTTCTTTAGCCTGCTGGCGGAGCTGATTTCGGCATTTGATCAGGGGGCTGGGGTCGAATGGTCGCGCTTTGCCCAGCGGCTCTATGGCCCCAGCCTAGGGCACCGTAAGCTTTTGGCGTGGCTCTCAAGCAGCCCAGAGCAGGGGTTTTATCAGCGGCTCGCCGCCCGTTTAGTCGAGGCTAACCCCCACGCCATCTACCCGACTTCTGACTACCGTGAAAGCCACGGCCATGTGGTTAGCAGCGCCGATGATCAGGCCATTGAAGCGGTCATGAGTTCCAGCACGTTCACCTCAATTAAAGTGCTGGAGAACGCCCTCGACCCCCAGCAGCCGGTCTTAAAGAATCTCTACAAAGCCCTAGGACGCTGTGTTTGTCTGGTCGATCAAAACGTCGATAGCTTCTATGGTGAGACCATTGAGCACTACTTTGACTATCACGATATTCCCCTCGACAAGCTGGTCTACCGGGCCATGGAGGTGGATAAGGGGATTCACACCGTGGAGCGCATGCTGGGAGACTTTAAGCAACTGGGGGTGGCCCGTAATGAGCCGGTGCTGATTATTGGCGGCGGCGTGCTGACTGATACTGGCGGTTTGGCCTGTGCCCTGTACCACCGCAATACTCCCTACGTCATGCTCTCCACTTCGGTAGTCGCGGGCATCGACGCGGGGCCTTCCCCCCGCACCTGCTGCGATGGCTTTGGCTATAAGAATCTGTTTGGCGCGTACCATGCCCCCATTCTGTCCATTACCGATCGCTCGTTCTTTAAGACCCTGCGGGAGGGCTGGCTGCGCCACGGCATCGCGGAAATTATCAAGATGGCCGTGGTTAAAAATGCCGATTTGTTTGACTATCTGGAGCAGGCCGGGCCTGAGCTGATTACCTCTCGGTTTGGCACCATCCACAATCAGCTCGGCGATCACATCAGCCAGCTTTCCCAGCGGGTGCTAGGCCTAGCCATGCGCAGCTATGTGGAGGCCGAGTACGATAACCTTTACGAAACCCACCAGTGCCGCCCCCACGCCTATGGCCACACCTGGTCGCCGGGGTTTGAAATCGAGGCCGGGCTGCTCCACGGCCACGCGGTGGCCATCGGTATGGGGTTTGGGGCCTACCTCAGCCATCGTGTGGGCTGGCTGGCTGATGATGCCATGCACCGCATTCTGCGCCTCATCAGCGCCTTTGGGCTCAGTCTTTGGCATGACGTTTTGCTCAACCAAGACACCCTCTGGGCCGCCCAGGAAAAAATCATTCAGAAGCGCGGCGGCAATCTTGTGGCCCCCTTGCCCAAGGGAGCGATTGGCCAGTGCGGCTACCTCAATACCCTGACCCGCGACGAGCTGCATGGGGCGATCGCGGCCTATCAAGCGATCTGCACCACCTATCCGCGTCAGGGCATCGGCCTCGAACCCCTTTGCCGCGATGTGGGGCTTGAAGATCCCTCGACGGTGGCGTACCTGCCGGTTAATCTGGCACCACCCTATCGCGAGAGCTCTACCCAAACCCTTTCAACGGTCTAGGCACTCGCGCTGAAATAAGAGACCGGCTGAATCGAGAGGCTCGCTATAGATTCTCGCCCGCGCGGGAATGAGGTTGGGATGTTGTTTACGGCTAATCCCTGAGCAGAGGAACGGAGCTAGGCTATGGCAGATGCTGCTTTCGATGTGGTTATCCCCCTTTACCGCTGCCGGTGGAATACCCAGGCGGTGCTGGAGGGGATTACCGCCCACTACACCCCACGGACTATCCACATTATTGCCCCAGGGCCAGAGGCCCAATCCCTCGGCGAAAAGGTCGTCAGCTGGCAAGTAGCCGCGGTACATACCCACCCCGAAGAGTCCTTTTTCCAGGCCATGGGCCTGACCAAGGCCGCCATTGGCGCCGAGCTAGCCTTAGGAGAATCGCTCTACACCCCTGGCTGGTTCTATCAGCAGTTGCTCAAGCTGGGTGCGGCGGTGGGCATTGCTGGGCTGAGCGAATGGTACGTGGTGTGGGATAGCGACCTGTTGCCCGTCGCAACCTGGCCCTTGGTTGACGGCAGTTTGCCGACTCCCCAGCGTCGATTTGCACTGCTTCAGCACAACCGGTGGGGCAATCCCACCATCGTTGCCACCTGGGCAGAGTGGATTCGCTCAGTGCTCGGGGTCGAGCCGTTGACCGATCCGGAGGGCACCTTTATCCCCCACCACATGTGGTTTAAGCAGGCGCATTTGCACTCACTCCAACGCCAGCTTAGCCACCACTACCAAACCGACATGCCCTGGCCGCTGTTGATGATGCGCTCAGCCAATGAGTTTGGCACCTTTAGCGAATACTGGGCCTACAGTTCGTGGGTGGCCGCCACGGCCCCAGAGGATCTAGCCTTCTACCCCTATGCCCAGTATGGCGCCACCACCGAACGCTTTTTTGACGACGGGTCGGGGCTGTTTTCGGCGGCGCTTCGGTCGCATTTGGGGGCGATCGGGCCTCTGGAAGACGCGGCCTTTTCTCCCACCTATACTGAGGTAGCGTCATTTATTCGCGCTGAATATGGAGCAAAAGAGTTACCGTCCTCCCTGTCGTTTGAGAGCAGCCCCCGACACCTGAAAAAAAAGCAAGCGACCCTGCACATTGAGGAGCAACGCTCACGCTGGAACCCCCGGGCGGATTAGGGAATTTCTGGCTAGATACCCCGTCATTCCCGCCGGGGCAGAAATCCAGACGCCGAGCTAGGGGGCTGTGGGATATGGTCTTTTTCAGAAGTGGTCTGATACCCAATCCGAGTCCCATCCGCCCGATTCCCAAAAGGCCAATCCGTAGGGGCGTTGGCGCAGCCTAGCCAGAGGCTTTATGGCATTCGCCCGGCTGAAGCGGGGGTAGCCAAGCAGGATTTAGTCTGAGTACTGCTGTATGTAGCGAAGATCTTTACTACATGGGAACCCCCACTAACCTTTTGCTGAAGCTCAGCCGCAAGGTGCTGCCTGACAACGGTGCCGACCAACATGCCTTTGTCGCCGCCCTGACCCAGCCGCAGGCGTTTCCGGCCGCAATTTTGTGGACGAGGCCGCGCCCCGCTGCGTTGCCCTTTGTCTTAGTGCCGCCTCTGCCCTGGCAACCGGCGGCGGTAGATCGCCTGGTACCCAACCAGCAGCCGGGGCGACACCCGCTGCACCAGGAGGGGGCCTACTACTGTTTAGATATGGCCTCGGTGTTTTCTGCCTCGGTGCTGGCCGCTATTCCCCCGCCCGTGTCCTCGGTGCTGGATCTCTGCGCCGCCCCAGGGGGCAAAAGCCTGCTGGCCCAGCAGATCCTCAATCCCCAGCACCTGTGGTGCAACGAGGTGGTGCGTAAGCGAGTGAAGATTTTAATTGCAAACCTGAAGCGCTGCGGTGCGACGGAGGCGCGGGTGTTTAACCAGGATCCCCAGGAGTTTGCCACCGCTCTGCCCCAGGCCGCCACGGTGGTAATTGTGGATGCCCCCTGTAGTGGCCAGTCGTTGCTGGCCAAAGGCGACAAGGCCCTGGGCTGCTTTCATCCGGTTAACATCAACAAAAACGCCAGCCGCCAAAAGCGAATTCTGGCCAACGCCGTGCCGACCGTAGCCGGGGGGGGCTACCTGGCCTACATGACCTGCACCTTCTCTCCCGAAGAAAACGAGCGGGTGGGGGAGTGGCTGCTGAAGCAGTTTCCCCAGTTTGAGGCCGTCGAGGTGCCTGCCCTGGCCGAGTATGCCTCATCGTTGGCAACGTTCCCCAGCTATCGGCTGTGGCCCCAGGGAGGGCAGGGGGCGGGGGGGTTTACGGCGCTATTTCGCAATACCAGCGATGGCGTGAAGGGGGCTAATCCTGCCTTTCTCGATGCCTACGGCATGGAAATTTACCCCTGGGGGCATGATTCCACAGAACAGGCGCGGGCCGATGCCCTTGCCCTCTGTTACGCCGACTCAGTCAACCCCTGCCGCAACACCGGCATCACCGGACAGGGGTTCGCAGGCTGCACATTCTCGGGCTTGCTCCAGGTAAAGGGGGCTTGCTGGGCGGCAGACATCCATAGCAGACGTTTGGCGCGGGTCATGGCGACGTAGAGAAGGCGGTATTCTTCGGCGGCTTTGAGGTTTTTAGCCTGCTCCCAGGCGGTAATAGTATCTGGGATCGGCGGCGACGATCCGGCAGGACTTTGGCCAGCGGTGAGCGCCGTCGAACGGTGGGCAAAGGCGCGAATTTGGGCGCGGGCCACGTCGGCCAGGGTAAAGTCTCCCAGAAATTCCCCCTGGGGGGGGACCCAGAGTACGCCGGGGATAGTTTTGTCGTGGAGAAAGGGCAAAAACACCGCGTCCCAATCGAGCCCCTTGGCTTTGTGCATAGTAATTAGGGTGAGCTGGCCGGGGCGGGTGTAGAGAGAGTCGGTGTCTTCGGTATCGACGGCGGTGAAGCGCTCAGAGCCGACGATTTCGTGGAGAACTTCGATGGCGGCGGTGAGGGTATTGTCGGCGCGAATTTGCTGACTGACCCGGGCAGCTAGCTTGTCGGCGGTGGCCAGCTCGCTCTGGTTGTAGCCCAGGGTCAGCCCAATGAATGAAAACAGGCTGTAGGGAGGAAGTTCGAGGCGCGATCGCAGCAAACTCGTGCAGTATCGCCGGGCCGTGCGGGCCGCCGTCGTATCGGGGGGCGCATCGAGGGGGCCGGGGTAGAGAAACTGCTCGGGGGCGTTGGCCAGGGCGTTGAGATCCTGGGTGGGCACTTTTTGACGATCGACCAGCACCCGCAGGGCGGCCTTGAGGTAGTCAGGGGAGTGAGGTCGCTCGATGAACCGCATCAGGGTGAGCATGTCTTCGGGCACCTGGGTTTGGCGATCCTGCTCGCCCACGTCGTAGAGGCGCAGGCCCAGGGCGGGTAGGTCAACCCCCACCTGCTCTGGGTCGCGCAGAAGCTGACCGACAAACTGCCCCTGCCGCCCCTCGCGCACCAGAATGGCAAAGCTCAGGCCAGGATTTTCACGATATAAATCACCCACCCGCTGGGCGATCAGCTTCACCGACTCGGTAATGTTAGGGGGCGAAACTATTTCTACCCCCGTCCCTAGGGGGGGTGGGTTGGCGTTGGGCTGGGGGTCATCCGCATCCACCGGGTGGATGGCCTGGGGGCGAAAGGGAGTTTCTGGCCCGGCTAGCCGGGCTTGGTTGACCCAGGCTAGCATACGGTTGGCGGTGGTCATGATCGCGGTGGTGCTGCGCCCGGCTTGATCCATCGTGACGAGGCGGTGGTGGCGATCGCAACTTTCGCAAAACTGGTTGAAAAATACCGGATCCGCCGGGGTAAAGGTGGAGTTAATCGCCTGGTTAGGATCTCCAACCCGCACCAGGTTTGGTTCAGCGTTAGGGGTATCGGGATCCGCCGCCAGTAGCGTTAAAAGTCTGGTTTGCAGGGGGGATGAGTCCTGGGCCTCATCCTCAAATACGGCAAAGTAGCGAGATTGCCAAAAGCGCAGATTTTCGGCATCGTCCAGGGTGCGCAGGGCGGCTAAGATCATGTCGTCATAGTCAATCCAGCCCCGCTGCTGGAGCAAAGCCTGGTAGCGCTCGTACAGCCCGGCGGCTATTTCGAGTACAGCATAGTTTTCCGGATCTCCTGGTCCAGTCGGGCCCTGGCCCTGGGCTAGGGCCATCAGCTCTGCTGGTAAGAGCCCGGAACTTTTGGCTTCTCGAATCACGGTGTGGGCCAGGCTAGGCAACACCTCCGTGCGCAGCACCGACTGCCGTCGCAGTCGCTCGGTTTCTTCGCCGTCGAACTGTCGTCCTTCAATCAGGCGCTGGTATGGTCCAGGGTTGGCCACAATCCACTGCTCGACGCAGGCCCGCAGCAGGCGATTGTTCTGGGCTGGAGAAATCAGCGTCAGGGTCTCCAGACTCAGGTTTGATAGCTCGGGGTTGCGGGTGGCAAGGGTGAGGGCCAGCCCGTGCAGGGTGGAGACGGTAAAGCTGGTTTGAGGCAGCCCCAGCTGGCGCAGGTGCCCCCGCACTTTGGCTTTCAGGTTGGCGGCCGCCGACCGGGTAAACGTCACCAACACCAGCTGGCGGTTAATGTGGAGCTGATGGCGGGCAATCGCCATGGCCGCCGCCGCCGCCATACCGGTCGATTTGCCTGAACCCGGTACCGCCGACACCGCCAAACGGCCCCCGGCCCAGTCGGCCAGGGCCTGCTGCCCCTGGCGCAAACCGGCTCGAATATCGTGTAAAACCGTCTCTCGATCGATCGGTGGGGCAGCGGCCATAGACTGGATCGGGTGCTTGAAACAATCGGCTCGACTATGGCAGCCTATCAAATTTTGGCTAATCCCTCGGCATCGCCGCCTGCCATACCTCATAGCCCTGGCGGCTGAGGTGCAGGCCGTCGGTGGTGAGCTCAGGCCGCAGCTGCCCCTGGGCATCGGCAAAATTAGCCTGAAGATCGACAAAGGTGGCCCCCTGCTGGGCGGCAACGTAGGCGATGTAGTCGTTGACCCGGTGGATGCGATCGCTGGGCAAATTTTCCCATCGGGTTGGCAAGATTGAATACACCACAATGTGAGCCTGGGGATGCTGCTGCCGCAGGCGGGTCAGAATCTGGTGCATATTCTGCAACACCTCCTGATCGGATGCTCCGTTTTTGAGATCGTTGATACCGGCCATCAGCTGAATCGTGTTGGGCCGGGTATGGGCAAAGTAATCGAGACGGTTGAGGATGTGGGCCGTGGTTTCCCCAGAGATGCTTTGATTCAGCCAGAACTGATGGCGGGGCAGCTGTTCCGAGGGCAGCCACAGGGCCAGGGAATCCCCGACCATTACCGTCAGGCGATTGTGACCCTGGGAAGCCGCCATGATGGCGGCTTCCTGCGCCAGCAGCGCCTGCCAGTTAGCGTGGGTCGGCGTCGATGTTTCGCGCTGCCACTGGCCGACGTAGCGACTGGGGGAGGCGCGGGTGTACAGTTCCCCTGCCCGCAGGGCCGCCAGCCGAAACCGATACATTTGGCTACCGCTGGCGGGCCGAGCCAGGGCCGCTCCCTGGGGTAAAGCCATCGCCGGGGGGGCGGTGTCCCTGGGCAGAGAAGGGGATCGACCCGTTCCCAGAGAACCATCCTCAAAGGGGTTAGGCAAAAGCGGCAGACTTGGAATGCTCCTAGACTGGGTGGCCGAAACCATGGTGCGGGCCGGGATCGACCAGGCTGGGGTGGCTGCTATGGAAGGTATATCGGCGGAGACTGGGTTCACGGCCGCACCTGCAACGGGCATTACCGCGTCATCGAGGGCTTTCACCCGGCAAGGGATACGGGCTGGATTGGGCTGAGCTAGCCCCCCCCGGGTGGCACAGAGTGCTGAAGTCTCCGGCGGCGGAGCCACTTTGACGGTGGCGGGGTGGGTCTCTGGGACGGTGGGTATCGCCGACAGGGTTAGGGATTGTCGGTTCTGGGGTATGACAACCGTGGCCGCCCCAGAGTGACGCTTTTCCCCTAGATCTTGCTCTGGCGTGCTCGTAGCGCAGTGGGCCAGCAGTTGGGCGGCCATTAAACAGGCATCCATAATCCTGTCCCTTGCGTGAAACTCCTAACCAGTCTTCCAGTCGGTTAGTGCCGCCATCAGGATGAATTTACAAGGTGTTTCATAGCCACTAATTAGGCTTGGCCGACCTGACCGGGGTCAGCCATGAAATAACAGTCTGGCGGTTGGCCAAAACAGGTGAATTAACAGCAGGAAAGGGGTGGTAATGTGGAACCGTTACGCACTACCATCTATGCCAACTGCTCTTGAATCACCGAGTCAAGTACAGGTTCACCTTTCTAAGGCCGCTAGAGCTATCAAGAGCTCTAGGGAGATTTCTGGCCAAGAACTTACCACGTCATGCCCGCCTGCGCGGAAATCCAGCCCAAGAGTCTGTTGATATTGGGTATCTTTTTTTCCGAAAACTGCCTAGGATTTGCTCGTAAGCTCTTTTCTTTGCGCTTAGGTGCACATTACATGAATGGATAGCTGCTTCTGGTTTGAATATGGGGTCACAGTGCAGCCGCACCACACCGACTACGCGGGTATTGTTTGGCACGGCACCTACGTCAGCTGGATGGAAGAAGCCCGAATTGCCTACCTCAAAGCACGCGGCATTACCTTTGCCGACTGGATCAACGCTGGGGTAGATTTGCCCGTCGTCAATCTGGCCCTGCGCTATCGCCAATCCTTAGCCCTGGGAGAAGAGGCCCTGATTAAAGTGCGATTTGAGACGCCCAGGGGGGTGCGCATGGTCTGCCACTACGCTATTCAAAACCGCCAAACCCAGGCCACCTGTACCGAGGGCCAGGTCATCCTGGTGCCGGTGGATGTCAAAACGCGCAAAGTATTGCGACGGCTGCCTGAGCACCTGCGGGTCGCTTTAGAATAAATTAGGGATTTGATTCGGCCTATATCTGAAGCAGCACATTAGAGGCTGATCGGGGGTTTGTGCCATCGTCCCTAGATCCTGCTGTACCTGTGGTGTTACCTATGCGTTTACCCGTTAGAGCCTTTGTCGTCCTCTGCACCCTAATCGTGGCGTTGCTGAGCTGGGTCAGTTGTCCTGCTTTGGCCCTAGCCCAAGAAAATACCGTAGACTACACCCTGACCGATTTGAGCTATCGCGATTTTTCGGGACAGAACCTATCGGGCACCTCCTTTGCGGCGGCGGAAATGCGGGAGGCCAATTTCGAGCAAGCCGATCTCAGCCGCACCATTCTCACCAAGGCTTCATTTCTGCGGGCTAATTTGGCCTCGGCCAACCTGTCGGGCACCTTTGCCGATCGGGTGATCTTTGATGGAGCCAATTTGTCTGACGCGATTTTTAGCGATGCCCTGCTCACCAGCAGCAGCTTTACCGATGCCACCATTACCGGGGCTGATTTCTCTGGGGCCATTATCGACCGCTACCAAATCGCCCAGCTATGCAAACAGGCCGAGGGGCTCAACCCCACCACCGGCGTGGCCACCCGCGACAGCCTGGGCTGCCGGTAGAGTTGACACCTGAGAACGCAATTTTAACGACCTCGCTCTGGTTCACTCAGGCAGGTGCGTCTTAGCTGCTGTCGGACATCAGGGTTAGTGACCGTGATCTGAGGGGCTTGCCAAACTAAATCAAGCTCCGATGAAGATGATAGTGATGGCTGTATAGTTTTGCTGAATCACCGATGATTCCCCACCGTCATTAGCTCTGTACTGTAAGGTGTTGGATAAGCTGTCCTTTACCCTCATTCCGAAATGATTACTCCCCCCTAGCACCCACCCAACGTTAGCACTTTGTCCAGGGGCCATCTATGCCAGCCCCTCAGATATTCTGATCTATGCATTCGAGACGTGAAGCAACCGATCAGAAAGGCAAAGCTATGGGTGTAGTCGTGGGGTTTAGGTTGGGCCGTATTTGAGCTTTTTCCATTAAAATAGGGCGCTAGATTTTTAAGAGCAGTTTAGTTTGCAAAGATAGCTTGCCAGTTGGCTCAAAAATCTGCGTCAGCATTAATGCTTGAATTTGAGGCGGTTGAATAGCCTATAGGTAAGCTTTAGCACCTTTCCTAAGCCTTCCCAACTCCTGTTGAGCCTAGATTCTGCATAGAGCATTAGGTTAAAGCCACAACACACCTTAGGGTTTGGCAAATAAATAAAGTTCCACTATCATTCCCGCTTAGAGCCTGCCCCCGCGAAGGCGTGGGGCGAGAATCCATAACTAGTCTGTTGCTTGAGTTGGCACTTTATTTCAGCACAAACCTCTTAGGCTTTGGTTTATAAGGATTCGTGGATCGAAGCTTTGAACCAGCCTAGATAGAGCATCTTCTCTCAATTCATTCAAAATATCCCCTTTGCTGGGGGTCACAGTCGGTGCTGAAAATTCAGTCCACTAGCCAGGAAATGAAACTGTGCAAACTACCTCTAGAATTGAAAATGTCACTTCCTCTAAGCGATTGGCCTGGCTTGATTTGGCCAAATCCTATGGCATGATACTGGTGTTCTTAGGACATATCCTAGAAGCCTTTTATATGTCGGGATTTTCATCGGCTTTATTAAGTTACAAAGCCATTTACTCTTTTCATGTGCCCTTGTTTTTTATCCTATCTGGTTTCTTGTCAAAACCCTTCCTGGGTGGGCTTAAGGAATATTTAAAACTTAAATTTTGGTCTAGAATAATGCCATTTGTATTTTTTAATATTATCGGCCTAGCCTGCTTGATGTTGATTGATTTTGTCAAGGGTAAACAAAATATTTTCGCCTATCTGAGTGATGGGCTGCTGCTACTTAAAGGAATTCCAGTCTTTAACGTTACCACCTGGTTTTTGATGTGCTTGTTCGCTGTTGAGATCCTTCATTTTCTCGTCAGCAGACTCTTTAGTGCTCGAAGCTTACGTTTTTTAGTTGCCCTGGGTTTGTTTTTTGTAGGCTGGTTTATAACCTTTCGCTACCCACAGCTGGTAGTTAACGTTTGGTTTTTTCCTGAAGCTTTAGTAGCCTACTTGTTTTATAGCTTTGGTATTCAGTTTAAGCATCAAGGCTGGTTTTCTAAAGCTGGCGAGTCTAAAAATTTAACTGGTTTTGGAGTTTGCTTTGTAATTACGTTGCTCACATTTAATTTGAACCAAAACTTTTTTAGCGTTGACCCCCCGGTAGTCATTATGGGCTATTCGAGTCACGGCCAGCCCCTGTTGTTTTTAATCACTGGGTTGGCTGGTTCCCTAGCCGTTATTTATCTAGCCCGGTGGGTAGCCTTGAGCCAGCGCTTAGTCTCCCTACAAACTCGCTTAGGAATACAGTCTATCGGTTTAAATACGCTGATACTCTTGGGCCTTAACGGGCTGCTGGTTCGGTGGTTTAACTACACGGTGGCAAAACGCTTAATCACCCTTCTGCCAGCTCAGCCGGTTGCTATATTGATGCTTAGTGTAGTGTTAACGGTTATTTCGTTAGTGCTCTGCATCCCGGCTGTGGTGGTGTTGAGGCGGTACTTCCCTAAAACTGTAGGGTTAGGACGACCTTAGAGGAGTTCTTAAAAGGACGGCTTTTACCGATGAACTTCAAAATCTTACAGAGTTAGTGCGAGGAAACAAGGAGAATTTTAGATTGGGCATGTTCATAACGTATTAAACCAGGTATGAATGACACTACGCTAATCTATTCCATCGTAGTGGGTTTTTACGACTATACGTTTCTTAACCCAGGCCAAAATTATTTTTGAGATAAATCCTCTCTAAGGGATATCTTCTCTTTAAAGGAGATATCAACTTTCCCAATCTCTGTCGCAAGGTACAGTAATAATGCATAGATAAAGATCAAAATACCCAGCATCTCTAAAAATTCCTCTGCGGCCAAAATAAGAGCCATTGCCATACCGTTCCAACCTGAGGTAGTTTCAAACGCACCAGGTTGAAGATAGGCACCTACATAATGGCCGCCGATCATTTCCATGATTACGGCACCGCTAATATAAACGGTAGCGGCGGTCAAAATAAGATTTCGAATCCTAGCAGGCTGAGTTAGAATAAATTTCCAATAAATAATTGCCACAACTGCTACAAAAAACATTCCAGGCACTACCCAAAAAAATCTCAAAAAGCCATCAAAACCGAAAGCTTCACCGATGGGAATAAAGAGTTCATGAACACTACTCGCTTCGTCTAAAGATAACAAGAAGAAAATCACCGACAACCCTCGCCAGTATAGGGCTTGTGGTTTTTTATGTTGCTGCTGAATTGTAGCGATTAACCACATTAAGACTGAGCAAAATAAGAGATTAATGGCAGAAAACCAGGTTGGAATGTTGTTTTCATTGTTGACGTCAAACAGTTGTCGGAGCCCTTCCAGCCTTTCCTGATCAAAAAAGTAGCCAAATATCTGACCCGCTAAATTGATCAGGGTTAGGCCTAGCAAAAATAAGCTCAAAAACCAGATTATTTTGCGATGGCTAACTGAAATCATGGGTAGAAAATATTATTACTAAAGACAAAGGTCGACCCAAATTTAGTGGTATTAAAGCTTATCTCTAGGAGTTTCAGAGAAAACAGTCTGTCCTTTAAGCTAAACTGTTATAGCTACTAGGGTAGTAGCCTTGAATAACTCAATAAATTTAGATTAGCCGTGATTTTTGGGTAGATGCCCTTAGAAATGAGTGCTAGGTTGAGCCTATTTCAAAATTGCTCTATAACATCGCAAACCGTTCTGGTGTGGTTTCTATATAGCGGGATTCATAATTATTAGAAATTAGAACATGCAAGGCTGTTAAAGTCCTTGCCTTGTAGGGGTTTCAGGCTCTTAAGTGGGCTCCATGGTAATGAAACCCCCTATATAGCTAGTAGCTAAGGCCCACTAGGCCACTATTGCGGGCTCAATACATGACTCTGGAAAACTCCTGACCTCAACATAGACAGGGTTTAACCTGATTTCCTAAATACTAGTTTTCTAAATGATTTTGATGGGTAGCTAAGTCAAGAATGAACAAGCTAGTTCATTACTATAAGCATGCTGAACCGCAACCAGAAGCTTTTAGAGTCAGAGGCTTAGCCCTTAGAAAGAGCACTGGCTGTATATTGCCTGAAACGTCAAGAATTTATGGGTTTCAGGGCGTAGAAATGCATGTTGTGTTAGCAGCCAGGTTATAAGTAGCAACCAGAGGACAACTAAACCCTATACTAGCATTACTTAATGTCCTCATAGTTTTTTCTTAACTTTTAGATAATCTTAGCACTTTCCCTATGGCTGTTGGCTAGTCAATTAATTGATCTTTATGTCTTAACCTAAAGGTAAAGATATGTTTAAAGAGCGTTTAATTGCCCTGGTGTGGTGTTTTCCGATTGGGGGGGATACATCTGCTTTGAAGATCAGCAAAAGTAGTAGGTTTGACCAATCGAGCCATAATACTTCATAGGGCTTTGAACCGCTGCGGAAGTCGAGGATCTGGGGCTGTGCCGGAGGCTGCTGCAGTCGCACTCATTGAGTCTTACCAGTAGCTGTAGTGGCTCAACTCGAAATCTTACCTAGGGTAGATGTGTAGGGATCGGCTTTCCAAGTTTTATAGGAAAACAACCTGGTTAGCAGGAATATTCGGTTAAGGTTTTTGATTGGGTCTGCCAACCGGGCGTACTTTGCTTCCAAAGCAAAACGTTTAGGGCAAGACATTGCTTCATCCTGGTTTTTCTCAACTTTTTTCGTTTTGGCGGCGGCGAGTTCGCGGGCTGGGGCTAGGGCTGCTGGGTAGTTTGGTGGTTCTAGCCTATGGGCTAACGGCCTGGCCGCAGCAGCCCGTAACGATTTCATTTTTGTTGCGAGCGGTGGAAGCCAATCAGTTCCAAACCCTGGCCGAGGCCTTTATGGCCGAAAACCCCGATATTCGCATCAATATGGTGGCGGGGCCGAATGCCGCCGATGCCGTCGAGAACCTATACACCACCTCATTCTTGCTGGGAGATTCTCCCTACGATCTCGTGTTCTCTGATGTGGTGTGGATTCCTAAGTTTGCGGCGGCGGGCTGGCTAGAGGATTTGTCATCACGGGTTACCGAAGCTGAGCTAGCTGAATTTCTGGAGGCCGATGTTTTAGCCGGGCGCTACCAAAACGGCCTCTACCGCATGCCCTTTCGCTCAGATATGGGGATGCTTTACTACCGCACTGATCTTCTCGATCAGGTTGGGCTTGCTCCCCCCGATACGTTTGAGCAGTTAATCGCCGCCTCAGAGGCTATTCAGAGCCAGACTGATACCCCCTGGGGCTTTGTCTGGCAAGGGTTGCAGTACGAGGGGCTAGTGACCAACTTTGTCGAAATTGTAGCGGGCTACGGTGGCTTCTGGGTCAAACCAGACACCCTGGAGGTGGGCCTAGACCAGCCAGCGGCAATCCAGGCGGTGGAGTTTATGAAGACCACCATCGTTGAGGGCATCACCCCCCCAGGGGTAACTAATTATTTAGAAGAAGACTCCCTCCGACAGTTCCAGAACGGCGATGCGGCCTTTTTGCGCAACTGGCCCTACGCCTGGGCCGAAGCTAACCAGGACGGCTCGCCGGTACAGGGCAATATTGCCCTGAAGCCTATGGTTCACGCCGCCGGATCAAATCCGGCGGCGTGCCTGGGGGGCTGGGGTTTTGGCATGGCTAAAACCACCTCTCATCCCGATGCTGCCTGGCGGGTGGTGCAGTATTTCACCAGCGCCGCCGCGACGAAATCCTTTGTGCTTGACTATGCCTATGTGCCCAGCCGCCGGGCCCTGTTTGAGGATCCGGATATCCTCGCCATCTATCCTCACTTTGCGCAGTTGATTAACGTGGCCGAAACCGCTGTGCCCCGCCCACCGGTAGGGCAGTACGCCCAAATATCGGATATCCTCCAGCGCTACCTGAGCGCGGCCATTACGAATCAGCTTTCCCCTACCGATGCCATGACCGCTGCCGCCGGGGAAACTCGCCGCGTGCTGGGGGCCGTATGACCTTTAAAGACTACATCCGCCGTCGCGAACAGCGCACCGGCTGGCTGCTTACCCTCCCCGCCATTGGGCTACTGCTGTTGGTGTATGCCTACCCAATTCTGCGTGCCCTGGTACTGAGCTTCTTTACCGAAAACCTTAGCACCAACCTAACTCCGACGTTTAGCGGCATCGATAACTACTCGCGCCTGGTGCAGGACGGTCGCTTTTGGCAAAGCCTGAGAAATACGGCGGTGTTTACCGGGTTTTCCCTGGTGGCAGAGTTGGGGCTGGGCCTCACGGTTGCCCTGGCCCTCGACCAGGCTTTTCGAGGCCGGGGCTGGGTTCGCACCATGGCGATTTTGCCCTGGGCCTTGCCCACCGCCCTGATTGCCCTGGCCTGGCGCTGGATTTTTAACAGCGAGTTTGGCGTTTGGAACGACTTGCTGCTGCGGTTGCACCTGATCGAAAGCCCGGTCAACTGGCTGGGCGACCCCGGCTGGGCCATGGCCGCCGTAATCGGGGCCGATGTGTGGAAGACTACATCATTTGTAGCAATTTTGCTGCTGGCCGGGCTGCAATCTATTCCCCAAGACCTCTACGAAGCCCACGCCCTGGATGGGGCTACCCCCTGGCAGAGCTTTCGCCAAGTTACCTTACCTTTGATTGCGCCACAGATCTTAATCGCCCTGCTGTTTCGCTTTTCCCAAGCCTTCGGCATTTTTGACCTGATTCAGGTGATGACCAACGGCGGCCCCGGCGGCGCTACAGAAATGGTGTCGATCTACATCTACGCCACCGTCATGCGGTACCTAGACTTTGGCTACGGTGCCGCCCTGGTGGTGGTGACGTTTCTCATCTTGATCGCCGTAGTTGCCGCCGCCGGCCTCTACCTTTCCCGTCTCCGCAACTCCACCGAAACCCCCTAAATCCTCCCTCTTCCCTCTTCCCTACATGCTCCCATCACCTCACGCCGCCGCCACCTCCCCAGCCCCTAGCGCTGGCCTTCCCTGGATGCGAATATTGCTCTGGATCGCTGTGGCCTTTACGGTGATCTTCAGCCTTGCCCCTGTACTGTGGCAGGTGCTGACTTCGATTAAAACGAACGCCGCCATTACGACTAGCCCGGTGGTGTACTTTCCGTCGCTGGATCAGCTTACCGCTGACCACTACCTCGACCTGTTTCGGCTAAATCGGTTTCAGATTTACATCGTCAACAGCGCTCTGGTGGCGGTTGTTTCCACGGTGCTGTGCCTGGCCCTGGGTGCCCCCGCTGCCTACGCCCTGGCCCGCCTGCGGATACCGGGAGAGCAACTGGTGCTGGGGGCGGTGCTGATGGTGACGCTGTTTCCCTATATTCTGCTGTTTTTGGGGCTGCTGGAAATTGTCCGGGCTACCGGCTTGGCCAACAACTACCTGGCTCTGATCATCCCCTACACCGCCATCAACCTGCCGCTGACCATTTTGGTCATGCGCAGTTTCTTCCAGCAGCTGCCGAAGGATTTGGAAGACTCCGCCAAGGTCGATGGCTACAACACCCTGCAAATGCTCTGGCAAATCGTGCTGCCCATGACCCTGCCCGCTCTGGTCACCACCGGCATTCTGGCCTTCATCTTTGCCTGGAACGAATACCTGTTTGCCCTCACGTTTATCACCCGCGAAGCGCTGAAAACTACTCCCGTGGCCGCGGCACAGCTGGGCGGCACCACCCTCTTTGAGGTGCCCTACGGCCCCCTGGCGGCGGCTACGGTGGTGGGCACCCTGCCCCTGGTGCTGCTGGTGCTGTTCTTCCAGCGGCGGATTGTGCAGGGGCTAACGGCGGGTTCGGTGAAAGGATAGGGGTGGAGGGGTGAAGGAGCTAGTAGAGTGCGGCGTAAATATGCACACCATTAGCGGTGACTGAGGTGTGGGATACCAGGTTCACGGCAAGGGTAGGGAGACTGCCGCCGCAGAGTACCAGCAAGCCCTGGCGTTTGTCCCGCGAAGGCGCCAAGACATTAACAATCCAAAAACCAAAATTTACCGCCATGGCTAAACTCCAACTTCAAAATCTGACCAAAGCCTACAGCCGCAAGATTGTGCCGGTGAAAAACCTTAACCTCACGGTGGAGGATCATGAATTTTTGACGCTGGTTGGCCCCTCTGGCTGTGGCAAATCTACCATCCTGCGATTGATTGCGGGGTTAGACCAGTCCACCGAGGGGCAGGTGTTAATTGGTGGGCAAGACGTTAGCCCCCTGCCGCCAGGGAAGCGCAATATTGCCATGGTGTTCCAAAGCTACGCTCTCTATCCCCACATGACCGTGGGCGAGAATATTGCGTCGGGCCTGAAGCTGCGGCACCTGCCCGTGGGGGAGATTCAAACCCGCGTGCAGAGTGCCTCCCAGGTACTAGGGTTAGACGACCTGATGGAGCGTAAACCGGCCAAGCTATCTGGCGGTCAGCGGCAGCGGGTGGCCCTGGCCCGGGCGCTGGTGCGCCAGCCCGATGTGTTTTTGCTCGACGAACCCCTGAGTAATTTGGATGCGCTCCTGCGCGAGCAGGTGCGGGCCGACCTGAAGCAGATTTTTGCCGACCAGCAGTCGCCCATTGTTTACGTCACTCACGACCAGACTGAGGCCATGACCCTGTCAAGCCAGGTAGCGGTGCTGAGTGAGGGGCATTTGCAACAGCTGGGCAGCCCCAATGAGATTTACAAGACGCCTGCTAATCGCTTTGTCGCTAGCTTTATCGGCAGTCCGCAGATGAATTTAATTCCCCTCAATCCGGTCGGAAAGACTGTACAGGTGGGGGATTTTAAGCTGGGGTTGCCTGAACGTCTATCGGCTCCCGCTGCTGTGGTGCTGGGCATTCGCCCCGAGCATGTGCGGTTGCCCCACCCGGGCGATGCCCAAACCCTGCGTGGTGATGTCTTTTTAGTGGAAAACCTGGGCATGAGCGACCTGGTCAGCCTCCGCATCCATGGTAGCGATGGGATCACCCTGCGGGCACTGCTGCCCGCCGATGCCACCTGGAGCCGAGAGAATCTAGAACTATCGCTGCCGCCGGAGCTGATTCACTGGTTCGATGGCGAGACGGGGCAGCGGTTGGGCGAATGAGGGGTTTAGACTAAAATAACTCTTAGCCTGAGGGGCTAGCGGCTACGTCCAAGCCAAGTCCCTAGAAGCCCTAGCAATCACTAACCCATCGATGACCGCAAACCCCCAAGACCTCACTAAAGCGGCCTATGCCCTCGGGCAAAACGCCTTTGAGCGCGGCAACTACCGCGAAGCCGTTGACCACTTTGAGCAGGCCGCCAGTCTGGCCAAATTGGCCACGCCCTTGGGGGGAGAGATTCAAACCTGGCTGGTGAATGCCTATAGCGCCGTGGGCCGGCAGGGCGAAGCCATTGCCCTGTGCGAAACCCTCTCTCGCCATCCCGATCTAGAAGTGTGCAAACAGGCCAAGAACCTGCTGTACATCCTACAAGCCCCCCAGCTCAAGCGCCCCAGTAATTGGATGAGTGAAATTCCCGATTTGGCCGCGATTTCCGCTGACAGTCCGCTTAGCTCTGGCCCGGTGGTCAAGGGAAGTTCCCCTCGGTCAGCTCTTCGCCCCCGCCCCCAGACTGACCCCGTGCCCCCTGACCCAAGCCAAATTAACAGCAAAGATAACGGCTTCTTGTGGGCGGCATTGGGGGCCGTGATCCTGATTTTTGCAGGGTTACTGTGGCTGAGCTAGCTGGCCCAGCCCGCGCGGTTAGAATTCTCAAAGTTTGGTATTTTGAGGGCAGGAAATGATCTAAATCCTAAAGGATCAGTTAAGAAGGCCATCAAAAACAGAGGATCCTGATTAACTCCTATTAGGGTGTAATCGGCGCTATCGGTGGCGCTATCGGTATAGACCACCTGCTTACTTGCGACGGCCTAGAGTGCAAATAAAGCCTAGAGTGCAAATAAAAAGGAGAAAAGCGGTGCTGGAAATTCCTGAGAAGCTATTTCAGCGGGCTTCGGCCCTCGGGTTTGAGTGCTCCAGTGATCAGCGGCAGCACCTGATTCGTCCTGTCAACCAGGCTGCTCCATGGTACCTGACCTATATTAAAGGGCATTGGGTACTGGTGATCAACGACACCCCCCAAATGCGCTTTGGCTATGACGAAGTTTTCAAGTTCTTAGATCGTTTTGAGCCATCCCAACCAGGGGCACCCCGAATTCCGAACCAGCAGCCGGTACCCCACTAAAATGCCCTCGCTGACCGATCAACTACCCGACTACGAAAGCCGGTTGCTCACGGCCTTGGCCTACCTGTTGGGTCGCGATGTCGAAGCCCAGGCACGGGCCTGCCTGTGCATGTATCTGCGCCAGGCCGAACCCCGAGTTATGGCCCAGCTCAGGTACTATGCCCATCGATTGGCGACCCAGACGGGGCAGCCTATAGATGAATACGCGCTGCTGGAGATGATCGCCCAATCCCCCGATGCCGTGGCGGCCATGCTGCCGACCCTAGGCCGCGTCCACCGCGCCGATGAGCTTGACGTGTTTAGCTAAGGCGGCAGCCATGAAAGAACATACCGACGTCACTCCCGCGATAGCGGGAATCCAGAGCGCTGTCCCCGTTTAAGCTGGCCTGGTATAGCCATCGCCACCTTGGTTAAGTCACAGCCAACCCGGTGCGATCAGAGTGGCGATGGCGAGCCAGATAGCCTCCCAGTTGTGGCTTGATTCGCCAACCCTGTCCTCAGCGATCTGGCCAGCGCTATATTTCAGGCTCTAACCGGCTTGAGCTAACCGAATCGGGGAGATCGAAAACGATGTGCCTAGTCGCAGAATTGCCCTCACCCCCAACCCCTCTCCCAAGCTTGGGAGAGGGGCTTTGAGCCGTCGTTATCTGCCCCAGAGCTAAGCGCCCTGGGGGGTTTCTTGCCAGAGCTGGGTGGTTTGTCGCAGGCTGCGGTAGTCGCCGTTGCCAATAATCAAATGATCCAGCACCGGAATGGCCAGAATCTGGGCTCCCTGGAGCAGCTGCTGAGTCAGGGCTAAATCCTCTGGGGACGGGTCAAGATTTCCAGAGGGGTGATTGTGCGCCACGATGCAGCGTACTGCCCCGTGGCGGATGACGGCCTTGAAGATTTCGCGAGGGTGGGCCAGGGTTTCGGTGGCGGTGCCGATGGTAATGACGTGGGTACCTAACAGCCGATGGCGCACATCGAGCAGCACCACGGCAAAGTGCTCCTGGGTTTGCCACATCAGCTCATGGCTAAGGGCAGCGGCGGCAATGGCCGGGTCATCCACCACCGTTTTTTCGGGAGGAATCGCCTGCAACACCCGTTTGCCGAGCTCAATGGCCGCTAAGATGGTGGTGGCCTTAGCCGGGCCAACTCCCGAAATCTGGGTGAGGTCGTGGGCGGTCACGTCCCTTAGCGAGGTCAGGGGATCTCGCTGGTGGTGGCCCATTTCCTGCAGGATGAGCTGGCCCAGGCCCACGGCGGAGAGCTTTCCTGGCCCCTGGCCGGTACCTAATAAAATGGCCAGTAGCTCAGCGGTGGATAAGCTTTTCGCCCCCTGGGAAAGCAGCCGTTCTCGCGGCCTATCCCCCGTCGGCATGTCCATAACGCGGACATGGTAGGTCATACTGACACCTCGTACGGTCGGGCCAGCGGCCCCACCTTAGTAAGCCCAACGCCCCTTTCAAGTAACGGTTGCTGCCCACTATGATGTCCCCAAACCCCACCGCCGCCGACCTATCCGCCATTCGTCAGCGGCTGAATGTGTTTAGCGGCTTGACCACTCCGCCTCCGCTCAGCGCCCCCGAGGCTGAGCAGGTTAGGGCCGACCTAGACCAGTTCAACACGCTGTCGGAGTACCAGACCCTCGGCATCTGTGCAAGCACCCTGGTGGAAGGGAAGCTGGCGATGGAGTCGTTTTTGCAGGCCCTGGGAATTTCCGTGGAACTAGCGCTGCCCGAGCAGGATGGCCCCATCTACCTTAAATTCAACACCCTGAAGGGGGCTTGGTACCTAGACGACTACAGCGGCACCGCCCGCGGGGTCTTGATTACATTTCACAGCTCAGAGCCCGAGGCGGCCGAGCTGGTGGGCACCTATGGGCCGTTTCCCCTGACGCTGTATGTCTAGTGGCCTGTCAGGAGGGCAAAAAAGGGGCGAACGGCTGTTCGCCCCTAGGAAGTTGCCTGTTTGAGGCCGGGATCTTAAGGAGGTTCTCCCCCCTGAGAGCTTACCGACCGATGCCCAGGTACTGGAACCCGGCCCGAAGCAGGGCTTCGCGGTCGAGGAAGTTGCGGCCATCGATCATAATGGCGCTGTTCATGCGCTCGGCCATGGCGGCGTAGTCCAGATCCTGAAACTGCTTCCAGTCGGTGACTAGCACCAGAGCGTCGCAGCCATCCGCCAGGTGGCTGGCGTCGGTTTCCACAATTACCCCGCTGAGCCCGTGGCGTAGCCCGCTTTGGGAGACGATGGGGTCGTAGGCTTTGACCTTGGCCCCCAGCCGGTTGAGCTGCTCAATTAAAATGAGGGCCGGGGCATCGCGCATGTCGTCGGTGTCGGGTTTGAAGGTTAGCCCCAAGAGGCCAACGGTTTTGCCCTTGAGGATTTTCAGCACCTGCTGGAGCTTTTCCAGGGTAATCTGGCGCTGGCGCTCGTTGACGCTCACCGCCGACTTCAGGAGCTGGGCATCGTAGCCATAGTCATCGGCGGTGTGAATTAGCGCCGCCACGTCTTTGGGAAAGCAGGAGCCGCCCCAGCCGATGCCCGCCTGCAGAAACTTTTTGCCAATCCGCGAGTCAAGGCCAATGCCTTCGGCCACCTGGGTGACGTCGGCGCCGACGCGATCGCAAATGTTGGCAATCTCGTTAATAAAGCTAATTTTGGTCGCCAAAAACGAGTTAGAGGCGTACTTCACCATTTCCGCCGAGCTCAGGTCGGTCACCAGCACCGGCACCTGGCGGCTGCCGGGGGTTTCTAAGAACCGACCCTCGGTAATAGGGGCGTAGAGCTCCTTCATCAGGGTCATGGCGCGGGGGCTGTTGCTGCCCAGCACGATGCGGTCGGGGTTGAAGGTGTCGTAGATGGCCGAGCCTTCCCGCAGAAACTCGGGGTTGCTGACCACGTCAAAGTCGGCCACCACTTCGGGATGGGTTGGGGCGACGCTGCCAGCGGCCACGGGAACCTTCTGACGCTCGGCCACGCCGTCGAGCACAATCATTCGCACCCAGTCGCCGGAGCCAATCGGCACCGTTGACTTATTGACGATCACCTTATAGCCGCCGTTGAGGTGGGTGCCAATGCCCTTGGCCACGGCCTCCACGTAGCGGGTATCACTTTCGCCGTTGGGCAGGGCCGGGGTGCCGACGGCGATGAATAACACTTCGCCGTGCTCGACCCCCATTGGTAAATCGGTGGAAAACCGCAGCAGCCCCCCGGCCATGGCGGATTTCATCAGCTCCGACAGCCCTGGCTCAAAAATGGGGGACTGCCCCGACTGCATCAGCTTGACCTTTTCTTCGTTGACATCGATACAAATGACATCGTGACCCACGTGGGACAGGCAAACCCCGGTAACCAAACCCACGTAACCCGTGCCAATTACACATACGCGCATAAAATTATCTCCATCCGTGACTAAAAAGTATTGAATTAGGTCTAATCGATCCCCGCTGAGGGATTTTGCCCGTTCCGTCCGGCTTCACCTATTCAGTTATCCCCTTCTGGACGGCTGGATTGGCTGGGGATGGTGGGGATCTAGAGGGATCACGTTATTTAGGGATACACAGGATTTGATTGGAGTTAGCGACTCCGTGGAACTCAACTTAAATTTGAACTTGAACCACGGGCTGGCGGGTTGAGCCCGGCCTCTCTTGCTCTAGCCGACGGCGAAAGTCTTCAATGGTCAGGGTTAACCCTTCTTTAAGGGGAATGGTAGGGCTCCAATCGAGCAGGGTTTTGGCGCGGGTAATATCGGGCTTACGGCGCTGGGGGTCGTCCTGCGGTAGCGGCTTGTAGACCAGAGAGGCATCGGGGTTGACCATCGCCTGAATGGTCTGGGCCAGCTCCAGAATGGTGTACTCGTCGGGGTTGCCCAGGTTAATGGGGCCAATGTGGTCGCCGTTCATTAGGCGAATCAGCCCGTCTACCAGGTCAGAGGCGTAGCAAAAGCTGCGGGTTTGCTCACCGCTGCCGTACACCGTTAGGGGGATACCCTGCAGCGCCTGCACCACCAAGTTACTGACCACGCGACCGTCGTTTTCTAACATCCGGGGGCCGTAGGTGTTGAAAATGCGCGCCACTCGAATATCGACATTATTCTGGCGGTGGTAGTCAAAGGCCAGGGTTTCGGCGACCCGCTTGCCCTCGTCGTAGCAGCTGCGAATGCCAATCGGGTTGACATTGCCCCGATACTCTTCCGACTGGGGATGAACCTCGGGATCGCCATAGACCTCGGAGGTGGAGGCCAGCAAAAACCGGGCCTTAACCCGCTTGGCTAGGCCCAGCATATTCATCGTGCCCATGACGTTGGTTTTAATGGTCTTCACCGGGTTGTACTGGTAGTGCACCGGGGAGGCCGGGCAGGCCAGGTGGTAGATCTGATCGACCTCCAGGCGAATCGGCTCGGTAACATCGTGGCGAATCAGATCAAAGTAGGGATGATTGAGCCACTTGAGCAAATTTCGCTTGTGGCCAGTGTAGAAATTATCAACACAGATGACCTCGTGGCCCGCTGTCATGAGCTGATCGATCAGATGGGAGCCAATAAATCCGGCTCCACCGGTCACTAAAATTCTCATGTACGAATACCTAAATAAGTCAGTATGCTTAAAACTATTAATTCCTCCGCTTAGTGCGGCGGCGCGACTACCCCGATCGAATTTACAGTTAGATTAAGCCAAATTAAGCTATTAGAACACAGAATCGCCAAAGCTAACTGAAAGATGAACCAGTTGGCGCTATCCGACGGCATTGTAGCCCTAGGATAGGGGCACAGGGTGCCGCCCGCCAGGAGTGAGGGCCAACGCCCGTCCCTAGCATGGCCCAAATTGATGACCTGGCTATCAGCGCTCCGGGCGGTGCGTCTGGCCAGCGTCAGTTCATAACTCTGACTAAAAGATATACCAGGGCTTAGCGCCCTACCAGGGTTCAGCTCAGAGCCTTGATAAGATCTTTATATCACCTCAGTTCAGGCTAGCTAGCCTTTGAAACCCATCAGATATTGGGTCACAGCACCAGGGTGGGCCTTTAGATCCGGGAAGGCGAGCAGCAGCAGGGCAATGTCTCGCCAAAATGTCTTCGGCCAAGCCCGCTGCTCGGTCAGACAGGAGATCAATGGCCTGAGTCATCCTAGGTTCATCAACCCAGGCATTGACGGCCTGGGCACCAAAGAGCGTTGCATCGTTGCGATCGCGCAAAAAACGGAGCACCGCGTCTTGAATGGTGGCTAGTGGTAGTGGCTCCTCCATGGCGAATTCCTGAAAGGTCAGAACTCCTGCATTTAGCATGGCTGAATAGTCTGAGTGAAGACCTCGATCAGATTTTGAACGGCTCTGTAGATACAATCTAGCCCAGCGGTCTGGTAAGGACGAGGCTATCCGTTGCGGTTGAGCGTGGGTGAAGCGATTACCCGGGTCATGGCCTGCATATACGACCCAGACCTACGAGCTGCTGGACAGCTTCAGCACCGCCATAAACGCCTCCTGGGGCACATCGACGGTGCCGACCGCCTTCATGCGCTTCTTGCCCTTGGCCTGCTTTTGCAGCAGCTTTTTCTTGCGGGAAATATCACCGCCGTAGCACTTGGCCAGTACGTCTTTGCGCAGGGCGGGAATGCTCTCGCTGGCGATGATGCGGCTGCCAATGGCCGCCTGAATGGGAATCTTAAACTGGTGTCGGGGGATCAGCTCCTTCAGCTTTTCGACCAGGGCTTTGCCCACGTAGTAGGCCTTGTCGCGGTGGACGATGGCCGCCAGGGAATCCACCTGGTCACCGTTGATCAGCACATCTAGGCGCACCAGGTGGTTGTCGCGGTAGCCGATCAGCTGATACTCCATGCTGGCGTAGCCCTTGCTGCGCGACTTCATCTGGTCGAAGAAGTCGGTTACCACCTCTGCCAGGGGTACTTCGTAAATCAGCGTGGTGCGCCCCTGGGCCAGGTATTTCATGTCTTTAAATTCGCCCCGGCGGGTCTGGCATAGCTCCATCAGGGGGCCGACGTACTCTTCAGGGGTAATCATGTCGAGCTGCACGTAGGGCTCTTCGATTTTTTCGCGGGCCTGGGGGTCGGGCAGGGTGCTGGGGTTGTCGATCTCCAGGACGTCTCCCTGGAGGGTGGTAACTCGATAAATTACCGAAGGGGCGGTGGTAATCAGATCCAGGTTGTACTCGCGCTCCAGACGTTCCTGCACGATCTCCATGTGCAGCAGGCCCAAAAAGCCGCAGCGAAAGCCAAACCCCATGGCGCTAGAGGTTTCGGGTTCGTACTGCAGGGCGGCATCGCTGAGCCGCAGCTTTTCCAGGGCTTCCCGAAGTTCTTCAAACTGGTCAGAGACAGTGGGAAACAGCCCACAGAATACCATGGGCTTGGCCTCGACATAGCCGGGCAGCGGAGTCTCGGCGGGGGCCTGCACCAGGGTGATGGTGTCGCCCACGCGAGCATCCTCCACGGCTTTGATGGAGGCCGCCAGGTACCCTACCTCCCCGGCGTGGAGTTCGTCTACCTGTACCTGACCGGGGGCCAACACTCCCAGTTCGTCGATTTCATACTCTTTGCCCGAGGCCATCAGCCGCACCTTGTCTTTGCGGCGAATGGAGCCATCCATCACCCTAAAGTAAACGATGACGCCGCGATAGCTGTCGTAGTAGCTGTCAAAGATCAGGGCGCGCAGGGGCTGGTCTACGGTGTCCTGGGGCGGCGGCACCAGGTAGACAATGGATTCTAGGATTTCGTCAATCCCCACTCCTTCCTTAGCGGAGGCCAGAATGGCACCGCTACAGTCGAGGCCGATGATGTCCTCAATTTCCTGGCGAATCCGCTCGGGGTCAGCCCCTGGCAGGTCAATTTTATTCAGCACCGGAATAATTTCCAGGTCGTTTTCCAGGGCCAGATAGACATTGGCCAAGGTTTGGGCCTCCACCCCCTGGGAGGCATCCACCACCAACAGCGCCCCTTCGCAGGCAATCAGCGAGCGGGAGACTTCGTAGGAAAAATCGACGTGGCCGGGGGTATCGATTAAATTCAGGATGTAGTCTTTGCCGTCCTTGGCCCGGTAGTTCATGCGGGCGGCCTGGAGCTTAATGGTAATGCCCCGCTCGCGCTCCAGATCCATGCTGTCGAGGAACTGTGCCTTCATATCCCGGTCGCTGACGGTGCCGGTGCGCTGCAGAAGTCGATCCGCCAGGGTCGATTTGCCGTGGTCAATGTGGGCAATAATCGAAAAATTGCGGATCTGAGAGACGGGAACCTCTGTCATAAAAGGCTTACCAAAAAATAAAACGGCCGTAGGCTTCACTTATTGTAGTGGCACGGCTGAGGGAATGGACATTGGCCCGCAGGCGGGGCGATCACCATGGCCTGAGGCACCGAACAGAGACCGGCACTGAGGCACCTCTTTCAGCCGGGGGGTAATCCCCCTATAATCAGTTCATTCTTAAAAACTTGTTTCGGAGTAGTAGAACGGCATGGTATTCGCAGTTGGGGCAGCGGCTAGTGGTGGTTTACCCTTCTCGTTTGTGCTGGTTTATGCGGTGGGGTTCATTGCCGCTGTCACCATTGGCTCGGTGGCGTGGTACAACTCCAAGCGCCCAGCGGGTTGGGAAGACAAGGACAAGCCCGATTTTATGCCATCGGTCAAAACCGAGGATGAAAAGTCTGGTGACGCCTGATTTTGAGCTGGAGAAAGTAGGACCGATTCTGCGCTATGGCTAGCGACCTACCCGCCAATATCCTGTGCCCTGGGGACTGAAATTTCTGAAAGCCTCCTGAGGGTTGGCCTAGTAGAGCGCGGCGTAAATAGGTACACCATGAGCGATGACTGAGGTGTCGGGTATAGGCTCACGGTTCACGGTAGGGAATAAAGAGACTTCCGCCGTCGTGTACTAGTCGTTAATTTGACGGGGTAGATCCACTAAAAACAGACTCCCTTCACCGGGCTGGCTCTTGACCACAATCTGGCCCCCCATCAGCGTTACCAGGGAATGAATAATCGCCAGCCCCAGCCCTGTTCCTGAATTGCGGCGGCGAATGCTTTGATCGATCTGGCGAAAGGCCTCAAAAATATAGAGTAGCTGGTCGGCGGCGATGCCGATGCCGGTGTCTTCGACCCGCAGCGAAAACCAGCCAGGCCGGGGTTCGACCACCATAATCGAAACCGTGCCCTGATCCGTAAACTTGATGGCGTTAGAGACTAGGTTCACCAGCACCTGTCGCAGGCGATGCTCGTCGTGGATGACTACCGGGTCATCCAGGTTGAGGTAGGTTTTTAGGGTAATCGCTTTATCGTCGGCCAGCGATTGTAGATCTGAAACGGTTGTAACCACCAGGTTATGAAGATCCACCGGGTTGGCGTCGAGGGTGAGCCGCTGGGCTTCAAGCTTAGACAAATCGAGAATATCGTTGACCAAATCCAGCAGGTTCTTGCCGTTGGTGAATATACGCTTTACCATCTCAATTTGGTAGGCATTGAGGGAGCCCTTGGTCTGGCTGTCGAGAATCTGCGAGAAGCCCATGATTGCGTTGAGAGGCGTTCTCAGTTCATGGGACATAGTGGCTAAAAATTCAGATTTCACGCGGTAGGCTTCGATCAGCTTCAGGTTTTGGTCTTCAATTTGTTGGCGCTGCTGCTCTAGTTCTTGGTTCTGCCGAGTCAGCAGCAAGTTTGTTTGGTGAAGTTCGGCCTGGGCTTTGGCCTCCCGCTGCTCAGCGTTATAGAGGCGCACGGCATTGCGCAACATCAGCGTTAGGTTCTGGGGAGAAACCCGCGTCTTAACAAGATAGTCGCTGGCCCCGGCCTTCATCAAATCCACGGCGATCTGCTCATCCCCCTGGCCGGTAAGCACAATGAGGGGAATTGTCGTGCCGCTGGCGCGTAGCTGGCAAATCAACGACAGCCCATCCTGATCGGGGAGACGATAGTCTAAAAAAACGCAGTCGTAGGGGATATTGGCATTGCCCTGGAGTTGCTCAACCGCCCCAGCGGCGCAGGTAACCTCGGTCACCTGCGCCGCCAAATCAGTCCCGGCTAGGGCACGACAAACGGCCATGCGATCCACCTCGTCGTCATCCACCAGCAAAATATTGAATTTTTCAGCCATGGAATGACCCCTTAGATACAGGTGGCCGGGTGCGTTGGTTACCGATGGATTGGCGCGAGCAGGTAAACGCCCGAAGCTGGCTCTAGGGTATCTCACAGAGCGCCCAATATTTGTTGAGGGCCGCCATCACCTCTGCGAAGTTGCTAAAGGTAACCGGCTTAAGAATGTAGCCCGCCACGTTAAGTCTGTAGGCCTCAATTCGATCCTGGTCTTCGTCTGACGTGGTCAGCACCACCACCGGGGTAGAGCGCAGATGCTCATCCCGCCGCAGCTCGTGCAAAAACTCAATACCGTTCATTTTGGGCATGTTGATATCTAACAGAACGATGCGCCGTCGGTCGGGCAGCATTGTCGATTGAGAGCCGTTTCCTCGCAGCATCTCTAGCGCCTCTAGCCCATTGCCAGCCACGTAGAGCGGGTTAGAAATGTTGTTGCGCTTAAAGGCCCGTTGCACATTCATGACATCTACTTCGTCATCGTCTACGAGTAAAACGTTGACAATCCGATCTTCCATGAATTCTGCTCCGGTTACAAAAGTTCAGCTAGGGCAGCGGAACGGCTAAATCTCCTAACAGCTTTCTCTAAGTTTAAGAACAGCAACCCAGACTTTTATCTGCCTAAGGATGGAAAGTTTAAACTTTGAAATGTTTAGGCTTAGCCTCGATGGCCCTTAGGGAAGGCACCGTCGCGGTCAGCGTCTGGGGCTGAATGCCGGCCTTGTGGGCCACCATTAGCCCAACTGCCTCCAGATATGAACTGGCTCGCACCGCCTGAATACCCAGAGATTCGGGCGGTACCGCCAGGGTGGTGGCGTTGGCCTCTACGGCAATCACCAGGGTGCGGGTTTGGCTGAGGCTCAGCACGGCGCCCCCGCCACAGGCACTAGCGGGAGTAAGGATGGCATCCACCTGGTCAGCCCACAGGTCATAGGCCTGGGCCGGGGCGGCGGTGACGAACTGGGGGGCCCGGCTGAGCCCCGCCAGAACGCAGGGCAAAAAGGTGTAGCCAATTTCCTCGGCGGCGGCTTTGGGGGCCACGGTGGGGTCGAGGGGCAGCGGGCTGAGGGCCGGGGCATGGGCACAGGGCACCTGAAAGGTGCGCACTATTAGATGGCTGATCACCGCTTCGGCCCCGGCCAGGGGGTCTACTCCCCCACCCTGGCGGTAATTTTGCAGCGTCGCCGCGTCGGTGTCATCGGGAAATCGGGCTACCACGGCGATCGCATCAGCCCCCGCCGCGATTGCCTGCTCCGCCGCCCGTAGCAAACTGTCAGGCCGCTGAATAGTGCCCCAGGTTGCCCCAGAGGCGGCGATGCGTAGCTCGACCCCCAGGGCCGCGTCGGTAATGACATAATCCGTTAAATCGAGGCCCAGGGTGGCGCGGGTGGCTTCGGCGGCCTGGAGGTGCCGGTGGCGCAGGTCATCCTCAATGGCGGCATCGAGCACCAGCCCAATTCGATTGCGGTGTACCGGGCGCAGACCCCAGCGCCCGGCGGCAAACTGGTCTAGCCCGTAGCCTTCCACGTAGTAGGCGTTGGGCAGGGGCCAGTAAAGCTGAGCCCCATTCATAACGTTGGGATGGGTAATCAGCGTATCCGCCACGGCGGCCACGGCCCGCGCCACGGGCAGGGCATCTCCGGCGTAGCCACCAATGGCGGCGCCAATGCCCGTGGGCACCACCAGCAGGGCGGTGTAGGGGCGACGGTGACGAGCAGCATCGGCCATGGTCAGCTAAGGGGGGGATGTTGTGGTTACCACCGCCTCTACGGTGGCGGTGCGCTGGGCTTCGTCAATTTGGGTAATGGCCCAACGCAGGGGCTCTCCCTGAAGCCTGAGCTCGGCCTCAAGGGCAGACAGCAAATCGGCGGTCTCCCCCAGGGGAATTTTGACGGTAATAAACTCAGTGGCTAGGGGCATGGGGGGCGGGGCTAGCCTTGACCGAACTGCTTTTGGTAGACGATGTCTTCCTTCTCGGTTTCGAGGGTCAGATCTGAGCGGGGGTAGGCCACGCACAGCAGCGCATAGCCCTGGGCCTGGAGTTCGAGGCTGACCCCCATGCCGTCGGCCTGGTCAACTTCCCCTTCTAGGATCAGGGCGGCGCAGGTTGTGCAAACCCCAGCCCCACAGGAGGTGGGCAGGTCTAGTCCGGCTTCTTGGGCCGCCGTGAGAACGGTTTTATCGTCAGGGGCCGAGATGATCTGGGTACGGCCCTGGTGGTGAATGGTGACGGTGTAGCTGGTGGCCATGGTGGATGAAAGTGGATTCAAGGCAGCGATGTTAATCCGGATTCCGGTGCAGCATTCCAGTTGCGGTTGGGGATACCCCCGTTGCTGAGCAGACCTGGGGCGATCAGCCCACCGGGAAGGTGCGGTCAAACTCTTCTAGCAGGTCATCCATTTCCTCAAGGGCTTGGTTGACGTCAATGCGCAGCGTACCCAGGTCGGGCTGCTCGAGCAGGCGAATCAGGGCCTCCCGTTTGGTTTTGATCTGCGCGATGCGATCGCGAATCCCCTGTAATTCCATAGCGCTACCTAAAACTCTGCTTAAGTATTAATTATAGGGAGTAAGGGATGATCAGGAGTAAGCGGAAGGGATTCTGGCTGGCTACGGCTGGAGGTTGTGAAAAGTTGTTTTGTTACCGTTCACCCCTGACCTGCCCAGCCAGGTCAACACCATTGAGCCTTAACCATGCTGGAAAAAATGCTGCTGAAAGCGCGGCAAAAAACGCTGGCTGATGCCCAGCCCCACGATGGCTCGGGGACGTGGCTGAAACAGCCAGCCCTTTCCCCAGAGCTTCAGGCGGTCATTGCCCAATGCCCCGGCGACTGGGCCATTACCCCGGCGGCGGCAGGGGTCCTAGGCCAGGCCGTAAGCCATCTGGGGGCCCAGAACATTCTTGAGTTTGGGGCCGGGTCGTCGTCGGTGGTGCTGGCCACGGCCCTGGCCCTGGCGGGGGGCGGTAAACTCACCGCCATCGAGCAAAATCCGCGGTGGTGCGCTGATCAGTGGGCCTTTGTGCAGCAGCAGCCCCAGGTAGAGTCCCATATGGTTGAGGGCCAGCCTCAGCTAGGCTGGGGACGGCTGGGGCTATATTTTTCCTTTAAACAGGCGGCTAAGACCCTGGCGACCCGAGGCCCCTTCGACCTGGTGGTGGTGGATGCCCCTCAGTATTTCTTTGGCCGCGACGGGGCGCTACCCCTGGTTTATCGGTACCTGACCCCCACCGCGTGGATTATTTTAGACGACGCCGGTCGGGAGGCCGAGCGGTGGGCTATGGCGCGGTGGTTGAGCACCTACCCAGGCCTAAAGCTGGTGTACGACCATCCCGATTTTGGCGAGAAGGGGCTGGCGGTGCTGCGGTGCCAGGGCCGATTGCAACCCCGGTGGTCGCCCTGGGCTTTCGTGTCTGGGGCCAAGCATACGGTGGCCACCCTGCGCGATCCAGCGCTGAGTCGGCTGCGGGCCGAGCAGCGTCCCTAAGCAGACTATCTGGGGCAACCCTAGGGCCACTCAGGTTGTGGGGGCACGCTATTGGCGTTGCTGAATTCAGGCCTGGATTGCCAAAGCAACATCCTGATCTTGGTGCCGCTTACCGTGCCGCCGAAACAGGCGGGGGGGCAGCCGATCGCGGCCCCCCAGGCGGTAGATCCAAACCAGTACCACGGCCCAGTGGACGAAGGTGATCAGCCATAGCGACCCGGTCATCCAGTACAGGCCAATTAAGACCAGCCCTAGCCAGCCCACCAGCACCAGAAAGCGGCGGTCTAGAAGGGTATCTTGAGCACGCCGATAAATGGTTTTACCCAGCAGCCAGTGGTACAGCGTAAACGAGATAAAGCTGACAATTGCCCAAAATAGCCAGCGCGATCCCGGCATCCCCTCCACCGGGTGGGGCAGCAGCATGACCCGGAAGAGGGTTTCTTCTACCAGGGCGGGGATGAAAAACAGCCGCAGGGCATGCAACCCAAACCGAATCGGATTGGCGATGGCGGTTTTGTGGGCTAAGAACCCCGTCCTCAGGCCGTAGGGAAGGGCCAGCAGCCCGTAGAGCGCCAGCGCCCCTACCCCCAGCAGCGCCATTCGCCAGCTGGGCCATACCGCAAAGGCATCGGCAAACCGCTGCACCACCTGCCCCAAAATGGGGATGCCGCCAAACAGCGTTGTGGGAGGAATCGGCTCGACCCGAGGGTCGTTGCCCCCCAGCAGGTTGGGGCGCAAAAACCAGAGCTGAGCGCCGTTGAGCAAAAAGACGCGGGAGACCTCATCCTGGGCCCAGCGGGGCATCATGGTTTGCCAACTGAGGATGCCGCTGAACAGGCCTTTGTTGCTGGTAAACGCTCCCCGAGGCGTTACCCCAGCCAGGGATGCGGCATTATTCTGCCAGTCGGGGCGTACGATGCCGTAGGGCACCAGCATGGCCTCCAGAGCGTTGCCCAGGTCGATAAAGCGCTTGGCCCGGTCGACCTCGGGGCTGTCGGGATGCCGCCTCAGCCACTCGACAATTTCCGGCTGGCTCTCAATCTTGCGCCGGGTTTCGGAGATGGCGATAAACAGCGCCTGGTTCGAGTCCTGCACGCAGGAGGTGGCCGGGGTTACCCCAGCGACGCCGGTGCCATCCCCCGTGCGGTAGCGGGCCGCTAGAACCTGGGTTTGAATCAGCAGCTCTCGAAACAGCGAAATGCGGGTGTCGCCAAACTGAAAGGGGGCAATAAACGAGTCGAGCTGCACCACCACGTCAGAAATCGGCCGCAGCCCCAGCCAGCCCCGCTGCATATCTCCCACAAAAGATCCCCAGTCGTGGGTGCCCGAAATAATCCCCCCGGAGTTATGGGCGTAAACCTGCTGGTACTGCACCTGGAGCTGGGGCTCGTCGGCAATGGGCTCGCGTACTACCCGGCCTAGGCCATAGGAAAAGTGGCCGGTGACGGTGCCAACGGGGGCAAACTCTTTATTCTCACCGCCGATACCGCCAAAGAGATGAATCACCAGGGCATAGGCTCCCTCTTGCCACTGGGCACGGGCGGCATCGGAGCTGCCGCCGTTGGGGCTAACCAGCACCCGCTGTAGGGTGCCCTTGCGCTGGGGGGTATCGCGCCAGTTTTGGTGGCTGATGTAGTTCAGCCCTGGGGTTTCGCCGATGATTACCTGATCGGGCTGAAGCTGAAACAGGGCGCGGGGCTTGAGCGATTGCACCGTAAACACGCCGTCCTGATCGCGAGAGCCGTAGATGTACCACCCCGCCGACCCGGCAGGGGAGGCTTCAAAATCCCGCAGATTCGAGACAAATCGTTCGCCGTTCACCATCGGCTGTTGGGGAATGCGAATGGTGCCGATCGGGCCGGTAAATCCTTTAGCAGCGGTGTCAAAGAACTGCACCTTGAAATATTCGGTAGGGCAGGGGGCCGGGCCAGGGCATTCCTGGGGCAGCGGAGCATTGACCGAGGTATCGGGTTCTAGAATCTTCACCAGGCCGTACTCGCGCCCGGTAATGTGCACCGGCTCGAGCTGGGTTTGCAGCACCGGTTGGGCACCGTCATTCACCAATGTGGTTTCCACCAGCCGCACCGTCACGTCATCCTGAGGTCGCGCCCCGGCTAACGATTGCAGCGGCCCCACCTGCTTACGGCCGTTGAGCCGCGCGGGTACGAGGTTGCCGTTCGCCAAAAATTTATTCGCCTGGTTGCTAAAGGTGACGTCTCGGGTGACGGTTTCAACGTAGACCTGACTAGCTTCGGTCGGCCTCCAGGTCAGTTTGACCTTTTGCCCCAGCAGGTTCGCCGCTTCACCGGGGCCGTGCCAGAGCTCGATCCAGGCCCAGTCGCCGGGGTCGCTGGCGTATTCCTGCTGCGAAGGCAGAATCAGCCGCCCGACCCACTCGCCATTGGGGCGAAAGTTGGGGGAGGTGGGCAAGGGCTGTATCGGGTAGGTATCCACCCGGTTGAAGGGCTGGGCCTGGGTAATTTCATAGTTGGAGACATTGGCCGCTGGCCCCACCTGGCCCGCCAGCAGCACGACGACGCAGGCCGTGGCCAAGACGGCGGCCAGACGCTGAAATAACCGTTGATGGTGAAGCCGTAACGTGAGGCAACCGGCGGGCTTAATCATCGGGGCAACCCTAGCTGAAGAACTTTTGGGGGAGTATGCCATAAACGCTGGCGCTGAAGTTGTTCAAGCTTGACAGGGCCACTTGAACCACGCCGTTAGGCGAGCATACTGTCTTCAGATAAGGAAAAAATAAGTACCCAATAGTTCGCTAGATCTGACCAGGGGAGGGGTTTAAGGTATTAGGTATCAGGTTTCAGGTGTAACCCAGAACCTGATACCCGATACCCGATACCTTGACCTCACCGACGCACCGGCCGCTTCAGTGGATTGCCCCCCAACACAATTAGCAAAATCGCCGCCGCCACCATGCCCGCGGCGGCGCAAAAGGCCAGCAGCACCCCAAAGGGAATTTCAATCGATTGAAGATTGAGCAGCTGGAGGGAGATTGGGGTAGCGTTCTGGACGGCGATGATGGCAATGGCTACCACCCACAGGGCCGGAATCAGCGCAAACAGAAGTCTAATCATAGGTTTAGGAAATAAGAGTTGCCAAGGCGCGTTTCCTTTAGGTAGTATAGTCAACTGGGCTATACGAGAGAAATCATGGCAAAACGGGTACAGGTGGTTCTCACCGAAGACATTCGCAAGCTGGGCCAAAATGGCGACCTAGTAGAGGTCGCGCCGGGCTACGCACGTAATTATCTCATTCCGCGCAGCTTGGCGGTGCGCACCACCCCCGGCGTGCTAAAGCAGGTGGAGCGGCGGCGGGAAGCGGAGCGGCAGCGGCTGCTCGAACTTAAACAGGAGGCCGAAGCGGTTAAGATGGCCCTGGCTACCATTGGTCTATTTACCATCGCCAAGCCGGTGGGCGAAAACGACGCCATCTTTGGTACGGTCACGTCTGCTGATGTAGCCGACGTGATTAAGTCGCTGGCCAGCAAAGAGGTAGATCGCCGCGCCATTACCCTGCCCGACATCAATAAGCTGGGCGAATACCAGGCGGAGGTTAAGCTGCACCCCGAGGTAATCGCCCTTGTGAACCTGCGGGTAGTGGCGGAGTAAGGAACGTGGATCTTTTAAGGTGCAATTCTTGTAGGTTAGGCATCTTGCCTGACCGTGGACAGCTGAGACGGCTATCCCACATTATTTGATTTGCGATCCTAAGTCGAGGTTTCAAGGCCTAGCCCGGCGGAAAACTCTTTTCCGCCGGGTTGTCTTTTAGATCAAAAAATAGTACTCTTGTACTATAAAGCGTAGCTACTTTTCCTTTTTCTACTCGGGTATGGTCATCGTCCAGAATCTCGCCCCGGCGGGGAAGCCGATCTAACGACGGCGGTGTTCTCGGGAGAATCGCTTCATAGCATCGGCGCTGTGAGACGAGATCCCAGGGTTCTGGAATGACTGGCCGGGATTACAGGTGTATTTGAGGGAAGAACCCTGGGAGCAGTCTGTAGCGCTGTTCTGGCTCAGTTCAATGGGGCATTCAGGCACTCAGGGCCAGGGAATGATGCTCCGCTCCGTTAACCAAGCTTCCGGCTACCGTTAAAGCGATTTCTGAGAAAGAAGATACCCGATACAAACAGACTCTCGGGCTGAATTATTCCCGTCGGCACGGGAATGACGAGGTAAGTTCTTGGCTGGAAATCTTCCTAGCTAAATGCTGATGCCGATTCCAGTTAGGGCAATCTCCACCCGGCCTATTCAGGCTTAAACGAGCCGGTTGAGATGACAATATGACGGTTCCTGAACGGGTGCAATTCAGCAGCGGCCTTTCTGCATAGCCGCTACAGCTATCTCAACAGATCTCATGCCAGCGAGAATCGCGATCAAGACCCCTTAAACTTTAGGATGGGCTGAGGTAGCGTAGCGCTACGCCCAAGGCCGACCTCGACCCCTACATCTAGCAGTCGTCATGGTTCAGAACTTAAAATTTGACGCGGGCAACGACCGCCTGCCCCCCCAAAACATCGAGGCCGAAGAGGCGATTTTGGGCGGCATTCTGCTGGATCCTGAAGCCATTGGCCGGGTGATGGAGATTCTCTCCCCCGATGCCTTTTACATCGGCACCCACAAAGACATTTACCGGGCTGCCCTCGACCTCCACGCCAGGGGGCAACCGACGGATTTGATGACGATTACCGTGTGGCTGAAGGATCACAACAAGCTAGAGCAGGTGGGGGGGCAAACCCGCCTGGCCCAGCTGGTAGACCGCACCGTCAGCGCCGCTAACATTGACCAGTACGCCACCCTGGTGATGGATAAATACACCCGCCGGGTGCTGATTCAAACCGGCGGGGAGATTGCCCAGCTGGGCTACGACGCCAGCATTCCCCTCGAAAACGTGCTAGATCAGTCGGAGCAAAAGCTGTTTGGCATTACCCAGGTGCGGCCCCAGGGCGGCCTAACGGCGACGTCGGATATTCTTATTGATACATTCTCAGAAATTGAGCAGCGATCGCTAGGTATGGTGCTGCCAGGGGTGCCCTGCGGTTTCTACGATTTAGACGCCATGACCCAGGGCTTCCAGCGCTCGGATTTGATCATTGCGGCGGGGCGGCCGTCAATGGGAAAAACCAGCTTCGTTTTGAATATGGCCCGCAATATCGCTGCCCTGCAAAAGCTGCCGGTGGCCATTTACAGCCTGGAGATGTCAAAGCTGCAACTGGTGTACCGCCTGCTCTCTAGTGAGGTAGAAATGGAGAGCAGCCGCCTGCGTACTGGTCGCATCGCCCAGCACGAGTGGGAAAAACTCGGCCACGCCATCAGCGTACTATCGCAGATGCCGGTGTTTATTGACGATACCCCCAATATTTCCGTCACCGAAATGCGGTCTAAGTGCCGCCGCCTCCAGGCTGAACAGGGGGGCGCCCTGGGCCTCATCCTGATCGACTACCTGCAGCTGATGGAGGGAGGCAGCGACAACCGGGTGCAGGAACTGTCAAAAATTACCCGCTCCCTCAAGGGTCTGGCGCGGGAGCTAAATGTGCCAATTATTGCCCTATCGCAGCTCAGTCGGGGGGTCGAGTCACGCACCAACAAGCGCCCAATGATGAGCGATTTACGTGAGAGTGGATCCATTGAGCAGGATGCAGATTTAATCATGATGCTCTACCGCGAAGAATACTACGACCCCGACACCCCCGACCGGGGCATTACCGAAGTGATTGTCACCAAGCACCGCAACGGCCCCACGGGCACCGTTAAGCTACTGTTTGAGCCGCAGTTTACCCGCTTCCGCAACCTGGCAAACCCCACGTAGGGTCGCCGACTTTTTCCGCCCTGGGCAGGCTGGGCAGTGTGTGGCCAGCTAGGCCATGATTGAGGGGCTCCTCCTCCCCCCTGGCCCGCCGATGAAAACCGCCGTTCATATTCTCTGCCATACCCTATTTTGGGGTTGGAACCTGTGCTTCCTGCTGTTTATTTATTTCGGAATTTTGCCGCTGATCGGTTGGCCCCTGGCGGTGGCCTTCGCCCAGGGAGATGTGCCCCTGCCGTTTCTGCTGCCGCTGCTGGGTCTGCTGCTGGTTCCCCCAGTGTGTACGGTGGTGGGCTGGCGGCGGCTGAAGGGGCATCCGGTGCTGCTGATGCGGCTGTTTTACGGCGTAGAAGCGCCGCTGCTGGTGCTCTGTCTGCTGCGGCTGTTTTTGCTGCGGGAGCTAACCCCCCCCAGCACCCTGGTGCTGACCCTGGGGGTCTTGGCCATGGCCACCTTTGCCCTAGAGCTGGTGTTTGGCTATGCCGCCTACCGCAAAGAGCTGGCCTGGTTTCAAATGGCGAGTCATACGCTAGTCCTGATCGTGGGGCTATACGTGGGGGCAGTGCTGCTGTTTTACACGGTGCCCATGCTCTGCACCCTGCTGTTTGGCCTTTTCAACCTTGACTGGTGGGCGGGGCTACGGGGCCTGTGGTACCAGCCCTGGGATATAGCGGCCCAGTTTAGCCTGGGGCTGCTGCTGTTTGGGGTCAGCGCCAGCTTATTTTTAGCCATGCCCTACGTGCTGGTGAATATGTTTACCCGCTCCTGGGGGCGAATTCTTCAGGGGTTTGGGCGGCAGTACGGCTGGGGCCAAGGCTGGCTGGTGACGGGCAGCGTGGCGACGCTGGTGGCGGTGCTGCTGCTGGTGCTATCGCCCCAACCCCAGGTACTGGCCTTTGAAAAGCTGGCGACGGTGCCGGTAGAGGTGAGCGGGCGGCAGGCCCTGCTGCGCCAGTCGCCGCAGATTCGCCAGGGGCTGCTGAATGCCTACCTGTTTCCCTACCGTTACCTGAGCCCGTGGAATGATGCCAACAGCCTCAAAACCTGGTACGAATCTCTGTTTGCGCTATCGCCTGACCTGGTCCAACGCTTCCAGAATGCCCACAACATAATGCTGTCGCCGTTTTTGTACCAGGGCGATCGCGCCGATGTCGAAACGGCGGCGACCCTTTACGCCAACTTCTTTGATGTGCCGATCCAGCGGGGAGAACAGGAGGCGATTCTCCATGCTCTGCAGTCCACCGCCAATCGTGACTCGGTGGAGGCCAGCCTGCTCAACATTAACCAGAAGGTGGTGTTTCTGGCGGAGCAGACCGTGGCCGTCACCCCCCAGGCAGACTGGGCTGAGGTCGAGCTGTACGAACGCTACGAAAACAACACCCCCACCGAGCAGGAAATTTTCTATCAATTTTCGCTGCCTGAAAGTGCTGTGGTCACCGGGCTGTGGCTGGGGGAAGACGGCCTAGCCGAGCGCTACCCCTTTGTGGTGTCGCCCCGGGGAGCCGCCCAGCAGGTCTACAAGGCCGAAATTGAGCGCAGCCAGCAACAAGCGGCGGAAGACCCGGCCCTGCTAGAGCAGGTTGGCCCCCGGCAATATCGCCTGCGGGTTTTTCCCATTCCCCCCCGCCGGTCGGCGAACCAGCCGGGCGTGACCCACCTGTGGTTGACCTACCAGGTGATGCAGCAGGACAGCACCTGGCCCCTGCCCCAGCTGGCGGAGCGGCGCAACATTTACTGGAGCCGTAAAACCCAGCGGCAGCGCCCTGGCGCTGCCGTTCCCAACCTCAGGGCAGATACCTGGCTGGAGGCCGCTCTGCCGGTGCAAACCCCAGCTCAGCCCACGATCCACACCGCCACCGTCGATACCCTTGAGATCACCGCCGCGCCGGTAGCCTCAACCTCGGTGCCAGCGTCCCGGCAGCAGCGCTTTGCCCTGGTGCTAGATACCTCGCGCAGCATGGGCGATCGTGCCAAAGAAATCCAAACCGCCCTGCAGGAAGCCCAGGCCATCGCCGCCCACAATACCGTCGATTGGTACCTCACTGCTTTTCCGGATCGGGCTCCCCAGAAGCTTGCCTCCGGGCAAGCCCCCCACCTAAAACAAATAGCCTTTTACGGCACCCTGACCCTAGGCGAGCAAATCCAGCAGTTTAACCAGCTGCGCTTCGCTCAGCCCAGCCCTGTCAAGGCCAGTGCGGCTGACTCAACCGCCTACGACGCCATCTTTGTGCTGACGGATCGGGGCAACTACGAGCTGGAAACCGACCACCTGCCCATACCGGATCTGGGTGCCCCTCTCTATTTGGTGCATCTAGGGGGCGACTTCCCCGCCGCCTACGCCGATGCCCTGTTGCAGGCGCTCTACGACAGTCGCGGCGGGGTGGCCGCCGACCTGCACGAGGCCCTGGTGCGCTACGGCCAAGAGCAGCATCTGGCTGGCACCGTTATGGATGGCTACCGCTGGCAGATGCGTCCTAATTCCGGCGCAGCTTCAGCCTCCCCCTCATCCCCCGACCTCTCATCGTCGGACCCCTCATCCCCCGACTTTGCGCCCCTGGCGGCCCGGCAGGCCATTCGCTGGCTCAGTCGTTCTCAGGATGCCACCCAGATCGCGGTGCTCGACCAGCTCCACGCCATGGCTAAGCAGCAAAAAATTGTCACTCCCTACTCCTCTATGCTGGTGCTGGTCAACGATCGCCAGCGCCAGGCCCTGGCCGCCGCCGAGGGGGCTAGTAGCCGCTTCGACCGCGCCATTGAAGACGGCAACGACGACATCACCAATCCCGGCAATCCCCTGCATGATGCCTCGGTGCCAGAGCCCAGTAGTGTGGTGGGCCTATTGGCCGTTGGGATTGTGCTGCTCTTTGGGCTTCGACGGCGGCTGGCCTGATATCGTCATCAAAGACGTTCAGTACTGCGCCATGGCCACAAACCCCAGGGATACCATCGACTATAGCCAGCCGCTACAGGCCCTGATGCAGACCGCTCAAATCCCCAGCTATCGTGCCCTGGCGGCCACCGCCGGGATATCGCGATGGTCGGTGGATTTACTCCGGCGCGGGCGGGTGGGGCAACTGCGGGTAGAGGTTCTGGGGCGGCTGAGCCATACCCTAGGGGTACCCGTGCCGGTGCTGATTGCCCAGTTTGGGGAGGATGCGAAGATTGCCCCCTTGGGGTTAGACAGGGCTCAATCCCTGGCCCAGGTTGAGCCCCTGCGTCAGGAATACGAACGGCTCCAGGCCGAGATGGAAGCCCAGGCGCAGGTAGTGCGCCAGCAGATGCAGGGGGAGGCGATCGCGATTCTAGAATCCTGGCTTTTGCAGTGGCCCACCGCCGTCTACGCTGTCCAGCAAAATGAAAGCCTTCCTGCCACCCGGCTGATTCCTCTCACCAAGCCCCTTGACCGCCTGCTTCAGGCCTGGGACATGACCCCGATTGGCTCGGTGGGGGCTGAAGTGCCCTACGACCCCCAGCAACATCAACCCATGGGAGCAGAGGTATCGCCAGGGCAACCGGTGCGCATTCGCTATGTCGGTTACCGCCAGGGTGATCGCCTGCTCTACCGCGCGAAGGTCAGCGCCTCAGTATGACATTTTAATTGGATTTTTGGATTTAATTTGGAGTTTTCCAAGTCAGATTGGATATTAATCGCGGCTTATCTGTTCAAAAAAAAGCTCCTACCCTTGGGCAGGAGCTGTAATCATCTCAACCTGTCGAGATAGGTGGCCTCAACCCTTAGTCGAGGTCGCCCATGGCCAACACAGGCTCAGACTCGCGGTCGATGCCCTTCTCGAAGCCGGCCTCTGCCGCACGGGCGCGACCAGCATGCCAGAGGTGGCCAACCAGGAAGAAGAAGCCCAACACAAAGTGGGAGGTAGACAACCACTGGCGGGGGTTGACGAAGTTCACGGAGTTGATTTCCGTGATCACGCCACCTACCGAGTTGATCGACGCGTTGGGCGCGTGGGTCATGTACTCGGCGGCACGGCGCACCTGCCAGTCTTGGATGTCGTTGGTGAGCTTATCCAGATCGAGGCCGTTGGGGCCGCGCAGGGGCTCTAGCCAGGGACCTTGGAAGTCCCAGAAGCGCATGGTCTCACCGCCGAAGATGATCTCGCCGGTGGGGGAGCGCATCAGGTACTTGCCTAGACCGGTGGGGCCTTGGGCCGCGCCGATGTTGGCACCCAGGCGCATATCGCGCACCAGGAAGGTCATTGCCTGGGCCTGGGAGGACTCGGCGTTAGTGGGGCCGTAGAATTCCGAAGGATAGGCCGTATTGTTGAACCACACGTAGCAGGAGGCAATGAAGCCCATTAAGGACAGCGCCCCCAGGCTGTAGGATAGGTAGGCTTCCCCGGACCAGATGAAGGCCCGCCGTGCCCAACCAAAGGGGGTGGTTAAAATGTGCCAGACGCCGCCGCCAATGCAGATCAGTCCGATCCAGATGTGGCCACCGATGATGTCTTCCATGTTGTTGACGCCGACAATCCAGCCGTCGCCACCAAAGGGAGAGCCCAGCAGGTAGCCAAAGATCACGGCTGGGTTGAGGGTCGGGTTGGTGATGACACGAACGTCGCCACCGCCCGGGGCCCAGGTGTCATAGACGCCGCCAAAGACGCAGGCCTTTAGCACCAGCAGCAGCGCGCCACACCCCAGCAGAATGAGATGGTAGCCGATGATGTTGGTCATCTGGTTCTTGTCTTTCCAGTCGTAGCCGAAGAAGGAGGAATATTCCTCTAGTACTTCGGGGCCGCGTAGGGCATGGTAAATGCCGCCAAGGCCGAGTACGGCCGAAGAAATTAGGTGAAGCACACCGACCACAAAGTAGGGGTAGGTGTTGATCACTTCACCGCCGGGGCCAACTCCCCAGCCTAGGGTTGCCAGGTGGGGCAGAAGGATAAAGCCCTGCTCATACAGGGGCTTATCGGGAACGAAGTGGGCCACTTCAAACAGGGTCATCGCCCCGGCCCAGAACACAATCAGACCGGCGTGGGCCACATGGGCACCCAGCAGCTTGCCCGACAGATTGATCAGTCGCGCATTACCAGACCACCAGGCAAAGCCGGTAGTGTCTTGGTCGCGACCTGCGATGTAGGAATTACTAGAGAGCGTTACCACGTGGCAGTACCTCTTCGGGGAATACAAACCTCTCGTGAGGCTGGT
>DAIUJR010000021.1:0-75360 GCA_036848635.1 Nodosilinea sp. CTOTU7336
CAGATAGGTTGAGTTTCTTCAGATTATGGCAGTTGCGAGATACAGGCGAGTACAGTAAGCTAACTCTACCTGACCTTGAGCATTGCAAAAGTGCTGGTGAAATTCTGTTAATTCTGAAATTAACTCTTCTAGGGCAGTTCCCTCTGCCGGCGTGAATCCCTGACTCCGAGCTAAACCAATTAACCCAACTAAATCTAGCTGCTGAGTAAATCTAACCTCGTGCCGTTGGAAATTTACAAAACCAGGAAGCCAGAACCCTTGCCAAAACAGTTGATAGCGTAATTTTTTCAACCATGTTTTGACTTGCATTAAAGATTGCGCTTGGCGCTCTAAATCTTTAGATGCTTCAAAAATTAATCGGGTATATTCCTTTGAAGCAGCATCGGTTTGATCCCAAAGGCTCCATACCAATGCTAATCGCCCACTCGGTTTCAAAATACGACGAAACTCTTGAAGACTCTTGGTAAAGTTAAACCAGTGGAATGCTTGAAACGAAGTAACTAAATCGACGGTTGCTGCCTCTAACGGAATTTGTTCCGCCGTTCCAGCCAAAAACTCTACTCTTTCATGTGGAGTCGCCGCTGTTCTCATATCTGCGTTGGGTTCGATCGCCACCACCCGAACGCCTCGATCTGCCAACAACCTCGCTCCAATTCCTGTTCCTGCTCCAACATCAGCAGCGACTAGCTGAGTCGGAGACCCCAAGTCTGACAAAATTACATCGATCGCAGAAGCTGGATGAATCGGGCGATACTTCTCATAATCTTCGCCTCGATCAGAAAAATAACTCAACCAATTTGTTGTCGAATCTGAGGCATTGGAGAAATCAAAATCCATGTTGTCAACTCCACCGCAAATTACCTTTTCAGGCTAACTCAAGAACTGAGATTACCGTCGGGTAAAGGAGGAGGTTTTAGCTATAACCCTCTTCCTTCTCTTAGAACCGTACGTACAACTTTTTTCCGCTGGAGACACTTCGCAAACCCGTACACGACTCAAGCAACATCTTGAGATTGGCCTTGGCTTTGCGGGTGCCAGCCCGTCGCATCAATGAAATCGTTAAACGGCATCGTGCCAACGCTGTGGCGTTGACCTGGCTCCCCTGACGCTCTAGCGTCCTCTTCAGGCGGGGCGCAGGAGCGCCATCGAGAGCATTCCCACGCGGAGCGTAGGAACGATGAGAACCTCACCTTCTGAGACTAAGGCTGGAATTGGTATAGTTTGAGATCAGCGCCTTTGCCTGAAACGATCTGCACTACCCTATGAATTCAGCTGATCTTGCCTTTTTGCCCGCCCTCGAACAAGCCCGGCTGATTCGCAGCAAAGAACTGTCTCCCCTTGAGCTAACGGAAATTTACCTCGAGCGCATCCAGCGCCTCAACCCTAAGCTCGGCGCCTACGTAACGGTCATGGCCGACCAGGCCATCGTCGATGCTAAGGCCAAAACCGAACATTTGACCTCCGACCCGTCGGATCTGCCGCCGCTGTTTGGGGTGACGGTGTCGGTCAAAGACCTCAACCCCGTTGAAGGGGTGGTCTGCACCTATGGGTTAAAGGCGGCCTGCGATCGCGTGGCCAACCATGACGACTACATTGTGGGGAAGCTGCGCCAGGCGGGGCTGGTGATTTTGGGCAAAACCACTACCTCCCAAATGGGCTCCCTGCCCTACAGCGAACCCCCCGGCTTTCCCCCCGCCCGCAACCCCTGGAATTTAGACTATACCCCCGGCGGCTCTAGCGGCGGAGCGGCGGCAGCGCTGGCGGCGGGGCTGTGCGCCATTTCCCAGGGGTCAGATGGGGGCGGCTCGCTGCGGGGCCCAGCCTTTTGCTGCGGCCTGGTGGGCATGAAGGCCTCGCGGGGGCGAATTAGCTTTGCCCCCGTGGGGGAGCGACTCAACGGTCTGGCTATCAACGGGCCGCTGGGCCGCACCGTGGCGGATACCGCCGCCCTGCTCGACACCCTCAGCGGTTATGAAGTGGGCGACCCCTATTGGCTCCCCGACCCAGAGCCGTCCTTTCTGGCAGGTCTCAAGCCGCCTTCCCATCCCCTCCGCATTGGCTACGCCACCCGCCTCGACCCCATCGGCGAGGCCGACCCCGTCTGCCGCCAGGCGGTGTACGAAACGGTGCAGCGGGCCGAAGACCTGGGCCACAGCGCCGAAGAAATTACCTTTCCCGACCTCAGCGACCTGATTGAGCCCTTCGTGGTGGTGTGGCAGTGCGTGCTGGCCGAGGCTGGGGTGCCCTGGATCGTGCTCGAAAAGATGAATCGCTGGCTCTACTGGCGGGCCTGGCGGATCAACAGCGGCGCCTACCTGCGGGCGGTAGCCAAGCTGCAGCAGGTATCTCGCCAAATCGTGCAGTTCTGCCAACCCTACGACGTGCTGATTTTGCCAGTGTACATGCATCCCCCCATTCAGGTGGGAGAATGGCGGCGCGCCGGCGCGCCCCAAACCCTGAAAAACGTGATTGACTGGGTGGCCCCCTGCCCGCCCTTCAACGCCAGCGGCCAACCCGCCCTGGCGATTCCCACCGGGTTTGCCCCCAGTGGGGTGCCGGTGGGGGTGCAGCTGGTGGGCCGCCCCGCCGCCGAGGCTACGCTGTTTGCCCTGGCGGCCCAGCTAGAGGCCGCTGACCCCTGGCACCACCGCCGCCCGGCAATGGCAGTTACCGAAGCGTAGGGGGCTGCCAATATTCAAAATTGGGGTACCTTTCCCCGTCGAGCCCTAACCCCTACACCGGTAGTCTATCGAGTACACGACGGCGGAAGTTTCTCTCTTCCCTACCGTGCACCGTGAGCCTTATACCCTACACCTCAGTCATCGCTAATGGTGTACCTATAGCCATCGCCACCTCGGTTAGGACACAGCCAACCCGGCGCGATCAGGGTGGCGATGGCGAGCCAGATAGCCTCCCAGCTGTGGCTCGATCCGTCAACCCTGTCCTAAGCTATCTGGCCAGCGTTATATTTACGCCGCGCTCTACTAGTCGGTAAAGCCTGGCAAGCTGGAAGCCTCAGAACCGCCCGCCGATCTGAATAGCGCCCTTAAAATCAGCGTCTGGGCCATCGGCATTTGCCCGTAGGTGAACCCGTAGGGCACCCCTCTGTCGATCAACGGCTGAAACTGGGCCAGGGCGTAGGGGCTACCGTAAATCACCAGGCCCCGCAGCAGCCCGGCATCCAGCAGGGCCGTAACCCAGGTGGTTGCCAACTGCGCCGCATCCGCCGACCCCCGAAAGGGATGGCCTCGGATAAACAACTGCACTAGGCTAGGTCGCAGGTCAGCGGCCTGAGGCAGCCGCTGACAACCCTGGTGATCAATCAGCTGCAGCTGGTAATGGCTTTGCTCGGGGAGGGTGATGGCCCCAGCGGTGCGGCCCAGAAATCCACAGCCCACCAGGTTATCGACAATGACAAGGTTATGCCCAGGGGCTGTGGCGGTAGCCGGGGCCATGGTGCCCTCGGTCGTCATGGCAGCTGTCAGCAGGGTAGCGGCGAGGCGGCGGGCGGCAGGCTGGGCCAGGGCCTCTAGCTGCACTGGTGGCGGTGGCAGGTGTTCCCAGGCGTGGGGGGAGGGGCCAGCCATGGGCGTCGGGGTCGCCACCCGCTGCTTGGCGCGCCAGATCCGCCCTAGGGAGGCCAAGATCCGCTCTGGGGGAATGCGCCCCAGGGTAACGGCTTCCACCAGGGCGTGGATCACCCCCTCGGGGTCGGCGGGCATCAGCACCACGTCAGCCCCAGCGGCCACCGCCAGCACGGCGGCTTCGTAGGGGCCGTAGGCGTGGGTAATCGCCCCCATGACCAGGGCATCGGTGACAATCAGGCCGGTAAAGCCCAGGCGTTGCCGTAGCAAGCCGGTGAGGGTAGCCGCCGACAGGGTAGCGGGATGGTCACCATCGAGGGCGGGAATTTGCACATGGGCCGTCATCACCGCATCTACCCCGACGGCGATGGCCCCGACAAAGGGTACTAGTTCGAGCTGGTGCAGCCGGTCGAGGGAATGGGGCAAAATCGGCAGCGCCAGGTGAGAGTCGGTGGCAGTATCCCCATGGCCGGGAAAGTGCTTGGCGGTGGTCAGCACCCCCTGGCGGCGTGCCCCCTGAATGAAGGCCCCAGCCAGCGCCGTCACCTGGTCGGCGGTGTGGCTAAAGGCCCGGACGTTGATGACGGGGTTTTGGGGGTTGTTATTGATATCCACCACCGGCGCCAGCACCCAGTTGAGGCCAATTGCCCTCGCCTCCTGGGCGGTGACGGCTCCCATGGCTTCGGCATAGCCCAGGGCCGCGGCCAAATCTTGATTAGCGATCGCCCCCAGCGCCATCGGCGGTGGAAACCAGGTGGCCCCGCTAAACCGCTGACCCACCCCCTCTTCAATATCGGCGGCCATCAGCAGGGGAATAGCGGCCTGGGCCTGAAGCGCCTGGGTTTTGAGCCCCACCTCAGCGGCGCTGCCCCCCAGCAAAATCACGCCGCCTACCCCTAAATCCTGCAGGTAATGGCGCAGGGTAGCGCTATCGGCCTCCCAGTCAGGGTAGCCAATCTCGTGGTCAAACAAATGCCCCGAGGCCCGCACCACCACCATCTGGGCCACCTGCTGGGCCAGGGAAAGGGGCTCAAAGGCCGGGAGAACCGAGGTAGAGAGGGTTCCTGTCACCCCAAATCGTCCTCGGCGGTGGGTAATGAGTCAAGCTCGGGCTCGTCAGCGGTATCCAGACCCTCTAGCGATAGCCCCTTCTCTTCCCGTTCTAGGCTGAGTTGGTTGATTAAGGAGAGCACCCGCGTGCCCCGCTCCATGGCCAAATCTTCCTTAAAAATAATTTCGGGAGCGCGACGCAGCCCCAGGCGTTGGCCCAGCTCGCTGCGCACAAAGCCCGTCGCCGCCAGCAGCCCAGTCATCGTCTCGGCCTTAGCCTCGTCGGTGCCGTAGATGCTGACAAAAATCTTGGCGTGCTGCAAATCTCCCGATACGTCTACATCGGTAATGCTGACCATGCCCGCCCCGACTCGATCGTCTTTAATGCCGACCATCAGCATCTGGCTGACCTCGCGCTTAATGAGCGAGGCGACCCGCTCAACCCGACGACTATTGGCCATAATCCTCTACTCCTCCTGGTGATCGACGGGTTAACCAACTGGCCGCCCAAGACGGCCTCAGCCTAGTCCAGACCCTTCATGATTCGGCTCATGACCCTCCAATCCAGGTCATGACACCAATAACGCTACTTCTTGATCAGCGTCTCCACCCCCGAGCCCGAAACCCCATAACCCGAAACCCAGAGTCTTGCCGCAGGCGGTGAACTGACGCCATTAGACCCTAGACCGCACCCAGCCCCAGCATGGCCCGCAGGGTAAAGGTTAAAAATATAAACCCGGCGATCACTGCCCCCACCAGCGCCACCGCCGTAGTCGGACGCTGGAACAGGGGTACCAGGGGCTGCACGGCGTTGTACAAAATCCCCAGAGTAAAGGAAATCAGATAACGGGGGTAGCGCGAAACGTTGGTCAGAAATTCTTTCATAGGGGCGAGCCAGCTTTTCAAGACAGGATGGAAACCTGGGCTATGGCCCCATCCGTCTTCCATCCTAACCTACGACCCCCAGCGGCTGAGCAACGGGTTTTGTCTCAGGTGTGCCGGTTTAGAACGCCTTTGATATAGTTGGGGCATGGCCTCAAGAGTACATTTGATCTTAGCGTAGCGGCATTGTGACAGCGGTAGTAACGACTCAAAGCTCCTTTCGGTGTCGCCCGTTTTTGAAGTGGGCCGGGGGTAAAACTCGCCTACTCAGCCAGTACGAGCCGTTCTTTCCGACCGCTGTTAACACCTACTACGAGCCTTTTTTAGGGGGCGGTGCGGTTTTTTTTCATCTCGTGGAACGAACTCAACGGGCGGTACTGGGGGACATTAACCCCGCCCTGGTGAACGTTTACCGCTGTGTGCGCGACCACACCGATGCATTGGTGAGCGAGTTAGCCAACCACCAGCGCTACCACAGCCACGACTATTACTATGCCATGCGGCAGCAGCGGGATCTGCCTTCCCCCGTGGCCCAGGCCGCTCGGTTGATTTACCTGAACAAAACCTGCTACAACGGCCTCTACCGCGAAAACTCCCAGGGTCACTTCAACGTGCCGATGGGCAAGTACAAAAACCCGGCGATCTGCGATGCCGATCTGTTGCGGGCAGCCTCGGCGGCGCTCCAGACGGCTGAGATTGTGCCCTTTTCCTTTGAAACCATTCTCGACTGGCCCCTGTCGAGGCGGGATCTGATCTATTTTGACCCGCCCTACCACCCGATTAGCCCCACCAGCCACTTTACGGCCTACAACCGCTATGGGTTTACAGCCCAGGATCAAGAACGGCTGGCTGAGGTTTTTAAAACCCTGGCTGACCGAGGTCTGCGGGTGATGCTGTCGAACTCCGACTGCGAGTTTATTCGCCAGCTTTACCAGGGGTTTTCAACCCACCGCATCGAGGCATCGCGAGCGATTAACTCTCAGCCCCAGGGGCGAGGCAAAATCAGCGAACTTTTGATAACCTCATAAAATTCAGCCTATTCTTCCCTGAGGTTGTACCTGTGACCCCTAACTCACCCCCTGACTCCGATTCAGCTTCTGCTACAGAGGTGACCCAGGATACGTTCCATGCTGTTACCCAGGTCATGCAGGCTGTGGTGGCGGTACTAGACGAGGCCACCGCCAGCACCGGCAACGCCCTGGTATCGGCCTGGCAGCCGATTCTAGAGCCGCTGACCAAGTCCGTGGGGCAGGTAGTAGGGCCGATCACAAATTTGCCATTCATTCAATACGCGACGGTGCTGCCGGGGGTTAAGTGGCTGCTGGCCGCCCTGGGGCAGGTGAATGTCGAGACGGTGCGCAGCGAAGTGGATGATCTGCGGCAGCAGTATCCCCTAGAAACGAAGCGGGCACTGGCCCAGCGGGTAATGGCCGAAACGGCGGTGAAGGCGGCTAGCGTAGGGTTAGTGACTAATTTTTTGCCCCCCATGGCCTTTGCCCTGGCGCTGGTGGATATTGGTGCCGTTACCGCCCTCCAGGCCAGCATGATTTATCGCATCGCGGCCATCTATGGCTATTCTCCCGAAGATAGTGACCGGCGGGGGGAGGTGCTGGCGATTTGGCTGCTGTCGTCTACCAGTTCTGGCCTACTTAAATCGGGGCTGAGCTTTGTGGAACTAGTGCCGGGGCTAGGGACCGCGGTCGGAGTGGCTACAGATGCGACATTGATCTATACCGTGGGCTACCTGGCCTGTCGCTACTACGAAACCAAGCGGGATGCCCCAAAGGAAATTGGCGTGTCCGTAGGCGGGTAAGGTTAAGGGTACGTAGCACCGGGTCAAGCTTGTGCGCCCCGCCGCGGGTTTGGGCGCAGCAGTAGCTTCCCAGCACCCTAGGCTTGATTAGGCTTACTGGGCTAGTTTGTTTGGGCCGTCGCCGCCAGCCTGACCTGGTCACGCCCGCCCTTCTTAGCGGCATAGAGAGCTTCGTCGGCCCATTTTAGTAATAGCGCCGGGGTCAGCGCCGGGCTGGGAGTGCAGCTCGCCACGCCCAGGCTCATGGTCACAATGGCGTCAACACTAGACCCTTCGTGGGGAATACGGCGGCGACGCACCGAACCCCGCATGTCTTCAGCCACGGTTTCGGCCCCAACTAGGTCAGTGTTAGGCAGAATAATCACGAATTCCTCGCCGCCGTAGCGGGCGACTAGATCCCCTGGTCGCTTGGCGGTGCGACTGAGAGTACGAGCCACCAGCCGCAGGCAGTTGTCGCCCGCCTGGTGGCCGTAGCGGTCGTTAAACTGCTTGAAGTAGTCAATATCCCCTAACACCAGAGACAAAGGACTTTTTTCGCGGGCCATGCGTCGCCATTCGCTGTCGAGGTGCTGCTCGAATCGACGGCGGTTGGCCACCTGGGTCAGGCCATCGAGGTAGGCCAGGCGCTTCAGCTGTTGGTTGGCGTGGGTGAGTTTATGGTGCATGGTGGCCTGCTGAATGGCGATTCCCACCTGGATAGCTAGACTTTGCAGCAGCCTTACATCCGCCGTTCGCCATAGCCTAGTAGCCTGGCACTGGTGGGCAATCAGCAGCCCCCATAGGGTCTGACCCTGGAGCAGCGGCACCACAATCTCAGCTTTGATATGAAAATATTCCAGGAACCTCAGTTGGCCTTCGGGCAGGTTTTGGGCATAAATGTCTTCCACCGCCATGCCGCGCCCCTCGCGGTAGTGGGCTAAAAACTTTTCCCCTACCGACCAGGGATCGCGCACCGACCAGCCCATCATGCTGGGGTAGGGGGCGGTGCAGGCTTCTTGAATCACCTCCCCGCTCATGTCGGCAGCGCATTTGAGGATAATTACCCGATCCGCTTCAATGAACTCCTTCACAGCCACGACGGTTTGCTCCAGAATGACCCCTAAATCTAGTACGTTGCGGATCCGTTGGGCGATTTGCCCCACCAGGCGCTCCCGCTGGGTCTGGATGATAAGCTCGGCCTCGGCCTGTTTGTGGCTAGAAATATCTAGGGTAATGCCCACTAGGCGGGGCTGCATCTGCTCGGTATTAAACATTTCCCCCCGGGCCATTAGCCAGCGCACTTGGCCATCTCGACGCCATACCCGAAACTCTACTCCATAGCGTTGGCCCAGCCGCACCGCCTGGTGCAGGGTTTGGTGCACAGTGTCACGATCCTCCCGATGGACGTAGCTGAGCAGGGTTTCATACTGACCGTCAAATTCCCCTGAGGTAAGGCCCAACAGCTGTTCTGCTTCAGCGGAAAGAACCAGGGTGCTCTGCTGAAGGTTCCAGTCCCAGGTGCCCATTTGTGCGCCTTTCAGGGCCAGAGCCAGGCGCTCTTGCTGCTCACTGACGCCGCTTAGGGAAAGTTGACAATCCTGGAGCTCAGCTGAGTTCGCCACCGTCATCGGAGGCTGTGCTACCGGCCCTTTTCTCGTCTCAGGGGCGTAAAAACCATCCGGGGTCAGCATTCCCAGCCAGTGGTTGGCGGCGTCAACTACTGGCTGATAGAAAGAATCTAAATTTTCTGTCTGGGCCGAAGACGATTTAGATAAGCCCTTTTCAGCACGAATAGAAACGGCTAAAAACTCAATGGGCAGAGGCGTTAAAACCTCCAGGGGAATCATCCACTGGCCCACGACCGCCTGGGTAAAATCGACCCGCTGACCGGCGGCGGCGGCGAGCTCAGTAACGCTAAAAATCCCCACCAGGGCCTGGGCCCGATAGACCAGGGCATAGGTTTTCTGGGCGGTCGCCAGGGTTGCTAATGCGGTTTGCAACCCGGCTTCTGCCTCAACCCGCAGAGGCGATACATCAACCGTTGCCGCCGGTTCAAGGGCAGGGATAACGTCATAGTTAATCACGGGTTTGCTTAGCGAAGAAGGTGGAGGATGAGCGGGGTTAGGCTCTAGGAGCGGCGGATTCAGCCGTTCACCCCATCGTCCTCAGAATTCCCCCGCGGGGGGGTAGGGGGCCAATCTTTGGCAATATACAGGGTGATTTAACATTTATCCCGGACGTCGGGGCAGTTGTCTGCGCCCTAAGGAGGCAAGAGTTTTTTATACTGGTAAAACAGATAGACCGTACCCGTTAGGATTTTCCCCTGCCTGAAGCTTCGTTGATTCACCAAGACACCCTAGATTTACTGGAGTGGCCCCGGCTATGCCAGCAGCTCTCTACCTTTGCCGCTACTAAGCCGGGTACCCTGGCGGCCCAGGGGCTAACCCTGCCCGTATGCCAGGCCGAGAGCGAAGGTTACCTGGCTCAAACCCGCGAAACCTACTGGCTGGATCAAAAAACCAGCGGTCTCAGCTTTGGCGGCATTCGCGACATCGGGGCTGCCATTAACCGCGCCCAGCGCCAGGGCCTGCTTACCGGGGCCGACCTACTGGCCATTGCCACCACCCTGAGCGGGGCCCGCCAGCTACGCCGCACCATCGATGCCCAGGCCCCCGAAGACCTGCCGGTGCTACAAGGGCTGGTGGCCGACCTGCGCACCTACCCAGAACTCGAGCAGCATATCCACCACTGCATTGACGACCGGGGGGATGTGACCGACCGGGCCAGCCCCAAGCTGGGGGGCATTCGCGATCGCCTCAAAGCCACCCGCAGCGACATTCAGCAGCGGCTGCAAAAAATCATGCAGCGCCAGTCCGGCGCAGTACAAGAGCCGCTGATTACCCAGCGGGGCGATCGGTTTGTCATCCCTGTCAAAGCTGGGCAGAAAGAGACTATCCCCGGTATCGTTCACGATGCCTCGGCCAGCGGGGCCACCCTCTACATCGAACCCCACGCCATTGTAGAACTGGGCAATCGGCTGCGGCAGCTACTGCGCCAGGAACAAACCGAAGTCGAGGTAATTCTGCGCCAGCTCACCGAGCAGGTGGCCGAGGTCTACGACGATCTTAAGCACCTGCTAGAAATCGTCACTACCCTAGACCTGGCCAACGCCCGCGCCCGCTATGGGCTATGGCTGGGGGCCAATCCCCCCCGGTTTATTTCGCCCACCAAACAGACCACCCTGCGCCAGCTCCGCCACCCCCTGCTGGTCTGGCAGCACCGCCACGAGCAGGGGCCGGAGGTAGTGCCCATTGATCTGCTGATCAAGCCAGAGTTACGGGTAGTCGCCATTACCGGCCCCAACACCGGGGGCAAGACAGTCACCCTCAAAACCCTGGGTCTGGCGGTGTTAATGGCCAAAGCCGGACTATTTGTGCCCGCCCGAGAGCCGGTAGAGCTGCCCTGGTTCGAGCAAGTACTAGCAGACATCGGCGATGAGCAGTCTATCGAGCAAAGTCTGTCTACCTTTTCTGGTCATATTCAGCGCATTGGTAGAATTCTAGCGGCCATTGAAGACGGGGAAGAGGGTCTCAGACCCTCCACCCCCTCACCCCTCACCCCCTCACCCCTCACTCCCTCCATCCCCTCACCCCTCACCCCCGCCAACGCCCTCATCCTCCTCGACGAAGTCGGCGCGGGCACCGACCCCACCGAGGGTACGGCCCTGGCCGTGGCGCTGCTCAAGCATCTGGCCGAGACGGCCCGGCTGACCATGGCCACTACCCACTACGGCGAACTAAAGGCACTCAAGTACCAGGATTCCCGGTTTGAAAATGCCTCGGTGGAGTTTGACGAGGCCAGCCTATCTCCCACCTATCGGCTGCTGTGGGGCATTCCGGGGCGTTCCAATGCCCTTTCCATTGCCCGGCGGCTGGGCCTACGGGAGGACGTGGTAGCCCAGGCTGTCCAACTGATGGAGGCGGGTGCCCAGCCCGACGTCAACCAAATTATTGCTGGCCTAGAGGCCCAGCGCAAACAGCAGGAAACTAAAGCCAACCAGGCGGCGGAGCTGCTCACCCAAACCGAAAAGCTCCACAACGAGGTGCGCCGTAAAGCCGAGATGCTGCGGGAGCGCGAGCAGGATCTGCGCCTTCAACAGGAGGTGGCCATGCAGCGGGAGGTGGCGGCGGCGAAGGCTGAAATCGCCAGGGTAATCCGGCGCTTACAACAGGGGGAAGCCACCGCCCAGGATGCCCAACGAGCTACCGAAGCGGTGGATGCCATTGCCCAGCAGCGGGGCGCCCAGACTGGGGCGGCAGCTCAGGTCAAGGCCGACCAACCAAGGGCAGGATTTAAGCCTCAGGTGGGTGACCGCGTCCGCATCTCTAGCCTGGGGCAAACCGCCGAGGTGCTCACCGCCCCCGACGATGACGGTAAAATTACCGTGCGGTTTGGGCTGATGAAAACCACCGTGGGCCTAACCGATATCGAGTCACTCAAGGGGGAAAAGGCCGAAGTGCCGATTAAACCCAAACCCCAAGACACCATTCCAGCCGCCCAGGCCGCCCCCCCAGCCCCGGCGGTGCGCACCGCCCGCAACACGTTTGATATTCGCGGCATGCGGGTAGCCGAGTCCGAGTCAGTGATCGAGGAAGCCATTGCCAGCGCTAGCGGCGCGATTTGGATCATCCACGGCCACGGCACCGGCAAGCTGCGGCGCGGCGTGCAGGAGTATCTCAGCCGCCACCCCCAGGTACAGCGGTTTGAGCCAGCCGAGCAGCATGACGGCGGCACCGGGGTAACGGTGGCCTACGTTTAGGGCCCAGCCTATCCAAATCAATCGCCTCATTCAAATCATGCCCCCCTCGTAGGGGCATAGCCGACTGTGCCCCTAGGGAGGAGCTCAGCTCCGCAGCCGGTGCAGTTCTTCCCCCATGGCTCGCAGCAAAATATCTACGTTCTCAGTGCGGCTGTTGTAGCCCATCAGGCCAATCCGCCAGACCTGACCGGCCAGATCTCCCAGGCCGCCGCCAATTTCGATATTGTGAACAGTCAGGAGCTGGCGACTAAAGGCTTTCGGGTCAACCCCCGGGGGCACCTGCACCGTGGTCAGGGTGGGCAGACGCAAGGCTTTGTCCACATGGCAGGTCAGGCCCAGGTCGGCCAGCCCGGCCCAGAGGTACTCCGCCGTTTGCTGGTGCCGCTGCCAGCGGGCCTCTAGACCCTCTTCGGCCAGCTGGCGCAGGGCCTCCCGCAGGGCGTAGGTGAGGTTAACCGGGGCGGTGTGGTGGTAGACCCGCTCGGGCCCCCAGTATTGACGCAGCAAGGCCGCATCTAAGTACCAGTTGGCCACCGGCAGCCGCCGCCGTTCGAGCTTGGCCACCGCCCTCGGCCCCATGGTAAACGGGGAAATGCCCGGGGCGCAGCTGAGCCCCTTCTGGCTACAGCTATAGGCCAAATCCACCTGCCAGTCATCCAAAAAGATCGGCACCCCGCCCAAGCTGGTCACGGTATCGGCAATCAGTAGACAGTCGTGGGCGGCACAGGCGGCACCCACCCCGGCCAGGGGCTGGCGCACCCCGGTGGAGGTCTCCGCATGGACAATGGCCAGCACCGCCGGGGCGTGGGTATCCAGGGCAATGGTCAGTTCCTCCAGGGTGAAGGCTTCTCCCCAGGGCTTTTGGATGATGCTGACGACTGCCCCGTAGCGGCGGGCCATATCTACCAGACGATGGCCAAAATAGCCGTTGACTGCCACCAAAACCCTATCCCCCGGCTCGACGGCGTTGGCCAGGGTCGCCTCCATAGCCGCTGACCCAGTACCAGCTACGGCGTAGGTGAGGGGATGCTCGGTTTGCCAGGCGTAGCGCAGTAGCCCCTGTACCTCGTCCATCATGGCCAGGTAGGCGGGGTCGAGGTGGCCAATGGGCTGGTGGTTTATGGCCGCAATCACCCCCGGATCGGCATTGGATGGCCCTGGCCCCAGCAGCAGGCGTTCGGGCACCTGGAGGGGGGCTAAAGCAGGGGCCTTAACGGTCAAGGGGTGGAAGGAAAGGGGGGTCGCCATAGAAAAAAGAGGGTTCTATAACCCAAAATTGCTGCGGCTTCTATTCTCCTATGAAGCGGCCCCAATGGGCTATGGCGGTCTAATGCTGCCCAGGGCGCGGCTGGGGCTGGATATCCAGACTTTTTGCTTGAGCTCAGGCGATTTCTAGAAAAGAAGATACCCGATATCAACAAACTCTCGGGCTGGGTTCTCGCCTGCGCGGGAATGACGCGGTAAGTTCTTGGCTAGAAATTTCCTTAGGGAGGATTTAATCGGCGGCATCGTGCTACCTCCACCGGGCCTACACCGTGGGCAGCCAGACCATAAACAGGGTGCCCGGCCCCGGGGTAACCCCCTTGGCCGCCTCCGAGACCCAGTGCTCGACTCGAACCGGGCTGGTCAGGTCAATGTGGCCGCCCATTCCCCGTACCAGTTCCTGCACAATCGCCAGCCCCAGCCCCGTGCCGGGGATGTCGCCGTCGGCCCGAATGCCGCGATAGTGACGCTCAAAAATATGGGGCTGATCAGCCAGGGGAATGCCCGACCCTGTATCCCCCACCGCAATGCCCTGGTAGATCACCCCCTCCAGGTGCTGTACTAGCCCCCCGGTCACCCAAATTAAAGAGCCGCTGGGGGCATATTTAACGGCGTTATCCAAGAGGTTGCTGAGGACTTCGCCCAGCGCTTCACGGTCGAGCCAGACCTCCGGTAAATCCGCCGGGATATCGTAGACCAGGGTCATGTTCAACTCCTGGGCAATAGGCTGAAACGACTGCAATAGAGGCATTACCACCTCGGCAATGGGGCCAGGCTCCACCACTAATGTGCGCCCCAGCCCGTATCCCTGCCCTGCGATGGGTGCCGGCTGGGGCTTGACCTCGACGCCCAAGGGTGGTTTAACGCCAATGTCAGTCTCCATCCCGGCGGGGCTATCCGTAGCCGTTGGCAATAGCAGCCCGGCTACGGGCGGCATCGTAGCTGAGTGGCTCAGCCCTTCATCCCCCTGGGTGACGGCTACATCAAAGTGCTGAGCTAAATCTTGCAGCCGCCGACTCTCACGCACAATGCCCTCGGCGATAGGCTGGTTAAGGTCTTCGGGCTGCATGCGCTTCAGCAGCAGCTTACCAAAGGTTTGCAGCGCGGTCAGCGGGTTACGAAACTGGTGCAGCAGATCATGAAAGGTTTCTGACTGGTCAGCCTGGTTGAGCTGGCGCTGGTTGAGCTGGCGCTGGAGCCATTGCCCCCGCTGATCCATGACCCAGGCAATGGCCAGGGTGTTGGCGACTCGCTCCGCCTGGTGATAGTCCTCGCGATTCCAGGGCAGCGCGGCGCGGGTACTCACGACTACCCCTAAAACGACTCCGTCATTGGCTAGGGGCAGCACCAGGGGTGGTACCGTAGCCGGATTTCCTGGGTCGCTGGGGGGGGGACAATTGGCTACGGATTCCCTAGGTGCCGCTTCTCCCAGGGCTGACGCTTGAGGGAAAGAAAACATCGGCTGGCCCAGCTCGGCCTGGCTAAAATCTGGTTCCAGCGGGGTGGTACTGGCCCCGGAGCTGAGCAAATTTCCGCCGACTGGATCAGTCTCCTCTCCAGCCTCCGACAGTCGATCGGCCATGGTGGTGAGCACCTCGTTGAGCCCTGCCCAGGTGTCGGCATCGTCTGGGTAGGCCACCAGGGGCACTAGGGTAGGGCTGACGGGATCCATCGACTGCCTGGCCAGGTACACGACGGTGGAGGTGGCCCCCAGCGCCTGGGTCAACAGCAGCACTTGGGACTGGCAGAGGGCAATGAATTCTGAGCTAGCGGATGCCGCCATAGCGAGCCAACGTTGAAGTGTGACGGAAGAAAAATTAAAGTTTTGTCAAATTTTTAACAATTCTGTTCAAAGCTAACCCTACTGTATGGGCCGAATCCTTTGCTAAACAAGACTTTCAACGCCCTTAGCCCAAATTTTAAGAGAAGTTGAAATTCTTATTTTGAGCCGATATACTTGGCCTGGTTCGATTATTTTGTAACCGTAACTACATCCAAATATCCACAGAGAGGGAGGTAGGCAACTTGGCAAGGAGACGCAAGCGCAAGAGTCGTCGTCGCTTAGAAGGCCGTCGTATATTAGAGGCCGTTCCTCAGTATAGTATCGAGAGCGGTGATGAAAAACCCGTAACCGCGGCTCGCAATTTTATTCATTCCGAAGGTATCGCGCCACCGGCACTGCTGTTGGTTAAGCGGAATGAACATACCACCGATCGGTATTTTTGGGCTGAAAAGGGTCTGTTTGGTGCCCAGTATGTCGAAGAGAATCATTTTCTGTTCCCTAGCCTGCGAGTTTTGCTGGGGGAGGAGGAAGATTCTTCAACGCTAGGGGCTATAGCTCACTAGGGAGACTTACCCTAAAACATGATTAAGTTAGAAGCTAGCGATGCGCTAGCTTTTTTTTGGCCGTCGGCCATGATGGGTTGATGATTCCGGAGGTTCGGCTAGTTTGAATTATTCACTGCAACGAGAACCAGCGACTGTCGTTCCCGCCTAGGCGGGAATCCATTTGAGAGTGTGTGGCGTTCCGTTTGTGCTGGAATGACGGGCATTTCTTGCTGGTGATGAACGAGGATAGGCCTGCTTCGCGGGGTGGCATCGCCGCAGAGCGGCAGGGGAGACATTCCGCGCAGAGCGCCGGAACGACGGTAAGGGAGTCAATTAGGGATTTAAATTACCGACTCAGGGTTTGTTTTAGGGCCAGCAGCTCGTCGCGGTGAGCGGTGACGGTGAGCTGGCTTTGCTCAGGGGCAGTGGGTTCTAGCCCCACCTGAAACGTTACCTGCTCTTCTCGACCGGCTCGTCGCCAGTAAAACCCTCCCGCCAGGGGTGCCAGCAAAATCAAGGCCATAAAACCACGGCTAGATCCAGGAAATAGGCTCGTCAAAACCAGGGCAAAACAGAGGGTGCCAATGCCTGCCAGGATGGTGAGGAAAATAGCCAGAAAGACGCTGGGACGAACATATCCCCGCAGCTCAACCGAACCCTGGTCGGCCTCAAGCGACGGCGGCGTGGGGGCCTGCATAGTGTAGGCCCGTCCTTCAAAGTAGGCGATTAGGGTTTGCCGCCAGGTCTGGGGTGTACCAGGCTGACGCATCACCAGGGTTTCGATGCGGTCTTTGGTGGAGGCCCGGATAAAGAAGACCAGCCCTACCATCATCAGCAGGGTCAAAAATAAGGTGGAGTAGGTAACGGTTTCAGTCACGCGATCGCTCAGCCCGTAGATATCCTCTTTAGGGTACGGAATGTTGAACGATTTAGGTAGGGGTACGGTAAGGGTCGCCTAGGCCCGTGGGGAAGACAGCGCCGGGCTTTCTTCATAGGTCAGGCGTACCGAGTCCCCCATGTAGGTTTTCCAAAATTCGGCCAGCTCCTCGGCCTGGAGTCGCCAGTCGGGGTTAAGGCGATACATCCGGCGGGGTCGGCCCCGGCCTTCGACCTTCTTCCAATAGCCATCGACGGCTTTTTCATCCTCTAGAAATTTTAGTGCTCCGTACAGTACCGTATCCGATAGTCGGTAGTGGGTATGTTGCTGGGTGAGCCGTTGAATCAGCTCAGTGCCGTAGGAATCTCGCTGCAAGAGAATGGCTAGCACGTAGCACACCGCCAACTCTTTATTTAAGTAGATCGGGGGTGGATCCTCAAAGAACTGATAGATATCCTCAAATTTCATCGGATCGCTCCAGATACAGCATGGGTCGCCCGCTAGCGTTGGGCAACGCTTAAATTAACCCGTTTGTTCTATTTAGGCTTGACGATTTAGTCTTGATGTAGGCTAATTCTAAACACAGGTGATCCCCACGACACCGCAGAGCAGCCAGACGGTAACTATCTGCAAATTTTTTTAGAGATTATTAAATATTCGCGGCCAGAGATAATTTATAACTTAATATCCTTAGCCAGATAAAAATTAGGGCAACCCCGGTACGCCCAAATTGCTGGGTACGCCGCCATCCCCCGACGAGGGCGAGGCAAACCGTCGGGTGGTGAGGATAACCTGCCCGTCGCGCACCGCCGCTAGCTCTACCCGTAGCGGCCCAGCGGTATAAATTTCGTTAGCCGCCAAGGTTTGCAGCTCTACGGGTTGGCCATTCTGCTTTACTGTCTGGAGAAACTGAAGAATCGTTTCGGTGCGATTATCGGCCACCTGGAGGGTATCGCTGGCGACCCCATCCTGCTGGGCCCGAAACTGAGTGGCGACGACCAGCAGGTTGAGGCGCTCGACCAGCTCACGGTCGTTAAAGGGAGGCGGATCCAGGGCAACGGTGGCCAGCCGTTCACCAGTTTGGTATACCGCCTGGTTGGGGGTAGCATCCACAAAAACCTGAATGCAGGGATCTTTGCCCCGTGCCACACAGGGTTCGCCGGTAACATAGTTCGCCGCCGACAGCAGGCGAATGACGTACTCTTCCCCAGTACTGATGCGGTTAATCAGCCGCTCGATTTCCTGGTTACCAATCAAGATCACCTGCTGATCGGCCGGGGAGCCCGGTGCCACCGCCTGGAGCGCCACCCGGTTAGCCTCGTATAAAAACTGGGCCATGAACTCGGCGGCCTGTTCCTGGTTCTCGGCCCGCACAATGCCGGACAGCAGCTCCTGGTTACGGCTCAGGGCGATGTTGCCCCGAAATAGCCCCTGGTACTGGTTCTGTAAATCCGCCACCTGTTGCTCTAGGAAGCCCTGCTGGGCCTCAAGCTGGGCTAAGCGCTGCTCCCGCTCGGCAATGGCCTGGTCGCGCTCGGCAATCTCGCGGTCGAGTTTGGCGATATCCTGGTCGCGGCTGGCGATTTGGGCATCAATGGTGGCCTGCTGCCGCAGCAGCTGATCCCGCTGGGTTCTCAGGACATCGGTGGACTGGCGCAGGGCCTGGGCCTGCTGCGACACCTCGCTGAGCTGGTCGCGGGTCTGCTGCAGTTGCCCCTGGGTTTGCTGCTGCTGGGCAACAGCCTGGTCGAGGGATTGATTAATTTCCTGGAGCCGAGCCAGGGCGCGTTCGCGCTCTTTTGTAGAGGAGGCTAAATCCTCCTGGACGTTTTCTTGGCTCGCCCGTGCCGCCGCCAGATCGGCCTCGGCGGCGGTCAAATCGGCCTGGATGGTGCCCAGCTCAAATACCCCGGTACGCAGCTGGCTACTCACCCCAAACAAGATCGCCAGGGTCGAGGCCGAAATAACGCTGCCGGTGGCAATGCTGACCAGGGTAGCGGTTTGGCGGGGCCGCAGATTAAACAGGCTGAGCCGAGCCTTGCCCACCCGCATGCCAATGCGATCGCCTAGGGTGGCAATGCCTCCCCCCAGGATTAATACAGCCAGGATCAATATGTACCCAGAAACCATGCCCCAGCCAAGTCGTGAGTTTTCATCACTCTACTGCATGGGTGCCGCCCTAGGTAAACTGCTGGCTCAGGTTAACCGGGTCGTGGACGGTAATTTTCTTCTTGTAGATGGAAATCATCCCTTCCTGGCGCAGATCCCCTAGTAGGCGGGTGACCGTGACTCGGGTTGACCCGATGGCCTCGGCGATCGCCTGGTGGGACAGCTTCAGGTCGATGGTAATGCCGTCCTGGCTGGGGACGCCAAAATCACGGCAGAGAATCAGCAAAAAGCTCACCAGCCGCGAGCCCATATCGCGGTGGGCGAGGGTTTCAATCATCATTTCGGTCTGCAAAATGCGGGATGATAACCCCCGCAGCATGACCATGGCCAGGTCAGGGTTTTCCTCCAGCGCCTGCTCAACCTGCTCAATGGGCACCGACAGCAACTCAACCGGGGTAAACGCGACCGAGTGATAAAACCGGTCGGAGCGGTTGCCGGTAATCAGCGACAGCACCCCAAACACGCTGTTCTCCCGCAATAGCGCCACGGTAATTTCCTCACCCGCCTCGTACACCCGCGATAGCTTGACCGCCCCTTTCAGCAAAAAGTAAACCCGCTCAGCGGGGTCGCCGGGGAAAAAGATGGTCTTTCCCCGCTCGTAGGACTCAACCACCGGGGGAAACGCGCCCCGAGAGAGCTGACGAAATACATTGGCGAGGGGCTTATCTTGGGTCACTACCATAACGTTTTGCTAAGACCACCATGGGGACTAAACCGTCGGCAGAGCTACTGGCATCCGTCACACGCTATTGAAGGCTTCAGCAGCAAGGGATTTTGCGAATTAAGCATAGGACAAATTGCCTCCGCTGGCGCACTCAGTAATGCAAACGTTCCATGACTTTAGAACACTTAACCTTAACTTCGAGTCGAGCGTTTGTATAACAAACTACTTTGTGGAATGCCTTTAGACCTTTTTGAGCCAAAATGTAGCGCCTTACTGCCCCTTGTTCTGGCAATCCAGGGCGTTGACACATACCCGACTTTTTTGGTCGGGTATGTTTGCTCAGTCCATTACCGCCGTGATAGGCTGCCACTTAACTCCATCACCCTCTAGGTAACCTGCCATGACCCAGTCTCTTGAGCGCCCCACCCTAGCCACTGAACCCACATTCTCGTCCTTAAAATGCCGAGAATGTGGCGAAACCTATGACCTAGGCGCCAAGCATGTGTGCGAAGACGTCTGCTTTGGCCCCCTGGAGGTGGCCTACGACTATGACGCCATTCGCCGCCAGGTAAGTCGCGCCACCATTCAGGCGGGGCCGCTGTCGATCTGGCGCTACAAGGCGTTTTTGCCGGTGAGCTCGGCTAAACCCATTGACGTGGGCACGGGCATGACCCCCCTGGTGCGGGCTAATCGGCTGGCCCGGCGGCTGGGGCTGAAGGAGCTCTATATTAAAAACGACGCCGTCAACATGCCCACCCTCAGCTTTAAAGACCGGGTGGTGTCGGTGGCCCTGACCCGGGCCAGGGAGCTGGGGTTTACCACCGTATCCTGTGCCAGCACCGGCAACTTGGCCAACTCAACCGCGGCCATCGCCGCCCACGCCGGCCTCGACTGCTGCGTGTTTATTCCTTCTGATCTAGAAGCCGGTAAGGTGCTGGGCACCCTGATCTACGGCCCCACCGTGATGGCCGTTAACGGCAACTACGACCAGGTCAACCGCCTCTGTTCTGAAGTAGCCAACTCCTACGGCTGGGGTTTCGTCAACATTAACCTGCGGCCCTACTATTCTGAGGGGTCTAAAACCCTAGGCTTTGAGGTGGCAGAGCAGCTGGGCTGGCGCTTGCCCGACCATATTGTGGCCCCCCTAGCGTCGGGATCGCTGTTCACCAAAATTCATAAAGGCTTCCAGGAGTTCGTTAAGGTGGGCCTGGTTGAAGATAAGGCCGTGCGCTTTAGCGGCGCCCAGGCAGAGGGCTGCTCCCCCATTGCCCAGGCGTTCAAGGAGGGTCGCGACTTTGTAACGCCGGTTAAGCCCAGCACCATTGCCAAATCCATTGCCATTGGTAACCCCGCCGACGGCATCTACGCCCTCGACATTGCCCGTAAGACCAATGGCAACATTGAGTCGGTCACCGATGCCGAGATTATCAACGGCATGAAGCTGCTGGCCGAAACCGAGGGCATCTTTACCGAAACCGCCGGGGGCACCACCATTGCGGTGCTGAAAAAGCTGGCGGAAGCGGGCAAAATTGACCCGGAAGAATCCACAGTGGCCTACATTACCGGCAACGGTCTCAAAACCCAGGAGGCTGTGCAGGGCTACATTGGAGAACCCCTGACCATCGAGCCTAAGCTCGAAAGCTTCGAGCGGGCCATCGAGCGGGCTCGCACCCTCGATCGGCTGGAGTGGCAGCAGGTGCTGGTTTAGGGTGCAGGCCAGCTTGGATACAGGGCCTGCGCCCCACCCCGATTTCATCGTCAACCTTAGTTTTTTGTGATTTAGGCCTTAGTTATGGCTGTTAAAGTACTGATTCCGACCCCCCTGCAAAAATTCACGAATAATCAGGCCGCCCTAGATTCTACTGGCAGCAGCATCGTTGAGCTGCTAGAGGATCTAGAAACCAGCTACCCTGGCATCAAGGCGCGACTCTGCGACGATACCGGAGAACTGCGCCGCTTCATTAACTTCTACGTCAACAGCGAAGACATTCGCTTTCTCGACGGCAAAAATACCGAGCTTAAGGATGGCGATGAGGTGAGCATCGTACCCGCCGTAGCGGGGGGCTAAGGCTCCGATCGGCCAGGCTTTGAACGCTCAGCCTTCGGGGGAGGGGGATGAGTGCAATAGCCATCACTACCTCGGTTAGAACAGGACCAACCCGGCGCAATCGGCGTGGCGATGGCTATATTTTCTAGCCGCCAAAAATTTAGGCCAAAAAATTTACGGTAAACCGTTGCCCAGTAACAGCTCTCCCTAACCAGGTGGTTAAACTAGGGTTAACCCAATCCGCCGATTTCGGGTTCGATTTGGGTTAGCTAAGGCAGGGGCATGCTGCCCCTAGTTGCTGTTAAACCCCTACGGTTCACTATGGGCTATAGCTTTGACATCATCGGGATTACGCCGATACTGCAATTCTTTCACCACCAGCAGCGGGTCGAAACCCACCCCGACCGCAGCCAGGCCTATCTGGGCAGCTACGGCTGCACCCTGGATGCCTTTATCAACGCCACCCAGTCAGTACACCGCCGCCCCAACTGGGATTGGGATGCCATCGTCAGTACCATGGTGGAGTTTTGGCTCAGCCATGAAGACGACGTGCGCCACTGGCGGCAGCAGTTTAGGGCATCCCAGGGCCGCGACCACCTGATTATAGCCAGGGTGGTTAACTACGCCAGCCTGCGCCACGAGCTTGAAACCCTGTTTGACGGCTAAGTTAGGTAAGAACATGCCAGAATAAAGGCTGACTTTAGCCCTTGGCTTGTGGAACACCCTTGATCAGGCTCCTGATTAAAATTCGCGATTTACTACGGCTCTGGTGGGGCGACTTTACCCTGCAAACTCGGCTGATGGCCGGGGCTACTCTGGTGGTGTCGTTAATTACCAGCGGCCTGACTTTTTGGGCCGTCAACACGATTCAGCACGATGCCCGCCTCAACGACACTCGCTTCGCTCGGGATCTGGGACTGCTGCTGGCGGCCAACGTTGCTCCCCTAGTCAACGAGGCCGAACGCACTGAGCTAGCCCGGTTTTCCTACAGCTTTTACCAGAGCACCTCCAGCGTGCGCTACATGCTCTATGCCGACGACAATGGGGATATTTTCTTCGGCATTCCCTTCTCAGAAGCCGCGGTGCAAAACTCGCTCACGCTGCAGCGGCGGATGCAGCTGCCGGAGGGCTACGCCCAAAACACCGATCGCCCCTTGGTGCGTCAGCATCTTACCCCCGCTGGGGAGGTCACCGACGTGTTTGTACCCCTTAACTACAACGGGGTTCACCTGGGGGTGCTGGCCCTGGGCATTAACCCCAACCCTACGGTGGTGGCCTCGTCGCATTTGACCCGGGATGTCACCATTGCGGTGTTTGTCTCGATCTGGGTGATGGTAATTTTAGGGGCGGTGTTTAACGCCCTGACCATTACTCAGCCGATTAAAGAGCTGCTGCTAGGGGTTAAGAATATTGCCGCCGGTAACTTTAACCAGCGCATCGACCTGCCCCTGGGCGGCGAGCTGGGAGAGCTGATCTACAGCTTTAACGACATGGCCGAGCGCCTGGAGCGCTACGAAGAGCAGAACATTGAGGAACTTACCGCCGAAAAAGCCAAGCTCGAAACCCTAGTTTCTACTATCGCCGACGGGGCCATTTTGCTCGATAGCGATATGCATGCGGTGCTGGTCAACCCCACCGCCCGGCGCATTTTCGGCTGGGAAAATCAGGTGCTAGAGGGCCAAAGTATCCTGGAGTATTTCCCTAACTCGGTGCGGGTGCAGCTGACCCGTCCCCTGTTCCAGGCGGTGCAGGGTAGTACAGACGCCATGGAATTTCGGATGCTGCTTACGGAGCCCAGCCACCGCACGATCCGCATGTTGCTCAATACCGTGCTTGACCAGGCTAAGGAAAATGTCAAAGGTCTGGCCATCACCGTGCAGGACATTACCCGTGAGGTCGCTCTCAACGAGGCGAAGGGGCAGTTCATCAGCAATGTCTCCCACGAGCTGCGTACGCCGCTCTTTAATATCAAATCGTTCATCGAAACTCTCCATGAATATGGCGAAGACCTCAGCGACACCGAGCGCCAGGAATTTTTAGAAACCGCCAACCACGAAACCGACCGCCTGACCCGGCTGGTTAACGATGTGCTGGATTTATCCCGTCTGGAGTCGAGTCGCCAGTACCTGCTGGATGCGGTGGAAATCATCCAGCCGATTGAGCAAACCATTAGAACCCATCGCCTCAACGCCAAAGACAAGCAAATCGAGCTGTGCCAGGAGGTCGAGCCCGACCTGCCGCCGGTGGTGGGCAACTATGATTTGCTGCTGCAGGTGTTTACCAACCTGGTGGGTAATGCCCTTAAGTTTGCCGAGCCCGGTGGCCAGGTAATGTTGCGGGCTCACCGGCTGCCCCCGGCGGGGGATGCCCCCAGCGCCATGGAATGCATTCGCGTAGAAGTGTCGGATACTGGCATCGGCATTGCCCCCGAGGATCAGGAAGCGATTTTTGATCGGTTCTTTAGGATTGAAAACCGGGTGCATACCCTAGAAGGTACCGGCCTGGGGCTGTCCATTGTTAAGAACATTATCGAAAAGCACAGCAGCCAGGTGCGCCTGGTGAGCGAGGTCGGGGTGGGTACCACCTTCTGGTTTGACCTGGCAGCGCATCAGCCTGAGTCGCCCAAGGCCCAGTCGCTGGCCGTCGAGGCCGCGCCGCTGCGCCATATTGAAAGCCCCCTGGGCGGCGTACCCCTGGAGGTTATTGACATGACCGCTGCCGCCCCAGGGCCTAACGATCAGTAGGCAATGTATACTGACTGGAACTTATATCCGCTGCACCCTTCCCCATGACTCCATTTTCTGCGCCATCAGTTTCTGGGGCATCGCCGCCGGTTTCAGTAGAGTCTGCCGCCATTGCCCACCGGGCTCACCACCATCACCACCATGCTGGGGAAGCGGGCCATAGCCACAGCCACGGCGCGATTGATCCTGAAATTGCCACCTCTGAGCGGGGGCTGTGGGCGGTCAAGTGGTCGCTGGTGGGGCTCTTACTGACCGCGATATTACAGGCGGTGGTGTTTTGGCTGTCGGGCAGCGTGGCCCTGCTGGCTGATTTAATCCACAACGTTGGCGATGCCATGACGGCCCTACCCTTGGGAGTGGCCTTTTTGGTTGGCCGCCGCCAGCCCACGAGGCGCTTTGCCTACGGGTTTGGGCGGCTAGAAGATCTGGCTGGCTTGGCCATTGTTGGGGTAGTTTTGATCAGCGCGTTGATTACCGCCTACGAGTCGGTCGAGCGGTTTTACCATCCCCAGCCCCTCAGCCACCTGGGGGCGCTCGCGATCGCGGCCATGGTCGGCTTTATCGGCAATGAAATAGTTGCCCTGTTTAGAATGCGGGTAGGCCGCGAGATCAACAGCGCCGCCCTAATCGCCGACGGGCAGCACGCCATGGCCGATGGCCTAGTCAGCTTGGCGGTGCTGATCAGCGCTCTCGGAGTCAGCCTGGGCTATTCCTGGGCCGACCCGGTAATTGGCCTGGTGATTACGGCGGTGCTGCTAAAGATCGTTTGGGAGTCGGGGCAAACCATCTTTAGCCGCCTGCTGGATGGGGTGGAACCAGAGATGCTAGACACCCTACGCCATGCCGCCGAGCACGTGCCTGAGGTAGCTAACGTAGCCAGTCTGCGCGCCCGCTGGCTGGGTCATCGCCTCTATGCCGAAATGGATGTAGCCGTTTCCCCCTCCCTATCTGTGGTTGAAACCCAGCAGGTTACCGACACCGTACAGGGGGAACTCCAGCACCATCTGCCCTACCTAGGCTGGGCGGTGGTGCGTGGGGTGCCGGCGACACCCACAAGTTTAGATAACCAGGAGGTGCCAGGTGCATCGCTCCCTATCCATGGCTCCTCTAATCCTCTCGCCGGGCCTTGATGGCATACTGAGGGTTAATCCGCCCCTCTGGTTACTATCTCGCTGGCCATGCTAGAGCACCTTTACGACCGTGATTTTTACGCCTGGACACAACAGCAGGCTAGATTGCTGCGTGGCCACAAACTGAGCGAACTCGACATTACTAATCTGGCCGAAGAAATTGAAGCCATGGGACGTAGCGAAAAACGAGAGCTGGCTAGCCGTCTGGAAATCTTGCTAATGCACCTGTTGAAGTGGCAGTTTCAACCGAATTTGCGTTCCCGCAACTGGCAGCTCACCATTCAAGAACAACGCCTGCGACTCGAACAGCATTTATCTGAAAACCCTAGCCTGAAAGCCCTCTTGCCCGATTATCTGGAGGGTGCCTACCCCCTCGCCACCCTCAGCGCCGAAAGAGAAACCGGCCTGAATGGGTTTCCTGAGGTTTGTCCCTATACGGTAGACCAAATTTTTGACTCAACATTTCTGCCAGGGTCTAGGCCGGGCGACGGTGCCCTGTAGGATTTCAGCGACCGTCTGATCCTAAATCCTGCTTGGCTACCTCCGATTCAGCTGGGCGAATGCTATAAAGCCTCTGACTAAGCTGTGCCAACGCCCCTACGGTTGGCCTTTTGGGAATCGGGCCTATGGGACTCGGATTTGGTATCCGCTACAACGAGGCCGTCCCCGTAGACAAACTGAGGGGATTGACAATGATAACGGTGATATTGTCGCGACCACCTCGCTGCCGGGCGGAATTAACCAAGGCTGTAGCCGCCGCCTCGCAGGCCCGAATCGACTTCAGGTGAGAGGCAATCAGGTGATCGGAGAGCTCTTCGGTGAGCCCGTCGCTGCACATCAGCAGCCGATCCCCCGGCTGCACCTCAATGGGCTGAACCTTAATTTGGGTTAAATCTTCGCGGCCTAGACACTGGGACAGCACGTGCCGCCAGGGGTGGCTGCGCGATTGAGAGGGGGTGATTTCGCCTTCGCGGATCGCCTTTGCAATCCAGGTGTGGTCTTCGGTGAGCTGATCCAGGTGATGCCCCCGCAGTCGGTACAGGCGCGAGTCACCGACGTGGGCACACCAGGGTTGGCCATCCTGCTCACGAAAGGTGAGCACCACAATGGTCGTGCCCATGTCGGCCCGCTCGGGATGCTGCCGCTGATCGTTAAGAATGGCATTGTTGGCCTGGCCCAGGGCCTGCTTAAGCAGCACCTGGGTGAGGCTAGGGCTGTGCCAGTGCTGGGTCAAAAACGTTTTGATGGTGTCGGTGGCTAGCCGACTGGCCTCTTGCCCCCCGGCATGCCCCCCCATGCCATCGGCCACAATAAAGAAACGTCCATCCGGATCTAGGTAGTAGTCATCTTGGTTGCTGGTGCGTAATAGGCCGGGGTCGGATAACCCTGAGAACAAGCGGTCTGCCATAGAACATTGAGATAAATCACTAGGGCAACCGATCGGCCCGGTTAACTTTCATCACTGCGCGCATAAACGCAACGCCCGCCGCCAGCGCCAGCGCCGCCGGTATTAAGGCCAGCCAGGCCAGTTCAGACAGGGCCAGGGCCGTGGCGGAGAGGGTAAACGCGCCCACCAAGATAGCATAGCTATTGGCCATGTTGATGCCGCCAATTCGCCGCAGGGCACGGTCGGTCTCAATGGAGCGCACCCGCACCCGAATGTCGCCTCGCTCCAGCTTGTCGAGGGTATCCTCAATCCTTCGGGGCAGCCCTAGGGCGGAGGTGCTAACCTGGGCCGCTTGGCGGCTGAGCTCTCCCAGCAGGCTGTTGGTGGCGTCGGTGGAATTACCAGTAGTCATAAGCTGTGCCGCAAACGGCTTAGCCGCTTCCATAAAGTTAAACTCAGGGTCTAGCCCTTTGCCTACCCCTTCCAGGGTAGAAAAGGCCCGCATCACAAACGTAAACGTAGCCGGAAACCGAAAAGGCTGGTCGTAGGCGACGGCATAGAGGTCGTCACTGATGGCGTTGATGGACTGCTCTTCGAAGGGCTTGTCCATGAAGTTGTCCAAAATATACTGGATGGAGCGCCGCACCGGGCTCATGTCGTCCAGTTCCGCCAGTGCCCCCAGCTCCACCAGGGAGGCAACCACCTGGTTAGCATCCCGCTGGGCCACCCCCATAAAGGTTCCCATCAGCCGCTGCCGGGTCATGGGCTGTACCTGCCCCATCATGCCGAAGTCGTAAAAAATTAGCGCCCCGTTCAAGTCAACGGCGATGTTGCCAGGGTGGGGGTCGGCGTGGAAGAAGCCGTCGTTGAGCAACTGGTGGAGGTAGGCCTGGGCCCCTAGATTAGCCAGCCGCTTGCGATCAAGCCCGGCGGCTTCGAGGGCCTCGTAGTGGCTGATTTTAATGCCGGGCATATATTCTAGGGTCAGCACCCGGGGGGAGGTGAACCGCCAAAACACGCGCGGTACATTGACCCAGTCCTGGCTCCGAAAGTTGCGCCGAAAGGTATCGGCGTTGCGGCCCTCGTTGAGGTAGTCAATTTCCTGCCAGAGGATGCGGCAGCACTCATCGTAGATGCCCAGCCAATCGCGGTTGCGGCCCCAACTCGGGTGGTTTTGAAAATAATGGGCGATGCCCTTGAGAATTTCTAGGTCAATGGTAAACAGCGATCGCAGCCCTGGCCGCTGCACTTTCACCACCACCTCTTCGCCGTTGTGGAGCTGGGCACGATGCACCTGGCCCAGGCTGGCCGCCGCCAGGGGCACCGGGTCGAAGGTGCGGTAGAGGGCATGGATGGGCTTACCCAGGTCGGTTTCAACAATCTCCTGGGTCTGTTCGTAGCTAAAGGCGGGCACCCGATCCTGAAGCTTGGACAGCTCTTCGACGAATTCAATGGGAAAAATATCGGCCCGGGTAGAAAACAACTGCCCCACCTTAATGAATGTGGGGCCTAGTTCGAGCAGCGTTTCCCGAATCCAAACCGCAAGCTGACGACGGCGCAGGGTCTGCTTCTCGGGGGTAATACTGCCCCCGTAGCTCCAGGACTTGCTGTAGAGCCAGCGGGCCCCCAGCAGCCGCAGCACAAAGCCCCAAATGTCCACGAAGCGGCGCTGGCGAGAGTAGCGCTGTCGGTTCCAGCGGTAGGAGTCACGACTGTAGGGGCTTGATTTTTCTGGGGAGACCGGGGTGGGTAAGGGGGGCTGATTAGGCAAAGTACGCGGGGAACCGTCGCCGCCATCGGGGCTAGCCTCGACTAAAGCCGTCGCCCCATGAGCCGCGCCCAGGCCTGGCACCAGGGGGCCAGCAGTACCATGGCCGTTGGTTTCGTCAAGGGGTAGGGATATACCATCTCGCTCCTCGCCGGAGGGGAGGGACGAGGGGGAGGCAGGGGGGGCAGACGGGTCAAAAACGGCGGACACTCAGGCTCCTAACTCGGCGGAAAAGCGGCTAAAGATGACCTTAATACCCGGTCTGGGAGGTGGCTCGATACTGCTGCAAGGCAACCCGCACCTGGGCAATTTCAGCTCGCAGGGTGTCGATGGTAGCTTGCAGGTCGGTGGCGGTGCCCAGGGTGCCAAAGCCGGTTGATGAGGCTGCCGTCGTGGTCGAAGTGGCGCCGTAGGGAGCGGCCTCGGCCTCGGCCTGCTGGGCGCGGGTGAGCACCTCTTCGGCAAACTGTCGAAAGTATTCCCGCTGTTCAGCATCGAACTTACCCGCCAGGCTGAGGGCATCGGTCAGCAAGCGCTCGGTGCGCTCATTCACCGCCTCTGCCAGGGCGCGGCCCACAAAAAATGCATGGAGTACAGGACTACTCATAGTGAACCTCGGGGAAACTGATCTGAATCTAACCTAATTGTAGAGAATTATAACGCTCTATACCAGTTAGCCTGGACGATTTAGGCGAGCGCTACGGGTTTAGGTGGCCTAAGCAGGGTAGTCGAACCGTTTACCCAAGAAGGTTTAGCTGGAGGTCGGGGCTGGCGCAGCGGGCCGAGTCGGCGTCGGCAGTGGGGCTGGGGCAACTTGATCTTGGGGTACCACCGGTGGGGCTGGCGCCACCGGCTGGAGCGGGGCCGGGGGCGCGGGGCCGCCAGGGTTTTTAGGGCGCGGCGCGGGGGTCAGCGGGTCAGCGGGCGGGGCAAACTCTCCACCGGGCAGCGGCTCGCCCGCTTCGGCGGGGGGAAGCTCAAAACTATCGCTGGGATAGGTTTCAGGCTCCGGCTCGATATCGACGACAGCGGGCTCTGGGGCAACGGGGGCAATAGGCGGGGCATAGCTCGGTGCCGGTTCAGGGGGTGGCGCGGGGCGATCGCCATAGTCAGGGCGATCGAGGCTGGGGGCAGGGGCGGCCTCCCAGGGCTGCCACAACTCATCGTGGCTCCAGTCTGACAGCGGAGGAAAGGATTGGTTGGGGTCAAACCGGGAGGTTTTAGGCGTATCGGGGAAGGGGGACGTATCCAGGGGTCGAAGCCGCGCATGGAGGCCGAAGCTCAGGCCGCTGATGCTGGCGACTAACCCCGTGGCTACCAGCGCCAGGGTAGCAGGGCGACGGGAGGATTTGGCGCGGGGGGGAGCTGCCCAGGGGGCAGGTCGGGCGGCAACCGGGCCAGGGGGTAAGGGGGCAGCGAGCTGGGTTTTGCTCTTGATCCCATCGTGCTGATCCAGCCTGGCGGGATCGTTGGAGGAATGGTTAGATGCTGGTGATGTGGTGACCGGTATTGGGGTATGAAACCTGGGGACGGGCTGAGGTGAGGGGGGTGGATCGGGCGGCAGCTGGGCCAGGGGCGGCAGCAGGCACTGCCACTCGTCTAGGGTGGGGATAGGTTCAGCCTGGGGCTTGCCCCATCGCAGCGCTTGCTCAAGTCCCAGGGGCAAGCCGGGTAGCCGATGGCGTAGATCGACCTCGAGGGGGGCGCGGGTGGTCTCGGCCCGCTGGCCGGTAAGTAAAAAATACAGCAGATGGCTCAGTCCTTCCACCACGGCGGATTCACCGGATGTAGTGGAGGCCGACTCCTCCCTAGGAAAATCAAACCCGGTGAAAGCCAGGGCCGAGTCGGACTGCCAGAGCTGATCGGGAGTCAGCCTGAGGCTGTGCCAGCCGAGGGGCCAATCGAGAGTACGCAGGGCGCTGAGAGCCTCTAAAAGCTTGTGGATGACCGTCAGGCTGCGACGGGGCGGTAGGGGAGACGGAACGGTAACCAACTGAACTAGGGGAGTACCCAGGGCGGCTGCAAAGATCTGGTAGCAAACGCCATCTTCCTCAAACCCGCTCACCTGGGCGGATAGGCTCTGCTGCTCCAGGGTATTGACCTGATCTAAGTACTGGTAGAACCGCTGCCGGGTTTCCAGGTCGGGAATGGCCTCGGGATGATGGCTCCCCAGGACGCGCACCTGCACCCATTGACCGGTAGGCAAGTGGGTGGCCAAATAGACAGAGCCAATGGCATCTTCAGTGCCCAGGGCATCAATGACGTAGGTGCCGTTTTGCAGGGCGGTGCCCAGGGCTAGGGTCATAAGCGCAGGGGCGCGATCGCGCCATGGGGGTTACGAGACAACGTGAATCCGCCAATATTGATTTGCCGTCATTCACGCCTAAATTTCTGACACTCTAGCTTGTTCTGGGCTCAGGTTGGCGACAGATTTTGATCAATTCGGTTAAATGCCCTCGTTAAACTGGACGGTTCTGGGTACCTTCGCCGGGGGTAATGAATAGCATGGATTGTCAGCCCCCTGGGATGATGGTTACTAGAACCCCAGACAGCGGAAACGCAAATTCTGAGATAAACCGGTGGTTTAGCCGCACAGTACGATTAAAATCGATGGGAACGAGTGACGTGTGCATAGACAATAGGGGGCAGGGCCAGTGCTGGCAGATCGGGCAGATGCGGTGGAGACGCTTAAAGTTATGGGGCTGCCGGTACACTGGCGACCAGACTACGCCGGCTGGCTGGTGGAGCGATACCGCCAGGGCCAGGGTATCCATGTGGTGACCTTGAACGCCGAAATGGCCATGCAGGCCGACCAAAACCCAACTCTGCGGCGGGCAATTCTGGCGGCGGAGCTGGTGATTCCGGACGGGGCGGGGGTGGTGCTTTACTTTCGCCTGCGGGGGCGACGGATCACGCGCACCCCCGGCATTGAGCTGGCCGCCCAGGTGCTCAAACGTCTGTCTCCGAAAGAAACCGTCTTTTTCTATGGTGGTGCCCCTGGGGTGGTTGACCGAGCGGCCCGGTACTGGCAAGAACAGCTGGCTGGCATCAACATCGTGGGCACCCAGCACGGCTATCTTGATCCTGAGGCCCAGCCTGCCTTTCTCGACCATCTCCAGACCCTGCAGCCCAGCGCGATCTTGGTGGGCCTAGGGGTACCCCGCCAGGAACTGTGGATTCAGGGGCACCGCCACCGCTGCCCCGACAGTATTTGGATTGGCGTAGGCGGCAGCTTTGACATTTGGGCCGGAGTCAAGACCCGCGCCCCCGAGTGGATGGGCAACAACCATCTGGAATGGCTATATCGCCTCTACCAAGAACCCTGGCGCTGGCGGCGGATGCTGGCTCTACCGCAGTTTGCCTGGCGCTCGTTGACCTACCCACCACAGTAATTGTAGAGGGGATGAATTTTATTCAGGATCGCAGCGCTGGCGGTAAAGTGCTAAACCCTGCCAGCCACCGGTTGCGCCGCCCTAGCCGCCGTCGTCCCTAGGGTCAGTTAGGTCAACTTTATCCGGAAAATTTCTCTGGAGCCCTCCTGAAATCGGTATGCTAGAGAGATACTGGCTGGACAAAGGGCCAGCCTTCAGCGACCGACTGTAACCAGGAGACTTTTAATGGTTGGAACCCAGATTTCCGCACGGGATTTGTTTCGAGCGGCCTACGAAAATCGCTATACCTGGGATAAAAGCTTTCCAGGTTACACCGCCGACGTAGCCTATACCCACAACGGCCAAACCTACGCCGGCCAGGTTCAGGTCACCGCCGACCTCAAGCCTGTGGTCATGGGCATTACCGATGAAGCGGCCCAAAAGGCCATCCACGGGCAGCTCTTCGAGGTGGCCATTCACCGCATTCGCCGCGCCTTCGACGACACCCATGGGCAAAACTCCTTTAGCTATGGGGCCGCGCTGCCCAACGGAGGCGTGGAAATTCTGATGGGGGGCAAGGCCGAGGGCGACCAGTACCAGGTGCGCAAAAACGAAGTTACCATGGTGCATCGCCACATCCACAACGTAGTGGTAACCATCAACACCTTCAGCAGCCACGACACTGGCGAAGGCTACCTTTCACACCGCTACGACTCGGTTTACCACGACCCCACCACCGGTGAGCAAAAAGGCTCCCTCAGCGACTTCGAGGATGAGTATACCAAGGTCGGCAACTACCACATTTTGTCGCGCCGCTATATCGAAACCGCCTCCTCCGATGAGCCCGATGTCCAGGAGTTTGTGTTTTCTAACATTGCCCTGATGGCAGGGGCCTAGTGGAGTGCGGCGTAAATATGTACACCATATGTACACCATTGACGATGACTGAAGCGATGACTGAGGTGTAGGGTACAAGGGTCACGGTTCACGGTAGGGAACCTTCACAAGAGTAGGGAGACTTCCGCCGTCTTGTACTAGGTATCGGGTATTGGGTTTCAGGCCACGCCTGGCACCTGATACCCACAACCAGAACCTTCAGGCAATTTCTCGGAAATAAGATACCCGATATAAACAGACTTTTGGGCTGGGTTCCCGCCTGTGCAGGAATGACGAGGTAAGTTCTTGGCTGGAAATGGCCTAAAACCTGGCCCCTAAAAATCAAAATAAATATACGGCAACGTCTCCGCCGGAGCTAGCAGCCAGGCCAGCAGGCCAAACAGTGGCACTAGCAGGAGCTTCACCGGCCAGCCTAGCTCTAGCTTGAGGCCGCGCTTAACCAGGTAAGAGAGAGCCATCAGCCCAAATACTCCCACGAGCAGCAGCAGCAGTTCGCCATAGGTAAAGCCCAGGGATTCTAGATAGACCTTTTGGGTAAACTGGGCATCGGCAGGGGTGCCCCAGAACCGCTGTAGAGCCAGGGTGAACTGTTGCGGGTTGGGCAGCCGAAAGAACAACCAGCTAAAGAACACCAGCCCCTGGGTGAGTACCCAGCTCAGCAGCACCCCTGGCAGGGTAGGCCAAAAGGCTTTGAGCTGCGGTTCGGCTTTACCCAGGCTGAGGGTGAGCCGATGCACCACCAGCCCCGCCCCATGCAGCGCCCCCCAGATTAAAAACCCCCAGTCGTTGCCATGCCAGATGCCGGCAATCAGCATCACCACCATCAGATTCAGGCAGGTGCGAACTAGCCCCTGGCGAGAGCCCCCCAGGGGAAAGTACAAGTAGTTGCGCAGCCAGTCACCCAGGGTAATGTGCCAGCGCCGCCAAAAATCGGCCAGGCTGGCGCTGAAGTAGGGAGCATCAAAGTTTTGGGGTAGGGTAATGCCCAGCAGCATGGCGCTGCCACGGGCGATATCCACATAGGCGCTGAAGTCGAGGTAGAGCTGGAGACCGTAGGCAAAGGTGGCCAGCCAAATGTCGGCGCTGCCCGCCCGCTCCAGGTTGTCGAAGCTGAGGTTAACCAGCAGGGCGATGTGGTCGGCGATCAGCAGCTTTTTGACGGCCCCGTAGGCGATCAGCCACAGCCCCTCCACCACGGTGTTAAGCAGGGGTGGCTTTTGCTGCTCGGCCTGGTCGATAAACGGGTGAAAGCGGGTAATGGGGCCGGAGATCAGCTTCGGAAAAAAGAACTTATAGGCGGCAAAGTCAGAAAAGTTAAGGGCCGCCGGGGAGCCCCGGTACACATCCACCAGGTAGGCGATGCATTCAAACACAAAGAAGCTCAGGCCAAGGGGCATGATGATACGGGTCAGGGTATCCGCGTCGGCGGTGATGACATCGGCGTTAGACCCTAACCCCAGCAGTCGCAGCACCCCGGCCAAATATTTAAACCCCAGCAGCAGTGCCGTATTGATGCCAATACCCAGCCACAGTAGCTGAGTACGGCGGCGATTCCAGCCCCGCTCTGCGAGCTGCCAGCGGGGGTTGGGGATGCGCCAGTCGAGCGGGGCGGTGATGGTGCTACCAATAAAAAAGGTGACCAGCATTAGGGCCACCATTAGCAGCAGATACTGCACCTGAATAGAGGCGTAGAAAATCAGGCTGGCCACTATCAGTAACCACAGGCGAGCATGAAGGGATGCCAGCGTCCAGAAAATGCCGACAACGCTGAGCAAAAATAGGACGTAGGCGATGGAGGGCAGGGTCATGGGGTACTGGGCGAGGTAGATCTTGGCCAGGAAATCAGCGGATCCTGGGACAGTTCGAGGGAGACCTGGTAGGCCCCGTAGCGGTTCAGGTGGCTGGGGTCAGAGAAATAGTCGTAGCGGGTGGGCCACAGCAGCCCAAAGTCCCGAAAGACGAACCCGGCCTCGGTAGTGGACAGCTTCAGCATGTGCTGTAAGAACTCGGTTTCGGCCTCCTGGCGATAGTCGTCGAGGTACTCGTCGGTAAGGGGGGTGTTGATAAAGACCACAGGAATATTCTGGGCCTGGGTATAGCTGAGCAGGGTCGAAAACGCCTCGGATTGATCACCATCCAGGCGAAAGCTATCGTAATCGCGGTCGTAGTGGCCCAGTACCCTGGCGTAATCTTGGTAGTAGGTAGCGGGGTTAAACCGCACCGAAAGCGCCCAAAACCCGTCGAAGTCAATGGTGCTGGCCTCGGGGGTGGGGGCATCGAGGGGTTCCTCAAGGCTATCGCCACCCTGGGGCAGCGGTACGGTGGCGGCGGCGATGCGATTCTGTACCCAGCTCTTGAGTCGGGCCCGATCGCCATAGACCGCCGAGAGTCGACCGATTTGCTCGCTCAGGCGTTGATCCATCGCACCATAGCTATCCGGTAAGGAGGTCTCAAAGGATTCCAGAGCAGGATCGGCGGTGCCCTCGGCGGCGGCCACTGCTGGATCCGACTCGGCATCTCTGGCCCGCTGCGCCATCAGCTCTTGGTAGCCGGGGGAGGCGGCAATGGCGTTGTAGGTGACATCCACCCGGCCGCTGTTAAAGGCCCTGGCCCCATCGGCCCAGAGAATGAGCTGAGGCAGCTGGTCGGGCTTGAGCAACTGACGAATGACGAGATCTACGACCTGGGCCGTGGCCCCGTTAATGCCAAAGTTAAAAATGCTGATGTCGTCATAGCCCATGGCGGCTAGCTCCTTGCGCAGGGCTACCGGGTCTACCCCCCGCAGCGCGCGCGAGCTGCCGATAATCAGCACGTCTGGGGGCCCAGATTCCTCCAGGTGCTGGTAGTACAGCGCTACCTTCTCGTCGAGCTGCTGGCTGTTGAAGGTGGGAAATGGGGAATTGGCCACCAAGTCATCAAGGGCCACGATAGGCTGGCTGGGACTGGTGGCCAGGTCACTATCCGGAGCCGCTGGGTCAGCCTCAGCCCCGACGAACGCCTCTTCGCCAACGGCAACACCGCTGCCGGGGTTAGGCCATTGGAGGTTCGATAGAGATTCCTCAAAGCTGCTGCTGGGGGCGGGGGTGGCGGGGGTAGCAATGGGCTCGGCGCTGGCCGCATTGGTGGGAGGGCTGAGTACCTGCCCCAGCACCCAGTCGAGTTGCAGGGCAACCAGCAGGCCCACAGCCCCCCAAACCATGGCGATCTTAATGCCTTCGGCCTGGGCCGGGTCGGTGCCCAGCTCCAGCTGACTGTCGCTGTCGGGGCTGGCAAAGAGGTGTGATCGCACTAGCCATCCCTGCCACCGGGCCAGCAGATCCTGACCCCAGGCCCCTAGGGTGGGTGGGTCAGTGGGCACCGCCAGGTCAGCCTGGGTGACGGGCTGGTCGGGTCGTACCAGCAGCTCGTTGACGTAGGCATCGGAGGCGGTAAATTCGGGGGTAGACTCGGGCACCAGGCGGCTGCGGGTCAAGAAATCCTGGCCATAGCTCCAGGCGGGCTGGGCCTGCCCCGACCGCCGCCCGTAAATGCGAATACCCTCCACCCCGACCGGGCTAAGGGCGAGTAAATACTCCTTAACCACCGGCACCACCAGACGACGATGGGGGAGCAACGGGCTATCCACCATGATGTGGAGGAGCTGATCACGCACCAGCAGCTGCACCCGCAGCCCCCCGGTGGCCAGTCGATCATCGAGGTTGGGGTTGAGCTGGCGAGTCAGCAAAAAGGCAATCGCCGGGAGGTCGCCGGTTTGGCCTAAATACTCAGGGGGGTCGGCTAGGTCGCGATGCTGGGCCGCAGGCAGGTCTAGGTAGTGCACCCAGGCAGGGGCGCTCTGGTGCCGCGGCTGGCCATAGATGACCGCCCGGTGAAGGCCCTGAGGGGCCAGATCCTCAAGGATGGCGGCAATGGCTTCCACCAGCTGACTGGGGCCTGAGCCATCGTTAGACTCGCCTTCCCCAGCGCCATTGCCGTTAGCATGGCTACCGTCGGCACCAGAGTCAGCATCTCGGTCAACCGGAGCATCGAGATGAAGGTTACCGATCGGGGAACAACAGGTGAGGTGCAGGGTGGCGTTAGCAAGCTGGGTTTCCACCTCAACGTATTGCTCGGCTAGAGCCGCCGTCAGCAGTCGCTGGATCGCGTCGGCGTCGCCCCAGCGCGCCCACTCCCGCAGCATTTCCTCCGGCGGGGTGAGGTCAATGCGCAGGCTCCAGTCGGGCTGGCCTTCCCCCCGCACCTGCAGCACTAGCACCGCATCCCTAAACTGGGTGAGCTGCAGCTGGCGCAGCCGTTCCGCCGTGGGCCGGGCAATCAGCGAAGGGTCGGGGCTGTAGGCGGCTTCACATAAAATCCATAGCCGGGGGATCGTTGTATCGTCTACGGTCGCCGCTAGCGGGGCGGGGCTAGGCGCCCTAGCCTCCAACTCTTCAGTCGTGACCTCCCCGGCGGCGGTGGCCAAACGGTGCAGGTGGGCCGTCCCCGGAATCGCCTTAATGCTAACCCAAACCCCTACATCTAAGGCACTGAGGGTTTCGCTAAGGTACCAGGCAATGGCCTCGGGGTCGCCCTTGCGGGCCAGGCTGAGGTTCGATAGCACGATGGCACCGCTGCCACTGTGACCCTGGCGACGTAGGTCGGGGTGCGTCTCGGTGTAGCGCTCCAGCAGCGATTGAGCGGCTTTCACGTCGGCTTCATCCTGGTTTTCGAGCACGAGCTGGGCCAGGTGGCGCTCTAGGCGATTGAGGTAGATAGGCGCGGTCCAGTCGGGGGTCGCGTCACCGGTGAGTCGGCTGTAGAGATAGAGCTGATAAACCTGGGGATAGTTCTGCTGTAGCCGCGAGTCATCGTCTGAATCCAGCAGGGCCCTCACTAGCTTCAGCAGCACGGCCGATTGATCAAGGGGGGCTGCGGTTTCGCATAGCACATGGAGAATATTTCCCCGCAGCTTGGTATGTAACGCCGCCGCCGGTACGCCCATGCTGGTTTTTAGCCAGTCTAAAACCTCAGTCCCTGAAGGCCTGGTAGTTGCAGATAAGTTAGATCGAGGGGCTGGCATAACTGTGGGTTAAGCTTTTTATTAACCAGAAAGACGATCGTAAACTAGTAACCCGGTCGCCGGTGAGCCATTACCGTTGCTTTAGTTAACAACTCACCGAGCCGCTCTTCTAAATATATTAGTGATCTGACGCCAGCATGACGGTAACCATGACGGTTAATTAAAGCTGTTTGAGCCAGATTACAGGTCCCGAGTTCAAAATCAGGAATCGGCAGGCATGATCACCGATCCCAGCGGAGGCATCGACCTAGCAGTGAAGCATACCGCAGACCGTAGAATTGGTTCAAATCTTTAAGACTTGATACCCTGCTGCCCCGATTTACCCCCGGCACCCGCTAGGGCAAGTCGCTATGATAGTGATTGAGTGGACTGAGTCGTTACCTTGCCAAGCACCATGCCAATGTCTACCCGTGATGCCTCTTCTCCACTGACCGGGGCACGGCCCCAGCGGCTGACTCCGGTGCCGCCGGAAATTTTAGTTGGAGGGCTAGTGCCGCCGCTTTTGCTAGGCCTTTTAGCTGCTAGAGTGCTAGCTCACGGGTTAACCCAGGTAGGCCTGGTGAGCGAGCAAATATTTCAAGGGGAACGGTTGCCCAATCTCAACATATCGCCCCTGACATCAGCGGATGAGCAGTAGTCTTCGACTAGTCCAATGAATACGTTATCCAGTGCTAGGCTATCTCTCATCCTTTAATTCTAGCCAATCCCTAAATCCCAATCCCAGGTTTGGGAGAGGGCCTTTGAGACTGGCCTTTCCCAAACTTGGGATTGGGAAAGGGGGAGAGGGCCATCAGCTGGATGATTTATTCCCTGGAATACTCTGATTGGCGTTGGGGCCAGTGTGATAGATCACTTGAGTTGACCTGAAAACGGTTGCCCCCGGCGGTCATGGTCGGTAATTTCCCTGGGCGAATTGGAGGGCAACTCGGGGGGCGAATTTCGGGAGGCGCGGGGAGCATTCCAAAAGCGGATGACGGGGCGTAACGGCGGCTCTCGGTACTCAACGGGCTGTAACAATTTCCGCGAGTTGATCTCGAGAAACTTCTTCAACTGCGAGTAATCCTATAGAATCTTTGCGATATTGCTGTTCTCTCTTTGCTAGGCCCATGAGTTCAACGCTGCATCCCTCAGGGAACCCCCTGCCCACGGCCCAGCCCTATGAGGCGGCTCCGGCAGAGCCCATGCCCACCCCGCCCTCAACCCAGGATTTGTTTTTGCGCCACCGGCTGCGGGTGATCGAGGATCTCTGGGAGAACGTGCTCGAACATGCCTGCGGGCCAGAGCTCCTCAAGCTGTTGCAGCAGCTGCGGCGCATGTGTTCTCCCGAAGGTCAGGCCCCTACCACTGACGAGGCTCGGGTCAAAGCCGTGGTCGACGTGGTTGAGGCGCTGGATTTAGAGGATGCGATTCGAGCTTCTCGGGCCTTTGCCCTCTACTTTCAGCTGATTAACATCGTGGAGCAACACTACGAGCAGCGGGGGCAGCAGCAGCAGTATCGCGCCGCCTACGAAAATTCTGAGCTGGCCCAGCGGATTAACCAGAACCGCTTTGATTCAGCCGCCCTTGGCGAAGGGGCCCAGGGCACGGTAACCAACCCCACTGGCCACCTGTTCCAGGCCGATCTGCTGCACCGCAGCGTGGCCGATTCTCCCACCCCGCGCAAAGAGGCGGGCACCTTTCACTGGCTGTTTCCCACTCTGAAGCGGCTGAATGTGCCCCCCCAGCTGATTCAAAACCTGATCGACCAGCTTGATGTGCGCCTGGTGTTTACCGCCCACCCCACCGAAATTGTGCGCCACACCATTCGTGACAAGCAGCGCCGCATTGCCAACATCCTGCGCCAGATGGATCAAGCTGAAGAAAGTGCCCAGTCCCTCGGCCTCAACTCCTCCTGGGAAATTGAGGCCCTGAAGGAGCAGCTGACCGAAGAAATTCGCCTCTGGTGGCGCACCGACGAGCTGCACCAGTTTAAGCCCTCGGTGCTGGATGAAGTCGACTACACACTGCACTACTTCCAGGTGGTGCTGTTCGATGCCCTGCCGCAGTTCTATCAGCGGTTTGAGCGGGCCATTGCCACCACCTTTGCGGAGCTTGACCCGCCCCGCCATCGGTTTTGTCGATTTGGCTCTTGGGTGGGGGCCGACCGCGACGGCAACCCCTCGGTGACCCCCGAGGTGACCTGGAAAACCGCCTGCTACCAACGCAACCTGGTGGTAGGTAAATACATCGTCTCCATCGACCGGCTCACCGAGCTGCTCAGCCTTTCTCTGCACTGGAGTGAGGTGCTGCCTGAGCTGCTGGAATCCCTGGAGCAAGACCAGGTTAAAATGCCCGACGTGTACGACCAGTTGGCGATTCGCTACCGCCAGGAGCCTTATCGGCTGAAGCTGGCCTACATCAAGCAGCGGCTGGAGAATACCCGCGATCGCAGCCTGCGCCTCTATAAGGGCGACCCCTTTGCGGATCAGTTCATCGATCAAAACGCAGTGCCCATCTATCGCTACGGCGACGAGTTTTTAGCCGAGCTGCGGCTGATTCAGCGTAACCTCCAGGCCACCGGCCTCAACTCCCACGACCTCGATACGCTGATTTGCCAGGCCGAAATTTTTGGTTTTAACCTGGCCCAGCTCGACCTGCGCCAGGAAAGCTCGCGCCACTCCGACGCCCTCGATGAAATTGCCCAGTATTTGCAGGTTCTGCCCCAGCCCTATAACGAGCTGCCCGAGGCCGAAAAAATCACCTGGCTGGTGGCCGAACTCAAAACCCGGCGACCGCTGATTCCTAGCGAGCTACCCTTCACCGAAAAAACCTGCGAAACCGTCGCCACTCTGCGCATGGTGCGCCAGCTGCACCAGGAGTTTGGCCCCGACATCTGCTTCAGCTACGTGATTAGCATGAGCCATAGCGTCAGCGACCTGCTGGAGGTACTGCTGCTGGCCAAAGAAGCCGGGCTCTATGACCCGGCCACCGGGCTGTGCAGCATCCAGCCCGTGCCACTGTTTGAAACCGTGGAGGATCTGCAACGGGCACCGGCGATTATGCAGCAGCTGTTTGAGATTCCCCCGTACATCAATATGCTGCGGGGGGCGGCGACTCAGACCCCCAGCGGGGATGTAGCCGCCCCGCCCGCGGTGCCACTGCAGGAGGTGATGCTGGGCTACTCTGACAGCAACAAAGACTCGGGCTTTCTTAGCAGCAACTGGGAAATTCATAAGGCCCAGCAGGCCCTCCAGGAAACCGCCGATCGGTTTGACGTCTCCCTACGCATTTTCCATGGCCGGGGGGGCTCTGTGGGGCGAGGGGGTGGCCCCGCCTACGAGGCGATTTTGGCCCAGCCGGGGCGCAGCATCAAGGGGCGCATCAAAATTACCGAGCAGGGGGAAGTCTTGGCCTCTAAGTACAACCTCACCGACCTCGCCCTCTATAATCTCGAAACCGTGACCACGGCTGTGCTTCAGGCCAGCGTGTTGAGCAACAGCTTCGACGATATTGAGCCCTGGAACGAAACCATGGAAAACCTGGCGGCTCGCTCCCGCAGCCACTATCGCCAGCTCATTTACGAGCAGCCCGATCTGGTTAACTTTTTTCACCAGGTCACCCCGATTCAGGAAATTAGCCAGCTGCAAATTAGCTCCCGACCCTCCCGGCGGGGGGGGCGCAAAGACCTCAGTAGTCTACGGGCGATTCCCTGGGTGTTTAGCTGGACCCAGGCCCGCTTTCTGCTGCCCTCGTGGTACGGCGTCGGCACCGCCCTGAAGGAGTTCCTGGACGAAGCCCCGGAGGAACACCTGAAGGTGCTCCAGTATTTCTACCAAAAGTGGCCCTTCTTCAAAATGGTCATCTCTAAGGTCGAAATGACCCTGGCCAAGGTCGATTTGCAGATCGCCGAGCACTACGTGCGCGAGCTCAGCCATGGGGATGATATCGCCCGATTTTTGACCCTGTTTGACACCATCGCCGAGGAATTTTATCTGACCCGTTCCCTGGTGCTGCAAATTGCTGACCACGAGCGCCTGCTCGATAGTGACCCCGACCTGCAGCGGTCGGTCTACCTGCGCAACGGCACCATCGTGCCCCTGGGCTTCTTGCAGGTGTCGCTGCTGAAGCGGCTGCGCCAGTACAAAGACCAGGCCGCCACGGGGATTATTCGCTCCCGCTACAGCCAGGGAGAACTGCTGCGGGGGGCAATGCTCACCATCAACGGCATTGCCGCTGGCATGCGTAATACGGGCTAGAGATACCCTTTTCGTCAATGTGCTGCTTCAGGGCCTCGCGGGTGATCGTGCTGTAGGCCAGGCCCGCCAATGTCGATTTGGGCAGACCTGGCCAGATTTTTCGCCCCCAATCTGGCCCGCCAGCAAAATTCAGTGTGTTGAAATTTCGTCCATGCAGTAAGCTTATCGGCAGGCCATAGGGTTAGGACTAATGTTCTCAGCTCAATCGCCCTTGGGGCAGCTACTTTAATCGATAGCGGCCAGGACAGTGCACAGTTGAGGAGTAACCAGATGAACAGCTTAGGGCGTTGGATAGGGCACACAGCCGCCGCTTCAATATTGGCTGTGGCTACTACGGTTGCCGGGGTCGTCCTCAATCCGGGAACCGCTGAGGCTCAGGTAGCCTATGGTAGCTATGTGGGCATTGGGGCCGGGGTCGGCCTCACCAACGATCAAGATACCGGGCGGGGCAGCGGTGTGCAGGGGGTAATTGCCGCCCGCTATCGGTTCTTGCAGATTCCGGTCTCGGTCAGGGCGCAGGCCTTTGTGTTTGGCGGCAGCTTTGCCTTTGTTCCCACCGTCTCCTATGATGTGCCTTTGAACTGGAATACTGACATTTATCTGGGGGCCGGGGCCTCCTTTACCGGCGACGGCGATACCCCTTCAGCGGTGGGCGATAAAACCGCCTTTGTGCTACAACCAGGGGTTGATTACATGTTTCCTAACAGCAACCTGGTGGCCTTTGGTAACGCGATCTTCGCCTTCGACGCCTACCGGCAGGGCGGCAACATGGCCATTTCCGTACAGGGCGGCGTGGGGATCCAGTTTTAGGCCATTGCGCGGGTGACGGCTAAGCAAGTTTTGAACCAGACTCCAGGGTTTTTGAAAAACCTGGGGCCTGGTTCATGTTGTTGAGGCTTGAAGGATAGGCAAGGGCATTCGCTCGTTGGGATAACACGGCCCAGCAGGTGACGCAGTATCGGCTTGAAGTAGTGTCCTGCTGCGACCTGCGGGTGCCGAAGATCTCTCACAACGAGAAAATCGTTGGGGTGCCCTACTATGTGGTGTTTGCCCCCCACGGCAGGTGCAGGGGGAGCAAGACATGCGGGGCGCTTCGCTGCGCGTGTGGACAATCTCTCCCACCGGCTATGCCGAACTAACCCCACCCCAAGGCATTGTCAACTTAAGCCCGCTACCCCAGGGGAAGTAACGCACCCGCCTTGAGCAGAGCCGCGAAACGAGACTGGGAATTGTGGGCCAACTCCGTGCGATCGCCGTACTCTACCGCCTGCCCCTGCTCCAAAATCAAAATTTGGTCAGCCCGCTCCACCGTCTGCAGTCGATGGGCGATGATAATGCCGGTGCGATTCTCCAGTAGTCGATCTACCGCCTGCTCAATCAGCTGCTCCGTCAGCGGATCGAGGCGAGACGAGGCCTCATCCAGCACCACCAGCCCCGGATTTTTAAGAAACACCCGCGCAAAGGCCAACAGCTGCGCCTGCCCCGCCGACAGGCCGCCGCCATCGGCCCCCAGTTTCGTATCTAGCCCTGCTGGCAGCATCTCTAGCCAGGGCATTAGCCCCAGATCATTCAGAGTCTGCAAAATCGTTGAGTCGGCAATGTGGGCGTTAAAAAACGTCAGATTATGCCGCACCGTGGTTTGAAAAATTTGCACATCCTGGGTGACAAACCCCACATGGTGGGGCAGTTCAGCCTGAGGCACCTGGGCAATATCGACCCCACCCAGCCGAATCTCGCCCCGCTGAATGTCGTAAAGCCGCAGCAGCAGCCGGGCCAGGGTGCTTTTGCCGCTGCCGGTACGACCCAGTAGACCAAGAACTTGGCCGGGGGGGAGGTGGAGGGTGAGGTTGGAAAGGGTGGGCGGTGGGCGGTGGGCGGCGGGCGGTGGGCGGTTTAAGGCCTGGCTTTCTGCTTCCCTTGAACCGTTTACCTGATACCTTGCACCCTCTTCTCCCTCGTATCCAAACCACACCCGATCAAACTCCACTGACAGTGGGCCTGGGGGCAGCACCGCTTGCCCACCGGGGCGAAGTTGGCTGTGGTGCCTGAGCAGGTCTTGAATGCGTTGCAGGCTGGCGGCGGCCTGCTGAAACTGTTCGAGTTCTTCACGGATGTACTCGATGGGGTCTTGCAGTAGAGTAGCGTAGTAAAATAACAGGTAGACGGTGCCGATGGTGATGGCGTTGCGGTTCCAGAGGTAGGCACCCAGGGCAAGAGAGAGCGCATTCCCCATTGTAAACAGCCCCACGGTGCTGCCCCAGAGTAGGGTGCTGGTGAACCGGGCGCGGTGAAAAACCGCTAGCCAGCGGCGCAAAATGCGGTAGAACCGCTGCATCACATAACCGACCGCCCCGTTGGCGCGTATATCTTCGAGGCCGCTGAGATATTCGGCTACAAAGCCGTAGAACTCGGCGCTAATCTGGCGGTAGGTGCGCCAGGGTTCCACTGCCAGGGCTTGCAGACGGCCCAATACGCCCAGAGCCACCAGGGCAAAGAGGCTGAGGCCCAGCCCGGCGCGCCAGTCTTCCCACCAGAGCACCGCCAATATGCCTATCACCAGCAGGCCGTTGCCCACCACCTGAAGCACAAACTGAGAGAAAAAGCGGGAGAGGGCATCGACATCGCCATCGACGCGCTCAATCAACTCGCCGGGAGTGTGGGCTTTGTGAAAGGTCAAGTCGAGATTGAGGATATGGCGAGCCAGGTCAAGGCGCAGGGTGTTGGTGGCGCTCCAGGCGATGGTTTCGCCAAAATAGGTGGCGGCGATTGCCAGGCTTTGGCGTACCAGTGCGATCGCTACAAACCCAAGGGCGACCAACACCAGCACCCGCTGCGGGGCGGCGGCGACGGCGGCATCAATGAAATAGCGCAACAACTGCGGATTGAGCACCTCTAGCCCAATGCTGCCCAACAGCGTCAGCGCCAGCCAAAGCACCTGCCTTTGCAGCGGGCGGAGGTAAGTGGCCAGCAGTTGCCGATAAAACGACCCAGAAGCACCCATACCAAGAAACAATGCAGCAAACCCGTAAGGGCAGCATAGCCAGAATCAAACGCCAAGAAGCCTCCTGGCCGGAGTTTTTTGGTGCGTAGCCGGAGTTTTTAGTGGGTCATTGCTTGAGAAGCTGACTGACGCGGTCTTGTTTGGTTTCTACCACGGGCTGATCGGGGCCTGATTGCCACTGGATCATGACGGTGCCACAGGCTTCAATTTTGGCGGTGTATGCGCCCGAGACAATGCCATCAGGCGAGGCTTACTCGATCCAATTGCGGACTTGGTATTGCATCAGCGTCAGGTTTTGGGTGGTACTCAAACCTTGTGTCTCATTACCCCGTTCGTAACACCCCATTTATGCAACCACGCCAATATGAAGGCTACTTTGCGATTGCTGTCAATAAATTAGGTGTTGCTGAATTCAGGCCTGAATTTGGGTAGGGGCAAACGGCCGTTTGTCCCTACGAGGGACGTTGAATGCTTGATTCATACCTATGTCCAACAACGCCATAAATTAAATCGATGGCGGGTCGATTGTGCAGTCAACCACGCTGCCCGCTTCTAAGCAGAGCACTTGATTGGCCCGCTTGAGCACGGCGGGGCGGTGGGAGACGACGAGGCAGGTGGGTGGATGGGTGGATGGGTGGATGGGTGGATGGGTAGATGGGCCAAACAACTGCGTCCAGAGGCGCTGTTCGGTCTCCACATCGAGGGCGCTGGAGAGGTCGTCGAACACCATCAGGGCGGGCTGGCGCAGCAGCATGCGGGCGGCGGCGGCCCGCTGCTTTTGGCCGCCAGAGAGGCGCACGCCTCGGGTGCCGATCAGGGTGTCAAGGCCATCGGGCATGGTAGCCAGGTCTTGGTCGAAAACGGCGGCGACGATTGCCTGTTCGAGACGGTCGGGTTGGGTGAATTGATCGAGACCCAACAGCAGATTCTCGCGCAGCGAGGTACTAAAGAGCTGCGGAATTTGGGGCGTGTAGGCTGCCCGAGGCGGCACTAGAAAATTGGCCGGGTCGTGAATCTGCTGGCCATTCCAAAACAGCGCCCCCGACTGCATCGGCAATAGCCCCAGCAGCACCCGCAGGAGGGTGGTTTTACCTGCGCCCACCCGCCCCGTAATCACCGTCAAACTGCCCTGGGGCAGAGTAAAGCTGATATCGGTAATGCCCTCACCGCTGCCGGGATAGCGGTAGGTCAGCCCCTCCACCCGGAGTTCTTGCAGCGCCTCGGCTGCTGGCGGTTGAGGCATAGCCGGGAGGGCTGGTTGGGGGCCGAGGATGGGTTTGAGGTAGAGGGGGTGGGGATGGGTGAGGGGGTGGATGGGTGAAGGGGTGAAGGGTGAAGGGGTAAAGGGTGGATGGGTAGATGGGTGGATGGGTCGGTGGGTGAATGGGCGGGACTCATCCACTCGCCCATTCATCCACCCATCTACTCCCACTAAGCCCCCCATGCGCTCAAACGATACTTCGCTCTGCTTGGTAACGGCGAGAAAGCTGCCCAGGAAGCCGAAGAAAAAGGTAACAAAAGAGAGGTAATAAATAAATAGAGCAAAGTCACCCAGAGTGAGGTTGCCCTGGGGGCCAAGGCTGGGGGCGGCCAGCAGCAGAATTAGGCCGGTGCCGAGGCTGAGAATACTCTCAAAGCCGGAGTTGAGGATGGCGCTGAACACCTGGTCGCGGATCATCAGTTGGCGTCGGCGATCGCCCCGCTGGCGCAATTCTTTTAGCATTTGGGCCTCGGCCCCGGCCACCTTAATCGCCTGCACTGCCGTCACCATTTCGCCAATTAGCCCTGTCACCTGCTGGGTGGCCTGGCGGCTGGCCTGGCGATAGCGTTTGAGGCGATGCTCGGCCAGTTGCACGACTGCTGTAATCAGGCACAGCGGCAAAAACACCAGCAGGGTCAGTCTGGCATTGACGCTCAGCATCAGCGCCATAGACACCACGGCAAACACCGCCTCGGCCAAAATCTCGTTGGTGCCTACTACGTTGTCTTCAATCTGGCTGGCGTCGTCGCGAAAAAAATTCAGCATTTCCCCTGGGGAGGTGTTGCCGGTCGCTAGCTCAGCACCAGGGCGGTTGAGCAGCCCCAGCAGCAGGTTGTGGCGCACTAGAGCACTGATCAAAAACCGATGCTGGGTTTTGGTGATCCGCCCCAGAAAAATCACCACCACCCGCGCTAGCCCCGCTGCCAACAGCAGCGCCACCCAGACCCACGGCGAGCCATCCAGCCGAGCGCGATCGGTGAGACTGTCAAAAAATTCGCGAATTAATAACCCCGGCAGAATAGGTAACCCCGCAATGCAGAGCCACAGCAGGGTATCAACCCAGTACAGCCGCTGGGCATAGCGAATCAATTGCCAGAGGAGTTGGTGGATGGGGGGCATGGGGTGGATGGGTAGGGGGTAGATGGAAATTATTTGGGGGGAGATGGTAGGGAAAGGGTAGAGGGATGGCTAGGGAATTGGTTAGGAGTGATCGGGATTTGGAGGTTATCAGGTGGCTTTTGCCGCAGCTATGGAGATCCTTGAGGTGTCTAAACAGTTTCCGGTTGAGGAAAGCTATTCTTTGGCTGATCAAATTCGAAGATCGTCTCGATCAGTGTGTGCCAATTTGGGAGCAGCTTAGCGAAAATAACGATATCAAGCTGCTTTTGTCGCAAAAATCAGTGAATGCCAGACTGAAGGGACAGAAACCCAAATTTGGTTAGAGTTTGCGGTCAAATGCCAATATTTGGATGCCGAAGTGGGCAGAAACCTCTATCGCAACTACGACCAAGTCCTGGGTCAACTGGTCAACATGATCAAAAACGCCTCCAACTGGACAATCCAATAACCCATCCCACCATCCACTCATCCACTCTCCCACCCTCCCACCCCCTCACTCCCCCCAGGAGCCCTAGACGGATTTTTTTGGCTGCTCAACGGAGTTTCCGTGGAGTGCGATCGCAGCTTGAAATGGCATCCATTGCTCCCTACACTGTTGAGATTTTGGCCACATCTGCGGACTGTAACGCTTCAGGAAACTGCTGACGGGGGATGTCACCAGCTTTATTGGCTTGACTAGGCTAAGTTTGATGCGGGGTTTGGAGTTGATGCCCAAAGATGAATTAAAATTGAGATCGACCAAGATTAGTTCTAATGAGTCGATGGATTAATCTACTCGCCCTCTTACCTGGCACCAGTCTTACCTTACTGGTCATCAGCATTGCCTTTTTGAGGTTCTATGATCAAACCGACTTCCTCCTCCTTGGCAAACTCGCCGACCCACGACTCTGGAGCAACCGACTCACCGTGGCAGCCCTCCTGGTGGCAGTGGTTAATCTCGGCGTTGAGTGGAACCGTCGAAATCGAGAAACAGACCGCCAGGCACGAGCAGAGGCTGAGAGTGTTGCAGAAGAGCAACGAAGAGTTGCAGAAGAGCAACGAAGAGTTGAGGAGTCGGAACAGGCGGCTCGCCGAACTAGAATCGAAGTTGAACGAGATCTTGCACTCTTGAGCTTTCTGTCCGACCCTTCAGAGCAAAATCGGACTGTATTGCGTCAGACGGTTGCGTTATTCTTGGAATATCGCGATAGTCTTTGAGTTTTGCCCGCTGGATGCTCTGCTCAATGGCTGAAGCATCTATTCTGTCTGATTCGCATCATTACATACAGGCGGAATCTTTGCCACGCTGGCGTCTTGCAGGGCTTCGGGAACTTGCTGACCGGGAATGTTGCCTGCTTTGCTGGCGCAGTAGAGGGTGCCGAAAGCCAACAAGTCGGGTGCGGCGGTAGCGGGAATATTCGTGAAAAGGTAGGTGGCTTTGCCGGGGGCAGAGAAGGAGACGGCGCAGGGATGATCGCAAGTCCACAGGCAGTCAACTGGGCGAATGTCTAAGGCGCTGGCAGGTGTGTCGCTGGACTGAAGCTGAGTGAGATGCTGGAGCAGAGTGGCTCCAGCGGATTGGTTGCAGTCAACGGTGTCATTGTGGACGGGGTTGCAGGATTTGCAGATGAATAGGGTGGGATTTAGCACTGGAATACTCCGCTTTGAGTTAAGTATTTAAACGAGCCATCTCAGACCAAATTAGTGGTAATGGTGTTACCGCTGTACAAATGCTTTAAGTCGATTCGCTTGGTTCTCTTCCACATTTATAGCCGCTTTGAGCAAATATTGAGAGAGTTCATCAATGAGCTTATTAATAGCAGATGGCCCATTGGTTCCCCATGGAAGACACTCAATGACATAAAGTTGTTTCTCTTGGGCTGCTTTCAGCGAAGATATCAATGGGTTTTTGAGCAAAAAAGCTCTAGACTGGCGATTGGGATTGCAGATAAATAAAATGTCAGCATCATATCTGCTAATCACTTCAGTACTAAAGGGAATGCCAGAAGTCGGGATAAGACTTGAATTTTTCTCTAGGAAGGCAGGACTTATACTAACATTGATATCTTTCAAAACTTGAAAAAAAGTTGCGTTGGGAGTGGGTGCCCAAAAATTATCATCCGTGTACCAGATAACAGAAACATTTTTCCCTGCTAATCGCCCTTTTAGCTTTGCCTTCAAAATTTCTATTTTCTGGTGATATTGGGAGATCAATTTCTCTGCTTTTACTTCTTTCCTAATTATTTGTGCGATTACTCTCCAATGTCTCTTAAAGGAGTGCCTGAGCATTTCAGATGAATCGATTAAGACGGTGGGTGAAATCGCAGAGAGTTGCGCGTAATACGCTTCAGCATCCGTTAATCCTAAAATCAAATCCGGTTTGATCATGAGTAGCTTTTCCAGAGAAGGTTGATTGGGTTGACCAACTATTTCAATCCCTTCAACTGTTTCAGGAGATAGTCCCCACCAATAGGTTGTCCCTCGCCAAAAATCAGCTGTTGTACCTATGGGTTTAATGCCAAGTGATAATAAGGGGTCAAGAATAAATCCTGGGTCGAGTGCAACCACACGCTTTGGTTCAACAGGAACACAAGTTTCGCCCATTGGATGTTGCACAACCCGACACTCAGCAGATGCCAATTGCTGCGTTGCAGAGTGGAAGCCAGGATGAGAACCAGAAATCAGCAGACGCTGACAAGACATGATCAAAAGTAGGGTGAAAGCTATTAAAATCGGTTGACTTAAACGACCCATTTAGTTTCTCCTCCCTGACTTGTCGGTACGTCACGTTGTCACGTTACTGGTTTCTGTGCTGCACCAACATAAAGTTAAAACGTCACTGAAACTGTTCCACGAATTGTAAACGGTCTACCGGGGATTGCACTACTATCGGCAAAGCTATTGATGAAGTAGTTTGCATCAAAGAGGTTCTCAAAATTCAACTGTACTCGCCAATTATCACGCCGATAGTATAGCAAGGTATTCGTTAGTGCGTAACTGGGCAACTCGAAAGTATTCCGAGAGTTTCCCTGTCTATCTCCTACTACAAATACACCCGCTCCTATTCCCAATCCTTGCAAATCACCTTCCTGGATTTCATAGACTGCCCAAAGACTGCCGCTGTGCCGCGGTACATTTGCCACCTGGTTTCCCTGCAAACCTGTTGTATCCTCAGTAATTTCAGTGTCGATGTAAGAATAGTTGGCAATTAGCCGCAGACCAGGCAAAAGTTCACCTCTCAGGTCAAAGTCAATACCTCGACTGCGTTGTTCACCAATTTGAATACTGAAGTTAGGATCAGTGGGATCGGGTTGGAAATCGTTTTGTCGAGTAATCTGATAAGCCGATAGGATTGCTGCCAGCCTGCCGTTCAGGAACTCTGTTTTGATACCAACCTCAAACTGCTCACCCTCGATCGGTACAAATAGATTTCTTTCTCTATCTGTACCAAACTGCGGAACAAAAGAGCGACTCCAATTGGCATACAATGAAACTGGCTCAATTGGTTGATAAACAACTCCCACACGAGGAGCAAAGCCAGTGACGGCGTCTGGCATGGCTGAAAATTCGGGGAACAATCTATCTACAGCTCGGCTAAATGCAACATCAAAGCGACCACCCAACAAGACTTTAATTTGTTCGCCAATAGACAGCAAATCCTGAGCATAAATTCCAATATTATCGCCTGTAGAAATACTGCTAAACGTGACTTCAGTATCAGTTCCAAAATTTCCATACTGAGGTTCAAAGACATCAATCGGGAAAATCTCGGTTCCATTTCGACTTATTCCATTATCAATACCTCGCCTCAGTTCTAGTCCAATCAGAATTTCATGTTCGACAATTCCAGTTTGAAGCTGCCCCAATAAATCGGTGCGTAAGGTGTAGGTTTCCGCAGTGACTTCAGTATCAAAAGCAGTACGGTTAAACGTTCTATTATCGTCTTCAATTAGGCCTGTATCAAAGCTGATTCCGCGGTCGTTTAGGAAGGTATAGTTGTAGCGAAAGCGATTCTGAAGCGACCAATCATCATTAAATTCATGCTCTAACAAGTACCCAATATTCCAGTTGGTCTGAATACTGCGATCAAAATCCGGTTCTCCTAAAAATCGAGAACGCGGAATTTCTCCAAGCGGGTTGGGAAGAAGTGTCCCTGATAAGGGTAACCCATAGAAGCTAACAAGGCTCGATGGCTCTGTTGCGTTTCGATATCCCCCATCTAAAGTGAGCAGGGTATCATCATCGAGTTGAAGACTAAGAACTGGAAAGATCGCAACTTCTTCTCTATCAACAAAATCAATAAAGGAATTCGAATTGTCATAGCTGGCATTCAAACGATATAGGATAGTTCCTTCTGGATTGAGCGAACCTGTAAAGTCCACATTTCCCCGATAAGTATCAAAGTTGCCAATAGTAGCTCCCACTTCATAAAAAGGTTCCAATAGGGGTCGTTTCTCGGTAAGGTTGATCGCTCCCCCCGGATCTCCTGTTCCATAGAGAACGGAGGCGGGACCTCTCAGAATCTCGATCTGTTCAATATTACTTTGAAAGTCAATACCGAACCCAGAAGCACTGGCTTCTGTGAGTCCATCTCGCAGAACTGTGCTGTTAAAGCCTCGAACAATGGGTGACCCAAAGTCTACAATCGGAGTCACACCCGCCACGTTACGCAGCGCATCCTGAAAATTAGTAACATTCTGGTCCTCAAGCACTTGCTGAGTAATCACCTGAATAGATTGAGGCACATCCCGAATCGGGGTATCAGTTCTAGTAGCAGTCGTAGCGTTATCGACTACATATCCCCCTTCCTGCTCCCCCGTCACCACAATCTGAATCGCATCATCAGCATCCCCTACCTGAGCCATTCCCGGCACCACACCGAACACCAGATTCCCTGCTTCCGTTCTCGCCTGAGCCTCTGGTGGTGCATCCGTCCCCGTAATCGACACCCGCACTCGGCCACCCGGCAAACTGGTCACCGCCACCAGGGCAATCCCCTCCGCTGGGCCAAACTGCTCAAAAGCGTCGCCCTCCGGCAGCGCCAGCACCGCATTGGGAATTTCGGCAATCAAGGCGTTCCCTACTACGGACGTGGACGGCGTTGCCAAGGGTGCATCGGCTTCCAGGGTAATCTCTAGCCCAGTATCGGTTGCATTTACCTGCACCCCCGTCACCTGGGTGGCAGACGGCTCCATCTGCGCCATCCACTCGGCAACCGTCGTAGCGGGCTGCTCAAGCTCGGATAACACCATTGGAGAATCAGGCGGCGAAGTAGAATCGCCTCTATGGGCTGGTTCTTCTACGCGGTTAGCGTCCTCTACCTCTGTAGGATTACTCTCTGCCTGGGCCACCGTCGCGACCAGCACCGAGACGGCACTCAGCATCAACGCCAAACCCCGAAATTTTTTCATTATTGCTCCCCACACCACGTCGTCAAGATAGAACTCTGAAGAGGTTAAGCGACCTGAGTCAGTTCCACAGGTTCCCAGCCTCTCTATGAGAATGACTGTCAAGAAGCATAGCGGAGGGTAGAGAAGGGACGATAGAGCCGACCGCGCCCAAGTCGGAATACTTTGCGCCTAAAGCGGAATATCTGCGTTAGCGAAGCTTACCGAAGGTATCGCCCTACCAGAGTCTGCCCCACCTTAAGATTGGGTCACATTAGAACAGGTTTTGCCCATGATTCCCCTCGTTTTAGAGATGGAAACCGCAAATATTCACCTGAGCGATGAGCAGTTTTATCGGCTTTGTCAGGTCAATCGGGATTTGCACCTAGAGCGCACCGCTGAAGGGAAACTAATTATTATGCCGCCCACCGGATGGGAGACGGGAAACCGCAACTTTAGACTGGCTCAGCGTTTAGGCAACTGGGCGGATGCCGATGGCACAGGCATTGGGTTTGACTCGTCGACCGGCTTTATCCTGCCAAATGGTGCCATTCGATCGCCCGATGCCGCCTGGGTCAAACGAGAGCGGTTAGAGGCGCTCCGCGCCGATCCCAACCAATTTTTACCGCTTTGTCCAGATTTTGTGATTGAGTTGCGCTCTGCCACTGATGATCTCACCACCGTGCGAGCCAAGATGCAGGAATATCTGGAGAATGGTATGCCGTTAGGCTGGTTGCTCAACCCCTATGATCAGTAGGTAGACATTTATCGCGAGGGGCAACCCGTCGAGGTCTTGAACGGCCCAACGGAGTTATCGGGTGAGCTTGTATTACCGGGGTTTGTGCTGCCCCTAGATGGCATTTTGGTGTAGAACAATCCCAACTTACTGCCAGCGCTGCACTGAAAACGCCTTAGGATTGACCCCAAACGTTTTGCGAAACACCACTGCAAATCGACTCCGGCTGGTATAGCCAACGGCCTGGGCCGCTTCTCCGACATTCATGCGCCCCTCCAGCAACAGTAACCGAGCGCGCTCCATGCGGCACCGACGCAAGTAGCTAAAGACCGTCGTGTCAAAGAGCTGACGAAAGCCCTGCTTTAAGCTGCATTCGTTTAGCCCTACCTGACGGGCAAGCTGCGCTAAAGAGAGGGGCTGGTCGAAGTTCTGGTGCAAAACCTCCCTGGCCCAGTGGAGGCGATCGACATCGTCAGGTTTTAAGCCCGCTAACGGGTGTTTTCCGTCTTGTGCCGCAATTTCTTGCTCCAGAATTAAGGCCATCAGCTCTAAGACTTTGCTTTCCAAAAAAATCCGCTGGGTGCATCCCTGGTAAGGACACTGCAAGATCTGCTGCAGGGCTATCTGCATTCCCGGGGTTGCCTGCCCCGGACGGATGTAGTATTGGCGATCGCAATCGCCAATCAAGTGCCGCAGGGCCTCAGGCAGATCGCCATCTGGGTAGCCGGCAACGGCACGAAAGACCTCAGGCTCTAGGTGCACACTGACCCAATGGCTGCGTCGATTCGCCACCTCTTTCCCTAATTCGCCCGGTGCCATGCCGCTGCCATAGAGGTGGTAGGGAATAGGAGACGCGGCAGCCTGTTCTGGGTCAGACAAATAAAAAGTATATTCCAGGGGATGATCACGGTCATCCGAGTGAGTGAGGATATCCCGATGGAGTTGGTAGTCGGCGATGTCGAGGGTAAGGCCGGGGCGCAAATACCAGGTTTTCACATACCCCTGCCCCAGCTGTGTGGGACAGGGCGTGAGCTGCTCATCAGCCGCCGTTGCTTGAGAATCTGGCACGGCGGTGGCTTCAAATAGCGCCCAGTAATCTTGCTGAGAAAGGGAAAGGGTCATGGATGTTGGCTAGAGCAACGGTAAGGCTCCTTAACACCCTACCCTAGATAGGAATCATTCTCAAGGCCGTCGACGGTGTCGCTTAGAAGACTATCTTCAACCTTAACGGGTGACAACGTAGCTAGAGAGCTTGCTGCATGAGGGATAGAGCATAGAAACCTCGCTGAAAATAGAGCTGTTTGTGGGGTTTGAGCGCGATCAGTTGGAACGCCCAGTCGGCCCCTAACGCCATGGCATCGATCCAGCGTTGGCCCTAGAGGCCTAGACTAAAATCACTCTGGCGCTGTATGACGTTGAGTTCCCTTGTCACCCGTCAAGCACTCAGAAGCAATTTGGAGAACGGCTTTACCCCAAAATGATTCAATCCTAGAAACTCAATTTTCTTGGTTTCGCTGGGGCGAGTTGACTAAGGCGTCGATCACCTGTACGAGTGCTTCGGGTTCTACAGGCTTAGAGATATGTTGTTGAAATCCAGCAGCTATCGCTTGTTGTTGGTCATACTCTCCGGCATAAGCGGTTAGCGCGATCGCAGGTATTTTTCCTCCCTGTTCCGGGGGTAAGCTTCTCACTTGTTGCATCAACATGTACCCATCTATCTCCGCCATCCCAATGTCACTGATCAACAGATCGAGCTGACTTTGCTTCAAAGTTTCCAGCGCTTCGGTCGCGGATGTAGCTACGCTTACCTCTACCCCATAGGACTCTAGAATCGTCAGCATCAGGTCACGCATATCAGCTTCATCATCCACGATCAGGATTTTTAACTGGCTGAGATCCAGGGTTTTAGCCAGAGGTGAATGCGCTTGGACTGGTTCTGAAAGGATGGCTTGCAACGGCAGGCGAATTGTGAAGGTTGACCCCAACCCCTCTCCTGGACTGTCTACCTGGACTGTGCCACCGTGCTGCTCACTCAGATGCCGGACGATCGCCAGCCCGAGTCCCAGTCCACCAAATTTGCGCGTGGTCGCTCCATCCTCTTGTCGAAAATAGTCGAACACGTAGGGTAAAAAGTCGGGACTGATGCCCTTGCCCGTATCTTGTACCTGAATCTGGGCAAAGCGATTCATGCGATCGAGCCTCACTTGAACCTTGCCTCCCTGGGGCGTAAACTTGACCGCATTGGTGAGCAGATTCCAGACAATTTGTTGGAGGCGGGCGGCATCACCAGATACCGTTCCTACGTCAGGATTCAGGTTAGTTTGAATATGAATATTTTTGTTTTCTGCGGCTAAGCTTACTGTTTCGATCGCCGCTTCAATCGTTGTCACCAGATTGACGGGACAGATATTCAACGCCATCTTGCCGCGTAGAATCCGGGAGACATCCAGGAGATCTTCAATTAGTTGAGCTTGCAGTTTAGCATTGCGTTCAATCGTCGCTAAAGCCTGTGCTGTTCGCTCTGGGGTAAACGTCTGGCTTTGCATCAGTTTTGCCCAACCCAGAATGGGATTGAGCGGAGATCGTAGTTCGTGGGACAGAACCGCCAAAAATTCATCTTTAATCTGATTGGCTTCCTCGGCAATCCCGTAGATGCACCATGCCGATTGCCTGTTGCACAAAGTCGGGATGGTCGGTGAAGTATTGCCGAAAATCTTGTACCCCTGTCGCTTTAAGCCGATCGATCACTGCTTTGACCGCCGAGAAATCTTCTTCCCAAATCGAAACACCCACCGCATCAAAAATGTAGCGATACCGCTGCTCCTGGGCAGCCAGAGCGTCTTCGGCTTGCTTGCGATCGCTAATATCACTCACGAGAGCCACAAAACCTTCTACCTGCCTCTGAGCATCAAACCGGGGAACGTAGGTCGCGCTGATATAGCGGTTGCCCCCGTCTTTGTAAGACACCAGACTCTCAAAGGTGACTTGCTCTCCTGCCAGGACTTGCTCGACATAGGGTTGAATGGCCGCATAGGCCGGTTCACCTAACACCTCCCCCAGGGTTTTGCCATAAACGGATGCTGCCGAATGACCAAACCATTCCTCATAACCGCGATTGTTGAATCGGTAACGTTGGTCTGCATCGACAAAGGAAATTAGGGCAGGAACGGTATCGGTGACTAAGCGCAGTTCAGTTTCCCGCTGCTGTAATGCCGATTCTGCCCGTTTGCGATCGGTAATATCAAAGGCGATGCCCATGCTGGAAATTGGCTGGTCGTCTGCGTCATAGGTCGCCTGCCCTCTCGCCGCAATCCAATGCACGGTGCCATCGGGCCAAACCACCCGATATTCGACTTCATGACGAGCCAGTTGTCCATCCTCTAATAAAGGCCGCATGGCTTCGATTCGCTGCCGATCCCCTGAATATAGAGTGTCTAAGAAAACCTAATAGGACATTGGGGTATCGGCTGGCAAACCGAACAGTGCCTTGCATTGATCTGTCCAGGTCAGGGTGTCACTTTGCACATCCCAATACCACAGCCCTAAATTGGCTCCTTCTGTCGCCAGTCGCAGCTGCGCTTCACTTTTCTGTAAAGCCATTTCAGTCTGTCTGCGTTCTGTCACATCCAGCGAGATGCCACCGAGCAACTGCCGTCCAGATAGCTGGGGAATTGGAAACTTATAGGATATAAAATGATGTTCGCCCTCGACGTGGGTCAAGGTTTCTTCAATTTGGATCGCTTCTCCTGCTGTCAGTGCCGTCAGATCATGGTCGCGCCACTGTTGCACTTCTGGCAGTGGAAATAATTCAAAATCGGTTTTACCCAACCAATCGGCTAAGGGGCGATCGCAGAGGCGTTCAATTCGCGGATTGACATATAGATATCGCCCGTCCTCATCTTTGATGTAGCAATAGCCCGGACACTTTTCTGAGCAAGCGCTGAAACCCTTGGTTTCTCGTTGGCCAGCTTACTGCGGAAGACGCCTGAAGCCCGCATTCTACCGTTGGCCATCAAAAACTGTCCGGAGTATTGTTCTAGCCAAGCGAAACGGCGCTGATGCGGAGCCTGCCAGTGAACCTAGCGACCGCGGTGAGCGCACCTACCGGCGACATTTTGAGGCAGGACTGGGCCGAGAAGGCTTGAACCAAGCCTTGCTTGAACCGGTCACGGCGGATGACAGCACCCAGATTGCGGTGGTGGATTTTACCTTTAGCGGGAAAAGTGGACGCCACCCGTACAGGCTGGACTGGTTTTACACCTCCAAATTGAATTCATCGGCCGCGATGCCCGCCAGTTTACCGGTCTAGCCGGCTGCCAAGCCCGTTCCCCAGAAGCCCTCGACTCCCAGGCCCAGGCCAGTCTGATGGCCCTGACGTTGGCCAAAGCTGCACTGTTATCGACTCAACCGGGGGCTGAATCCACTGAACCCACCCGTTTCTCGATTGCCTCCTTCAAACGTCAGGCCCTGAATGAGTATCTTCTCGACCTACTGACCGCCATGTTCGACCTGGAGCCAACTTTGATAAATCCCACCCCAACTACCAGACCCTCCTAAATTACGGGGCTATAGCCGCCTACGCTGGTGCCATAGCCGCCTAAATCTGTCCGGAGTGTTGAATTCAGTAACACCGAAACCGGAGCCCTGCAACCTTTGACCAGCCTGAATCGTCGCCTCAGCCAGATGACTTAATCCGGAAGATTTTGTCGTTCTAGCTAAAATTTAACTGAAATTCTGATCATCAAAACTCAGTATTAAGGATCAGTGAAGATACGGATGCGCCATCGACAGATCACGGCTTCTTTAAGTATTCTTAAGGAGAAATTCCGAGGAAGTACGGTTTTTCTAGTGTTAGTACAATTAGTGTTGTCCATTTTTAATATTAACTTTGACTGAGAAAATCTAGATTCTTTAACTAGAAAAAAGGCTGATCATTAAATTAGGTTTAATCCTTAAAATTCCTTTGGAATTTATTTATTAGACTGACCTTAAGGGTGCCTATTCACGACCAGATGAACCTCTAGCTGACTAGCAAAAAGGAGATCCCGTTGAGCGTATCTGTATCTGCAATTGCTCCCCACGGTGGGCAATTGATTAATCGAATTGCCACCTCTGAGCAGTACCAAAATTTTATTGAACAAGCTAATATACTGCCTGTTGTTCAGCTCGATGCGCGATCGCAGTCTGACCTAGAAATGATTGCTATTGGGGCCTTTAGCCCCCTGACCGGGTTTATGGGCGAGGCCGACTATACCCGAGTAGTTAACGACATGTATTTGGCCAACGGCCTGCCCTGGTCGATTCCGGTAACGCTACCGGTTTCCCAGGCGGTGGCCGACGCGCTCTCCATCGGCAGTCTGGTGCGGCTGGATGACGCCACCGGCAAGTTCATTGGCGTCCTGGAGCTGACTGAAAAGTATGCCTACGATAAAACCCACGAGGCGATTAAGGTCTACCGCACCGATGACGCGGCCCATCCTGGCGTAAAAGTTGTCTACGCCCAGGGGGAAATTAACCTGGCCGGGCCGGTGTGGCTACTAGAGCGGCAGCCCCATCCCCAGTTTCCCCAATATCAAATTGACCCCGCCGCGTCGCGGGCCAGGTTTGAGGCCAAGGGCTGGCAAACCATCGTTGGATTCCAAACCCGCAACCCCATTCACCGCGCCCATGAATACATTCAAAAATGTGCCCTAGAAACCGTAGACGGGCTGTTTTTGCATCCGCTGGTGGGGGCCACCAAGAGCGATGATATTCCGGCGGATGTGCGCATGCGCTGCTACGAAATTCTCCTAGAGAAGTATTTTCCTGAGGATCGCGTGATTTTAGCCATCAACCCCGCCGCCATGCGCTATGCCGGGCCGCGGGAGGCCATTTTCCACGCCCTGGTGCGCAAAAACTACGGCTGCACTCACTTTATTGTGGGGCGCGACCATGCCGGGGTGGGCGACTACTACGGCACCTACGATGCCCAGTACATTTTTGACGAATTTCAGCCGGGGGAACTGGGCATCATCCCGATGAAATTTGAGCACGCCTTCTACTGCACCCGCACCGAGCAAATGGCCACCAGCAAGACCAGCTGTAGCACGCCAGAAGAGCGGGTGCACCTGTCGGGCACCAAGGTGCGGGAAATGCTGCGCCGGGGCGAACTGCCGCCGCCGCAGTTCTCTCGGCCCGAAGTGGCCTCTGAACTGGCGCGGGCCATGCAGGTGCCGGTGGAAGCGTAATAGTCCTATTTCAGCCATCTGACCGGGGACAGGGGGAAATTTTCTCCCTGCCCTGGGCTGGGCGACTGTGCAAATTTTTGAAATTTTTGAAATTTTTGAATAAAGGCGAAAGATTCATGAAACAACGTGGCGCAACCGTTTGGTTTACGGGGCTGAGTGGTTCTGGTAAATCCACCATTACCATGGCCGTGGCCGAAAAGCTGGAGGCCGAGGGCTATGCCTTCGAAATTTTAGATGGCGACATCGTGCGCACCAACCTGACCAAGGGCCTAGGCTTTAGCCGCGAAGACCGGGATGAAAATATTCGTCGGATCGGTTTTGTCTCTAACCTGCTCACTCGCAACGGCGTAATTGTGCTGGTTTCAGCGATTTCTCCCTACCGCGAGGTGCGCGATGAGGTGCGCGATCGCATCGGTGACTTCATTGAAGTCCACGTCAGCGCCCCCCTAGACGTTTGTGAGCAGCGCGATGTCAAGGGTCTCTACAAGCGGGCCAGGGCTGGAGAAATCAAGGGCTTTACCGGCATTGACGACCCCTATGAGGCCCCCCTCAACCCTGAAGTCAACTGCCAAACCCACCAAGAAACCCTAGATGAAAGCGTAGCCAAGGTGCTGGAGGCCCTGCAGCCCTATTTGCAGTCGAGGGTTCTGGTTGAACAACTGGTCTAAACCTACGACTCTACCCCCGCGGTGTGCCCCATTTACGGCGTGCCGTCGTAAGTCGGTATTGGCCTGAACCGAGATGTGGGGCAGGGCAAAAAATTGAGGAGACAGGAGGACTAACAGCATGAGTGGCTGACTTCTGTCTCCTCAATTCTGACTCCTGATCTTTCCAGATTAATACCGTTGCCCACTACCTGGCGCTAAGGACCCTTTAACCATGCAGTTTTGGCAATCTCAACGATGGCAGTTCGCTCGTAAGACGACTTCTCCCTGGTTCTTTCTGGCGCTAGTCGGAGTCGGGCTAGGAGCCGTGGGTATTTGGCAACTAGCCACCAGCCCCGCCCTGGCGGCCCTGACCTGGCAGGGCCGGTTGACCCTGGCGACCATCGTGGCGGCTTTTTTGCTCAATGCCCTCACCGCCCTCCCCGCCGAAATCGTCTTTCTAGGCGGTCTGGCCGTTCTCTTTATTACCGGTGTGCTAGACACCGAAGCCGCCCTGGGGGGCTTTAGCAACGCCGGGATGATGACCGTGGCGGTGCTTTACGTGGTAGTGGCAGGGCTACAGCAAACCGGGGGCCTAGCCTGGGTGTCGCAGCAGGTGCTGGGGTTACCTAAAAGCCAAAACCGGGCCATGGTGAGGATGATGGTGCCAATTATCGGCATCAGCGCCTTTCTAAACAACACCCCAGTGGTGGCTATGTTTATTCCGGTGGTGAGCGACTGGTGCCGCAAACTGAGAATCAACCCCTCGAAGCTAATGATTCCCCTCAGCTATGCCTCTATTTTTGGAGGAATTTGTACGCTGATTGGCACCAGCACCAACCTGGTAGTAAACGGCTTGCTAATCGCTGAAACCGGCAGCGGATTGGGGCTTTTGGATATTACTTGGGTCGGGTTGCCCTGCGCGATCGCGGGCGCTCTCTTTCTGCTGCTGACCCACCGCTGGCTGCTGCCCGACCGCAAGTCGGCCTTTAGCACCACCGATGACCCCCGCCAGTACACCCTGGAAATGGTGGTTACGGCCAACAGCCCGATCTCGGGTAAAACCGTAGAGCAAGCCGGGCTGCGCCACCTGCCGGGCCTGTATCTGGCGGAAATTGTTCGGGGTCAGGGGCTGCTGCCCGCCGTTAGCCCCAAGGAAATCCTACAGGATCATGATCAGCTCGTCTTTGTGGGGGCGGTCGATTCCATCGTAGACCTGCATCGGCTGCGGGGCCTACAGTCTGCTACCGATCAGGTCTTTAAACTCGATACCCCCCGCCTAGGCCGCTGTTTGACGGAGGCAGTGGTGTCAGACACCTGCCCCCTGGTGGGCAAAACCATCCGCGAAGGGGAGTTTCGCACCCGCTACAATGCCGTGGTGGTGGCCGCTGCTCGCAATGGCGAACGACTGCGCGGCAAAATCGGCGACATTCGCCTGCGGGCTGGAGATGCCCTGCTGCTGGAGACCCATCCCGGCTTTGAAACCCAGTACCGCTCATCTAAAGACTTTTACCTGGTCAGCATCGTCCCCGACTCGACCCCCCTTAACCACGAAAAGGCACCCCTGGCCCTAGCAGCGCTAGTGGTAATGGTGGTACTGGCCACCTTTGGCTGGATGGATATGCTCAATGCCGCCATCCTGGCCGCCGTGATTATGGTGGTCACCGGCTGCTGTTCCCCCAACAAAGCCCTGGCCAGCATTGAGTGGCCGGTCTTACTGGTGATTGCCGCCGCCCTGGGCATGGGTAAAGCGATGGAAACCACCGGCGTGGCCGCGGCCCTGGCCGATAGCGTCCTTGGCCCCGCCGGCAACAACCCCTGGCTGGCGCTGGTACTCATTTATGGGGTCACCACCCTACTGACAGAAATTGTCACTAACAACGCGGCGGCGGCGCTGCTGTTTCCGGTGGCCCTGGCCCTGGCCAAGAGCCTGGGGGTTGACTTTATGCCCTTCGTGATCGCTATTATGATTGGCGCTTCGGCCAGCTTTGCCACCCCAATTGGCTACCAGACTAATATGATGGTGTATGGTCCAGGGGGCTACCGGTTCGCGGACTATTTACGGATAGGACTGCCCATAAATCTGCTGTTTTGGCTGATTACGGCCATCGTTACCCCCCTCGTGTACCCGTTTTGAATACCTGAGTTCGGGGCCAGGGAAATAGGTGTCATCCCTCGCTCTGGCACCCCGGACAGACGTAGCACCGCCGCCCGCCAACCATGATCTTAGCGATGGTGGCGCCGCAGCGGTGGCAGGGTTGACCCTGGCGGCCAAACACCCAGTGGCGATACTCCCGGCGACGAACGCCCCGCTGCTTCAGCTCTGCCGCCAGGGCCAGGTCGTTGGTAACACCGCTGTGGCGGTAGGACCGCCGGGGCAAATCCAGGGCCGCCTGGGCAAAGGCGGTCAGCTGGGCCTCGGTGCAGTCGGCGGGGCGCTGGGTTGGGGCAATGCCCGCCACATATAAGATCTCGCTGCGCAGGTAGTTGCCAATGCCGCCTAAAAAGCCCTGGTCTAGCAGCAGGGTGGCCAACTGCCGCCGCCGAAACCTAGGGTCGGTGACTCTGGCATAAACGGCGGCGGGGGTGACCGCCAGATCCAGCACGTCGGGGCCGAGCCTGGCGATGTAGGGGTGGGCGGCTACTGCCGACTGATCCAGAACTTCAATATCCGAAGCGCTATACAGCAGCGCCCATTTTTGGGGGGTGTGGATAGCAAACCGGAGCTGCCGATTACTAGCCGGAACCGCATTGGGCTTGCAGATCACCCATTTGCCGTAAAGCTGGTTATGGCTGTAGACCCCTAACCCATTGTCGAAATAGGTAACCAGGGCTTTGCCATAGGGCTTGACGGCCACAATGGTAGCGCCGATGAGCTTAGATTCAAACGGCTTTAGGTGCTCGAAGGCAAAGAAGACATCAGTGGCGACCTCCTGGGCCATAGCCTGGTGAAGCCGGTCGGCGGCGCGGTGAATTTCGGGGCCTTCAGGCATAGAGATTGAGGAGGATGCAGTGAACGTATTATGGCGCTAATTCCAGCTCGGTTGGCCGATCACGCCGATCATGCTCTAGGGAGCTAAAAAAAATTCTCAATCTCATGTCACACTCTTGAACCTAATGACACTACTACCTAGCGATGCGCCCGCCAGGGTAAACGTCAGCCCCACCCGGTAGAGTACCTAGGCTTCTACAGGCAGGGCTGGCTTTGGCGGCGGGACAAGTGCTTTAGGCGTTGCCAGGCCAAGGGTTTTGCCCTGGCTGGCGGCTGTTTTTGTGATCTGCTAGGGCTTTTACAGGCCACCCACTGACCCATACTAGCGGCTGCCCCAGGGGCAGTCCCTGAGGAGGAAAAATCGACAATGAACCACGCGACACTTTCCCTAGACGATCCCCTACACGACGACCGGGGTATCGTAGATGCTTTCAAGCAGGCCTCGGCCCGATATCACAGCACAATTTTTGAGTACTGCACCTTAGCCCTACAGCCCCGTCTCTCGGAGCAAGACGAAGACCGGCTGAACGATATTCTCACCCACTCCATCGACGACCCACTGCTCAGCTTTTGGCTCGACGAGATTGACCATTGGGTAGGCCAGCAGCTTGACCTACTGCCTGAGGAAGATTTGAAGCACCAGCAGGTTAAACTGCGACGACGGATTGGCCAAACCTGGGTTGATGGTCTGTGGAACGACCTACAGCATCGCACCAAGGCGCTGCAGGCCTACCTGCAGCAAATCGGGCTCTACACCGGGGCCATTGACGGCATTATGGGCCCTCGTACCCAGCTCGCCCTAGAGTCTTTTAAGCGGGGCGGCTATGATGATTTTCCCCTGGAACCTATGGGGGGGTAGGGCAGGCAAAGCACCTTAGGGTAGTCTAGGTATTTACCGCAGACTAATCTTCTATGTGGATTCGGTGCACCACAGCCATTATTGTAACGGGGGCGATCCAGGGTTTTGCTTACCCTGAGCTGGCCATACCCCCGGGGGATGTACCCCTCAGTCAGTTTTCCGCTGACGATCAACTCCTATTTCCAGAGCGCCAATTCCAGACGGAGCCGGGGGGGCTAGACCCTGGCCTGCTGGATCTTAGTTCCCCTGGCCCAGCGCCAAATCCTGTCCTCGACCCGGCGGCTGAGCCAACGATTGAGGTGGACACCATCCTGGTCGAGGGCAGCACGGTGTTTAGTCTAGAGGTGCTGGCCCAGGTGGTGCAGCCCTTCGAGGGGCGCACCCTCACCCTGGAGGAGCTGCGGAAGGCCGCCAATGCCGTTACCCAGCTTTACCTGAACGCGGGTTACATCACCTCCGAGGCCGTTTTGCCGCCCCAGGATAGTCAGGCGGGGGTGGTCAAACTTCAGGTGATTGAGGGCCGAATCGACGAGATTCGCGTCGAGGGCACCGACCGGCTGGCTACCTACGTGCAGCGACGGGTGGCCCTGGGCAGCAGCACCCCGGTGAACCAAACCACCCTGGAAAACCAGCTGCAGTTACTCAAGACCGACCCCCTGTTTGCTAACATCGAGGCCAGCCTGCGCCAGGGCCAAACCCCCGGCGGCAGCACCCTGATTGTGCGGGTGACCGAGGCCGCCCCCCTGACCGGCAGTCTGGCCCTCGACACCCTATCCCCCCGCAGCGTGGGGGAATTTCGCACCGGGGCCAGCCTGGAATACCGCAACCTGGCGGGCCTGGGAGATCAGCTGCGGGCGGCAGCCTATCGCTCGACCACGGGCGGCTCCTATGCCTATGAGCTGAGCTACCAGGTGCCCCTCAACGCCAGGGATGGCACCCTGCTGCTGCGGGCCTCCCCCAGCAACTTTCGGATTACCGACTCCACCGATCCCACCTTTGGGCTGGGGCTGAGCGGCACTACGGATAGCTACGAATTGCAGTATCGCCAGCCCCTCATTCGCACCCTGCGAGAAGAACTGGCCCTTTCCGCTGGGTTTCGCTATCGCAACGGGTCTACCCTGGTGGGAGGCTTGATTACGCCGCCCACCGTCACCAGCGTGTTTAACCTTGGCCAAGACTATCTGCGCCGCGACCCCAGCGGTCTATGGGCGGTGCAGTCGCAGTTTCGCCTGGGCACCGGCTTTCTAGATGCCACCGTGGCCCCGGCTTCCCTGCCGGATGGCCAGTTTTTTAGCTGGCTGGGCCAGGTGCAGCGCCTGCAGCGCTTGGGGCCCAATCACCAGCTTTTAATTCAGGGTGGGGTGCAGCTTACCCCCGATCGCCTGCTGGGGTCAGAGCAATTTTTTGTGGGCGGGGCGCAGTCGGTGCGGGGCTACTACCAAAACGAGCGATTTGGGGATAACGGCCTGCGGTTTTCGCTGGAGGATCGGATTACCCTCCAGCGGGATGAGGGCGGCCGCCCGATGCTCCAGATCAATCCCTTTTTTGACCTGGGCTACGTATGGGCCAGCGACTCGACCTTTCAAGCGACCCGCCAAAACCTGCTAGCGGGCACGGGGCTGGGGGTTGAGGTTAACCCGTTCGAGAATTTCAACGCTCGCCTTGACCTGGGGGTACCGCTGATTACCCTGAACGAACTCGCCAGCGATCGACCCTCGGGCCTGAGGGTATATTTTGATATTCGCTATCGGTTCTAGCCATGCCCCCGTTAAAAGATGCGTTTATTTCCTATGGTCGGCCCGATAGCAAGGCGTTTGCGATCTCCCTCTACCAGCAGCTAACCGCCCTGGGCTACCGGGTTTGGATTGACCAAACCGATATTCCCTTCGCGGTCAACTACCAGACCCACATCGACCGCAGCATTGAACAGGTGCACAACCTGATCTTTATTCTTAGTCCCCACTCGGTGAACTCGCGCCACTGTGCCGAAGAACTCGACCAGGCGCTGCGCTTCCACAAGCGGATTATCCCCATCATGCATGTGGAGGAAATTTCCCACGCCACCTGGCAGCGTCGACACCCCCAGGGCACCGACGCCGACTGGGTAGACTACCAGAATCGGGGCCTCCACTCCGCCTCGCGCAATCTGCACCCCGCCCTGGCCAAGCTCAACTGGATCAACTTTCGCGATGGCCTTGACGACCCCGACCAGGCCCTGGCCCAGCTAGTGCAAACCCTGGAGAATCAAAAAACCTACGTCCACCAGCACACCCAAACCCTGGTGCAGGCCCTGGTGTGGCATCAGAACCAGCGCCAGCCTCGACTGTTGCTCAGCGGGGCCAGCCGTGAGGCCGCCGAAACCTGGCTCAGGCAGGCGTTTGAGACCAATCCGCCATTTTGTCAGCCCACCGACCTGCACAGCGAGTTCATTGCCGCTAGCACCAAACATGCCGATAATCAGCTCTGTCAGGTGTTTCTGTGGCACGCCGAAGCCGAGGGCGGCCTCAAGCGCCGTTCCGCCGACCTCGCCCAGCCCAATCATCCCTATCAGGACAGAGCTAGCCTCAGCTACAGGGTACGGCAGTTGCTCATGCGGGCTGGGTTTACGGTTTGGGAGCGAGGACAGGATTTGGCCCTGGGCGATCGCATCCCTGAGGCCATTGCCCAGGGCATTGAGGGGGCCGACACCGTTGTCTTTTTGCTGTCGGCCCAGGGGCCACAGGCCGCCCATGGCCTAGATGATCTGGCCTATGCTACGCGCCTGAACAAGCGGATTATCCCGGTTTTGACTGAGCCTATTGAGGCTGCCGTCCTGCCCCCGACCCTGCAAAATGTGCACTGCATCGACCTCAGTACTGCCTCCGGCGATCTCCTTAACCACCCCGGCAGCCGGGAGCTAATCGCCGCCCTGCGGCAGGATGCCGCCTACTTTCAAACCCATAAGCGACTGCTGGTGCAGGCCCTCAAATGGGAACGCCAGCGGTATAACCCCAGCCTGCTGCTGCGGGGGGCCGAACGACGCGCCTACCAAGACTGGCTGAAAACCGCCCAGCAGCGCCAGCGCTACCAGCCCGTGGCGATTCAGGCCAAATTTGTGGCCGAGAGCCTGGCCCAACCCGCCACCCAGACCCTGGACGTGTTTCTAATCGCTGACCCGGCGGATTTAGACTTTGCCCGCCGCCTCAATAACACCCTGCAACTTCAGGGTAAGAGCACCTGGTTCGAGCCCGCTGGTCAGGGGGGAACGCTCGATACGTCATCGGGTCAAGAAAGCCAGTCGGCGGCCCGTGAAGCCCTAGAGAATGCCCAAAACGGTTTAGTCATCCTGTCTCCCCAGGCCCTCAAGAACCCTCACTGCCTGGCGGATCTAGACGCCGCCCTGGCCCTCCATAAGCGCATCATCGGGGTAGCCAATGGCCCGGTAACCGGGGTTAATCTACCCCCCTTCCTGGCCCCTGGCCCGATTGTCGATTTCCAGGATCAGGAGGGGGATTTCTCCTCAAATTTTGGTGAGCTGTACCGCATTTTAGAAAGCGATGCCGACCACGTGGCCCGCCACACCCGGCTGCTGGTGCGAGCGCTGGAATGGGATAGTGCCAGCCGCGACGACAGCCTGCTACTACGGGGCAAAGCCCTCGACCAGGCCAACACCTGGCTGGGGCAGGCCGAGGGCAAAGTTCCGGCCCCCACGGCCACCCAGCTCGACTATATTACCGCTAGTGGCCAGCTGCCGTTCCGTCGGGTGAAACGCCGCTCGGTGGGGGTGTCGGGTGCCGCCGTTACCCTGGGCGTGTTTGCCCTGCGCCTTTTCGGGGGGCTACAGCCCCTGGAACTGGCGGCCTATGACGGGCTGATGGGCTGGCGACCCAGCGAACCCCAAGACCCTCGCCTGCTAATCGTCGCGGTGGATGAAGCCAGCGGCGCTTGGCTGCGGCAGCAGGTGAAGCAGGGGCGCTACCCGGCTGGGTTGGGCACCATCCCCGATGGGGCACTGGCTGAGGTGCTGGAGATTTTAGCCGCCCAGGAGCCAGCGGCTATTGGGCTTGACTTTTTCCGAGATTTTGCCGCCAGCCCGGCCCTAGCGGAGCAACTGCGCCAGAGCGATAACGTATTTGGTATCTGCAAAGCCGCCTACCAAGACTCTCCTGGGGTCGAGCAGCCCCCCGAACTGCCCAGCCCCCAGGTCGGGTTCAATGACTTTACGGTAGACGCCAACAACTTCGTGCGTCGCCACTACCTCAAGCACGAGGCCGATCCGCCCGATTGCGACACCGCCGATGCCTTTAGCCTGCGGCTAGCCCAGTTCTACCTCCAGGGTCAGGGGGTAGGCTACACCGATCCCTTCCTCGCCAACGGCGGCGTGCAGGATATGGCCCTGGGCCCGGTGCGGGTGCCCCAACTCTGGGCCGGGGGCATTTTGACCAGCCAAACCGGCGGCTACACCCCCCGAAACCGAGATGACTTTAGCGGTTACCAAACCCTGGTTAACTACCGTCAGCATCGCGGCGATGCCAACCAGTTTGCCCCCCAGGTTACTCTCCAAGCCCTAATGACCGGCCAGGTTGACCCGGGGTTAATTAAAGGACGAATTGTCTTAATCGGCTATAAAGACCTCACCGACCGCAATGCCGACTCGTACAATACCCCCCTGGGCGAGCTGACCGGGGTCGTGGTGCATGGCCAAATGATTAGCCAACTCACCAGCGCCGCCCTGGATGGCCGTCCCCTAATGCGGTGGTGGCCAGTGTGGGCCGAAACCCTGTGGATTGGCCTGTGGGCCATAGTCGGGGGGCTGGTGGCACGGCAGTTGGTACGGCCCCTGGCCCTGGGTCTGGGCGGGTTGGGGGCCATAGTGCTGCTGGTCAGTCTGGGCTATGGCGCGCTGGTACTTTGGGGCAGTTGGCTGCCCCTGGTGCCGCCGCTGCTGGCCGGGCTGGGCACTGCTGGCCTGGTAGCCTACCTGAGCCGTCGCGTTCGCAATCCCTAACGCTGTCATCCTTAAAAATATCGTCTGCCTCTGTCCATGACTTTCCCCCCGCGGTTGAATCTCCAGCCCCCCCGTCGGCCCCTCTGGATGACGGGTCTAATCCTAGTTTTGCTGAGCGTTAGCCTGCTGGGGACGGTGCCCCCCGCCCAGGCGGGTGTTTTTGATTTTCTCTTTGGCGGGCGAGAGAACCGGGGCGGGCGCGCCCCCAATCGCCAAAAGGGTGGCGGGGTGCGGGTGGGGCGGCTGAGTGGCGGGCTCAATGCCGCCCTGCCCTACATGATTACCCCCCGCAATACCTTTCAAGTTAGCGACCAGTTCACCATTCGCTGGCATCCGGTGGCGGAGGCCACAACCTACACCGTGCGGCTGTGGCAGTGGCAAGATGCCAACGGCGGCAGACAGCGCATCCTGTGGGAAACCACCACCGCTGACACTACGCTGGTCTATGGGGGTAATCCTCCCCTGCGGCCAGAAGCGTTTTACTCGGTGGAGGTGATTACCGACCAGGGGGTGTCGTCGGATCTAGACCCCGGCTGCGCCGCCGCCGGGTTTGCGGTGCTGTTTGCCGAAACGCGATCGCGGCTCCAGGCCGACTTAGCGGCGGTGACCTCGGCCCCGCTTTCCCCCGAACAAAAGGCCCTGGCCACGGCGGATGTGTACCTGGCCTACCAAATGCTGGATGCCGCCATTGCCACCCTGGCCGTCCAGCTGGCGATCGCCCCCAGCGACACCCTCTACCTGGCCCTGGGGGATCTCTACAGCTTTTCGGGCCTCAATACCCTGGCTGCCGAGCACTACACCCAGGCGCTGACCCTGGCCACCGGCAACGACAATGTTCTCTGGCAGGCCATTGCCCTAGAAGGGCTGGGGGAACTAGACGTGATTCAAAATAATATCGAGGCGGCCCTGCCTCAGTTGCGGCAGGCTCAGTTTGGCTATGGGCTGGCTGACCGCCCGATCCAAGCGAACCAGGTCAAGCGGCGCATTGAGCTGCTAGAAAAGTCCCAGCTGTTGGGCCTTCAGCCCACCGATGAGCCAGAAGGCTGTGAGATCCCGGATCTTTAGAACCCGGGTTGTTGGGCCAGCGCCAAGATTGATCGCCCCTTCCCGCAGAGACCCGGATTCTGTCTGGTTTAGCTGGGCGCTAATTTGACTCCGCCTCGCCCAAGGTAGCTTGCTGAATCTTTTGCGCTAGGGTGTCTTCCCAACTGGGATCACCTGGATTGATCGTAATCATGCGCCCTGAGGCTTTTGAACGATCGACATAGACCTGAAAGGCATGGGTGTCTTCGCGATGGGCCAAGACGTACCGGCGTAACTCGTCGAGAGTCATGAGGTTAAAATTGGCGGTTGTCATGGCTCATACCCTCCAGATGGGTTGATCTCAAAGTTGAGGCTCTCTCCGGCCAGCACGTATAAATCGTCCGTTCACTGGTCGAGCTTGACCAGTTCAGTGAGGATGCCGATTCTACTACAATGCACTATGGGATTGCCTGGATAGCTTTTGCAATGCGCTCGAACTGAGCCTAGCAGCCAGATGCAGTAACGTCTCTCGACTTGAAACTGGATACAATACGATCAATCAATTTTTGCGACTTCAGCTATGCGCGCCATCGAAGCTACAGGTATTCTGACCGCTGAAGGACAGATTCAGCTGGATCAGTCTCTTCCTCAAGCTAAACCGGGGCGGGTACGGGTAATTCTGCTGATGCCAGACGAAGATGACCTGGACGAGCAAGCCTGGTTAGATGCCATCTCCAGCAATCCCAGCTTTGCTTTTTTACACGATCCAGAGGAAGACATCTACACCCTCGAAGACGGGCAACCCGTGAGCTATGAAGGGTAAAGTTGTCTTGATCCAGTTTCCCTTCGATGATTTATCTGCCAGCAAAGTTCGCCCTGCCTATTGTTTAACCGATTGACCCCACTACCTACCCCCCATCGGCAAACCAGGCTTTAATAAAAGACAGCCCACGCCGAGAGCCATGCCGAAGATTTTCATCTCCTACCGCCGCAGCGATAGCGAAGACGTTGCCCACCACATTTTCGAACGCCTGAAGGCCAACTTTGGCAAGCCCAACATCTTTTTCGATGTCGATACCATCCCTTATGGCATCGACTTTCGCGGCTTTCTCAGGCGCGAGGTGCAGCAGTGCCAGGTGCTGATTGCCATCATTGGCCCCGGCTGGCTCAGCACCGCTGACAGCGACGGCCACCGCCGCATCGATAACCCCGCCGACTGGGTACGCATCGAAATTGAATCGGCCCTGACCCGCGATATTCTAGTGATTCCGCTGCTGGTGCAGGGGGCTAAACTACCCCGCCTCAATCAACTGCCCGACAGCCTGCAGGCCCTGGCCTATCGCAACGCCGCCACGATCCGCACAAAGGGCGACTTCTATCCTGATATGGATCGGCTGGTGAAGCAGTTACAGCAACACTTTGCCAGCCTGAGCCCAGATCCCGGGGTTCTTCAAGAACCCCCAGGGTTGATTCATTTTAAGCAGAGGAAAAACCAAAGGAGAGGAGTTCAAAGACCTTGCCAATTCGGTTGGTGAGGTCGCGCACGCCCTCTGGGATAGTGGTGCCGCCCAACCCCCGGCAGAGGTTAATGAGCCAGCAGTTGAGGATGGCCCAATTCACCGGAGCCCTCCCTCCCAAGCGAGGTGGGTCATCTTCTAGAAACGTGACATCACGCACCCAGTGGAGGCGATTTTCAATCTCCCAATGACCTTGCACCCGAGGCCGTAAGTCATGGGCACTGAGGGTGTGGTCGGTGAGGTACAGCGACTGATGGCAGAACGATTCGCCGTCGCGAATGCCAGCGCGGGTGACCTGGAGAACCTGCTGACTGTTGGGCCACTCGGCTTGAAGTTCAGGGGGCATCGAGAAGGTGGAGACGGTACGGGTGACCCTGCGACCATGACTGAAATCGTCGTTCTCATCAGTGTCGATTGGCGGTTGCGTGGCCACCCAATCGGTGAGCACTCGATAGAGCTTCTTCTGATTCCCTTTCACGGCAATCAGGTAGTGCTGCTGTTGGCTCACAATCTGAGCCACGGTCGCCTTTTGACAGTGGAGGGCATCCAAGGTGAACGGCAACTCGGGGATATCGGCATAGGCCTCGATGCAGTCCCGAATAACGCCGATTTCACTAGCTTTGGCGTTCTCCAACAAGGCGAATGCTATCACGCAACCAGAACCATGAGTAAACAACGTCACCGTACTGATGTAGTTGGTGCCGTTGGCATTGCGGGTACACCGAATGCTCTTACCATCCCCCCCACCCAACTGCCGGGACTCGGTCGCATAAAGCTCAGGCACCACTGATGAAAGACGGCGGCCAACGCTTGGTCGCTGACCTGCAAAAATAATCGGCGAAAGGTAGACATGCAGGGGGTGGGAATGGAGATGTCCAAGGCGATCACCTGTTGGATCTCATCAGCATTCTTGCGACAAAAGGCCGCTAAAGGACGATACCCTCGGTAGCCGCACAGACTGCCGAGTAAGGCGAGTAAAAGCAACACCCAGAAGGGATAGCGTTGCCCATGGCGACCACGAGGGTCAGGAATTTGCTTCAATTGTTCTATGAGGTTCATGGTCTAAGTCACGATTGGATTAGTTATCCGTAACTTAGACCACCTCATTTTCCTCTCAACAACAAGAAACAACCCTGAGGGTTCTCAAAGAACCCTGGGATCTGCCCTGGGGAACCCTAGACTTAAGTTTTCTTACTCGAAATTGGCTATGCCGCGCCGCAGGATAAATTTCTCGCCTGGGCACTACTACCATCTCTACAACCGGGGCCATAATCGCCAAACCATCTTCTTCGAGACAGACAACTACCTCTTCTTTTTGCGTCAGTTTCGCCACCACGTGGCTGCAGCGACCGTGGATGTAATAGCCTATTGCCTGATGCCAAACCATTATCACTTTCTCATTTGCCTACGTGGGGATGACCTATCCGAAAAAATGGGGCGGCTTTCGTTGTCGTATACCAAGGCCATCAACAAGCGGCTGCAACGATGTGGAGCGCTCTTTCAGGGACCCTTCCAATCCATCCACGTGAATCGGCAGGAGTACTTGCTGAATCTGTCCCGCTACATTCATCTGAACCCGGTCAAGGCGGGTTTGGTGCAACGGCCAGAAGATTGGGAGTTTTCAAGCTATCCAGAGTATCTAGAATTGCGGCGAGGGACGTTGCCACGGTTTAGCGAGATCCAGCAGCAGGCAGGCGGAGCCAGGGCCTATCAATCGTTTGTGGAGGCTGAAAATAGGCTAATGCCGTTGACAGTGCAACGCTTGATGCTGGATGAATAGATGCCTGTAGGTCCCAGACCCCAGGGTTGTTGGAAAAACCCTGGGGTCTGATCGCCAAAACGCTACCGGCGGTGGGCGGCTTAGAAATCGGGTTTTTGGGCTTATCGGCCCCGAGCTGTGCTGATCTAGCAGAAACCCAGCTTCTCGGTCATGGGCACGATCTAAGGCCTGCTATGATGTAACACGCTTGCCACGCATTTTTTCCCTTGACCCAGGCCTTTTCATTTCACCGCGAAGCCCAGTGTAGCTACACCCAGGCCAGGGCGGGCACCTTTTACACCCCCCACGGGCCAGTGCAAACCCCCCGGTTTATGCCCGTGGGCACCCTGGCCAACGTCAAAACCGTGACCCCTGACCAGCTGGCCGCCACCGGGGCGCAGATGGTGCTGGCGAATACCTACCACCTGCACCTACAGCCGGGGGAAGACATTGTAGCCGAGGCCGGAGGGCTGCATCGGTTTATGGGCTGGGATGGCCCCATGCTTACCGACTCCGGAGGCTTCCAGGTGTTTAGCCTGAGCCAGATGCGCACCATTACCGAAGCCGGCGTCACCTTTAAGTCACCCAAGGATGGTCGGGTGATCAACATGCAGCCCGAGACCTCCATCCAGATCCAAAACGCCCTGGGGGCGGATGTGATTATGGCCTTTGACGAATGCCCCCCCTACCCCTGTAGCCGAGAGGCGGTGCAGGCGGCCACCGAGCGCACCGGTCGCTGGCTAACCCGCTGCGTGGCCGCTCACCAGCGACCCGACCAGGCCCTGTTTGGCATTGTGCAGGGGGGTGTTTATCCCGATCTGCGGCAGCAGGCGGCCCGCCAGCTGGCTGAGCTTGACCTGTTGGGGTACGCCATTGGCGGCGTCAGCGTGGGGGAACCGCCCGAGCTAATCGAAGCCATTGTGCAGGCCACCGCCCCCTGCCTGCCCGACCACAAGCCCCGCTACCTGATGGGGGTTGGCACCTACCGAGAAATGGCCCAGGCGATCGCCGCCGGGGTCGATTTGTTTGACTGCGTCATCCCCACCCGGCTGGCCCGCCACGGGGCAGCCCTAGTAGCGGGCGAACGCTGGAACCTGAAGAACAGCCGCTTTCGCCGCGACTATACGCCGCTGGATGCCACCTGCCCCTGCTACACCTGCCAGCGGTTTACCCGCGCCTACCTCTGCCACCTGATCCACAGTCAAGAGATGTTGGCCTTTACCCTGATCTCGATCCACAACATCACCGAGCTAGTGCGGTTTACCCAGCGCATTCGGGCCGCTATTTTGGCTAATCGGTTCCCCCAGGAGTTTGCGGTGTGGCTGGCGCCAAACCCGTCGGCCCCTTCGCCTGAAGCCCCCCCAGCATGATAAAATGCTACAAAATCTGGCCAAATCCAGCTTGAAAATCAGGGCATTGCTTCGGTAACGCTCTGCTCTAACGTTTGGGTGCGGCTCATTTGGCTGTGTACCGAGAGGATTTATCATCAATGGAAGTCGCATTGCTGCTGGCAAATCTGCCCGAAGCTTACTCGCTGTTTGACCCCCTGGTGGATGTACTGCCGATTATTCCGGTGTTTTTTCTACTGCTAGCGTTTGTGTGGCAGGCGGCAGTTGGGTTTAAGTAAAACGCCGTGGTTTGGGTACGGGGCCGGGTTCAGGCAAAACTGAGGCTGTCTAATCAACTGGGCAGTGGGAAGTTCTGTGTCCGGTTGAAGGACTCCAAGAAAAACGGACATGAGCTGAGTCAATGAACCCATCATGTCCGAAACTGGCTGATGTAAAGCCTTTCAGCCAGCCCTAT
>DAIUJR010000022.1:0-74550 GCA_036848635.1 Nodosilinea sp. CTOTU7336
GCATGCCTGGCCCTAAATCCCTAAATCTTCTTTAAAGTTTCTGGGACGGTTACATTTTCCATAAACGCCGATGCCCGCAAAAAGGCAACGGGAATTGCCAAATTGCCAAACATCGTCTCTAAAATGTGCGTTGTCAAAATGTTGCCCGTGCCTGAAGCCTGTTGCGAGCCGATCGAAGACAGCAACACGACTTTCTGCGCACCGGATTTTTTGATGGCAGCCACGTAACGCTCACCGATTCCTCTCGCGACTGCGAACATATCAGCGACGTTGTAGGCAGGCGGATTCATCGCGTAAACAGCATCCACATTCTGCATCGCGTTGGTCATTGCTTCTAGATCGCTTAGGTCTGCAAAAGCAACATCCGCACCTTTTGACCGCCAAGCGGCGGCGGTTTTGTCCGAGCGCAAAACAACCCGCACCAACTGATTTTTCTCAAGCAAAGCGTCAGCAACCGCAGAACCCGTCTGTCCAGTCGCACCGAAAACTACATACATAAGGCTTTCCTCGTGACTCTATGATGGGTTTACATCGTCTGGCGGATCGGGCGGACAACCACTTCATTGACATCAACATCGTCCGGCTGGGACACCGCGTATAAAACGGCTCTGGCGATCGCCGCTGAGGGAAGTGCAGTTTTGCGAAATTCTTCTAGCAAGCCTTTGGATGACTCATCGGTGATATCAGAGCCAAGCTCAGTGTCAACGACACCTGGAGAAATGGTGGTGACGCGAATAGTTTGTGATTCCTGCCGCAAGCCTTCGGCAATTGCCCAAACCGCATACTTGGTGGCGCAGTAAACGGCTGCCGTGGGCACTACCACATGGGCACCAATAGACGCCGTATTGATGATTTGCCCGCCACCCTGCGCTTCCATAATCGGTAGTGCCGCCGCGATCCCATTCAATACGCCCCGGATATTCACATTAATCATGTTGTCCCATTCCTCGACTTTCAGAGCGTTCATCGGCGATAGGGGCATCACGCCCGCATTGTTAAAAATGACATCGACGCGACCAAATTTGTCTTTTGCAAACTCAACAAATGCTCTTACATCGTCACGATCGGTGACATTGACCGCTTTGAATTCTGCTGTACCACCGGATGCGTGAATCTCTTTGACCAGCTTTTCTAGCCTGTCGGTTCGCCGTGCCCCCAAAACAACGTTGGCACCAGTTTGGGCGAGCAGCTTTGCGGTGGCTTCACCGATACCACTACTGGCTCCGGTGATAGCAATCACTTTGTTTTCTACATTCAACATGATGGTTCTCCTAATTATTAAGGTGGATTAGAATTAAATAGACTGACCGCCAGAGACTTCAATTCTCTGGGCATTCACCCAGCGATTGTCTTCAGAAAGTAAAGATGCGATCGCCCCGCCAATATCATCAGGAAGACCCACACGACCCAGAGCCGTTTGCGAAGCGATGAAGCTGTTGATTTCTGGATTGTCACGGACTGCACCGCCCGCAAAATCGGTTTCGATCGCGCCCGGAGCCACAGCATTGACGGCAATCTGTCTGTGTCCTAGTTCTTTTGCCAGATATCGGGTCAGCACCTCGATCGCGCCTTTCATGCTGGCATAGGCTGAGTAGCCCGGCAGCGTAAAGCGAGCAAGACCCGACGAAAGATTTACAATCCGTCCGCCGTCCTTGAGTAGGGGCAGCAGCTTTTGGGTGAGAAAGAAAACGCCCTTAAATTGGATATTCATCAATCGATCAAAATCATCCTCAGTGGTCTCAGCGAACGGCTTATGAATGCCAATTCCCGCATTGTTCACCAGAAAATCAAACTGCTCGGTCTGCCACTGATCTTGAAGGGTCTGTTTGACCTGTGCCACAAATTCAGCAAAGGTTTTCGGATTGGATATGTCTAATTGCAGGGCAGCGGCTTTACCACCGATGTCTGCAATTTCAGAGACAACGCTACTGGCTTCTGCCTCGCTGCTGCGATAGGTCACGAGCACATCGACTCCTTTTTTAGCAAGTGCCAAAGCCGTATTTTTGCCCAGTCCGCGGCTCGCTCCTGTGACCAATGCAATCTTCGTGTTGTTTGTCATGGTTATTCTCCTTATTAAAGTTGTGGAAGTCGCTCTAGCTCAGCGACATGGCGACCAGCACTAGTTTCTCGGTGAAACTCTTGCCCACAAGTCGTTGAACTCTTGCATATCTAGAAAGGCGATCGCTTCGATGGCTTTGCCGTCCTGCATTCTGAAATACCAGGTGTAGGTATTCCGATAAGGTCTGCCGTCCCCGGCGGTCGCCTCTCCATCCCACAGGGCAATGACCATGTCGCCATCTGCCCAGATGCCGCGTACAGTTGGCACGATTGGGGTCGATAAGCGGGCACTGGTTGGGCTAATGACTTGATCGAGTAACGCTTGCTTGCGATAGGTGCCCGCAGTTGCGCCAGTTCCTGTAATCGTCCAGGTTGCATCTGGGGCGAGGAGGTCAAAGAAGCTGCCGGTTCCGTTGCGCCAATTATCGAAATACTGCTGGACGATTTCCTTGTTACGCTGCTCGATCACCTGAGGCTCCTGAGCGTCTGCTTGATTGGACTGAGTTGCCTGAGCCAAATCTACAATCGCTGGAAACCGATCAAGGGAAGGCTGCTCATTTAACGTGATCCAGTCATGACTTGGTTCAAACGCAGTTGCATTCGACTGAAAACCTGCCTGATCTGTGCGAGCTTGCGTCATCGCCGGAATAGCTAGCAGCCCGATCAGCCCTGTGCCAATAAAAATCTGACCTAAATAACGCATCATCTCAATCTCCTGAAATTTTCATGCAATTCGAGTCATCGTTGCTCTCCGAAGGGGAGACATAGCCGACAACCTCACCGATGTGGCAACCACTGGTGAGATAGGAGAAGGTTTGCTTGAAATGTCAAGTGCTTCGACCGCGATCGGATGCAACCAGCTCTCCAATGTTTTTTTCACTTTTACTTGCTGTTCAGTATGTTGAAGGACTCATCTTTCTCGGTAAAAAACATAGCCGCCGTGATAAAGGATGCCGTCACGAAACTCACCATCGGCGGTAAATCCCGTATCGTCCCAGTAATTAATGCGATTTCCGGTTATTTCATAGCGTCCCTGATACGCACTCTCTCTGTCGCCGCGAGCTTCGTCGTAGCGGTTGTTGGGTAGAAGCTCATGGCGGATATAACCATCTTCCGTGACCCACATTCCGACGTAGGGGTTATTTGATTGGTTGGCTTCCGTGCTAGCTTGATTTGGATTCATAGCTTGGCGATTATTAGAGGTTTGAGAAGATGGAGCAACTGCCGGAGATTCAGTGGCAGAAGCTTCTACGGAGGGTTCTGGCGCGGGTATTTCTGCCGTAGATTGAGGACTGCAGCTTATCAATGTAAAGGCTCCCAAACTGATCGTCATTGCCAACGTTCTGGGCATCGTTTGTGTTCTCATGAAAGATCTTCTTTGTTTCAATATGGCTTGATATCATTTACGTTCTGAGCTCCAAAATTGTAGTACAAATGTGTCATTCCAATTATCTAAAATAATCGTGTGTAGCCTTGACAATTGCGAAGTCCGCGGCTCAGTCGCTAGCATCTAATTGCAGGAACAAGATCTGGTCGCCGAACCGCAGATAGGAAAGGTTGTCCTCGAATAGTTTCATCCTACAGGCAGGCATCAGGAGGTTAAATGCACAAACCTCGCAGATGATTGCCTAATTCTCTCAAAAGACGCAGACAAAGAAGAGCAATCTCCTATAATGGTTGTACGAGTAGGGCTACATCAATAGGAATTCAGCATGACGATTGATACACTCAGCCACAAAAGCGCGATCGCCAAATGTGCAGAATTGGCAACACTCATCGATCGACACACAGACAGCAAGGGAAGCATTTATTATGCAACTGCGATCGATTCCTTAGTTTTTGTGCGATGCGATACTTATAAGACCTTCCAAACGGTCAGCGAACCGTTGTTCGCTGTGGTGGTACAGGGCGAAAAGAAATTATCGCTGAATGAGGAATTCTTTCAATATGGTGTTGCTCAATATCTGGTGATGCCAGTGGATTTGCCGTTGAGCATCTGCATGATCGAGGCAACACCCCATCAACCCTATCTTGGCTTAAAGCTGAAGCTAGACCCAGTTCAACTCTGTGAGATTATTGCTCAAACAAACCCAGATAACGATCGTAAACAAAACTCGGTCAGAGGCTGGTGCGTTAGCGATGCCAATCCGTCTTTGCTGGATTGCATCATCCGGTTAATCAACCTGTTAGAGACACCACAGGATATCCCGTTTCTCGCCCCAATGATGATCCGCGAAATTTATTACCGTCTACTCACCGATCACCGAGGTGAAGCTGTTCGTCAGATTGCCACTGCTGGCAGCAACATGCAGCGAATTGCAGAAGTAATCAGACAAATTAAGGCAGAGTTTACCCAGTCGTTGCGGGTTGAGGATCTTGCTGAGCAGGTGAATATGTCTGTTTCCTCGTTCCACCGCCACTTCAAAACAGTCACTTCAATGAGTCCGCTGCAATATCAAAAACAATTGCGACTCTTAGCTGCGCGACAGATAATGCTTGCTGAAAAAGCTGATGCCGTTCAAGCGGCTTATCAAGTTGGCTATGAGAGTACTTCACAGTTTAGCCGCGAATATGCCCGCATGTTTGGTGCGCCGCCTATCCGGGATGTTGAACGTTTACGGACAACCGAAACAGTACTCAGGTGACTTCTAGAAAATAGTTTCCCCCTAGCGATCAATGCTGCTGTCACTAGACAGACTTTGCCGACTCAGCACGGAAGGGTTCAACCGTCCCTACAATCCGATCTCAGTATGCAGAGATCCTTCCGCCGCCGCCATCTCCTCCGTCTCGTCCAGGTTAGCGCCGAGCTCGCCGTTGTATCCGCCCCGATGATGCCAATGCGTATGCATGTTCTCGGCAAGCTGCTCGACACGCTTTGCACCGAGGATGACCGTGGTCACGACCGGCTGATGCAGAAGCCAGGCAATGGCGATCTGGCCCACAGTGGCACCATGCCGGTGCGCGATGGTTCTGAGAACTTCAATCAGCGGTTCGCCCCGCCCGCGATCGATCGGCGGAGAGTCCAGCTCCTTGAGCCTGCCGCCTGCGCCGTCACCGCCCCCGGAATATTTTCCCGTCAGATAGCCACCGGCCAGGGGGCTCCAGACCAACAGGCCAACCCGCTCGGAGGTCAGCAGTGGGAGAATCTCACGCTCCAGGTCCCGGCCTACCAGCGTGTAATACGCCTGCAGCGAGACGATGGGTGCAAGACCCCTGTGGGTGTGCCACGGCCAAATCAGAATTTATTTACCGATTGGTACAGAATAGTGTAGGCCTTCTCAGCCTGTCAAGGGGGTTTTATACTGAATGGTATGGAAACGAGAAAATCCCCTGGTGTGCAGGGTCGTCCGCGCGCTTTTAACATCGACATCGCTCTAGACCAGGCGTTGCTCCTGTTCTGGCGCAAGGGCTATTTGGGTACATCGCTTAGCGATCTGACTGAGGCGATGGGCATTAACCGTCCGAGCCTTTACGCCGCCTTTGGCAACAAGGAGACCTTATTCCGCAAGGCACTCGATCGCTATCGCGATCGGCACACGGCGTACTATCGGGAGGCCCTTGAGGAACCCACGGCCCGGAAAGTGATTGAGCGGATGATGCAGGGCGTTGTGGATTTAGTGACCAATTCAAGCAATCCGTCTAGCTGTCTGGTGGCACGGAGTCTGCTCGCCTGCGCCGATCCAGACGATCCGCTCCATCAGGAATTGGTAGAACGCCGAGTAGTAGATGAGAGTGCTATCCGCGATCGCTTCGAGCGGGCGGTAGCTGAGGGGGATTTGCCGCCCGAGGCTGACCCGGCGGCCCTAGCCGGCTTTGTGCTCATGGTCAACGCTGGCTTATCCGTGCAAGCCGCCGGTGGAGCCAGTCGCACGGAACTCCTACAAGTTGTTCAGACGGCACTGCAAGCCTGTCCAATATTCCGCAACAGGTCTAGTACGTAGGCGGCATAGAGTCAGTACAGACTCCGGTTCCTTCGGCAGCATGGGTTATGCTGCGCTAACCCCGCCTAAACCAAATCCTACTTGGCTACCCCCGATTCAGCCGGGCCAATGCCATAAAGCCTCTGGCTAGGCTGCGCCAACGCCCCTACGGGTTGGCCTGTTAGGAATCGGGCGTATGGGCCTCGGATTTGGGACTACATTTGATTTCACCCACCTACTGAGGAGTTCCCAGCCAAAAACTTACCTCGTCATTCCTGCACAGGCGAGAATCCAGCCCGAGAGTTTGGTTATATCGGGTACCTTCTGTTCCAGCCAACGCCTTAGCTCACAGAGCTTAGAGAAGCTACCGATGCGGGCCACCCGGCTCGCCGCCGTCCACCGCCTCATCCTCCCCGCTCCCCAGCATTCTGGGCCCTAGCTCAATGCCCTCCAGGGTATCGATCGCGGCCCCCGTCGCGGCTCCCAGGTCTTTAAACTTGCGAGTGGTGACCAGTACCCTAGTCTCGAAGGAACCAGCCGCCTGGTTAAAGGCCTTGACCGAGGTTTCTAGCCCCTTACGCACCTTGATTAAGTGTCCGGTCAGCACGGCCATGCGGTCATAGAGTTCTTTGCCGAGTTCGCTAACCATCTGGGCGTTTTCGGCCATTTTTTCCTGCCGCCAGCCGTAGGCGATGGCCTTTAGCAGGGCAATTAGCGTCGTCGGGGTAGCGAGGATGACGCTCTGGTTGACGCCGTACTCGATCAGCTGAGGGTCGTGCTCAAGGGCGGCGCTAAAGAAGGTTTCGCCGGGCAAAAACAGCACGGCAAACTCCGGGGAGGCGTCGAACTGGTCCCAGTAGGCTTTGGTGCCGAGCTGGGTCAGGTGGGTGCGTACCTGGCGGGCGTGGGCGCGCAGCTTTTCGCGCCGAGTATGGTCGTCGGGGGCTTCCATGGCCTCCAGGTAGGCCTGGAGGGGGGCTTTAGAATCCACAATAATTTGGCGGCCGTTGGGCAGCTTGATGACCATGTCGGGGCGCTGTCGCCCGGTTTCAGAGGTGACGGAAAGCTGCTCCACAAAGTCGCAGTACTCAATCATTCCGGCCAGCTCCACCACCCGCCGCAGCTGAATTTCGCCCCACCGACCCCGCACCGCCGGAGCCCGCAGGGCCTTAACCAGGTTATGGGTTTCGCTCTGGAGCTGGTTTTGGCTGCTGGCCAGAGACTTGAGCTGCTCGGTGAGGGTGGCGTAGGCGGTCAGCCGATCCCGCTCTAGGGCCTGAAGTTTGCCATCGACTTTTTCAAGGGAGTCGCGCAGGGGTTTGACCACCTCATCGATGGCCTGCTGGCGCAGGTGTAGGCTACCCTCAGCTCGGGTTTGAAAATTGGCCAGGGTAGAATGGGCCAGCTCTAAAAACGACTGGTTGTTGTGGTGTAGGGCATCGGCGGAAAGAGCCTTGAAGGTATCGGCCAGCCGCTGCTGGGCCTGGTTCAGCAGGGCCACTTTATCGTGGCTGGCCCGCTGCTCGTTGACGAGTTGGGCGTTGAGTTCCGAGAGCTTGGCCCGCAGCAGGGTATTTTCTCCCTGGGTTTGGGCCAGGCGGGTGTCGCGATCGCGCAGCTGTTGACCCATCGCGGTAAGCTGCCCCAGCTGAGCCTCGGCGGCGGCCCGACGGGCGGCTTCGTCGCGCGCTTCATGGCGACTATAGTCAAGCTGGGCCTGAAGATCGCGAATTGTAGCCTTGCCGTCTTCCACCTGCCGATCCTGGTGGTGCAGGCGCTCGATCAGGCTGGCCCGCTCCGCCACCAGGTCTGACTTGGCCCGCTCGCGCAGGGTCTGCATGCGGCTGGCGCAAATCAGCCCGGTGCATCCGGCCCCCAAAACTAGCCCTAGGAAAATGCTGAGCCATACGGCCATCGGGGATCGTTACTCCATGGTGAGTTCTGCCCGGTGGGGTCATTTGCGGTCAGGGATGCCCCATTCGGTACACACATACTACATGGGGTTAAGGCTATTGAGGACATCCAGGAACAAGACAGGCCATCAGTGGCTACTGCCCCACACCTCTTGCAGCCGCTGATCGCGACCGCAGGCGTTGCGGTAGAAGTTATAGCGCACCGGATGGGTAAGGTAATAATCCTGGTGATAGGCCTCGGCGGGGAAGAAGGTTTGGGCGGGCTCAATGGCGGTGACGATGGGGCTACTCTGGAATTTCGCCGCCTGACTGAGCGCCTGTTTGGACTGCTCGGCCAGCCGCCGCTGCTGGTCATCGGCTACGAAGATTTTGGCCCGGTACTGGCTACCCTTATCGCAGAACTGGCCATGGTCATCCACCGGATCGACGTTTTTCCAGAACACCTCAAGCAGGGTGTCGTAACTCACCTGAGTCGGGTCGTACACCACCTGCACCGCCTCCACATGGCCGGTGCCCCCCGCCGATACTTCGGCATAGGTGGGATTTTCTTGGGTGCCGCCGGTATAGCCCGAGGTAGTCGAAACCACGCCGTCGAGCTGATCAAAGGGTTTTTCCATGCACCAAAAGCAGCCCCCGGCGAAGGTGGCGGTGGCCAGACTCGGATCCTGGGCCGAGGCCGAGCGGTCAGGTAGAGAATTGGCGGTAGCATCAAAGGGCAGGGCATCCCAAAGCAGGGCCAGCCCCAGCAAAATACCCAGGCCCAGCATCAGGTTACGGATGATTTTCATAGTCGATAAAGGGATGGTGTCGCGCTTGTAGGACTATTAAGCATGATATCCAATGCGCCAGGGTTAAATTTAGATTAGAGCAGTCCATAGAAAAGACCCTCTAGCGTATACCCTCATCCCCTTCAACTTTCCCTCCAAAGGTCTTACCCAATTTTCGATTCAAGCCCGCCTCGTCGCTTATCCCACGGGCACCTGGCGATCGATTTCGACTGGGGTCGAGGTCGACGGCGCAAAGATGGAAGTGCCACGATAACGGGCGGCGACGATGACCTTATTGTTATTCTCGGTTTCGCCGGTATCGAACACAGCGTTGAAAGTGCCGCCAGGACTGAGCGGAGCGTTGATCCAGATAGCGTCTTCGCCGTTCGCGAAGTCGAGCCGGATCGAGACCCGGCCGACACCGATCGGCGGATCGACCTCGCCCGAGAGCTCCAGGTTGTTGCCATACCAACTGCCCTGAATCGTGCAGGCCGTCTTGCGCTTGAGCCGGATCTTGAAGAGCGAGGCGCCCCATGGCTCCTCGTAGTGCTCCTCGAGCCTGAGGCAGCGCAGCAGCACATCCATCTCGCGCCGACAGGCGTCGTCAATCAGTTCCTCGGCAAATTCGAAGCGCAGGCTGAAGGTGCGCAGGCTAAAAGCGGGCACCTGGAGCACCCGTGGACGGATCCTGAGGACTACGCCGCGCGGCAGACCCTGGGGCACAAGGCGCGCGAATTCAACGAACGGCCCGTCATTATATACGGAGAACTTGCTCAACAGGGTTTCAGGTGGGCTGGCATAAACCACATCCGTCTCGAAAATGTTCTGCTGAGCCCAGTTGTTGGTTGGCGCGGCATCGGTGACGATGACCTGGGCGTTGGCGCCTTCCCCCACCTCAAAGTCGCGCACCTCCGCGCGCCAGCACACATGGGGCTCCTGCCCCGCCTGCACGTCCCAGGCGAAGGCCAGCAGCGAGGGCCCGGCATCGCCGACCGGGAGCAACTCGGGGATGATCTGGGTGCCATAGGGCGTGTCGCCATGGATCTCTCCGCCACCACCCGGATCCCGTAAGAATAGGTCGACCGTGACGTTGCGCGCGGTCTGGATACCGAAGTTGCGCACCCGGATCAGTACTCGGTGTGGCTCACGGCCCGAGGGTGGAATCACGACCTTTTCACCCACGCCAAGGGGCTCACCGTCAGGCCAGGTGCGTTCGCCCGATTCCGGATTGTTGGGATCGTTGCCGACATAATCTATGGCGATGTCTGAGCTGCGCCATTCTTCGTCGTTGTCAGCAAAGCCCACGTCGGCGGCGAGCCCGCCAGTCCATTCTGTTTCGCAGCGATAGACTGGGACGGTAGAGCCGTCAATGGTGATTGAGCTTTCCTCAAGCACGCGGATAAACAGCCCCTCGAAGGGGAAACCTGGCGAATGCGCCAGGTTTAACGTGTCCCCTGCTTGCAGGCCGTCCCTAAGCTTGTGGATGCGTCTCCGGAACCGCAGCAGCCCCTCGACTGCCTCAGCTGGCAAGGCCTGGGCGTCGGCAATCACCTGCCCGTAACGCCCGCTCTGGCCGTAGTCAAGAATGTTAAGCACCGTGATCTGACCCGCTGCGCTGGCGGGAGCAATGCTGGAGGAGAACTCGTTTCCGGGTGTCCGCGCTTCTATGGTCGCCAAAATCCCGCCGTCGCCGCCGAGGTCGCAGATTGCTGCCCCATGTACGGGCAGACCGGCCCCATTTGACACGGCGCTGCGAGCCGCGTCTGTCAGACCACTCCGCCACCATTCTGTGGGCACGAGGATGAAAGCCACCGTGTCCGTTACACCTTCATCTGGAGGCGAGATCAACAGGCGGTCTGAAGGTCCCCACCAGCCCAGGGCAAGCTTGTGATAGGCGCAGAAGTGCGGCCACTCAGCCTGCGAAGAACCCATTAAATCAAACGACCCGATGTATTCAATCGTAGGGTCAAACTTAGAGGAAGAATACTGATCGCCAAGGCCCAGGGTATGGCCGAGCTCGTGGGCAAACGTCCGGGTGTCCGACTCCATCTGGCTAATCTGGCCTGGGGCGGCCGAGGGATCGAAGCTGTTAAAGTTCATGCCCCAGCGAGGCTGGATAGGATCGCCGATGCCGTTCGGATCGTAGGTCGGCTCGCCTAGCCCGATGACGAACGCCCGCAAGTTTGGGGTGGAGGCAGACCCTGACACTGACCAGGCGCTGGAGGCAGAGGGGGGGGGTGGTTCGACCGGCACAGCATAAATAGTTGAGAAGCCATTCAGGAAGTCAGCCAGCGCCGACCAGCCGTTCTGAGGCGCGCCGCCAAGATCGTTCTGAACCGCCGTCACGATTCGCCCATACAACATTTCAAAGAAGGCGGCCTTATCCTTCATCGTGTTATTGCTGTCAGCCGGGAAGTCACTACCGGCCAGTGGGCCGCCGGTCGCAAGTCTCAGCGGATCGCCACCCGAACCGCCGCCCGGCTCTATCTTTGCCACTCCCCCGCCATGGGCACTGGTCAGCCGCAGCTCAGTCAAGACAACCACGTCGTCGGGGCTACCGCCGAACTGGATCGCGGCGGAGCCAAGCTTGGGGTCGAGCACGGCACCCTCGTTTGCCTCACCGATCTCGGCCAGCCGCATGACGTATGTTAGGTAGTCCTGCGCCAGCCGCGCGGCCTCTGCCTGATCGCCCTCGGACGCGCTGATGTCAAAGGTGGCCGAGCCTGCCAGCGCCCGCACATCGTTCTCGGCGACACCGAAGAAGGCGCTGATGATCGCATTAGAGGCCAGATTGGTGAAGCGGGGCACGCTCCCGCCAGCGGCGAAGCGGAAGAGGATGTAGATTCGCCCCAGCGTTTCGCCCGGCCGCTTGCCCCAGACCACGTCGATGGCCTCGAAGTCCGCCGCCGCTGAACTCGCCGCCAGCATTTCGCCCAGGGCGTCTCGCAGCTCCGCAGTTTCGGCGGCGAAGGGGACGCCAGCCGACGAGAAACTGCGGGTGAAATTCTGCGAAAGGGTCGAGGGGTCGAGGGTGAGGTTGCGCATCGGCGTCCCGCCGGAATCTTCGAAAAGAATCGGCCAATCCGGCCCGCTGGTTGGAATCGAGATCGTGCCGCTGCCGTCCAGATCGATGCGGACGATGGCGGCCGGAAAGTCAAGGGTGAACTGGAACTCATTGGCGGCGCTGCCGCCCTGGGCGTTGATCGATGAGGTCGCGGTAATCGTGCGGGTCTCGTTTCCGCGCATCCGAAACTCTGCGGGGTTGGCACCGAGATTGACAATGGTCACCATGCCACCTGGCTCGAAGTCGCCATAAAAGTAGGACGTCAGCGCGTTCTCGATTTCGATCGGCCCGCCTGTGTAGAATTCGGTTGTGTCTGCGCCGAAAACAGTGAAAGTCAGCACCTGCTGTGAATTGCTCTGCTCATCGTAGTAGCGTGAGATCTTGGGGATCGGTGCATCGGGCGAAACCGGGCTGGTGAGCAGCGTCGTGAGTGCCTCACGGAACGTTGTGTTGCCGGGGCCGCTGTAGTTCTGGCCAGGATCGACAATTGGTAAAATCAGGACTGACTTGCTTTCCAACGCGAAGAGAGGGCCGGGCGGTCTATCCACGAAGTCGGTTCCGAAAGCTACTTTTTCCGAGATTTCGGCCTGAAGATCGAGATCTAGGTCAAGCGCCGCACCAGCGGCCTGAGCGACAATAACCTCCGAAAGATCGGGCGCGAGGGCGATCAGCTGGCCCGCCGCTGGCGCGGCGAGAATCAGGCTACCGGGCCCAGCCAGCGCGACCTGCTGTTCAACAACAAGGCTACGCGGATCGAGCACCTCCAAGGTCCGACCGCCCCGAGTGACCGCGAAGAGAGTCCTGTCGAGAAGCTCGATCCGATCGACCCGGGCATGCAGTGCGCGGCGGCACGGCTCGCGATCGGGGCGACAGACGTTGCGGCAGACAATACTAAACCCAGCAGCAATATAAACAAAGCAGTCATTCTCTACCCCGTCACTGCCTTCTTCACAATAGTCTGGCGGCGGGCGTCGCGGCGGCTCGGGCCGTTGGCCACCGCTCGGACTCCCGTGATCCAAGTCACCGCTACAACAGACCGGTTTGCAACTGGGTTCTTCCGGCTCCGGGGGCCGGGAACTGCCCCCCGGCCTTCGGTTCGGCGGGTCGCAGCGATCACCGAGGTCGACCCGCCGCACCGTGCGCCCTTTCGGATCGACGACGATAACCGCTGCTCCTTGCGCTGGCCGTAAGGTTGCGACCGCCGCGGAAACCGCGGAAACCGCCTCGACCTCACCGTTGCGCCCATTGAGGTGCAGGATCTCAGGTCCACGTCCAGGACTCGGCGGCATCAGCGCAAACACACCACCCTGCGTCTCTAGCACCTGCCGCGGCGTTACGGGTAGTGTAGCAAAGGCATAGAAGCGCCCGGCTCTTAACCGATAGATCGCCGCCGCATCGCGCGTGGCCAGGGTTACGAGGGGCTCTGTGCTGTGGCATGTCACTTGCTGAATCTCGCCCGGCGCTCGAGCCGAATCTGCTTGGCGAAGCTGTAGCTCCTCCTGCCCGCGCTCGAGCACAAACGTGAGCAATTCTGCGCCCTGCGCTGCGAAGACATACCGCCCGTCGCTGCTGCAAGCCACGAGAGCGGCGCTCAAGGGTTCAATGATTTCACTCTCGTGGCCAGTGTATCGCCTGCAATCGATCATGGCTTCAAGCACCCAAATGTAAGACCTTACCTCGTCATTTCCGCGCCGCCTGCTCCCATAAAGGCGGGGGCCTGTCCCGGCGAAGGCGGGGGATGAGAACCCAGCCCCAGAGCCGGTTTATGTCGAGTATCTTCTTTCCCAGAATCTGCCTTTCGACACTAGAGGCTACGAATCTGCCTGGCCCCAAACTATGCCATCTCTCTAGCAATGTCTTGCACAGTTTTGCTTTTAATGCACGTTCTTGCGGTCAGTTAACAAAACTTTGGCACTGTTCTGCGATTTATCTCAGATAATCGGTGTAGATGCCTGACCAGAAAGCTGGTACGCAGAACAGTCCAAGTCTGCCCTGTCGCTGCGTCTATTTTGGCTCTCTGAGACTCACAGCAAGTATTATGCCGAACTCTTTAGCTGCACTGGAGCCGTTGCCAATCAATCAGAAGATCAGGAGTTTGAGTTATGGCTTCATCAAGAACGCCGGTCAATAATTCCGATCAACCCCTACGGCTAGCAGAACTCATTAGACTCACTCCAAATTTTGCTAGCTATGATGCCGATTGGCGCAGCATCACCCTAGAATTCTTTGATATTCCGCCGGGGCAGACACCTGAATACTGCTTAGATCACTACGTTGTGAGCATTACCCTAGGCCCAAACGAAGGCGGCTACATCAGACGAATCACCGAAAATGATTGTGAAAAAGCGACTTTTTCATGCAGGACTGCTTCAATTTGTCCAATCCATCGTCCTCATTTTCTTGAGTTAAATACCAGTGCTCGAATACTCAGTCTTAACCTAAAACCAGAATTGCTACACTCACAGGCCACAGAGTTACTGAGCTGCGATCGCGTAGAGTTATTGCCCAGGTTAAATATTCATGATGACTTGATTTATCAATTCGGCCTCGCTCTTCAAACGGAGTTGCAAACATCTGGCAGTACTAATCGCCTGTATGCTGAGACACTGACCAGTGGTTTAGCCGTTCATCTTCTCAGGAACTATTCGACCATTAGAGGGCGCACAATAACCTGTAAAGGCGGCTTGTCGCAGCATACGCTGAAACTCGTGACTGACTATATTGACGACAACTTAGAGCAAGAGATCGGGCTAAAAGAGTTGGCGACGATCTCGCAACTGAGTCAATATCACTTTTGTCGCATGTTCAAGCGCTCTAACGGGCTGAGCCCTCACAAATATGTCACCCGTGAGCGTGTAGAACGAGCCAAGCGTCTGCTTAAGCAAGGTTTAATGACTCTGGCAGAAATCGCCGTCGCTTGCGGCTTTAGTCACCAAAGTCATCTCCATCCCCACTTCAAGCGCTTAACTGGGGTTACACCCAAAATTTGGCTAAATTCGTAGCGATGGGTGAGATGAGTTCCTCCTGTAGGTTCGCCTCCATTATTCATGGCTAGCCGGGAATGTCCATCATTCCGGCGCCGGCGGGAATCCATTTGAGAGTGGGTGGCCTCCTGTGGATTCCCGTTGCTACGGGAATGACAGTCGTTGCTGCCCGTTGTGGTGAATAATCCAGTTTAGGCCAAGGGATAAGATGAATGAGGGTATCAGCGATTTGGTAGAGCGGCAGGGGCCGTCCCCATTAATCCAGCCTATCAAGCCAACCCAATAAGCGCTCTACTGAGCTGGTAGCCATATTCAGCTCCAGGATCGATTGTCCGTTCAGTAAGCGCCGCCAAATCAGCACCGAAATCGCCTCAACCTGGGCCGGAACGGCGCGATGCATCGGCAACCCCCGCAACCGGTGGGGGGCTCTGACAGTGGCCTGAGCCGCAATTTTTTGGAACTGCTCCATCGGCACTGCAACAGCGCTCATCCAGGGTAGCTGCCGCACCCATACTTTCATCTGCAAGGCTGCAACCTGTTCCCCCAGGGGGCCAGGGTAGGCGATGCGAAAGTTGTGATCGCCAAGCCGCAGCACCCCGCAGGGCATTCCGCCCAGCTTCGTCTCCAGCGACTGAAACGGGGCCAGGTGGTCTACGGCCTCCCCAAATAGCGCCCGCGCCGCCCGATGGCCATCGACCCCGGCCATATCCCAGGGCCGGTCTAAAACGATGGTCATGCTCGCACCCGGCTTTTAGTGGGGTCAAAGGCCGCCAGGGGGCCTAAGGTGGCCCGCACCCGGCGCTTGATGCCGTCCAGCAGCCCCACCTCGACCACGGTGCCGAGGGCGGCAAATTCGGGCACCACCTGGGCCATGGCAATGCTGCGGTTGAGAATGGGTGAAAAGGTGGCGCTGGTCACCTGCCCGACCCGCCAGCGCTCTCCCTGGGCATAGAGGCACTGGCCGTGGGCGGCCACTTCCGGCCCGTCTAAAACCAGCCCCACCGCTACCCTGGGGGGATGGGGGCGGATTGCCTCTAGGGCAGCTTTGCCAATCAGGTCAGGCTTTTTGAGCGCTACGGCCCAGCCGATGCCAACCTGGTAGGGGGAGGTTAAATCGTCAAACTCATAGCCGGTGGCCAGCAGCCCGGCTTCAATGCGGGCGCGATCCAGGGCCTTCAGGCCCAGGGGTTGCAGCCCGATGGGTTGGCCAGCCTCGATCAGGATATCCCACAGGGCTGCGCCGTGCTGGGGAGGCACAAAGAGCTCGTAGCCCAGCTCGCCGGTGTAGCCGGTGCGCGACACCAGCACAGGAATGTGGTGGATCTGGGTTTCGATGAACTGGAAATAGCCCAGGGTGTCTAGCCCCGGTACCAGGGATTTGAGAATGTGGCGCGATAGCGGCCCCTGCAGGGCGAGATTGTGGAGGCGATCGCTAACGGCCTCCACCGTCACCGACCAGTTCCGTGCGGCCGCCAGCCGCTCCAGCCCGGCGCCATCGGTGTCGCAGTTGCCCACGTAGCGGTAGTGGGTAGCGCTGAAGCAAAACACAATACCGTCATCGACAATGCCGCCGTGGGGGTTGAGCAGGCACCCATAGGCCGCCTGGCCTGGCCCCAGCTTGGCTAAATCCCGAGAAAAAGCATGTTGCAGCAGGGCCAGGGCGTCGGCCCCCGCCACCTCAAACTTACGCAGGGCAGAGAGATCCATCAGCGCCGCCCGCTGCCGCAGCGCCCAGTATTCGGCCTGGTCGCCCTGGTAGGCAAAGCTATTGGGCAGCCAAAAGCCGTTGTACTCCACCAGGTCATCCGTGAGCTGGCGAATGGTGGGGGTAAAGGCGCTGTCTTGAGTCAGCCGCAGAGGTAAATTTGCCGCTACTCGCCGCCCCATAGCCCGCTCAAACCTCTGCCCGGCGGCGTAAATGCGAATGTGGATGGGGGTGGGCTGCCAGCCGTTGGCCGGGTCGATGTCGTCAGGGCAGGATGAACTGGCGCAGAGCAAGTCCTGGTGGGCCAGCAGTAGCACATAGTCCCCCGGACGGGAGAGGGCCTCCTCAGACCCCACGGTGCCCTGGCCATTCACCTGGGTGTTATAGAAAAAGTTGACGGCGGGCCAGCCCGGTCGCGGGGCAATGCCGTAGGGGGCCAGCACCCGGTTAAAATTTTCGCTACAGCTGGGGTGACCGGGGTAGCCCGCATCCTCATAGTAGCGGGAGGTGCAGGCCAGCAAAAAGCTGTCGTGGTGGCCACAGGTGTCCTGAATCACCTCCGTCAGTGGCTGCATGGCTTGGGAGAAGTATTTGCCGTGCAGCCCCGCCTGGGGAACGGTCAGACCGCTGAGAGTGCGGGTGACGGTGCTGTCGATAGGGTCGCTGTAGTTAGCCCCGGCGAAGGCTAAAAAGTCCGAACATTGGGAGCCCGCCACGTCAACAATTTGAATATACTGACCGCTGAAAACAGCGTAGGCCAGGGCCTGCCCAGGGGCAATCTGGTACTCAGCCACCACCCTGCCCAGGGGCGGCGGCTCAGCGGCGGCGGCGAGCGGTTGGCCAGGTTGCAGTTCAATACCCATAGACAGATTTGACCAAACAGTTTGGTCTATCTGTAGTTACCCAGGCTACAAAGCCTAATTTGCACAGGTGGCCAGCAGCTGTCGATCCACCGCCGAGAGTTCCTGGATCGGCTGCATTCCTTGAATCTGGGTGGTCAGCGCGGTGCCCTCACTGGTGGCGACGGTGGCGGCGGCAGAGGTCAGGGCCATGGAGTAAGCCGACTCGGTTTGGTCGTAGGCATCAATTACCGTCAGGTCGAGGGCGCCAGGGGTAACGTTGCCATAGACACAGTCGAAGGATGACGAGGGCTGGTAAACCGCCCCCAGCAGGGCGCTGTCTTTAACCTCAAAGACAAAGTACACCGCACCGATGGTATTGGCTACGGGAGATTCGCCATAGAGGTAGGTGCCGTCGGGAAGGATAGGCTGACCACCCACCGCCCCCTGGGCGGCCATGGCCGATAGCCCAATGACGGCACCAAGGGCGGTAGCCAGACGGGCTAGACAGGTTTGCAGATGCTGGGGTTCTGGACGGGCGGGGGCGGTAGCCGAGGTAAGTTGACCGGAAAGAGAAGCCATGGCAGGGAATTCACTCGACCTCCTTACTATCCCGCCTGGCCCGCTTTCAAGTGGTGATGCTCCCCCATTCCTGGGGTGATGTTGACCCCAAGCGGGTGTGATCTCGATCATCCCGGCCAACAAGGTTTGGTACGGATCCACCCGTCTCGGTAAACTCCCTGCAAACCTGGGTTCGCAATCAGCGCCAGTCTCAGGGAAATATGCCAATGGCGGGGCAGGTGGGCTCTCGAACGGGGGCCTGACCAGCAACGAGGCGCCTCACTTGACGCCTGTCACCAACAGCGGCCTAGTAGTCAGTCAAAAAAATAATGGTGGGTAGAGCTGGATCTACCACAGGTATAGCCCCCCTCCCTACTTCGGCACAAAGGGCACCTCTAGAGAACCGTCGGCAATCTCAGCCTTGGTTTCCTTTAGGGTGGTCAGGGTGGGTTCCCCGACCTGGGCCTCAAAGGCGGGGGTGACTTCTACTTGAATAACGTCCTCGGGAATGCCCAGGGCGTAAAACTGGTTAGCAAAGGTACCGGCTTCGGTATCATCCAGCATTTGCTGAAAGAGCGGCTCCATATTCCACAGCAGGTTCGCTGCCACCACCTCCGCCCCCAGGGATGACATATCCCCCACGTAGCTGGTGGCCAGGCCGTTGACTTCCTTGGCGGCCTCGATTTGGCCCAGGGTTGGCCCCTGGCCGCAGCCAATCCAATAGTCTACGCCGGTTTCGGCCTGGGAGAGGGCGGCCTCCTTGGCCTTGGCCACGTCATACCAGTCGCCGACGGCGGCGCTGGTCAGGGTGGCCTCGGGCCGTACCGACTGGGCACCGGCCAGCATCGCCTCCCCCATGGCGTGGCAGGCCGGAATATCAAAGCCGTAGAGGGCACCGAGCTGGCCGGTTTTGCTCAGCTGGGCGGCGATTAGCCCCACCAGGTAAGCTCCCTGGTAGAAGGGCTGGTCGTAGTCGGCCACGTTTTCGGCGGTGCCGTCGATGCCCCCGGCCCAGGCAAAATTCACCTCCGGAAACTCCTGGGCCACCTGAAACACCGCATCCTGATAGCTAAAGGAATGGGCCACTACCAGGTCGTAGCCCTGCTCGGCGTACTGGCGCAGCACCGCCGCCACATCCGCCGGATCCACCGCTTCGGAAACCGCCACCTCGACCCCCTGGGCTTTCACGGCCTCCCCGGCCTCAAAGGCCGCCTGATCCCAAGACTGGTCGGTGGCTGAGCCGCTTAGCACCAGGGCCAGACGAGGCCCATCGGCGGCGGTGTCGGTGGGCTCCGCTGGGGCATCCCCAGCGGCGGTATCGGCAGGGTCAGCGCCGGGGCCACAGGCCCCCAGGGCCAGCAGGGGCAGCCCAACAGCCAAGCAGCAAAGGGACTGACGTAAGCGGGTAGAGAAGCGGAGGTCGGTCATAGCAAGAAGGATGGGGAAAGAAGGATGTTTAGGGGTGGGATGCGGGGAGGGCTGAACGCTCAGTAGGTGGCCTGGAGGCGGCTGAGCAAATACTCCCCTGATTTAACCGGCGGGTACTTAGGCGGGTGGTCTGGACTTTGGCAGGTGGGCAGACAAACAATTTCGGCCTCGGCATCGGGCTGGCAGAAGAAGGCGATGGAGTAGCGATCGCGCCGCACCTTGGCCCCCTGGGGCAGCCCCACCCGATGCACCGTCGAGCGAAACACCTCATTGCTCCAGCGCTCCATCAGATCGCCAGTGTTGATTAACACGGCACCGGGTATCGCCGGGGCCGCCATCCATTCCCCCTCGGCATTGAGCACCTCTAGGCCACCCACGTCATCCTGAAACAGCAGGGTGAGGGTGCCGTAGTCGGAGTGGGCCCCGGCCCGAATCTGCCCCGGCTTCGGCAGCGCTTCTAGGGGAGGATAGTGCAGTAGCCGCAGGGTGTAATTATGGGCGGCGTGCTGATCGGCGATGAAGGCTGCAGGCATACCCAGGGCCAAGGCAAAGGCCCGAAACACCCGGGTAGCGGCGGCGGCACAGATCTCAAAAAACTCGATCAGGGTGGTACGAAAGTCAGGTTGGTCGGCTGGCCAGCTATTCAGCACCAGGGCCGCTGGCCCGGTTGTACCCTCTGGGCTGACCTCTTGGCCCATATTAAAGGCTTCTTTGAGATCGCCTGGCTGGGTTTCATCCAGACGCTCGCGCTCTAGGCCCACATAGCCCCGGTTGCTGACCTCACTACCCCAGGCAATGGCCTGCTTTTGGGCCAGGGGCAGGTCAAAGAACCGCCGCGACTGCGCAAAGGCTTGCTCAATTGCCGCCTGGGGAATGCCGTGGTGGGTTAAATACAAAAACCCCACCTGGTGGCAAGCACGATAGATGTCAGCGGCCACCCGCTGCTGCTCTATAGGGTCATCGGTTAAGAAGGGCGCAAAGTTAATCAGCGGAATGTCGGTGAGCGTGTCTACAGCCATAGGCTAACGTTATGAACGAACCGATATTGAAAGCAAGGGGCAATCAGGATAGACCAAGTACCTTGGTTTACCCCCAGGGCAAGTGGCCCGTCCGTATCCGTCACTACAATAACCGTTTCGACCTGCCTGAGCTATAGCCATTCCGGTAGGAACGGTGCTGAAGCATGATCCGTCGCCATTTCTCGCCATCAACAGTTACTGGCCAGGGCCAAGTTCCGGTTGTTCCGATTCCCCCACGTCGTCGATGGCAAAATCAGAGGTAGAATAGCTGCAACCAGGAGAGGTGGCAGAGCGGTTGAATGCGGCAGTCTCGAAAACTGCTTTGGGGAAACCCAACGAGGGTTCGAATCCCTCCCTCTCCGTTCAAACCCATGACAGGCGCTTCACCTTGCCAGCCTGGTTCTGCGACGAAAAAGCTGCCCTCATCGTCACCGGTGCGGTTTCGGTGATGTCGCCCATGCCTGCGGAACACGATTAAAAGCGGAAACCAAAATCGAGGTAGGGCCCACTCTGATCGGCAGAGAGGTTAAAATTGCCAGCACTTTGGGTGTAGTCGAGGGAGCTAAAGCGATACCCGAGCCCCAGGGACGTATTGCCGGAGAAAATCCAATCGACACCGCCCTGGAACTGATATTGCATCAGTCCACCGATGCCAAATCCAGACAGTGAACCCGATGCTAGTACCGCTAGCCTAGGGTTAGCATTCCACCGAAATCGTCCGCCTAGCAGCGGCGAAAATATAGTGTTGCTACTCGTGAACTGGCCATTTCCACCCAAATTCGTGGTCAAGCCGAGCTGAGTATTGACGCTAGTTACATTTAGACCACCCAAAACGTCAAACACAAAAGGGCCTAAATCAAACTCTGTATAAACACCCTCAGGATTGACCTTGGCTGGATCATAAAAGCGATAGCTGGCCGCCAGATCGGCAGTCCAGAGTTGGGTGTTCAAGGCAGAGGTTAATTCGCTGGGGATAAAGTTGGCTAAACCGGGAAAGCGCACTTCCCGAGTGAAGGTACTACTGCTGGATGTGGAAAGATAGTTCAAATTGCCCAGAATTCCCAGGGTATAGTCGGGCGTCCAGGCTTCTATGCCACCAAAGAACGCAAAGTTCAAGCTTTCTTTTAGGGCTGCAACGATTTGGCTGGGAACAAATTCAAAATCTCGGGAGAGATTAAAATCTCGGGAAAAATTGTCGGTGAAGTTTTTTGTGCCGCTAAAATTTACTGAGCCCGAAATACTCAAAGGCACATAGATATAGGGCACAAACAAAACGTGCCACTGCTCCGAATGTGATCGGGTCGATGTCGTTTCAGTGATGTCGAGGGACTGGGCGAGGGGGGGGTGAAATAAATCCTCCCTCACTGGAAGTAACTCCATGGGTTGCAGATCTCGACTGTCGGTAGAGGACGACAGCAGCCCTAGGGGATCAGCCTGGGCATCGGAACTGGGCACCAATGCCTGAGCGACCACAGCTTGATCCAGCCGTGGGAGGGAATCTGCCACCCAGGCGCTGTCGGTGGCCTCCTCGACCCCGGTAACGACCTCGGATGCCTTTAGAGAACCGTCTAAATCATCATCGCCGGGAACCTTAGCAACATTGGCAGGCGGTTCTAGGGCTGGCTCAACGGCGGCTAGGCCTGGGGTCTGGGTCTGCTGATTCGAGATATCGGCGATCGCTGGGCGACCTGACTCACTCCATGACTCTAGAAGTGGCTCTAGGGGCGGCGGCGTCTGGGCCAGGGCGCTGGCCGGGGCCAGCAGCACAATAACCAAAAACCCACTGGCCTGTAAAACACGGGTCAAAACAGTGGTGGGGCGGGGCATCGTTTATGCTTAAACTCCTAGTTAATTTAGATCCGCGGTCATAGTCTCGCCCCGTCGATTCCTTGGAAAAACCGCCATCGGCTGGGCTGGAACGATACCTACAAAGGCTCCTACGAGGATGGAGTAGACGTAGGTATTGATATGTATAAAGTACTTTTCTAAGGAAAAAATAAGAGTCCACTCCACTAATGTTTGAGTTTTGCGCTCATGCTGAGCGATCTGACTCCTGTACTGGCAGAGGGGGCGAGGCTCCCCGTCATCCGAGTAATGCCCAACGCTATTGCCTTGGGGATCTGGGGTTAGGGGCCTTTACGGTGTTTTACCCGCAGTGTCCTTCGGTTTAGAGCATCAGCGCCAGATGCAGAGCCGCCACGGGCACAACAATGCCTAAGGGTTTTTCGGGGTTTTGAACTAGCCAGGTTAACCGATTAGGCGTCATCGACTGTGGCCCACCTTTCAGACAAGCCCACCGACTGTAGGAGACAAGCGCTAAGGCAATTTCTCGGACTGAACGTGCGCGGTTCTCCCTGAAGATCGCCCTCGTCGGGATAGCCCAATAGGTACAGAGGATCGCGGGATTGCCCCTCCTCCTCCAACCACACGCAGGGTGGAATGGCACTGACATCAGCGCAATCATGCCGCCAGTTTAGCCTTGAGGATATCCCGAGGGGGTTACATGCGGGGATAACTTTGGGGTCGTTGCTTGATGACTCGGGGTTCAACGCGATAGGAGTGGTCTGGCAAAAGGTCGTGAGCAATCAGCCGGAGCAACTCGGCATAGTGACAGGGGCACTCGGCCGAGGTGGCCTGAGCACAGACTTTGGGGCTGGGTTCCCGCCTGCGCGGGAATGACGAGGTCAGTTCTTGGCTGGAAATCTCCTAAAACAGTCGCCGAACTGGATGATACCCTGGATATAATCCAATTTAAGCTCAGGGTCAAGTTTAAGGCTGAGCTAATGCTGGGAGATTTCTTCGATTAGACATGACTAAGGATCGGTGCTAACACACCGCTGAAGCAGACTCTGCCACCAAAGGCGAGTTCACCGTTACCAACCTGCTGAACTTTGACCTGCTGAATCTTGCCCTGTTTATGTTTGTGCGAGAGGGAAAGCTGGCCAAACTCGCTGAGGCCAACGTCGAATCTGTAATCTGAGTCTTGCTACAGTCCAGGGGTCGTTTGCTCAAACAACGCCTCGAAATCTGTAGTGACCACCGCTCCAGGGGTGCCTTCTGGCTTAGACATCACGTCGAAAGCTTTATTACGAGCGCTAGGCGCAAGCAGCGCCTGCACCACCACCTCGGCCACATCAGCACGAGGGATTGAGGTGGGAATGCCATCGGGAGGATGAGCCAGCAGCGTGTCATCCTTGCCGACGATCAGCTCTCGCGTTCCTCCCGGCTGATCCTGTAGCCCACCAGCGCGAATGATGGTGTAGTCGATGCCCGAGTCGATCAGATAGGCTTCTGCCTTGCGCTTCCAGATCAAGATGTTGCCGTTGGCCATACGGTTGAGGGGGTGCTGCTCGTTAGTGCCGCCCATTGACCCGACTAGAACAATGTGTTTGACTCCAGCCGCCTGAGCCGCTTCAATTTGGTTGATCTGGCCCTGATAGTCAACTTCCTCTGGAGTACCGCCCTCGGGGTAGACAAACTCTGGCCGTTGGCCTGGCTCAGGCGGTGCCTTCATTTGGGGGATAGCGCTGGTGAGAATGACCAGGGCATCACAGCCCGCAAGGGCCGGTTGTAGATCTGCTGGATTGGCAATATCGCCAATGTAGACGTTGGCCGGGGTGCCGAATAGATCGTTGGCCTTTTGCTCAGAGCGGGCAAAGCCTCTAACCGTGAACTGCTCGGGACGCTGCTGGAGCTTTTGGACAACCAACGCGCCCGTGCGCCCCGTTGCGCCGGTCACCAGCACTTGAAGAGGAATGGTCATCAGAGTTTAGTCAATGGCTACCTGACCTATCATGGCCTAGAGGTTGTCACTTTTGCCGTTGCCTAGCCAGAAGTTTCCTCGGACCTAATGCTTCACCATACCAGAGTCGCTACGGCTCACCATTCCTGTCGAGCTGCTTAAACTGGGTCGCGGCCTCGGGGTTAATGCCTTCCAGCGCCTTCAAACTATCCAATACCGTCAGCTTCAAGCCATCATCTGCTTTACTGCCTGCACGGCCTTAGTCAGAATCTCTGCGGCTTGGTGAACGTCATCGTCGGTCGAGAACTTGCCGAGACCAATTCTGAGGGCACCTTCGACAATGGGCTCGGCTAGCCCCATCCCCCTGAGCCCATGGGATGGGGCTTCCACGCCTGAGGAGTTGGCTGCACAGGCTGTTGACCAGCCATACCTGGTGGGCAGCGTTTCTCGGGCCGACGGCCTCGGAAAAGCTCGTCAGGCCATCCACGCTAGTAATCAAGATATCCTTCACCCCTCGATTGGCGAACTTCCTTGGGCGCTACCTGCTCCCAGGTTGGGAGCAGGTAGCTTGCTTGCCGCCGGGTGGGCCAGCAGGGGCTTTGGGATCTACTGAGGCTGGGACGATCGCTCTAAAATGATCAGTAAAATGATCAGTAATTCTATTTAAGGCGTTTGCTTCAACCTGCACTCAGGAGGGTATCATGCCCCAACCCCTGGCGACCAAACCCGTTTCCTTAGAAGACCTCTGGGAGCCGCCGTCCACTGTTCCCCCAGTAGCGATCTTTGACCTGGCTACCCGCAATTCTCTACCGCCCCTGGCTCAGCGCTACCTGAGTTGGGCCATTGCTCTCGACACTCCCCTGGCCTCAGCGGTGCGCTTGCAGATGCACGGCACCATCAAGCTGGGCGACCAGTGGCATCGATTCACCGGCGAAGAGGTGATCCGCTGGCAGCGAGGCATGGTCTGGCGGGCCACCACCTGGATGCAGGGGCTACCCATTTTCGGGGCTGATCGCCTGGTGGATGGCCAGGGCGACATGCGCTGGAAGCTGTTGGGGCTGCTGCCAGTGATCCAAGTCAGTGGAAAAGATGTGGCGCGATCAGGCGCAGGGCGCATCCAGGGCGAGGCGGCATGGCTGCCCTCAGTGTTCTGCAACTCTGAGATTGATTGGACAGAGCTGAATGGATCTAAGCTTCAGGCCGACTTCACAGCCTTTGGCGAACCCGCCCACCTGACGCTAACCTTGGATGACCAGGGGGCGATTCAGCAGGTGGCAATCCAGCGGTGGGGCAACCCGGCAGGGGGCGGCTACCATTACGACACCTTTGGTGTTATCGCCGAAGCCAGCGGCACCTTTGAGGGCTACACCATTCCCACCCAGATTCGAGCGGGGTGGTTCTTTGGCACCGATCGCTTTGAGCGCGAGGGCGAATTTTTCCGCTGCACCATCGACCAAGCCTGCTATCGCTGATCGGTATTGTCTCTACCCAGAGGTATTGCTATGGATAACGCCAACTTCCTTCAAGACCTGGTCCGCTACGGCACCCTGGCCGCCTCTAGCCACAATACCCAGTGCTGGCGGTTTCGGGTAGATGAGCAGAGCATTACGATCCTGCCTGACCTGTCCCGCCGCTGCCCAGTCGTAGACCCCGATGATCACCATCTCTATGTATCCCTCGGCTGCGCGGCTGAGAATATCCTTCAGGCGGCCAAGGCCCAGGGGCTGGCGGGGCAGGTGAGGTTTGATCAGGCTGGGGATGGCGCTGTCCGCATGATCTTCGTCTCCTGCGACCCGGAGCCTACCCCGCTGGTTGAGGCCATTCCCCACCGCCAGTGCAGTCGCACGGAGTACGACGGGCAGCCTTTGCCCCTAAAAGAGTTAGATCTGCTTGCAGCGGCAGGCACGGGGGCTGAGGTGCGGGTAGTGATGCTGACAAGTGCGGCTGAGCTGGCCACGGTGGAGGAGTTTGTGGTGCGGGGCAACACTGCCCAGCTTCGCAACCCCGCCTTTGTAAAAGAGCTGATATCGTGGATTCGCTTTAACCCGGCAGAGGCCGAGCGCCAGGGAGATGGGCTGTACAGCGCGACGTCGGGGAATCCGTCGTTGCCCTCCTGGTTAGGACGTTGGATGCTGCCCCTGCTGCTAAAGCCCAAACCAGAGAATGAGAAATGTGCCCGGCAGCTGCGCAGCTCGGCGGGGGTAGCGGTGTTTGTGTCTGAGGTAAGCGACCCGGCCCACTGGGTGGAAGTGGGCCGCTGCTACGAGCGCTTTGCCCTGCAAGCGACAGCCCTATGCATTCGCCATGCCTTTTTGAACCAGCCGGTAGAAGAAGCGGCGCTGCGACCTGAGTTTGCCCAGGCGCTGGGGCTGGGGGGAGGACGGCCCGATCTGGTGGTGCGGTTTGGCCGGGGGCCAGGAATGCCCAGGTCGCCCCGGCGACCCATCGAAGCCGTGCTGGTGTAAGCCATGGCCAACCCAGGGTTTACCCCGCAGCACCGGACGCTTGGGCAGATCGCTGCCTGGATGGTGTTTGGGCTCGGGCTGCTTTATGCCGCCACAACGGTACTCGGGTTGCTCTCTCTTAAGTCACCCCAAGACCCAGTTGGCAACCCGTTTTTCACTCTAATGGAGCTGCTGACGATTGCGATCGCGCCTTTGATGGTAGTGACCCTAGTCGCGGTGCATGGCTACGCCCGGCCTGAAGCGAAGATGTACAGTCTGATGGCTCTGATCTTCATGGCGCTGATGGCAGGGATTACCTCTAGCGTTCACGTTACGATCCTCGCGGTTAGCCGTCAGATGGCGGCGGCGGGGTTGCCCTCGGCAGAGCTGCTGTTTTCGTTTCGATGGCCGTCGGTGGCTTATGCCCTGGATATTTTGGCGTGGGACTGGTTCTTTGCCCTGGCGATGCTCTGTGCGGCCCCGGTGTTTAAGGTGGGTCGGCTAGAGAAAACGGTGCGAGGCTTGATCGTGGTCAGTGGCGTGCTCAGTTTGGCAGGGTTAGTGGGGGTGCCGCTGGGGAATATGCAGGTGCGGCTGGTCGGGTTAGTGGGCTATGGGGTGGTGGCTCCAGTGGCATTTTTGCTGTTGGGGAGAGTGTTGGGGAATGAGGGGCGATCGCCATCTATGCCCTCTAAGGTGCATTAGCCTGCAGACCACTGCCGCCGGTCAATTCTGCCGTTGGGCTGCTGTATTTGTAGATAAAACAGAATATTCGAGGTTGTTTGTTAGTGTGGCTAGGCTAGTTAAAGAACATAGTCGAAGACAGTGCGTAAAGACTTTGAACAGCTCTGACAATCCTAGAACTTATGTTTTTCATCCTACTTGTGCTTGCCCTGGTTGGTTTTTCTACTAGTCTAGTGCTGCACATTAAAGCAATTCTTTGCCTGTTGCCTGAACCCGAGCGACCGGGGCGTAGCTTAATCTTCGATTGGTGGGATCTACATTTTGCATTAGTAATTGCAAATGCTTCAGTTTTGATTCTTGAAAAGTTTTGGGATGGCAATCACTTCGTGCAATTTTTGCGAAGTATTTGGGCATTTCTACCAGCGTGGACGAAATGGACTATTGCATCGTTGATCGTTTATCTAGCCATTGTTTTGATAACAGAGTTCAATCAGTTTCGTATTTTGCCTGGCAAGCGTCGAATCTATAAACAGAATGGCAAATATTGGAATCAACCGATTGATGTTGTACAACGAACACGCGAAGGCAGGCAAGTACTGGAGGAGATTAATCTCGAGCCGATAGAGATTTCTAAAGGTCAATATTTCCGAGCAATGGGTTATGCTGATAGCTTTTTCCCGGGTTTATGGGTGTTCAATTATTTTTTGCTAGCCTTGTACTTTTGGTATAAAATCGATTGATGTAAAGGCAAATGGACGGTTGGTATAAGATACTTTCTGCTTAGTTCCGAACCTTTCGGTAGCACCCTCATCACCATCAGGCAGCACAACTTTTGGGGGGCTGAGCGGGGCTATTTGTGATCCTGGTTTCTCGACCAGAATGCAAGGCATGCCGTGTTTCTCGACCAGAATGCAAGGCATGCTGTTAGAGTAGCGACGAATAAACTGGGGTTTTAGCCCTACTCTGGTATGGGCAATCGCCCTCTCCCTACTGCCTATACCAGTCCTGCCGCCACTGGGCCATCTGGTCGATTTCCACCTGCTGGCTGGCAATGATGGCGGTCGCCAACTCCTGAATTTCGGGACGGCTGCTCTTTGCCAGCGCCTCTTGCGCCATCACCAGCGCCCCCTCATGGTGAGGAATCATGGCATTAATAAAGCGCAGGTCGTACTCATCGTCAGCGGGGCCTAGATCCATGTTCATCATCATGGCCGTCTGCATATCGGCACTCATGGGCATCATATGGCCCATTTCAGCGTGATACATGACCGGGTCTGCGGGGGCTTCGGCATACCAGGCTTGCCGCCATGCCTGCATTTCAGCGATTTCGATTTGCTGAGCAGCAATGATGTCGCTAGCCAGGGGTTGAATTTCGGAGCGGGTAGAGGCTTGTTGAGCATCTTCTGCCATGACTACTGCACCCTGGTGGTGCATGATCATGGCGTCAATGAAGCGCAAGTCAAAGCTCTCGTCAGCGGGGCCAAGATCCATGCTGCTGTGATCCATCATGCCGCCGTGATCCATCATGCCGCCGTGATCCATCATGTCGCCGTGATCCACCTGGGCGGTTTGAGGGGATGGCTCAACTGCCGCGTCTCGGGAGTTAGCGCAGGCGGGCAGGCCGACAGCGGCGGTGAGGCCGAGGAGGGCGATCGCAGCCAGTTTAAGTGTCATCTCAATACCTCAATCATTCTCTGAAAGTGTGCCACGCAAAAATAAAATCAGGATGAAATTTGAGCCATTGCCACAGCATTTGCCTCAACATCATCACCTATTGCCTAGGGTAGGGCGGTCACCATGCCGAGCCGTCCCCCATTCGCTTGATGATGGACGGCGTGGAGAGCTGCCAAACCAGCGCCAATTTTATGCTGCGCAGGTCTGACCGGCATACTTATTTTTGTGGGGCTTGTGCGGAGGTGGGCGATCGCGGCGCTAAGGACTGTGCCAGTATGGGCAACGATGCCCCAACGCGGGCCTGTGCCGAGATGTGCCGTCGCTATGCAGAAACCTGTCGCGACATGGGCCTGGCCATGGCCTGACCCAGACTGGCCCAGTGCCTTGGCAACCCCGGCACAAGCTCATAAAATCTGGCGGCTAACGCGATCAGGGGGATAGTCTTTATGCCCCTGATCGCGGTTTCAAGATCTATAACCAAAGCACAATCAACCGCTTCACAAATTGGTTGGCTGCCCCCCTTGACTCTCCAGTGTACTGGAACCTTCAGAATAGACCCATACAGCCTTTAGAGATTTGCCATGAGCATTGCATTCACCGTTCCAGATTTAGCCTGTTCTGCCTGCGTAGATACCGTGACCAAGGCCATACAGGCGATCGACACCACAGCCCAGGTCAAGGCTGACTCCACCACCAAACAGGTCGAGGTCGCTACTAACGCCTCCGAGGCGGCCATCAAGCAAGCCATTGTCAGTGCTGGCTACACCGTTGCCTGACGCCGCAGCCACTCACCCTTGAGGACAACACCGATGCAAAACCAAATGCTGAAACTGCGGGGCATGAGCTGTGCTGCCTGCGCCAGTAGCATCGCCGACGCTATTCTCGCGGTGCCCGGCGTGGCGGCGTGCAACGTCAACTTTGGGGCCGAGCAGGCCGCCGTCACCTACGACCCCCACCAGACCAATCTGACCAAAATCCAGGTGGCAGTAGATGAGGCGGGCTACACCGCTCAGCCCATCAGCGACGACCCGCTGACCGCTGAGGACGATGCCGAGCGCAGAGAGCGAGAGGCCGAAAACCGCAAGCTCACCCGCAAAGCCGTGTTTAGCCTAGTGATCGGCGGTATTTTGGTGATCGGCTCGCTGCCGATGATGACGGGCTTGCCCATGCCGTTTATTCCGGTGGGGCTGCACAATCCCTGGTTTCAGCTGGTGCTGACCACGCCCGTGCTGTTCTGGGCCGGGAATTCCTTTTACATCAACGCCTGGAAAGCCCTCAAGCGCCACTCCGCCACGATGGATACCCTGGTGGCGGTGGGGACGGGAACCGCCTTTCTGTATTCGCTGTTTCCCACCCTCTATCCCCAGTGGTTCATTGACCAGGGCCTCAACCCCGACGTGTACTTTGAGGCCGCCGCCGTGATTATCGCCCTAATTTTGCTAGGGCGATTGCTGGAAAACCGGGCCAAGGGCCAGACCTCCGAAGCGATTCGCAAGCTGATGGGCTTGCAGGCCAAAACCGCGCGGGTGATTCGCAACGACCAGGCGTTCGACATTCCCATTGCCGATGTGGTGCTGGGCGACGTGGTGCTGGTGCGCCCTGGTGAAAAAATTCCTGTCGATGGCGAGATTATCGACGGGGCATCCACCCTGGATGAGGCCATGGTGACCGGCGAAAGTGTGCCTGTGCACAAGACCGTGGGCGACGAAGTGATTGGTGCCACGCTGAACAAGACCGGTAGTTTCAAATTCCGAACGACCCGCGTCGGCAAAGATACCTTTTTGGCGCAGATCGTCAAGCTGGTGCAGCAGGCCCAGGGGTCGAAAGCGCCTATTCAGCAGTTGGCCGACCGGGTGACGGCGTGGTTTGTGCCAGCGGTGATTGCCATTGCCATCACCACCTTCATCGTCTGGTACAACCTCATGGGCAACGTCACCATGGCGTTGATCACCACCGTGGGCGTGCTGATCATTGCCTGCCCCTGCGCGCTGGGACTGGCGACGCCCACCTCGATCATGGTGGGCACGGGCAAAGGCGCGGAAAACGGCATTCTCATTAAAGGCGCTGACAGCCTGGAGCTGGCCCACAAAATCCAGACCATCGTGCTAGATAAAACGGGCACCATCACCCAGGGCAGGCCAACCGTCACCGACTATGTGACCATCAACGGCACCGCCACCGAGCTGCGTCTGCTGCAACTAGCGGGTTCCCTGGAGCGCAACTCCGAGCACCCCCTGGCGGAAGCGGTGGCCCAGTACGCTCAGGCCCAGGGCGCAACGCTGACCGATGCCAAAAACTTTGAAGCCGTGGCCGGCAGCGGGGTTCAGGGTTTGGTAGAGGGTCGCCGAGTTCAGATTGGCACCCACCGCTGGATGCAGGAATTAGGCATTGCTACCGATCGCCTGCAAGCCGAGTGGGACAGGCTAGAGTCTTTAGGCCGCACCGTGGTGTGGCTGGCGGTGGATGGCCGAGTCGAAGCGCTGATGGCGATCGCCGATGCCGTCAAACCCTCCTCTGCCGCCGCCATTGCCACCCTGCAACGCATGGGCCTCGAAGTGGTCATGCTGACCGGCGACAACCGCCGCACCGCCGAGGCGATCGCCCGTGAAGTCGGCATTACTCGCCTGTTTGCCGAAGTCCGCCCCGACCAAAAATCGGCCCAGGTCGAACGCCTACAGCGAGAAGGCAAGGTTGTGGCGATGGTGGGCGACGGCATCAACGATGCCCCTGCCCTGGCCCAGGCCGATGTAGGCATGGCGATTGGGACAGGCACCGATGTGGCGATCTCCGCCAGCGACATCACCCTGATCTCCGGCGACCTGCACGGCATTGTCACCGCCATCCAGCTCTCCCGCACCACCATGGCCAACATTCGCCAAAATCTGTTCTTTGCCTTCGTCTACAACGTCGCGGGCATCCCCATTGCAGCGGGCATTCTCTACCCCATCTTTGGCTGGCTGCTCAGCCCAATCATCGCCGGGGCTGCGATGGCCTTTAGCTCCGTTTCAGTGGTGACGAACGCGCTGAGATTACGAAACTTTCGGCCCAAGTTGTCAGGGTGATGGCGTCAGAGAGGATTAATCCCAATCCCTGACGCCATTATTCTCCCAATCTCCCACTACCCCCCTCGCCGGAGCTTTCCCATGAAATTTAGACACCTCTTCCTCACCAGTCTTGCCAGTCTGACCCTTGCGCTCAGCCTCGCCAGCGGCACCTCTGCCCAAATGAACCACGATCGTATGGCCCCTACCGCAACCGGGCAGTTTCAGCGCATTGAGCAGCCTCTCTGGTCTAAAGTGGCCGTTACCGGTGTTGGGTTGGGGTTAATTGGCCTCGAACTCTGGTGGTTTTTGCTCAGCCAGCCCAAGTCTCGCAAAGCCACCACGACCGGCGGTGTGCAAGAGGTCACCGTTACCGTCGATGGCGGCTACGATCCCAGCCATATCGTAGTGCAGGCCGGTCAGCCGGTGCGGCTCAACTTCTTTCGCAAAGATCCCAGCAGCTGCCTCGAAGAAGTACGCTTCCCTGACTTTCGCATTGCTCAGGCGCTGCCGGTGAACCAGACCACGGCGATCGAGTTTACCCCCACCCAGCCGGGTCGCTACGAGTTTGCCTGCGGCATGAATATGTTTCGCGGCACCGTAGAGGTGGTGGCCAAAGATAGCCAATTGACTCCTGCTGTGGCCCCAGCCTAGACAGGGCCGACCGACCCCCAACACCATCCTGATGGCGAACCGGGGATTAATCCTGAGTCACCGGCTGAGACAACTCTCGATATCCAAAGTGCGGGTCATCCCTGAGCGCAGCCTGCACCGCCAGGCCGGCCCGGTTGGTGGCTGCTGGAGAACAGACTCATCGAAGCCACGCCGCGCTTCTGGAACTCGGCCCCCCCCGGCCCTGCCATAATCACCTTGACTGAGTACTAAAATGCCAATCTATAGGGACTCCCAGGGTCATGCGCATACTGCTAGTTGAGGACGAACTTGACCTCGGGGCGGCCATCCAGCGCGATCTGAGGCGCGAGAAGTACGTGGTCGATTGGGTGCAGAATGGCGACGAGGCCTGGCACCTGCTGGACGATGCGGATCTGACATACACCCTGGGCGTTTTTGACTGGTTGCTGCCAGGGCTTACCGGCGTTGACCTGTGTCGGAAACTGCGATCGCAAGGTACCTCCCTGCCTGTCCTTCTGCTCACCGCCAAAGATCGCCTGCACGATAAGGTAGAAGGGTTAGATGCCGGGGCCGACGACTATCTGGTCAAACCCTTCGGCCTGGAAGAACTGCTGGCCCGACTGCGGGCGCTCCAGCGGCGATCGCCCGCCCTGCAGCCCACCCAGCTCCAGGTTGGGGGCCTACAGCTCGACTACGGCACCTCCACCGTGACTCTGGCCGACTCGACCCAGCAGCCCCTACCCCTGACCACCAAAGAGTTTCAGTTGTTGGAATACTTTATGCAGCACCCCAACCAAATTTTGTCACGGGAGCAGCTGATCAACCGGGTGTGGTCCCTACAGGCCAACCCCATGAGCAACGTGGTGGCGGCACAGATTCGGCTGCTGCGCAAAAAGCTGGCCGACCACGGCTGCGACGGGCTGATTGAAACCGTCTACGGGATGGGCTATCGGTTCCATGCCGCCCTCTAAACCTGCCCCCCTACGCCGCCCCTTCTGGCTCACCCGCTGGCGGCTCACCGCCCTCTACGCCAGCACCATGGGGGTAATCCTGACCGCCAGCGCCATCGGTTTATATGTCGCCATGGCCCAAGACCACCGCCGCGAGATCGACCACCGCCTGGAGACCTTCGCCAGCACCCTCCACGACAGCCTAGAGCCCTCCCTCGACCAGCCCGGCCAGCTCACGCCCCTGGTCTCACAGCTCTTGCCTAATCTCTGCCCCGCCCCCGCCCCCTGTCCCGCTAACCCCGATCGCCACCTGCTGGGCCTGCTGTACCAGCAGGGCTACTACCTGCGGCTGCTAACGGTATCGGGAGAGCTGGTGGGCATCGCTGGCGACCCGCCCGACCAGGTTATCCATCCCCCCAAAACCAGCCTCTACACCCTGTACCTGGCCGACGGTGCCACCTACCGCCAGATGTCGCTGCCACTCAAAAATTTGGCTGGCGATCCCTGGGGCTATCTCCAGGTGGGCAGCTCGTTAGAAACACTCAATCAGCACCTGAGCTGGGTGCGGTGGGCCTTGTGGATTGGGCTACCCCTGGCCCTGGGGCTGGTGTGGGCGGCGAGCTGGTGGGTAGCGGGCGTCGCCATTCGCCCCGCCTACCGGGCTTACCGGCAGATCCAGCAGTTCACCGCCGATGCCGCCCACGAGCTGCGCACCCCCCTGGCGGCGACTCGACTCGCCGCCGAGTCGGCTAGCCGCGCCGATCCGATTTCTCCGGCAGAGGCCCAGGATGTTCTGCGGGTGGTGAATCGCCAAACCCAGCGTCTCACCACCCTGGTCAACGATCTGCTGATTCTCTCCTGTCTAGAGCAGGCCGACGATCGCCCGGCTCCTACCCTGGTCTACCTGCCCAACCTGGTCAAAGACATCGCAGAAGAATTCTCGGCCTTGGCCCTGGCGAAAGATATTCACCTGATTACGGCCTATCCCGACGCTAAAACGCTGACCGTGCGCGGCTACGAGTCTGAACTCTATCGTCTACTGCTCAATGTCGTTAGCAATGCGCTGGAGTACACTCCCCAGGGCGGCAGCGTGACGATTCGGCTGTCCGCCCGCGATGGCCGTCCTCGGCCAGTCTCTGACTACCGCTACGCCCTAATTACAGTCGAAGACACCGGCCTAGGCATTGCCCCCCCCGACCAGACCAAGATTTTTGATCGGTTCTATCGAGTCAATCCCGATCGCTCTCGGCATACCGGGGGGTCTGGGCTGGGCCTGGCGATCGCGCGCGCGATCGCCCAGGCCCACGGCGGCGATATTCAGCTCAAAAGCGCCGTAGGCCAGGGCAGCTGTTTCACCATTCAGCTACCCAGAGCCGCCTAGACCAATGCATCAGGTGGTTGCCTAGACCATCGCTGTAATTGAGGCTCCTCAGCTCACCCCATCACCCGCAAAATCTGGCTCACTGTCTGTTTCCCAAGCGCGGGCAGCGCTCCTATTACCAGGGTTAGTGCCTGGGCCACCCCCCCCTGGGTCATACTCCCTGGGTAAACAGGGGGGCAATGGCCATAACGCTACCCCTGCCTGCCCCGAACCCCATGAATTATCCTGAGAACATTCTTCAGCCCCGGTAGACCATGGACGGTGAACATTCCATTCGCATTACTCTACCCGACCACGCCGCCACCTACCAGTTGGGCAAAGGTCTGGGCCAGCACTGCCCCCCCGGTACGGTACTGCTGCTCTACGGCAATTTAGGCAGCGGCAAAACTACCCTGGTGCAGGGCCTTGGGGCCGGTTTGGGGATTCTCGACCCGATCAGCAGTCCCACCTTTACCCTGGTCAATGAGTACCTAGAGGGGCGCATTCCCCTTTACCATGTTGATTTGTACCGCCTCAGCCCCGCTGAAGTTGACCCCCTAGGCCTAGACCGCTATGGGGATGAGGCCGAAAACACCCCTGGCATCGTGGCCATCGAGTGGGCCGAGCGCCTGGCCGCTGGGTTGCCCGATGCCATTACCGTTTATCTCACCTACGGGGAACCCAATGGGCGGCAGGCTATCCTGACGGCCCCTACACCAGCCCACCTGAAATTCTTAACGGCAGCAACCGACCATGGCCTACTGGTTAATGAAGTCTGAGCCCGACGTGTATAGCATTGACGATCTCCACCGCGACCAAACCGAAATTTGGGATGGCGTGCGCAACTACCAGGCCCGCAACTTTCTCACCAGTATGGCCCTGGGCGACCTGGTCTTCTTTTACCACTCCAACACCAAGCCGCCGGGAATTGTGGGGCTAATGAAAATCGTTGAAACCCAGGTGGTTGATCCCTCCCAGTTTGACCAGGCCAGCAAATACTACGACCCCAAATCTAACCCTGAGCAGCCCCGCTGGTACACCGTTACCGTTGGGTATGGGGAAACCTTCAAAACTGGCCTCACCCTCGACCAGCTGAAGGCAACGTTTACCCCAGAGGAGCTATGGGTGGTGCGGCGGGGCAATCGCTTGTCGGTAATGCCGGTGGCGGAGGCCGTCGCCGAGCGGCTGCTGACCCTGGCTCGGCAATCCTAAAGTAATGGGCCAGTTTAAGGGCTGTCACAGGGCTTCGGGGAAAGCCACTGCGGCCTCTGAAGTCGTAGGGAGTTCATTCTGCGGAGCTACGGCAATGCTAGCCCAACCTTCTTTGACCCATCGGATCGACACCCTGGAAGCCATTATTCGCCAGGCGCTCTTGTTTGCGGAGCTATCCTCCCAGGCCGAAGCCACCGTGCGGGCGATTCTCCAGCAGCCCGACCTCACCCCAGATGAGCTCAGAATGCTGACGATCTTGCAGGATGCCCTGGATCACGGCTACGTGCACTGCCAGGGCTAGGGGATCGAGGTTGATACTAAATCCGAGTCGTGTAGCCCCGATTTCCAACCGGCCAAACCGTAGGGGACATGCGCTTAAATAAAGTATCCAGGACGTTGATCGCTGACGATTGGTATGAGTCACTCCAATGAGCGCTTCCCCTGGCAGAATAGGTGAAACCATCTATCCTTAACTGCCCATGCGCCTGCCCGAAGAACCCGAAGCTCCGCTACAGATCAACGTCGTGCCGATGATTGATGTAGTGTTTGCGGTGCTGGCATTTTTTATTCTCTCGAGCCTGTTTTTGACCGACAGTAAGGGGCTACCGGTGGCCCTGCCGGGGGCGCAAACCGCCGCTGCCCAGGCTCAGCCCAGGGCTACGGTCACCATCGACGCCGCTGGTGCCATTTTTGTGGGCGATACCCCGGCAGAGGATGGGCAACTGCTGGAAACGGTGCAAGCCGCCATGGTCGATTCGGGCGGGGGCCTGGTGGTGATTCGGGCCGACGCCTCGGTGACCCACGGGCGGGTGGTGGCAGTGATGGATCAGCTCCGGGCGTTACCGGGGGTGCAGCTGGCGATCGCCACTGAGGATGTCAATTAAGGGGGTTGCTGAATTCAGGCCTGAATTTGGGTCGAGGCAAACGGCCATTCGCCCCGACGAGGGACGTTGAATGTTTGATTCATGCCCATGTCCAGCAACGCCATATCTAAGGGCTACATCAGACGGTCAGTTTCATAATCCATGCAGTCAATCGCCGCCTCGGAGAGGGCGGTTTTGGGGTGCAGGGGGCATTTCAGCAGGTAGCTGTGGGTGAAGTAGCGGCACTCGGCACAGGGAATTTGATGCATCACCCGGGCGCGCCGCATGCCGTCGCGGGTGGTGGCCACCAGTTGCCATACAGTTATGGCCACCAGGCCCCAGGCCAGGGTAAAGCACAAGGGCACCAAAATTGGCTGTAGTAACGCAATGAGCCTGAACGCGATCAGCTGAATCATGGGTGGCCGCCGGGGATGAACTTAAATTCGTTCTAGGGTTTTGATCGTGTGCTGGTTTTCTACATTGCCGGTGTTGACGGTTGTGGCCGGCTCCAGAAGCAGCATGTGAACTTCCTCCGGTGCTACCGGCAGATGCTCAACGCCCCTAGGGATGATGATAAATTCCCCTTCGCTGACCCAGGTGTCGCGATCACGAAATTTAACCAGTAGTTTGCCTTTGATCACTAAAAACAACTCATCTTCATGATCATGGTGATGCCAGATAAATTCGCCTTGAAACTTTACAATGCGAACATGCTGACCGTTGAGCTCCCCAATCACCCGAGGATTCCAGTAGTCAGAAAATTCCGCAAACTTTTCAGCCAGGTTGACAGCGTCCATGGTCAGTCATTCCAACGACAATTTTGATATCAAAATGGACGATGCAATAGTAAATACGGTTGCATCCTCTCCAGCCCACATTCATCCACTGATACTGATCCTGCCCGGTGTCAAAGATCAGCTGTACTTCAACCTCATCGTCTGAAATGTCGTCTTTAGTGTACTGACTTAGCAACTTTTGAACACAGTGGCGATACTGAGTCACCTTGTCCATTGCATTATCACCTCGTTGACGGGGTCATACACCCGGATCAGAACCTGATAGCGTTGTAACGCCGATCGCGGTTGTGGGGCTGGCTAAAATTAATCGCTGGCCCCACCGGCACAATGCGGCTGGGGTTTAGCTCCGGCAGGCCCGCATAGTACAGCTGCTTGACATGTTCAATGCTGCACCAGTCTTCAATGCCTGGCTGCTGATATAGCTCCCGGCAGTAGTTCCACAGATTGGGGTAGTCTACCAGGCGTCTAAGGTTGGTCTTGAACAGGCCATAGTAGGCCAGGTCAAAGCGAAACAACGTGGTGAACATGCACCAATCCGCCAGGGTAATTGAGTCACCCACCAGGTAGCGCTGGCGGCTCAGTAGCGCTTCCCAGTGATCTAGCGCCTGAAAGAGTTCTGTTACGGCTTCGGTATAGGCGGCTTGGGAGGCCGCAAACCCGCTGCGATAGACTCCATTGTTGATAGGCTGATAAATCGCATCCATGACCGCATCTATGGCGAGGCGCAGCGCGGCGGGGTAGTAGTCTCGCTCTGGGAAGGCGGCAAACTCGTTAAATTCAGTGTTAAATATCGCAATAATGTGCCGCGACTCGTTGTTAACAATAGTTTCGGTGTGCTTATCCCACAGCACGGTCACGGTGACCCGCCCGGTATAGTCGGGCTTGGCCCGCACATAAAGCTGCCACAGGTAGTCGGCCTCGTAAAGACTGTCGGGAATGCTGCCCCAGCGCTCGGAAAATTGCCAGCCCTGGTCACTAATCACCGGGTCGACAATGGAAAGACCAATCGCATCTTGCAGCCCCTTCAGCGATCGCAGCAGCACCGTCCGATGTGCCCAGGGGCAGCCCAGCGACACATACAGGTGGTAACGCCCTGGTTCTGCCCGAAAGCCACCCGACCTGTCTGCCGTAATTGAATGACGAAACAGCGTCGGCATGCGTTTAAACTGGCCCGACTCGTCACGTTCCGTCCAGGCCGTTGTCCATTTACCGTCAACCAGGCGTCCAATGGCCATGGGGTGTCTCCTCAAAAATTGGTGGATAAATAATCAAAATGCGTAACATTTCTCGGTGGTAGCTCTATGAAATCGGGATCTATACCCCCCAAGATTTGCAGCGCTGTGGAGCCATGGCGGCCTTTAATCAAACGCGTAGGCCGCCATGCTGAACGCCCCATAGGTAAACCCCTGGTGAATTTGCCGCCCGGCCCCACCCGTGCCCAGGGCGACAAGCAGGGGCAGCAGGTGCTCCTCGGTGGGGTGATTTTGGGCGGCATAGGGAGCCAGCTGACGGTAGTTCAGCAGGCTTTGAACGTCGTTTTGGGCGATGGCCTCCCCCAGCCATTGGTCAAACGCCACCGCCCAGGCGGGCGGCGGGGCGTCATAGCGATCCCCAAAGGCCCAGAGGTTGTGGGTGGCAGCCCCGCTACCGATGATTAGCACCCCCGCTTGGCGCAGGGCCGCCAGGGCTGGCTTGACCCAGGTGGTAGTGATGCGTTGGGGAGGCCTGGGGCTGCACCGAAAGCGACACTACCGGAATTTTGCCCTCGGGGTCAGCCAAAATGAGCGGTGTCCAAACGCCGTGATCAAAGCCCCGCTTGGCGTTGGTGCGGGCCGAGAACCCTGCCTGGGTGAGCCTCGCTACCACCGCCTCCGCCAGATCGGGGTGCCCCGGTGCCGGGTAGGTCAACTCAGATAGCCGGGGCGGAAAGCCACCAAAGTCGTAAATCGTCTCGGGCCGCTCAGCCGTGCTCACCGTTGGCTGGGCCGTTAGCCAGTGGGCCGAAATCACCAGAATGGCTTTGGGACTGGGGACGATTTGAAAAAGCTGGCGGAGAAAATCCTGGGTGGGGCCGCTGCGAAGGGGCAGATCCGGGGCACCGTGGGAGATAAATAGGGCGGGCAGCGCAGCCATGGGAGGGAGGAGAGCTACAGAACGTCTACATGGGACAAAATTAGCTAGTCAGATAGTTCTAATCAAAACTGTCTGATTCTAGACTAACACCCCTGGTTGACGTTGACAAGCCAAACCGGTTTTACGGTCGGCAGGGGTTAAAACACCTGTCTGAGGCGAGCCAGCAAGACCCGTAAAAGCTCTATCTCAGAGGTATCTAGGGCGGCTAGGTGCCTCCCAATATCGGCCACGTGGGCAGGAAAAGCCTGCTCAAACAGCGTCGCCCCTGCCGGGGTGAGCTTCACCACCACGCAGCGGCGATTCTGCGGGGGCACCTCTCGACTGACTAAGGCTTTCGTCTCTAGTCGATCCACCACCCCTGTTAGGGTGCTTTTGGTAATCAGGGTTTTCTCGCCGATTTCACCCATGGTCAGGCCCTGGGTATTGCCCAAGGTGGCGATCACGTCGAACTGGGCCGGGGTAAGGTCATACTGCCGCACAAAGGCTTCCGAGTAGCTGGCAAACGCTTGATAGGTACCCACTAATTCCCTCACTGTGGCAAGTGCGGGGGCTTGGGCCGCCGTCTGGGCGGAATCGAGAGTCGTCATAGGGCTGGGGAGGCATAAAATAGTTTTAGTCAGTACTATTTTATGGGGTCTCGGAAACCGGCAACGAGAAACTTGATGTCTGGACGCTACTGTAGAGATATCGCTGACCCGCGATAGATTGAAATCAAGATTGAAATCACCCGTTAACACCACAAGCAAGACCCATGAACCTGCAAGAAAGCCTCTCAATGGCGGTTAAAACCCTGGGGGCCAACCGTCTCCGCAGCACCCTAACCATGTTGGGCATTATCATCGGCAATGCCTCGGTGATTACCATGGTGGGTCTGGGGGAGGGGGCGCAGCGGTTTGTCAACGCCCAGCTTGAGACCCTGGGGCCTAACGTGCTGTTCATTGTCCCCGGTAGCCGCGAGACCCGGCAACTGGGCTCCCTCGACATTCCCCGTACCCTGGTGCTGGAGGATGCCGCGGCCATTGACCAGCAGGTGCCCTCGGTAGACGGGGTGGCAGCCGAGACGAGCTCCCGCCAGCTGGTTACCTTTCGCAACCGCAACGCCAACGTCAATGTAGTGGGCATTACCCCGGCCTTTCTGACGGTGCGCAGCTTTGAAATGGCGAACGGGCGGTTCATCACCGATTTAGATGTCACCCGCAGCGCCCAGGTGGCGGTAATTGGCGGCACCCTTAAGGAGCGTCTGTTTGACAACGACCCGGCCATCGGCCAGCAAATTCGTGTGGGCGGCGTTAGCTTTGACGTGGTCGGGGTGCTGGCGGTCAAAGGCTCGAACCTGGGGCTCGACTACGACGACGCAATTATGTTGCCCATCACTACTCAGGCCAGCCGCCTGGCTACTGGCGAGCGCTCGCCCTACGGCATTGAGGTATCGTTTATTACAGTGTCGGCCCGCGATCGCGCCAGCATGGCCACCGCCGAGTTTCAAATTACCAATCTACTGCGCCTGCGCCACGGCATTCGCGACGAAGACGACTTCTACATCAGCAGCCAGGATACGCTGCTGACCATTGCCAACACCATTACCGGGGCGCTGACCCTGATGTTGGCCGCGATCGCCGGCATTTCTCTCTTCGTTGGGGGCATCGGCATTATGAATATCATGCTGGTGTCGGTGCGAGAGCGCACCCAGGAAATTGGCCTACGCAAGGCGATTGGGGCCTCGCAAGGGGATATTTTGGGCCAGTTTTTAATCGAATCCATCATTCTCTCGGTAGCAGGGGGCATCATCGGCACGGCCCTGGGAGTGACTGGCATTGTGCTGATCGGGGTGCTCACCCCGTTTGAGGCCGGTATCTCCACGGGGGCCATTCTACTAGCGGTAACCATCTCCGGCGGCATTGGCCTGTTTTTCGGGGTGTTTCCGGCCCGCCAGGCGGCCAAGCTCGATCCAATTGTGGCCTTGAGAACGGCTTAGGTCGATCTTTTTCTTGCCGTTCGTTAACCATAGAGCGCTGCTGGCAAGGGTCGGTTCAGGATCTAGGCTGAGTGATAGGATCAGCGGCGCAGCGCATCAATAGCTGATACCAAATCCGAATTCCATACCCCCGATTGCCAATTGGTCAAACTGTAGGGGCGAACGGCGGTTCGCCCAGGGATATCGGGGGTAGCCAAGCAGGATCCGGTATGAGCGGTAACGGATAAATCCTAAAAAGTGCGGAAACGAAAAAAGGGCCTATGAACGCTAAATCCCCTGATACCATCGACCTAGACGCCTATTTTCAGCGCATTGGCTACTCTGCGAACCCTGCCCCCAGCCTCGACACCCTGCGGGCCATTCACCACGGTCATACCCAGGCCATTGCCTTTGAAAATCTCAGCCCGCTGCTGGGCGAGCCGGTTTTACTTGACCTCCCCTCCCTTCAGCAAAAGCTAATTCTAGCGGGCCGGGGGGGCTACTGCTTTGAGCAAAACCTGCTGTTTCGCGCGGTGCTGGTGGCCCTGGGTTTTGAGGTGACTAGTCTAGCGGCGCGGGTGCTGTGGGGCGTGCCCGAGGAGGTGGTTACCCCCCGCACTCATATGGTGCTGATGGTGTCTATCGACGGCGAGCCCTATATCGCCGATGTCGGTTTCGGTGGGTTGACCCTGACTACGCCGCTGCGGCTCAAACCAAATTTAGAACAACCTACCTCCCATGAACCCTTTCGACTCATCGAAACGGATCAGGCCTACACCTTGCAAGCTCATATTAATCAGGGCTGGACGTCTCTCTACCGTTTTGACCGCCAAGAACAACACCTGGTCGATTATGACGTGAGCAACTGGTATGTCTCAACTCATCCCAATTCATTGTTTGTCAATTCGCTGGTTGCCGCCCGACCGGATGCAACCTGTCGTTATGCGTTACGCAATAACCATTTTGCCATCCACCATCTAAATGGCTCAACGGAAAAGTATGTGCTGACCACCGCAGAAGAATTGCGGGCGGTGCTAGAAAACGAATTTCGTTTAGTCTTACCAAAAAACGAGTGGCTGGAGAAGGTTTTGACCCAAGTGGTATACCCGTCCTGAAGAGACAGTCTCCAGGCTAGCGGCGGTTGGCCAAGAGCACAGATCAAGCCCTGCTAAGACTCAGGGCAGCCAGGGAAACTGCCTGAAGTTGGGGGGGCGCTTCTCCAGAAAAGCCTGCTTGCCTTCGGTGCCTTCTTCGGTCATGTAGTACAGCAAAGTAGCGTTGCCCGCCAGCTCCTGCAGCCCAGCCTGGCCGTCGCAGTCGGCGTTAAACGCGGCCTTCAGACAGCGAATGGCAATGGGGCTTTTTTGCAGAATCTCCTGCGCCCACTGCACCCCCTCGGCTTCCAGGCGCTCTACCGGCACCACGGCGTTGACCAGGCCCATCGCCTCGGCCTCCTGGGCGCTGTACTGGCGGCAGAGGTACCAGATTTCCCGAGCTTTCTTTTGGCCGACAATGCGGGCCAGGTAGCTGGCCCCAAATCCACCATCAAAACTGCCCACCTTAGGGCCGGTTTGGCCAAAAATAGCGTTGTCGGCGGCAATGGTGAGGTCGCACACCACGTGCAGCACATGGCCGCCGCCGATGGCGTAGCCCGCCACTAGGGCAATCACCACCTTGGGCATCGAGCGAATGAGCCGCTGCAAATCCAGCACGTTGAGCCGGGGCACGCCGTCATCCCCTATATAACCGCCGTGGCCGCGTACGCTTTGGTCGCCCCCAGAGCAAAAGGCATACTTGCCGTCGGTGTGCGGCCCCGCCCCAGTCAATAGCACTACCCCAATGCGGCTGTCTTCCCGCGCGTTAGAGAAGGCGTCGTACAGTTCGGCAATGGTTTGGGGCCGAAAGGCGTTGCGCTTGTGGGGTCGGTTAATTGTAATTTTAGCGATGCCGTCGGCCTTGTGGTACGTGATGTCGTCATAGGGCTTAACCGCTTGCCAGTCAACCTGCATGGGAGGGCGTGTCCAACGGGTAGAGATTGCAGCCTTTAGCCTCTCACACTGCGGGGCGGAATCGTTGGTTTTTGGGGTCACAGTAGGGGCCGAGGGGCAGTCGTCTTCCCGATGCCCCTCGCCTAAATCACCCTGGATCAGCCAAAAGGGCAAGCTGGAGTCCAGCTTGCCCTTCTGTTAGGTGGTCAATAGACCACTCGGCCTAGGCTAAACCCTTAATGGCGGGGGCCAACCGCTGAAAGGTTCAGCCCATTGTTGAAGATATCTTCAGCAATGGTGAGACCCAGGGGGACGCCGCCGACATTCTCGCTCAGGTTAGGATTGCCCATGCTGTCAAGCATAAAGGCATCAAAGACCCAGTGCACCCCTAGGTAAACCCGGCTCAGACCGTTTTCTACGATCATTTGCCAGAGGCCATCGGGAAAGCTCCGTACCTGTTTGGGTCGGATTGTTCCTTTAACGTCGCGGTTAATGCCGTTAAACTCTTCCGAAACAAAGGTGAGCCCGTCAAACAGGTTGTCGGAGCCATTACCCATGACGCCGTAGAACAATCGGGTAATCTGCAGGGCGGCCGCACCAAAGGTGGCATGGCCAGAGGGGTAGGCCGGGAAATTGGGGGTGAAATTCCGGTCGGAGGGGCCGCCGTTGGTCTTGGGTGCCCCGAGGGGAAGCCAGTTGGGGTCGCTGTTTGCAGACAACCCACCGCTACCCATGCCGGTTGGCCCCAGAGATTCATCCCCTTCCCGAATGCCGACCACCGGTCGCCACAGGTCGTGAATGTATTTTTGATCCCAGGCGAGGATGCCCGCATCGCCCATAGCGGCATTGACCAGGGCAAAGAGTCGCGCGTTTTGATCGACGCTATTGCCTTTTTGCATGGCCAGAGCTCGAACAATTTGGTTATACAGCCGGGGCGGCGTGCCCAGCTTAGCAGCCCCGTCGTAGCCCCAGAAAATTCCAATTTGGGTCTCGTTGGGCGTGCGGGGCGAGCTACCGACGGGCAGGGTGCCCGCCAGTTCAGGGGCAATGCCCTTTTCATACACCTGCTTGAGCGCGTCGGCATAGGCCGTGCTCGTCAACAGGGGAGGAGGATTTAGCCCATGGCGGCTAGTGACCGCAAAAAGACTCGATTTAGCCCCATAGAACGGAGAATAAAACCCCTGATCAGGGTTATTTGGATCGACCCGGTGGGCACCCCGGCCTAGGGAGGGGCTGTAGCCCGCATCACTGGCACCGGGGTCGTCCTGCCGTTTATCCAGAATTTTTTGGGCTACTAAAATCCCAAAGTTGTGACCATCCTGGAGCCCCATTCCCTGTAACCCAGCCGCCGCATATTTTTCATCAAAGAAGGGTCTTTGGCTGGGGAATAAATGGGATAGCGTGGCATGGGCGGCAGCGGCCACGGCGGCTTCAGCGGAGGCCCCAAACGCAGCGGCGGGCAGGCCCGGCAGGTACGCCGATAGGTTGACCGGCCCCAGGGGGTTGCCCCGCACCCCAGCGTAGGCATCGTACATGGCCAGGTGCACAATGGCCAGGGCACGCGAGCTGAGGGTCGGCCCGGTTTGCTCACCCTGACCGTTGGTGTGGCTAACCCGGTTAGCTTCAAGGGCAACGTCATTCCAATATAAAATCGGATCCATTCTATTTCTCCTAGAGGTAACCAGATGCCGCTGGAGTTAACGCCAACCCGTGCTGTCGGTGTGACACAAAGCACCTGGTAGTGAACGGTTTTTAGGCTTGACTCATCCAACCTAAGGTCGGGCCTAGCGGTCTGCCATCACCCGCGCGGGTACTATGTTGAATAGCAAAACGACCGACCGCCCACCGTTGTCTACCGGGCCGCACCCCAGGCTCTAGCCCGGGACCTGGGCAGGCGTAAATCGATACCACCCCTACCCACCGTAGGCGCTGGCTCAGGGCGAGTGGGTACAATGCTTGAGTTGATATCCCGAAACAATGCACCAAAAAACCGGACGACACCCGCTTTTCCCCAGGCTGGCGTTATTCAGCACTCGCCGCTGTATCGCCGTCGCCCTGCCCCTGGCCCTTGGTGGTGGCAGTGTTTGGCTACCCCACCTGGCGGCCCCCCCGGCCGCTGTCGCCTTCACCTCGAGGGTCAACCTCTTTTTAGGGCGCGAACCGGGGGAAAGCTTTGAAAGCTTTGTGCAGCGGTCTGAAATTATCGCGCGGGCCGCGGTGCAGCGTAGCTTTGACGCCGACCCCCGGCTAACCGACGTGGTGGTTACCGTGGTGGGCGAAAGCCAGGAGATTGCCATTCCGGTGATGACGGTGGCGGTGAGCCGGGGCGAGTGGCAGCTCAGGCCTGATGTGCAGCAGTGGGCCACCTACTTCCAGGCTGCCCGCAACCTGATGTAATACCAAATCCAAGTCCCATCCGCCCGATTTCCAAAAGGCCAACCCGTAGGGGCGTTGGCGCAGCCTAGCCAGAGGCTTTATGGCATTCGCCCGGCTGAATCGGAGGTAGCCAAGCAGGATTTAGGATAGGGATTTCCTCGCGTAGGCGTCTCGCCTGCCCTGCTTAGGCAATTTCTACCCAAGACTATCCCACCTGAACCAGTGTCACTGAGCATCCTGTAGGGGCCTTAGCGGAGCCCTGCCGCAGGCTCTACGGTTGTTCGCCCAATACGGGGATTTTCTGTTCGAGAAATGGCCTAAGCCATGTTGGGGGGAATGGCGCTTTGCCCCTGCCCCTGCTGCAGCTGGGCCTGAATTAGCGCCTGCATGTCCTGACGGCGAATTTCGACGCCCTGGGTTCTTTGCCCGGGGGTTTCAAAAAAAATCAGGCTATCCAGAGGCTTGATGGCCAGCAGCTGAAACAGGATATGGATCACGGGCAGCGGCAGCGCCATCACCTGGGGATCCTTCACCGTCGCCTGGCCCGCCGCCGCATCCTGGAGGGTGGGGAAGGCATAGACGATGTTTTTTTGGGTGTTGGGCTGGGTGCGGTTGCTCAGGGTGGTCATCACCCAGCCCAGCTCAAGGGTTTGTAAAATGTAGTACTGCGGGTGCCGTAGTTGCCCCGCGATCGCCTTGAGCACTGGCGCTACGGTGGTCACGGCCGCGGCGGTCACCCCATCGTCGGGAGCACCCTGGCGCAGGGCGGTAATTTGGGCCTCAAGATCCATTGAGCTTGCCTCCATGGGCTGGCTTTCAGAGTACTGGTTTACAGGGTGTTGGTTGACGCTAACCCAGGGGCGGTTGCCGATAATTCTACGGAGAGGTGCTAGACTCTGAAATAGCCAGCAACTTTTGATACCGAGCTTCGTCTAAGCAAATAATCTAGATTACCCAGATTGCCCAGGGGTCTAGCTAAGCTTATCGGGTATTCCTCGGGTTGGGCAAGTTGCGGCGGGCTGCATCCACCACGACGCCGAATAACCTGAATATCGCTTCACGACTTTGTGTTGCTTTGAGGATAACCAGATTGAATCAGGGTATCTGTTTGTTGAGTGTGGACGCGCTAACCCAGTTTCTCTACGACGATTTAAGCCGCCAGATCAGTGCCCCGGAGCGGGCTCGGCTGGCCATGGCGCAGCGACTCAGCCAGGAGGTGCAGCGCATTTGCCACGAGAGTGATCGTATCCAGGCCTCCGGCGAGGTTACCGCCTGGGCCCGCTCACTGGGAAAACACCGCCTGGAGCAATGTCTCAAATACTACAACCTGGGCTCTCGCCAGGGCCGGGTGGAGCTGCACAGCACCCTGAGCGCCATCGTCTACCGCTATATTACCCCCCCTCAGGTGCAAACCAGCTACCAGGCGCGCCTCAACCTAATTGAGGACTTTCTCCAGAGCTTTTATGTTGAATCCCTCAATGCCTTTCGGCGCGAGAACCAGCTGGCCGACCGCTACCAGCCCCGTACCCTGTTAGAGCTGGCCGAGTACATGGCCTTCTCCGAGCGCTACGGCAAGCGCCGCATTCCCCTACCGGGTCGCCGCAGCCAGCAGCTGGTGATTCTCAGGGCGCAAACCTTCTCAAAGCAGCAGCCCCCAGAAGTCGCCATCGACATCGAGCAGGCTGCCGACTACGGGGGTGACGGCGACGACGTGCGCCCGGCCGCCTCCCACCAGCGGGTGCGTGAAGAAATGATCGCCCAGGCCGAAGAGCCCCCCGAAAACTCTCTGCGGGGGCGGGTGGTCGAGGAGCTGCTGGCCTACCTGAAGGAGCGCAACCAGGACGAATGCGCCGACTACTTTACCCTGCGGCTGCTCGATCTGCCGACCCAAGAAATTGAGACCCTGCTGCACATCAACCCCCGCCAGCGCGACTATTTGCAGCAGCGGTTTAAGTATCACCTGCTGCGGTTTGCCCTGTCTCACCACTGGGAGCTGGTGCACGAGTGGCTAGAGGCAGGGCTAGAAACCAACCTGGGCCTTACCCCCCAGCAGTGGCAACAGCTGCAGGAAAACCTCAGCGCCAAACAGATGAAGCTGCTAGATTTAAAGCAGCAGGGCATAGCGGATGTTGAGGTGGCTAAACTGCTCGGCTTAACCAGCACCCAGTTCCAAAAACAGTGGACAAATTTGCTGGAACAGGCCTGGGAACTCCGCAACCCTTAATTATCCGGATAGACGGTTCTAGGCCATGAATAGAGACTCAGACATCACCAAAGAAATCCTGCTGGAGCTGCTGTTTGAGGCGGTTTCAACCGGGAATTCACCATCAGGAGCCACCCCACCCCAGGCTAACTCAGCCACGCCAGCTCACCCTGGCAGCGGGGATTCACCACCGCCATCGCCCCATGCCTCTGGTTCAGATCCATTAGTCTGGGCAGACGCGCGGCCCGTCGATGACTTCGCTCATCTAAATCCTATCTTTGACCCTGGAGACCTCCCTGCCGTGCAAACTCACTTCGAAGCTCTTTTGAAGCGCCGCCTGAGGCAAGAAATTGCCCACCGACCACCTGTTTTCCCTTGGGAAAAAGGCGGTCTGCACGATTACCCCGAAACCCTGAACCACGAATCCGGTACCGCATCCATCTGGCTAGACCACCTTAAAAATCTGGATGTTCCCGCTGACCTGCCCGATGCAATCTTGACGAATTTGCTGATCCAATGCCAGCACATTGCCCAGCAAACCCTCCAGGCCGGGCGGCGGTTGGTTAGCGCTGTAGAAGTCCTCTTTCCCGACCAGCCCCAAACCCTGGAGCTAATCGCCGGCATGGTATCTCGGCCCGCCTACCGCTCTGCCCCCCAAACCCTAGAGCGGGCTGACTACGCTACGGCTTCTGCCCAGCAGCAAATTGCCCTCTCGATGCTGACCGCCCAAAAGATCTTTGAGGCGCTGACCATCACCGTCTCCGCCGCCCAACCTACCCAGCGGCAAGACTGGCTGACCCCCTGTGGGCCGCTCACGGTGGCCGCCACCTATGCCCCTGGGGATCGCCCCCAGCTCGACATTACCGTTGAGCTGCCCGCCGCCGGTAATGTGGTTTTAGCCCCCACCACCGAGGCCATTCGGGCTGAGCGAGCCACCCCTGGGCCGCTGGTGGTGCGGCTGATGGTCCCCCAACCCGCAACCCCCTATGCCCTAGACGTGACCCTGACTGACTACCAGTCTGCCCCCCTCAGCTTTCAGATCATAGTTGAGGCGAATGGTACTCAAGCCTAGACAATCACTCAGCTAGCCTGTAGCGCCGAACCGCCGAACCCTGGGTTTTTGAAAAACCCAGGGTTCTGTGCTAGGAGAGCGGTGAGATGATCTCATCGCGATCGATAACCGCCATTCTGTAGTAGAACTGGGTATAGTCGCGAGTAACCTCTCCTTTGCCCATGCGTCCTCGTGAAGGTTTAGTTGACCTATTTTCTACTTTCATGCAGTTCGATGGGGATCGGTTTCAGCGCTGGGTGGCGGATCCTCGCCTCAAGCGCAGTATTGAGGTGGCCCTCAAAGCCCAGGGCACCTCGTTGGCAACCGAAAATTTTTGGGCGCTGTATTGGCATAAGCAGTGGCAGGGGCAAACGACCCAGCTGGCTAAAAATCATCTGCTTGCCTATCTGCAAGAATCGGGCTATTGGGTAGCGCAGAAGGCGGCTACTAATTTTACCAGCGCGCAATATAGCTTGGCGGACTGCTTTCAGCTGGCCATGATCCAAGTTGACAAGGTACTTAAGGGCTTTGATGCTCAGCAGGGTTTCAATTTAAAGAGCTATGCCAGCGCCGCGTTTAACAGCATTATTCGAGACCACCTGCGTCAGCGGGGGGAGGTGGATATTTGCACCGACTGGTCTTTGCTGCGCAAAGTGAGCCAAAAGCGGCTTGGTCAGGCGTTAGGGCAAAGGGGGCTCTCTGGACCGGTGATGGAGAGCTACCTGCTGGCCTGGGCCTGCTTTAAAGCCTGCTACGTTCCCCAGCACAAGAGCAGTACGCGGCGGCTGGCAAAACCCAGCCCAGATGTTTGGGCGGCCATGGCGGCCCTATATGCCGCAGAGCGCTACACCCAGCTCACCGAAGCCGGGGCCGCCGCCAGCGCCAAACAAATCGAGAGCTGGATGACCACCTGCGCCAAGGCCGTCCGTGACTATCTCTATCCGGCGTCCGTTTCTATTAATGCGGCGAAACCTGGCCACGAGTCGAGCGAGCTGGTTGACTACCTTACCCAGGATGATCAGCTTACCCCCCTGACAAATCTCATCTCCCATGAGGAACAGGAACTGCGCCAGCAGCAGCAAGCCGATCTTTCTAACCTGCTTCGCGATCGGCTGAGAACCCTTGACCCCGGCTCTCAAGCCCTACTACAGCTTTACTACAGCGGCAGTGCCACCCAGCAGCAAATCGCCGCCGAGCTTAACCTGAAGCAATACGCCATCTCTCGACAGCTCAGCCGCATTCGTAAAGAATTGCTGCTAGAGCTCAGCCAATGGAGCCAGAAAACCCTGCATATTACGCCGTCCTCCGACGTACTGAAGTACACGAGCGTGGTTTTAGAGGAGTGGTTGCAAAACTACTTCGCTGGTTCCCCTCAGCCAACTGCTGATCAATGAACTTGGGACAACGGCTATGACCGACAACTTACTTACCCTTGACCTCAGTCGGGTTTATCTAGAAATTGATGCCGCGGTTCAGCAGCGAGCCTGGCAAGATAGTCGGGGTGCGTCAACCCCGGCCAGCCGCTGGAACTCCTATCTCAACCAGATCTGCATCGACACGGTACTACCCTGGCTCGAGGCAGAAAGTACGCCTAGCAGAGCCTTAACGACACCAAAACCACCCCTGTTGCCCACCATTTGGGAACTGGTAACCGGCTCTGCGGTCGAAGTGGGGCCGGGGCGATTGATCCTGCTGCCGACCGAATCAATTGACCTTGAGACCCTGGAAGTGCCCCAGGAATGGGTCGATATCCCCACCTGGGTGGGGGACTATTATCTGACCCTACAGGTCAACCTAGACGAAGGGTGGCTGCATGTCGCTAACTTTGCGACCCATCGTCAGCTGAAGGAAAAGGCTGAGTATAGCTGGCAAGATCGCGTCTACAGGCAGGATGCGTCAGATACCATCAGCGACCTCAACGTTCTCTGGGTGGCCCAGGCGCTTTACCCCGCTGAAGTGAAGCGGGTGGCGGTTGCGGCGTTGCCGTGGTTAGCTAAAGCCGAGGCCAGCAGCCTAATTCAGCGCCTGGGCCAGACCCACACCACCCCTATTCCTCGACTGGCAATTCCGTTTGAGCGTTGGGGCGCACTTCTAGCCCACGGCGGGTGGCGCCGGCAGCTCGCCGAAACTCGCTGGGGAAGACCCTCTCAGCCCTCAGTTTTAGACTGGCTGAGCGCCAGTATTGACCGCGTTAGCCAGCAAGTTGGCTGGCAGGCCGTTTCCTATGAGGCCGTCGCTGCCGCCAGGGGGCATGAGGGGCCCCAGACCCAAACGGCCCTGAGTCGGCAGGTCTTGATCGCAGGCGGTACCTATTTGTTACAAATCTCCCCCAGCGTCGATCAGGGCACCCACGGGTGGCGATTTGAACTCCGGAATGCGGTACCCGCTGGGCAAGTCCCCGCTGGGTTAACCCTACGGTTACTGACCGAGGATCTACAGCCCTTTGAGAACAACGAGGTTACCGCTACAGAGCCCATCGACTCAATTTTTATTGATGTAGAACTGATGCCGAGTGAAGGCATTGTGTGGGACACCAGCCCGACAGCGGATCAATATGATGCCGAAATTCTTCGGTTTTGATGTAGAACGTTAACCTTATCCCTTTAACACCTATGGCTTCAACGCAGGGAATTTTCTATGGAGGAGTTGTGCTGGCGATCCTGGCCTCCTCCACGGCCCTAGCCCAGGAAACCTTAACCCGGGCCCAGGTTTATACCGTGCAGAATCAGGTCGATCTAAATCGCCAAAACCAGGGAAATTGGCAACCTGCTGCCGTCGGGGCTGAGCTAGTGCCCCAGGATGCCCTTCGCACCGGGGGGCAGTCTAGGGCCGAATTGCTCTTCAATGAAGGCACGCTGGTGCGAACAGGCGAAAATACAACGTTTCGGTTTCCCCCTGGGCGGCGCAATTTTGAGATCACCAATGGTTCTAGCCTGTTTATGATTCGGCCCGGCCTGGGGGCCAGCCAAATTAACACGCCCCAGGCGGTGATTGTGGCGCGGGGCACAGCGCTGTTTGTGCAGCACGACGAGCGGCTCAACGAGTCTGTGATTGGGGTACTCACCGAAAGCCCAGCCGGGCCTGTGACAGTGTCTAATTTACGGGACGATACCACCGTACAGCTCGGCCCGGGGCAGTTTGTGTCGGTGGCCAATGGGGTAATTGGCTTGGTTGATCAGTTCCTGCTGCCGGTTTTTTATAGCTCCGTTGACCTGGCCGTCGGGCTGGCCCCCGGCCAGGAAGCGTTTGTCAGCCAGCAATCTGATGCTGTTCAGGCCACGATCAACGCCGTCAGGGCAGAATCGATTCCGCCGCTCACTAACCAGGTGGCCTGGCTAGGGAACCTCTGCCAGGTGGGCGTCAGCGGGTTACAGGAGGTTGTCCAACAAACCTCCTTGTTGCAGTGGCTATGGCCTGGCACCATCCCCCCTGAGGTGATTACCCTGGAGGTTCCAGAGAGCGATTTAGTCGTGATGCCGCTGCGCTCATTTAGCGGCTTGGCCTGGCTGAGCCAGTCTTGCCAGACGCAACCAACCGCAGCGCCCAGGTCACCCTAGAGGGGGGCCTGAGTTTCAGTAGATTATGGCTGGGTGGTGACTCGCCAGCCCTAGGGATAACCTGTATGGCCGGTTAAACGGCCTTCGTCCCAGACCTGAGCTAAATAAAACTTATAGAACTGCCGAGGGTCGCACATTTCCCAGGGTTAGCCGTAGTTGACGCTTCGTTACAATCTATACAGAGTTGTAATCTATACAGACTAAATTGGCCCCGACAAGGCATGCTAGAAAACTATGAGTATTCTACTCCTAGGTCGGCAGCTGAGTCCTTGATTTTTAGAGTGTTTCACCTAGAGGCCGGGCAAAAAATAACATTTTCTTAAACTCCAATGGTCATTTGCCTTCGCAACAGATGCGAGATTTATGAGTTAACGGCCTAAGAAAAAAACCTAGAATTCTGTTTTTACAATGCTGTCCGCTTTTTCTAGACCTAAGCCCATGTTTAAGAACCTTAAGCTAAGACAAAAGTTTACATTAGCCCTACTGGCACTTTTGCTCAGTGGAATCGCCCTCAGCGGTCTTTTGCTCTCAGCGGTGCTGCGGCAAAACGCCCAAAGCGAAGTCACGACTACAGCCGTACTGCTGATGGACACCATGATCTCTGTGCGAGAATACACGAGTTCGCAGGTCAGGCCAGAACTGGTTGAGCAGTTGGAAACCCGTTTCTTACCGGTGACAGTGCCGTCGTATTCCGCCCGAGAAGTATTTGAGCATCTGCGGGAAAGTGCCAACTACGATGAATTTTTCTACAAGGAAGCTACCCTAAACCCCACTAATCTTCGGGATAAAGCCGACGACTTTGAAGCCGAGATTGTCGCTGATTTCCGTCAAGATGCCAATAAAACCGAAATTGATGGCTTTCGAATTGCCCAAGGACGCAAGATCTTTTACGTTGCTCGTCCTCTGGCCGTAACTAAGGCAACCTGTTTGGAGTGCCACAGCACGCCTGAAAATGCGCCCCAGAGCATGATTGATTTTTACGGCCCTAATAACGGTTTTGGCTGGAAGGAGGGAGAAATTGTGGGAGCTCAAATTATCTCTATCCCAGCCAATAGCGTGCTTAAAAAAGCTAACCGAGCCATCTTGTTGACCCTAGGGGTGGTGTCAGGTATTTTTGCCTTGATTTTGCTCTTAGTCAACTACCTGCTGAGCCGCCAGGTGATTAACCCGCTGCGACGCATGGCTAAGACCGCCGAGGAGGTCAGCCGGGGCAACATGGCCGCCGAATTTGATCAAACTTCTAAGGACGAAGTTGGCAGCATTGCCCAGGCGTTTACTCGCATGAAGCGGAGTCTCGTGATGGCCATGGATCGCATTGGCTCTTCGCCTCAAAGCCGGGCGAACAGCACTAAAAAAACCTGGAGTGATGGTGGTGAGTCGAGCCAGCCTAGATAGGGACTGTTTAGGATCAGCAGTTCTAATCTAATACCCGATGCTTAAATTCTAGAGCCTCTTGAGGCCGGGGAATTTCTCGGGCCAGCTTTTCGACAAAATCGCGAGAAGATGGTGTGGGTTCTGAGTTCAGCACCTCATCCACGATGAACGTTGCCATCGGCCCAATGTAGTAAGACAGGGCGTCTTGGCAGCGTTGTATAAATGCCTCGTCAATTGAGTTAACAAAATAGTCTGCCCGCTGAAGCGAGTTTTCCTCCACCTTAGGGTAGAGATTGCGCCTTTCCGGTTGAGGCGGTGAGAAAGACACGACCGTCGAGGGGGGGGCTATCAGCGTTTCACAGGTGGGGTCGATGGTGCTGGGGGAGGTAATTTCAGTTAGGGTCTCCTCCTCCAGTCTGCGAAGGTCACCGAGAACTTCAGGAGCCGATTGATAGCGCTCTATGGGAGTGTCGGCCAACATGCGGTCTAATATTTGCCCAAAGCGCTCAGAAACGGTAACCTTCGACCGCCATTGCCACTTCAGCGAGTGTTGATTCATGAGTGCGTAAGGATCTTGGCAAGTCAATAGAACCACGGCTGTCACCCCCAAGGCATAAAGATCGCTGCTGGGCGAGCATATTCCCAGGCGAATTTGCTCGTGGGGGGCATATCCAATCTTTCCAACCAGCGACATCTTACCGACGTAGGTGACTTCCTCTACATCATCAGGGCGGCGACCTGAACCATCACGACCGAGGTTGAGAACCTGCTTACCTACTCCAAAATCAATCAGCACCGGGAGGTCTCCCCCCCGGGGCAGCATAATGTTGTCAGGGGAAATATCTCGATGAATAATGTCGTGCTGGTGAACATAATCCACCACCGGCAGAAGCTTTTTGAGCCAGTCAATGACGGCTTCCTCCGAAAAGGCTTTGCCCTGATCCCGATATTCCCTCAGGATGCTCGAAAACGTCTTACCATCGACGTACTCCTGGACTAAAAACAGGCGGCCATCCCCTTCAAAACAGGCCAGGAAATTAGGAATTTGAGGATGACGAATTTGGTAGAGAATTTCCGCTTCCCGTTTGAATAGGTCCCTTGATTTTTGAAAGCTGTGGGCCCCGCTGCCCCGGGGGGCAAATTCTTTTAGTACACAGCCTTCGTTAAAGCGACGGGTATCAAGCGCTAGGTAGGTTCGCCCCAGGCCACCCTGGCCCAGTAGCCGCTGAATTAAGTATCGGTTGTCAATCAGCGTCCCGGAGGGTATTTCTGGCTTTCCTATCATGGGCTGAGACATAGCTTGAATCCTTGAGAATGCCTGATTTTCTGCCATTAATTTGACGTTAGAGCGTCAGGGCAAACTCCATAATCAAAACGGTACTTGGGTAAACCTCTGGGAGAGCCATCATCGGCATCAGGAAAAGCCAGCCTGGTAGGCTATGCCAGAGGTCATTTTAATGGGCAGACCAGGAATCGATGCACTGTTTCGGTTCCCGAAACTCTTCTTGCTGAAGGCCGGGTCTCTCCCGATAGAAAAGACCCTTAGGGGCAAACACCAGAGGACCGGTTGTTGCAGGGAGCGCACTGCCTCTAGCATCGCATATCTACCCAGCCATCGGAAGCCGTTTTTTACAAAACCTGCATCTCGCGGTTATGCCCATCAAGCCGACCCCGACCCTTCCTATAGTTTAATAGGGCTGGTCAGCGCTGGTCATGCACTCTAATGGCAAATGGAGCGCTCGATAATCGGGCAACCAACCCTTAGTTGGCTGCGCTGCCAGCCTCCGTGCCCACAGCCGCATCGTCAAGGGTGAGGGTGGCGGGCTGCTGCTGTACTCGGTCTTCTAAGGGTCTGACCTTTTCAACAATTTGAATGAAGTGGTCGTAGGACGGCAAATTGGCGTTGGAAACATAGCGGGCGTCGCTGGTAATATCTGCTGGGGCCTCTTTCATAACACGGGTAATAAACTCCGCCTGGTTGCGTTCTATGCCCCCCATGAGCACTACGCCAGCTGGAATCGCCCGGCTGCGGTGTAAAATCCGAAACGTACCGGCATCGAAGCTCGCTTGATAGTTCTCAAAATCGCTCTCGGAGAGGGCTCCGGCGGCCACCGTGCCCGCGTCAAGCCACTCCAGCACGGTTTTAGGGGTTGGTGCAAAGCGGGCTTCTTGCAGGGTCAGACCATACAGATCGTAGAGCGGCAGATAGTAACCCGCCGCCGACCCCCGCTCGCCGAGGGCCACCACCTGATCCTGCAAATCACCAAGTTCATCAATGTCGCTATCGGCACGCACCACAATCAGGCCAAACTTGGCCTGTCCAAGGTTTTCGAGGGTAAATACTCGGGTGTAGCCTCGCTTGTCGGCGATGGCCGCTAGCCCCGGTGGGGCAAAAACAATATCCCAATTACTGCGATCAATTTCTTGAACCGCCTTGAGCTCGTTGTAAGCGACTTCTAAATCGATCGGGATTTTGGTTTGCTCGGCCAGATAAGCCTGAAAGCGTTGATAGCGCTCTAGGGAAACCTCGGTCTCGCCGTAGCTGACCACACCAATGGTCAATTTGTCACTACTGACTGGCGCTTGGGAATCGCAGCTACCTCCCAAAGCCCCTAGCAGAACTAGCAAAGAAACTAGACCAGCTTGAATCCTCATGGGCATTTAGTCTAGGGGTTGCAACACTTTTTGATACAACATTATTGCACTGAACCCAGGGCGTCCTACGGTTGATTGGAAGAAATTAATAGTTGTCGCCCCCCTAAAAGCAGCTGGTAGAAGCGTTGACAACGCTTCTACCAGTAGTGCCAAGGAAGTAATTAGAGCTGAATTGGGGGAAGCAGAATAGTTGGGCCCTGGGGCCGAGGGGCTTGGGCAGGAGCCTGGGGAAGCACCGGAGGACGAGCCTGGGGAGGCAGGGGGGGGCGGGCCTGGGAAGGAATTGAGGGTAGCCCCCCAGGAATTAGCGTTGGCGGTAGCTCGCAGGTCAGTACGCAAATGTCGAGACTGTTGCCGTGCATATTCTCGCTCAGGATGTCCATATTGGGACGGGGCTGAGGAGGCTGGGGACGGCCCAGACCGAGAATGTTGCCCACGGTATTCAGAGCATCCAGGGGGGGGATTTGGGCCGATGCCGAGTTCGGAGTTGCACCCAAGGCCGCCAGGCCGAGTAGAGCTCCCAGGAGCAGGCGACGGGAATTGAAAGCACGTTCATTTTGAATAGTCATGGTAAGTAGCCTCAGGTAAAGAACGATTGGTGCGGTCAGAAATTTGGGTGAGATGGGATGTCCCGGTCTCAGGTGGTCTTCACTGGCTATTACGGTCAGCCCTAGGGGGTTATGCAGGGGGGTGACCGGCAAATTGAAAATTCTCGGCCTTAATCGCACAGCCTTTGATCGGCGGCTGGCACGGTGGCGTTAGTGCTCAAGTAAGCTCGCAGATGTTCGCATCCCTGGGCTAGCAAGGACTCCAGGGAAACATCCCACAGCATGACGCCGCCATTGTCTTCGCCGCTAGCCCACAACTGACCGTCGGGGCTAATCGCGACGCTGCGAACCGGCCCTTGGTGGCCCCGTAGCGCCTTGATCAACTCACCACCGGCGCTACCCCAAAGATTCAGCAAGCCGTCGGCACCGCTGGATAGTAGCCCTTTGCCATCAGGGGTAAAGGCTAGGCTGGTCACCCCGCCGGTATGCCCCCTGAGGGTTTGAGCGGCGGTGGCCGTGGTTTGGGCCGAGCGGCCCTGGATTTGCCAGAGCTGGACGGTGTTATCCCAACTGCCGGAGGCTAACTGCCGCCCATCGGGGCTGAACTGTACCGTGGCCACCGCGGCGCTATGGTGGGTCAGGGTGTCTAGTAAGACCAGGGCAGGTGGAGAGCCGGGTTTAATCTGCCAAAGTTTTACGGTGCTGTCGTAGCTGCCGGTGCTTAAAAACTGGCCATCGGGGCTCATGCTGAGGCTGGAAATGCCCTCTTCATGGTCTATTTGGGGCTGGATTGAGGTAGCCCTCAGACCGGTTTGAGTAGGGTCTAAACTCCAAAGCTTGAGGTGTGGCCCATCCCCCGCAGAGATCAGCAGCGCCCCGTTAGGGCTAAAGGTTAGGGCCGTTATGCGCGCTGTATTCCCACCCAGGGAGGCGAGTTGGATGCCATCTGAGACCCGCCAGATCAGAATTTGCTGATCTGACCCCGCTGAGGCCAGTAAACTGCCGTCGGGGCTAAAGGCTAAGGCTTCGATGGGGGTTTGATGCCCCTCTAGCTTCGCTACGGTCGTGGACTGATCGGGCGCGGTAGCTCGCCAGAGGGTGATGTTGCCGTCCCAGCCTGCGACCGCAAACAGGGGAGTTTGATCCGCTCCTCCACCAGCGGCAGGAGCCATGGCGACGCTGTAAATACCAGTGGAGGAGAGCTGTTCTGCCACAGCAGGATTCCAGAGGCGAATGGTTTCATCAGCACTGGCGGAGGCTAACTGTTGCCCATCGGGGCTGAACTGCACCGCCAGCACCTCGCCTCGATGACCTGGCAGCGTGTGTCGAGACAGATCCTGTAGTTGCCAGACTTGAATCTGGCCGTCGGCCTGGGCGGTGGCCAGGCGGCGACCATCGGGGCTAAAGCTCACGTCATTAACCTGGTTGCGGTGGCTGGAACTGTTATTCTCAGAGACGTTAAGCACATTCAAGGAATTACCGGTGGTGGTTGCCCAGAGCCGCACTGTGCCATCGGCCCCGGTGGTAGCCACGGTTTGACCGTCGGGGCTAAAACTGGCGCTGGTGACGCGATCTCGATGCCCTTGTAGGGTTTTTAGCGGTTTTCCCGCCAGCGTCCATAGTTTGGCCGTCGCGTCTTCCCCGGTAGAGACCAGGGTTTGGCCATCGGGGCTAAAGGCCACTTGATTCACCCAGCCTTGATGACCATTAAAGGACTGATGGGTATTGGCTTTCAGGTTCCACAGTCGGATCGTTCCATCCCGACTAGCGGAGGCTAGGTGCTCGCCGTCGGGGCTATAGGCCACGCTGGTAACCCAGTCTTGATGGCCCTTGAGCGTGCCGACTAACCTGGGCGAGTCACCCTGCACCTGCCAAAGCCAGATTGTCCCGTCGGCCCCAGCCACCGCCAGGGACAGACCACTCGCCTCGGCTTCGCCGGGGCGAACGGGTTTAAAGGCGACATCGGTGACAGGCACTGCCGCTGGAGGATCGGCGACGGGCCTAGCCAGGGTAGCCAATGGCAGGCCATCCCGCTGCCACAGCCGCACTGTGCCGTCATCGCTAGCGGAGGCTAAAACCTGGCCACTGGGGCTGAACCGCACCCCATTGACCGCCTGGGTATGGCCGTTAAAGCGATTGAGTTCAGGGGGCAGGGTAACGGCCTGCTGAAGGGTTCCAGCGGTACGCCACTGGGTTTGGCTCCAGCTCTGGCCGTCGATTAACCAGCGACTGAGGGGGCCTATTTGTTGCAGAGCCTGCCCCGCTTTCTGGCTAGTGGTCAGGGCTTCTAGCGGCTGATTTGACCAGAGCAGGGCTTCTGAAGAGGCGTTGAGGGCATTAATGGCTTCTACTTTAGCCAGGGTTTTCTGGCGATAGGCCACCCCCCCCAGGGCCAGGGCCCCCAACCCCAGACCAGCGATGACAACGGCGGTGATTTGGGTGCGCCGCAGTTGGCGCTTGAGCTGCCGCTGCACCTGCTGGCGCACCTCCAGGGCCGCTTCGATGAACTCCTGCACCGTCTGGGATAGCTCATCGGTATGCTTGATGTATAACGCTTCGGCCTCGGCCAGGCGTTGCCCTCGCAGCAAATCATCGGGTTGGCGACCGTGACGGTGCCACACCGTCGCCAAATGCTCGACCTGTCGTTGAATTTGTAGCCGGGTACGGTTTTCGGTTAGCCACCACTGGAGGGTTGACCAGTGCCGAATCAGAATTTCATGCACTACTTCCAGGGTCGGCTCCCCCAGGGGCGGGCTGGGTCGCTCCCCAGGATCGTCGGCCTGGCCCCAGTCGGTACTGCGGCTTTGGGGCAACGCCAGGTCTGCTTCAGTGTTGATGACCACCAGATTGGCCGCCGTCAACCTGTGCAGGGTGGCCTCCACCAGCGCGGGGGGATATTTAGCGATCGCCAGCTCTGATCTAGGAATGCGGCGGCGAGTATCGGCGGTGCCTTCCCCCAGCTGGGTGAGCGAGAGAAAAATCCATCGGGCACAGGCCTGCGCCTCGGGCTCTAGGTGGTCGTAGACGGCCTGGGCATGTTGTTCGAGCGCCCCTCGGATACCGCCAATCGATTGGTAAGACTCAACCGTCAGGAAGCCCGCCTGCCGGTGCTGCCAAAGTTTTTCGAGGACAAACTCCAGCAGGGGCAGCTCTCCTGGGGCCTGGGTCAGATCCTGGAGCAGCAGCTCGAGCAGGCCGGGCTCGACCTGAAGACCGACCTGTTCGGCGGGCTGAATAATCACCTCGCGGTAGTGATCGCGGGACAAGTAGGGCGGAATATAGCGACTGGAGGCCTTCAGGATATCGGCTAGGGCAGGATATTCCAGACAGGGGGTCACAAAATCGGCCCGCAGAGTAATCACCAGCTTGAACCGATCGGCGGCAAACTCCAGGGCGCCCAGGAGCAGATCGAGCCAGATCTGCCGGTCGTGGGGCGTCGCCAGGGTAAAAAGTTCTTCAAACTGGTCGATCACCAGGACCACCATCGGTTCTGGGCGCGATCTCAACCACTGGACGAAGCCTTCTGGGCCAAGGTGCAGAAGGCCCTCTATTTGCAGCTGCTGGTAGGCCCGCTCGCGCTCGGTGCCAATATCGACTAGACGTTGGGCTAGGGTTCTGAGCGGCTCAGCCCCCGGCCGCAGGACGCGAATCCACCACTGGTCACTACCGGGGAGCTGCTTGCCCCGGCGCAACTGCGCCATCAGCCCAGCCTGCACCACCGACGACTTACCGCTACCCGAGGCCCCTACCACCACCATCACCGCCTGCCGCCGCAGGCTATCGGTCAGTTCCTGAACTAAATCCTGACGGCCATAGAAATATTGAGCCTGGTCTTCGCTAAAGGGGCGCAAACCCAGGTAGGGGCAAACTCCCAAATCGACGCCATCGGTGCGGGCGCTGGCGGCGCGCCCCACCGTGCTGGGCAGCACCTCAATTACTCCCTGCACCCCCGATAGCCAGCTCAGGGGCACAATTTCATCATTGGCCAGGGCCAGGGGGGTGCCCGCCAACTGCACCTGGAGCTGGGAGATCCAGGCTGCTACCGGCAGCCCGGTCTGAGCGTCGGCGGCCTGCAGGGTTTCTAGGAGCGTCTGGGTAAACTGTTCTGGCTCCGTAGCCAGGGCGGCGGCGGCGATCAAGCACTGGCCCCGCTCACCGTTGCCCTGCAGGTCTTCGACCCACTCGGCCAGGCCCGTAGCCCCAGGGAAATCTAAAATTACAATCTGCTGAGATCTGCGGCCCTGGCGCAGCAAATGGCGTAGCCAAGAGCGGCTGATCCGCACGTCATCCCCCAGGGCCAGCCAGGCTTCGCCGTCTGCGCCGGCGTCTATCCACCCGCGCAAATACAGTAGCACCGTACTTAAATCGTCTGAAGCCGCCGCCCCACTGGCGTTTAAGCAGGTCTGAATGGCCTCCCGCACCGTCTCCCAGGCTGAGCCAGGCTGGGGCCAATAGTCGATGGAAAATTGGCCATCCCGCTGCAGCACTTTGCTGAGGGCCAGGGTGCTCTGGTGGCTGGTCAGGCCATCAATGATTAAGGCCCGGCGCGGCGGTTGTAGGCTAGTTTTTTGGGGCTGAAGCCCCAGGATCAGCTCCCCCATCCCTTCGACGATGCGCTTGGGGGTCTGCAGAGGATACTCTGACTGAAAACGATCTTCACCCTTACCGCGCTTTTGCAAATTAACCAGGCGAATTTGCTGGTTAGCCTTGTCGATGTAGCGCAGGGTCTGGTGGTAGATATATTTGTAGAGGTTATCGGCATCTACCACCCCCTGATCGTCGGCGGCCTCCCCCCGCAGCCCCCGCATCAGGTAGTAGGTGAAAACCCCATGACCCAATTCTGGAAACTCCCAGGAGCGCTGGTCGTGATCGCAGGACAGCAGCGCATAAAACCCCCGCCCCTGGGCCGCCCGCTGACGCAGCACGGCCACCATTTGGGGGGTAGGATCCTGCAAGTTAGAGGGTTTCGAGTCTTTCCCCCCCCACAGGGTCATACCACCGCTGTGGCAGGCATCCAGCCATACCAACTGCTGACGCGCTGGGGATTGGCCCAGGTCACGGAGCAGTTCCGGCAGGGGCAGCCCACTTTCCGCCAAATAGTCTTGCCAGGTATCTCGAAAACACAGCACCGCCTGATTAGATGATGGGTGGATCAGGCCATGACCCGAAAAGTAAAACAGGATGGTGTCCTGGGGCTGGGCGGCTGCGGTGATTCGGCTAAAGCTCTGGCGCACCGCGGCTAGGGTAGGAGGCTGGGCGGCAAAGTCATGGTGAATGCAGATCTCCCGGCGAGGAAAGGCCTGGGTCGCCTCCGTCAGGGCTTGACCTAACCCCTGACAATCCGGGGCCGGAAACCGTAAAGACGGCAGACTCTCATCGTCGTAGTGGTTAACGCCGACCAGAAGGATCCAAAGCTTGGCTGCTCCGGACCGCAAAGCGTGAGCTGAATGGCTATTACTGAGGGTCTTAGGCATGGCAACACAGCAGGGCAAGCCTGACTTTAATATGACGGCAAATGACACCCCGGCGGTTAACTCCCGCAAAGGCTTAACACTTGATCGCCAGGGCTACTGCACTGGCTGGGGCGGGGGAACGACCTGAATTAGGCCGCAGGCAATGCGCCCCCCCGCGTTACCAGTGGGCTGGCTGAAATCATCGGGCTGAGCATGCACCACAATCGCTCGATTGGCCACCGAGAGTAGCCCCTCGTCTAGGGTCAACCCAGGAATTAAGACCTGCCACTGGGCCTGGCCATTGGCGGCAATGTCGAGGTTCCCCAAATCACCGGCATGGGCCTGCTCAAACCCCTGGGAGAGCAAGAACCCATGGGGCGTTTGATAGGGGTTAAAATGCCCCCCCGCCGCCTGGCCATCCGCCCCGCACTGGGTACCTTCGTGAATGTGAAAGCCGTGCAGCCCCGGCCTAACGCCGTTGATGGAGCCTACCATATGTACCCCATCAGCCCGTTCAATCAGCACCGCACTGCCAATAACGGCCGGGGCCTCGGTGGTGCCTCGCAGAACGGCCTGGGCTACCTGGCCTGGGGTGGCGGGTGCAGCCTCTGGGCTAAACACGGGCAAATCTGGAATTTCAACATTGGGAATTGGCAGTTGATAAATTAAATCGGTCAAGGGATTAGCCAGGGCTGGCAACCCCATACAGATGACTAAAAAGAGAACCAGCCCGAGCCGACGCAGGCGGCGATTAACGATCTTGAAATGCTTCAGCATAAGTTTTTGCCCCCATAGATTATGTGTACTGACTCCATAGAAGCTGGTGCCGAAATTATGCACAATAGCCAAACACCTATGAACTAACCTGTAGCTCGTTAGTCATTTCGTAATTTAGAGTAATATCCCTGGTTGACTGACAAAACTCTTGAAACTCTCATTCTGCCGTAGGCTGGGTTAGCGCTAGCGTTACCCAACGAAACCGTTGCTGGGGTTGGGTTACCCGGCGGAAAGCCAGCTACGTCGCCTCAACCCAACCGACGCGAGACCCTTTTGTCAGTTAACCAGGTAATATCCTCTCAGCAAAAATTGCTCCACAGCCGACCTGGCTCTAGAGCACCGACACAAAAACCGGGTTTCTTTAAAGCGATCACAACGAATCTCGATGCATGCCGCAGAAAAAACCGATTTCTAGGCATACTGCGCCGCTGCTCTAGGGCCGGTGATTCTTCTCATAGTGGGCTTTAGAAGCCAGTCTAATTAGAGACCATTATATAGAGTGTAGTCCTCTACTCCAAAATCTCCGCACAAAAAGAGAGAAACCCTCACTCGATTATTTTCGGCGTGCATACTCCTCGAATAGCGCCCTAATGAATTAACAGGAGGGCACAAACCCCACTCATTCAGTACCTAACCTGCATAACTGTCAATTTACAACGTACTGATAACTGAGTGAGGCGAGCTCACCCTCCCATCCACGTTCAACCATTGTTCACCTTTATTCTTAAGAGGTTTTATTCCCATGCTGAAGAAAATGTTTGCCTTTGGTCTGCTCACCGTTGGTACCCTCTGCTCTGTTGCCCTGGGCGCCAGCGCTAACGAAGCCCAAATTGGGGTTCAAACCATTGAGTCTGACAACACCGCCATCCACGGCGTTGCTGTGACCCAAAACGAGCAGGATCTGTATCAAAACGCTGTCGATGGCTACGATTATTTCTACGCCCCCGACACCACGGTGCAAACCGGGGTACAGTCCATCGATTCTTATAACACAGCGATCGGTGGTGTGGCGGTAACCCAGAACGACCAGGATATGTATCAGGGCGCTGTGGATGGCTACGGCTATGGCTACGGCTACAACCCCTTTGACGTCACCGCCCAAACCGGGGCTCAGGTGATTGACTCCAGCAATGCCGCTCTTGACGGTGTAGCTGTGACTCAAAACGAGCAAATTCTCGAGCAGTTCGCTGGCTTCTAGAATAACGGCTGACATCATCTAGCCCTGTCTTAAGGACGCCTATGCTCGGCATTAAACAGCTGGTTTCTATTTAGAAGCCAGCTGTTTTGGCGTTGCTGATTTTCACAAATAAAGCGGCCTATAGCCCACTATGGCGGATTTCACTCAGGTGAAGTAGATCCCTAGGATCCCCCCTGCCCCCCTTGATGAGGGGGTGCCCAGGGAGACTTAGACAGCTAGAACCTGGGGGGCTAGAACTGAGCCAATGTATACCTCACTGAATCGGGAACCGCTATCAGCAAACCCAGCGCTTGAAATTTTAGGCAAGTATCAGATCCCCTGCATACTCCTCGAATACCGCCCTAATGAATGAATAGGAGGGCACCAACCCCACTCATTCAGTACCTAACCTGCATATCTGTAAATCTCTAACGTACTGATAACTGAGTGAGGCGAGATCACCTCCTACTCCTAGCTAAGTTCAAACCCTATTCACTATTATTCTGACGAGGTTTTATTCCCATGCTGAAGAAAATGTTTGCCTTTGGTCTGCTCACCGTTGGAACCCTTTGCTCCGTTGCCCTGGGCGCCAGCGCCAACGAAACCCAACTTGGGGTTCAAACCATTGAGTCTGACAACACCGCCATCTATGGAACTGCCGTGACTCAAAACGAGCAGGATCTTTACCAAAGCGCTACGGACGGCTACGACTATTACTATGCCCCCGACACCACCGTGCAATCTGGGGTGCAATCCATTGATTCTTACAATACGGCGATTGGCGGGGTGGCCGTCACCCAAAATGACCAGGAGATGTACCAGGGCTCTTTTGAGGGCTTTGGCTTTGGCTACGGCTACAACCCCTTTGACATCACCGCCCAAACCGGAGCTCAGGTCATTGACTCTAGCAATGCTGCGCTTCAGGGTCTAGCTGTAACTGAAAACGGGCAATTCCTGGAGCAGTTTACTGGCTTCTAGGCTCATAACCGAGGTGTTCTAGCGATTGCTTTCTAGAGTGTCTCTGCCTGGGGTTTGCCGGTTTTTCCCGAAAAACCGGCTGTTTTTTTGGAGGTTACCCCATGAAACCATTTATACAGGTGTTCCAACTGGCGGCGGTGGTGGTGCTAATTTTGCCCCCCACGGTCGCCCAGGCTAATTCCAGTCCAAAAAGTGCCCAGACTGTTTCAGAGAGTACTGTGGTCACCGGCAACGGGGCTGTTACCACTCGCCAAACCAGCCAGTCTGTTTTGTCAACCGCAGCGGGTGCCCATCCCCATCGCCAGGTTGTCGTTCAGGGTGCCGGCGCTAACCCGGTTGCGGTGGGCAACCAGTCCACGGCCGCTACTCAGCTCAATCAAGTGATTACCCAAACCCTCAGGGAGGCTGGCCTGGAAGCCTGGGTCGATGAGTACACCCAAATGGTGCTGCACCAGGCTGGCGTTGGTACCCCCGCCCACTAGAGGCACTGGAATCAGTACCACAGAGCCAGTCAGGGAGCAACCTTTGGACAGTTTTCGAGCCCTCCTGCATACTTGACCGGCTCTGCCCTATTAACCCCTTAGAGGAGCACGTAACCCAGATGCTTCTAGCGCTGACTCACTCATAACATTTAGGAGAAAATGATGAAAATTCGCATGTTGTTCTTAGGTTTGTTTTCCTTATCTGCGGTAGCTCCCCTGGCCACGGTTCTGGCTGGCCCAGGGTTAGCCACCGGCTGTATTGCGGTCGATCTTTCTAATCAAGTGGCTCTGCATGGCTCTCCCGATGGCGTCTCCCAAAATAATGAAACGACTATGGAAGCTACCCCCGACTGCTTTGGCAGCGTCAGTGTCGATGTCGGCAATCAAATCTATACCGGGTCGGGCGACGGTCTAGTGCAAGAGCGAGAGAGCCATCACTATCTAGATGGTGTCAACAACCCCACCCCCTACGGTGATGAGTATCTGCCCTACGGTGGGCCTGACATCTACATTCCGGTAGAAACCCAGACCCAAATCTACGTTCCCCCTTTCGATCCAAACTTTTATGACTCCTTCCTGGGCGACCCCATTTCTTCCTTTGGGCTGTATGCCTTTCAATAAAGGGGTTGGTCGTGCAAACCGTCAACGATTAGATCGGGCGCAATACTTTGCGCCCCTATCGACCAATGCTGTATTCCTCCAAGCGGTAACGATGATGAAAACGGTCTGGTTTGTTACATTGGGGCTGTCGCTGGCGCTGGTAACTCTAGGGATGAATCCTGCCCTGGGGCAATCCCCTTCCCAACAAATTACGGTGAGCCATAGGGGCCCTAACCAGCGCCTTCAAATTGGTTCCATTGCCCCCTCCCCAGCCGCCATAATGGCCACCCCTCGACGGCAGGAGACGCAGTTGCGGATCAATTTCGCTAACCTAAACCAGTCTTACCGGCTCACGGTGCAAACTTCTGGCGCTGCCTTAACGGGCGACATCAAGGTAAATGGCAGAACCATCCATCGACTGGGCACCAGCGTCAGTTCCCTCAATCTATCTCCCCATCTATCGATGGGTGAAAACCTGGTCGAAATTTCGGGGACTTATACCCCCGCTCAGGCTGCTGTACAAATTTCCCTAGTCGGGCCGGGCACAACGGTCTCCCACCAGATGAGTGGCCAGGGGCAGTTATCGTCTCAAATACGTCTGCTGGTGCAATAGAGAACGTAAGATGCGGCCAAAATCTAGCCGATTTTCAATGGGTAGGGCCATAGATTGAGGACTTAAATCTTCGGGGTATGATTGGGAGCGTGTCACCCGTGCCAGTGTAGTCCCCCCATACTTGAATGGTAAGTTCTTTTCAGCAAGCCACAGTAGTGGCCCCCCGGCCGACCCTGGAGCTTAATAACCACGGTCAAATCTTAAAATTTGAGCTATACCGCAATCTCCATCGCCTCGGTCGTGATCCAGAATGGTCTGACCTAACTGTGGCAGGTTCAGGATGGGCTGTTCTCTCGCGCAAGCAGGCCATCCTAAAACAAGAGGGTAACGATTATCGACTTTTTGACGGCGATGGAGAGCGCCCTAGCCGAAATGGTATTTTTGTCAATCAAACTCGCATTACGTCAACCGCAGGTTACTTACTCAAGGACGGGATGCAGCTTGAAATTGGCCTCTCCCCTGAGACTCGCATCGTCGTCTATTACTACAATCAACCCATCCCTCATACCGGCCACGTTACCCAGCCCAGCAAGCGCCAGTTGAATCTGGCCAATTTGCCCGAATGGCCGGTGGAAATTGGTCGATCCCTGAGTCAAGACCGATATGCCACCCTGCAACTCGATGCCCCGACAGTATCTCGACGCCATGCCCTAATCGATCGAGATGCTAAAGGGGGGGGATATCTGATTCAGGATTGCAGCGCCAATGGCACCTTCGTCAACGGAATTCGCATTGAGCGGCGCACGAAGCTAAATGGCGGCGACACGATTCGGATTGGCCCGTTTACCCTGATTTATCAGCAGGATTTGCTCACTCTAGAGGATACAGGCAGCTTGATTCGCCTGGATGCCCACCACCTTTGGCGCAAGGTGCACAATAAACAAGGCCAAGAGTTGACCATTCTCAACGATATTTCTCTGGTCATCGAGCCAGGTCAGCTAGTGGCCTTAGTCGGCGGCAGTGGGGCAGGCAAGTCTACCCTAATGAAGTCTCTAATCGGCATTGCGCCGACCACGGCTGGGGTAGTGTTTTTAAATGGGGAAAATTTGCGGCAAAACTGGGGTATTTATCGCTCACAGATTGGCTACGTGCCCCAAGACGATATTGTTCACATGAACTTGACTGTGGAAGAGGTGCTGACCTATGCCTGCAAACTGCGGTTACCCCCTGATACTGATGTTAAACAGATCGTCAATAGAACCTTAGATCAAATTAAGCTACCCCATGTGCGCCATACCTTTGTGCGCAGTCTCAGCGGTGGCCAACGCAAGCGCGTCAGCATTGGAGTAGAACTGCTGGCCGATCCAAGACTTTTCTTTTTAGATGAACCCACCTCTGGGCTCGACCCTGGCCTCGATAAGGAGATGATGCGGCTGCTGCGAGAGCTAGCCGACCAGGGGCGGACGGTGGTGCTGGTAACCCACGCTACCGCTAATATCGAGGTGTGCGATCGGATCGCCTTTCTAGGGCGGGGGGGCTACCTCTGCTATTTTGGCCCGCCCATGGAGGCGCTCACCTTTTTTGAGATGCCGGGTGAGGATCTGAAATATTTCTCGGATATTTATATCAAACTCGACCAGGGGGCAACCCAGGCCGAGACCCGAGAAATTGTAGAAAGCTGGGCCAGCCGCTATAAACAATCTCCTGTTTACGACCACTATGTGTGCGCCTCGCTGAGCCCCGGCAATGCCGACCAATTCAAAGCCGATGCCTCAATCAGCACCGGCATCTCGCCATTGAAGCAGCTCTGGCTGCTCAGCCAGCGCTATGGCCAACTCATGGCCCGCGATCGTCTCAGCCAGATTTTGACGCTGATTGCTGGGCCGATTGCGATCGCCTTTACAGCGCTCATTCTCTGGAACGAAAATCCGCTGGCCCAGCGGGTACCAGCGGAGGCAAATCAGGCCCCGTTGGCCCTGAGCCTGGCCTTCGTATTCAGCAGTATTGCCATTTGGGTAGGGCTATCTAGTACCGTTAGAGAAATTGTAAAAGAAGCCGCTATCTATGTGAGAGAACGGCTAATTAACCTGGGCCTAATTCCCTACATTGGCTCAAAGCTACTGATTTGGCTGGTTATTGCTGCCTTACAAACCCTGCTAATGGTGGCGGCTATTCTGGTGGGGTTTCAGGCACCCCCGTCAGAGCTTTTGCCCTGGGGTATGGGGTTGGCGATTACTAATTTTCTGACTATTATGGCCAGCGTTTGCCTTAGCCTGGTGATTTCAGCTCTGGTTAAAAATGAGAACGCCGCCAATAATTTGCTCCCTCTAATTATGATTCCGCAGATCATCTTTTCGGGGGTTTTATTTGATTTAAGCGGGCTAGCCCAAAAGCTCTCATGGCTGATGATTAGTCGCTGGTCTATAGGGGCCTATGGGGTTTTAATTAATGTTAATGAAATGGCCACAAAACCTATTGAAATTCCTGGCCTTGAGCCTATTCCACCAGTATTTGAAGCGGTCTCTACCTATGAATCAACCTTGGCTAACCTTGGGCTTAACTGGGGCATGCTTGGGGTTCATATGGCCGTTTATGTGGCTGTCATCCTGCTACTTCAAAAACGCAAGGATCTTTTTTAGTCCTTTATGGCGGATTTTACTCGGGTGAAGTATATCCCCTGGCTGCCTGACACAAGTCCCAAAAGCCTTGAAAACACGTTGTCTCAGAGCTGAAGTCTATCGTTCATAGCCTGGAACTGAAAGGCTTGTTCTAAGGGGCTTTCGGGCAAAGCCTCCGACGAGAAATCAGGGGGTTCCGGAGATGTGTCAGGCAGTCAGGTATATCCCTAGTAGAGCGTAGCGTAGATATGTACACCATTAGCGATGGCTAAGGTGTAGGGCATAAGGTTCATGGTTCACGGTAGGGAATAGAGGGACTTCCACCGTCGTGTACTAGTATCTCACAACCCCCTGGCCAGAGCAGAAAAAATCCTCTAGCCCGCCGCGCTGCAAGGCTGGGGAAATTCCTTTACCCTAGACAATAATCGTTTGTTTTCTCCTGGCTAACCACCTATGGGCTATCCCCCCACGCCACCCCTGACCGCTACCTGGATTCGCCAACTCGAAGCGGTGCCCGAAGCCGTTTGGGATGCGCTGGCCCAGCCCCTGAAAACGCCTTTTTTGGAGTGGAGCTGGCTGCACAATATGGAGCGCTCCGGCAGCGTTGGGGCCAATACGGGCTGGCTGCCCCACCACTTGACCCTGTGGCGGGGCCCCACGCTAGTCGGGGCGGCCCCCTTGTATCTCAAGGGCCACAGCTATGGGGAGTTTGTCTTTGACCACCAGTGGGCCGATCTGGCGGAGCGCCTGGGGGTGAGCTACTACCCGAAGCTGCTGGGCATGTCGCCCTTTACCCCAGCAGAGGGCTATCGTTTTCTGATTGCGCCGGGGGAAGACGAGGCCGCCATTACCCTGGCCATGGTAGAGGCGATTGACGGGTTTTGCGATCGCAACGACATCTCCGGCTGCCACTTTCTCTACGTCGATCCCCAGTGGCGGGAGACGATGGTGCAGCTGGGGTTTGCCAAGTGGCTACACCATAACTACATCTGGCAAAACCAGGGCTTTCAAAGCTTTGACGACTATCTGTCAATCTTCAACGCCAACCAGCGGCGGAATATCAAGCGCGAGCGTAAATCCGTTGAGGTGGCTGGGCTGCGCCTAGAGCCGGTCACGGGAGAAGCGATTTCCCCCGCCCTGTGCAGCCTGATGTACGACTACTACGGCGATACCTGCGACAAGTTTGGCTGGTGGGGTAGCAAATACCTGACCCGCCAATTCTTTCAGCTGCTGCACCACAACTACCGCCACCGCACAGTCTTCTTCGCCGCCTACCACCCTGACCACCCCGACCCCGTGGGTATGTCATTTTGTCTCACCAAGGGCGATCGCCTCTATGGCCGCTACTGGGGCTCCTGCGTTGACCTCAACCACCTGCACTTTAACGCCTGCTACTATGCCCCCATCGATTGGGCCATTGCCAACGGCATTACCCTGTTTGACCCAGGGGCGGGGGGGCGGCACAAAAAGCGGCGGGGGTTTCCGGCCCTGGCCAACTACAGCCTGCATCGGTTCTACCAGCCCCGCCTGCAAACCCTGTTAACGCGCTACATCGACGAGGTGAATGGTCTGGAACAGCGCGAAATTGAGGCGGTCAACGCCGATTTACCGTTGAAACAAGAGAAGAATTAGGCCCAGGGAACGCGCTAATATAGGTAGCTCTGCGCTCAGTTTTACGGCCTGGTGTCTATCTATGTCCCCCGATCGTCGCTTGCATCAACCGGTAGAACCATCCCAGCTCCAGGCTTTGGATGACCAACTTTCTAAGCGATTTATTGCCCTTGATCCAGGGGGCTATTTTTTAATCTACCTCGACCCTGATCAGGGGCTAATTTGCGCCAAGCATTTTGCCAATATTATTAACGACAAGGGCTTAGCCTGCGACCCCGCCACCGGCCAGCCCCTGCCGGTACGAGGCCCCGTCGAGCGGGTACCCACCCACACCTACACCGGCCGCACCGCCAAGGAACTCTGCATTGCAATTTTTGAAGACGCTGCTACCCCCTGTCCCATCGCTTACCTTGACCATGCTGCCTACCTGGGTCGCGAGTTTATGCGGGCCGAAGCCGCGCTGGTGACTGGTCAGCCCTACGTTCAGGATTAGCCGACCATTTCCTGCGTAGGGCTCCTCAATTCAAAGGAATCGAGCCTGCTTAGGGCTTCTGTAGTGGCATCGTTCAAGAGCAATAACTCGGGAATCGGCGTGGCTTGCGGCAACGGCCGCCGTTGCCAGACCGGGTGGGGGGCTCTGATATCGTAGCGGTGCATCGGTGTATTGTACCGACGCACCGCTACGGTGGGTCAACTTAACTGCTGGGCTCGGCTGACAGCATTTCCAGGGCATCCCCTATGGTAAAGCTGGCCGCTTTTTGCCGGGGCGGATAGTCCTTAAAGGTGCCGAGGAACTCGCCCACAAAGCTCTGGGCGGGCAAGAGTAGATAAACGTGGTCGAGGTACCAGTCCCAGTAGGTATTGGAGGTGATGGTGGCCTTCTCGTAGGGATCCGTCCGCAGGTTATACAACCAGGGTACCCGGGTCTTGGTGAACGGCTCGCCCCACAGGGCCAGGGTGCCCGCTGTCCGCTGCTGGGCAAAGTGCACCTTCCAGTTGTCGTAGCGCATGGCCAGCAGGTCGCCATCGTCGGAAAAGTAGAAGTACTCTTTGCGGGGGGCGGCCGTAGTCTCGCCCGTCAGGTAGGGCAGGAAGTTGTAGCCATCTAGGTGCACCTTAAAGCGCTTGCTGCCCGCTTTGTAGCCAGTTAGCAGCTTTTCTTTAATATCGGGCACCCCAGCGGCGGCGAGCAGGGTCGGCATCCAGTCTAGGTGCGACATGAAATCGTTGGTGATGGTGCCCGCCGGGACATGTCCGGGCCAGCGTACAAAGAAGGGCACCCGGAAGGCCCCTTCCCAGCCGGTATCTTTTTCGCCCCGGAAGGGGGTCATAGCGGCATCGGGCCAGGAGTTCATGTGGGGGCCGTTGTCGGTGCTGTAGATAACCAGGGTATTATCGGCAATGCCGGCCGCGTCAATGGCATCCAGAATTTGCCCCACGTTTTTGTCGTGGTCTATCATCACGTCGTGGTAAGGCGACTGCCAGCGCCCCGCCTGCCCCACGCTCTCGGGCTTGGGGTGGGTGCGAAAGTGCATGTGGGTAAAGTTAGTCCACAGGAAAAAGGGTTCTCCGGTGGCGACCTGCTTTTTAATGTATTCCACCGAGCGGTCGGCCACGTCGTCGTCGATGGTTTCCATCCGCTTTTTGGTCAGCGGGCCGGTGTCTTCAATGCGGCCATCGGCAAAGCTGTGGATGACGCCGCGAGGGCTAAATCTTTTGGCAAAGCTAGGATATTCGCTGGGGTCGGGGTAGTCGGGCAGTTCCGGTTCTTCCTCGGCATTGAGGTGGTAGAGGTTGCCGTAGAACTCATCAAAGCCGTGGTTGGTGGGCAGAAACTCGTCCTTATCCCCCAGGTGGTTTTTGCCAAACTGGGCGGTGGCATAGCCCTGGGCCTTGAGTAGTTCGGCAATGGTGGGGTCTTCAGCCTGTAGACCGGCGTCGGCACCGGGCAGCCCTACTTTGCTCAGCCCCGTGCGAAACACGCTTTGCCCGGTAATAAAGGCTGAACGACCGGCGGTGCAGCTTTGCTCACCGTAGTAGTCGGTCATCATCATGCCTTCTTTTTCGAGGCGGTCGATGTTAGGGGTGTGAAAGCCCATTAGCCCGTGGGTGTAGGCGCTAATGTCGCTCTGGCCAATATCATCGCCCCAGATCACGATGATATTGGGTTTACCAGGGGAAGTCGCTGTCGCCGCCGCTACCGCCGCAGTAGCGTCCTGCTTAAAAGCGCCAAAGGAGGAGTAGCTGGCGGCTAGCGCCGCCCCGTGAGTTTGCCCTAGAACGTTCAGGGGGGCAAACACCATGGTAAAGGCTAGCACCACCGCCGTTAGCCGGGTAAGGGCACGGGGGCTAGACCGCTGAATCGATTTCAAGTCAAAACCCATCGATTTTAGATTCCTTATGGTAAGTGGTTATTCAGGGGATCTCAGAGTGAGAGTTCGGCTAGTCAGAAGGGCATGGCTGGCCTGGGCCAATCATGCCAAAACCTGAATTTGCGATTGAGCCCTCAAGCTGCATCGAAAATGACATCCTGGGCATGGTTTCGCCCAGCGTCCTCTAGTCTCTAACGCCGATCTGGTGCAGAATGCCCTTAGACGGTCAGAGTCATTTTTCGTAGAATACTGACTTTAGATAAGGCAAATATAAACACCTGGCCAAGCAGCTGGCTCTGAGCTTGGCCGGGGCCCCTGTTTGTCAACCAAAAGCCTGGTCAGGCCAGGCTGCTAGTAGAGCGCAGTGTAAATATATACCCGATTCTTGTCTAGGTGTTAAATCTGCGGGGTAGAAAAATAAAGGCGCTAGGG
>DAIUJR010000023.1:0-73675 GCA_036848635.1 Nodosilinea sp. CTOTU7336
GCCTAAACCCATTAAGCCTCCTCATATCGATCGTTCTAAGGTCTTATTTGCAGGGCTTTATTACCTAAGACATCCTGAGGATTCTTCCTCTGGAGGAGATTTGGAAATTTATCGCTTTAAATCGAAGAAACCCTACGGTTTCAGGGGTCAATTTATTGACAAAAAATACGTTGAGTTAGTGAACACTATTAAATATGAAAAGAACGTTCTAGTGCTTTTTTTGAATTCGATTTATTCACTCCACGGGGTAACAGTTCGATCTCGAACTAGTTCGCCTCGCTGTTTTGTGAACCTGGTCGGAGAAGTTAATCAGCCTCTGTTTGATCGTCATCCCTATGAAGAAAAAGAAAGCAATATTTGGCGAGTTAGTAATACCTTAAAGAAGGTATTTACCTAGAGCCTGGCAGATAATATTGATTATTCAAAGGGTGCGCTATCGCCATGGGTAGCGCACCAATATTATTCATTTTCTCCTAACTATTTCCTTTATTGATAAATCGGTTAACCCCTATGAAAAAGCCTAAAATCGGCTTTGTTACCATTAACCAATCTGCCCCCTGGGGAGGTAGCGAAGAATTGTGGTCTCAGGCCGCGATGTACCTGGTTCAACAGGGATATTCGGTGGGAGCCAGCGTCAAACACTGGCAACCAGTACCTTCCCAAATTCAAGATCTTGAGCAGGCAGGGTGTGCGATCACCTATCGCTGGTCAAATCGCAGCCCCTGGCATCGGTTAAGGGCTGGTCTTTCAAAGGGCAAGGTCTTTCACCGCTGGCTAGATCAGTTCAGGCCAGACCTGGTGGTCATCTCCCAGGGCATTAATATCTATGGGGCCGACTGGATGGCGGCCTGTGCTAACCGCAATATTCCCTATATTAATTTGGTTCATAGTGCCGCCGAAAACTACTGGCCCTCCGACGAGGCGGCTAAGGCGCTGGCCGGGGGTTATCAGCGGGCCCAAAAAAGCTTCTTTGTCTCCCACCGAAATATAGCGCTAACCGAAAAGCAGCTGGCGGTGAAACTCGACCAGGCTCAGGTCATTAGAAACCCGTTCAAGGTCTCCTACCAGGCGGCACCGGCCTGGCCGCAAGCGACCGATAGCTTCAGCCTGGCCTGCGTGGGGCGCCTAGACCCGGTTAGCAAAGGTCAAGACATTTTGTTTGAGGTGCTACGGGCTGACAAATGGCGGCACCGCCCGCTGAAAGTTACCCTGTACGGGGGTGGCAGCAACCCACAGAGCCTGCGAGCCTTAAAAGACCTCTGGCATCTCGACAATGTAGAGTTTGGGCACCACGTCAACAACATTGAAGCCATCTGGGAGCAACACCATGCCCTGATTCTCCCCTCCCGATACGAAGGGCTACCCCTGGTGATTGTGGAAGCCATGCTGTGTGGCAGACCCTGCATTGTCACCGATGTAGCTGGCAATACCGAACTTGTAGAAGACAACGTCAACGGCTTCGTGGCCCGCGCCCCCCAGGCCGAATTTTTAGATGAAGCCCTGGAGCGAGCCTGGGAAAATCGAGAGTCGTGGTACGCCATGGGCAAGGCGGCAGCCGAAAAGGTGCGGCAAGAAGTTCCCCCTGACCCGGTCAGTGTTTTTGCCCGAGAAATTGAAGCGGTGCTGAAAGATCTAACGACTTCCGGATTGGGACTGGGTAAGTCAGAAGAATAGTTCTAGCTGCGACAGGCTATGCTGGTTGACTGACAAAACTTTGGAGGTAGGTTGGGTGCAGCGGAGCGTTCGCGCAGCGTCTCCAGAGGAGAAAACCCAACGGCAGCAGGCCTTGTTGGGTTCTGCTACCGCGCCACCCAACCTACACCATGGCAGACATTTCACAGGTTTTGTCAGTCAATCAGCAGGCTATGTTAGTCATCGCTATAGCCCCTAATCATGAATGTTTTACAAATAAACTTCTCAGACGTTTCTGGCGGAGCAGGCATTGCGGGCTATCGACTACACCAGGGCCTCCTGGCCCAGGGCGTAAACTCTAAACTTCTAGTAGGCAGTGCAAAAACCCAAGATAGTTTGGTAGCCACCATTCCCCCCAAGGGAATTAAGGTTGGCCTCTACAAACTATTTTGGCGGTTGGGTCTGAACTACCTCAATATTTTAGATTCATTTGATATTCCAGACCACCCGTTCTACCAAGACGCCGATATCCTAAATTTTCATATTTTACATAGCGGCTATTTTAATTACTTGGCGTTGCCGCGCCTCACCCGTGCTAAACCGGCCATCTTTACTCTTCACGATATGTGGGGGTTTACGGGCCACTGCACCTATAGCTATGACTGCCAGCGCTGGATGACGGGCTGTGGGCAATGCCCTTACCCAAAAACCTATCCGGCTATTTATCTGGATAATACCTGGCTAGAGTGGCGACTTAAAGACTGGGCCTATACTCGATCGGATTTAACCATTGTCACCCTCAGCAACTGGCTGCATAAGCAGGCCCAGTCTAGCCTGCTAAATCGGTTTCCCATCCACCATATCCCGAATGGAATTGATTTAGAAATCTATCGACCGCTAGATTCTGAAACCTGTCGGCAGTCCCTCAACATTCCCCCCGATAAAAAGGTGCTGATGGTAGCCGCTCAGTATCTCAATGACTATCGTAAAGGGGGTGATTTGCTGATTAAAATTCTGGCCAGTTTACCCCCGAGTGTAAAAGCTGACTCTATTCTGCTGGCCATTGGTGACAGGGGCGAAGCCCTGGCAGAGGCCAGCGGGTTCTCTATGGTAAACCTGGGCTACGTATCGGACGAAAGCCGTAAAGCGATCGCCTATTCAGCCGCAGACATGTTTATCTTCCCCACCCGGGCCGATAATTTACCGCTGGTGTTGCAAGAAAGCATGGCCTGCGGCACCCCAATGGTTTCCTTTAACGTGGGTGGTGTGCCGGATCTGGTGCGCCCTGGGATTACCGGTTTTCTGGCCGAGCCAGAAAATGTGCCAGAGTTTTGCTCAGCCATAGAAGAGCTTTTAGACAACGATAGCCTGCGAGCCGACATGGCCCGCAATTGTCGAGCGGTTGCCGAGGCAGAATATTCCCTTGACCTGCAGGCTCAGCGATATATTGAACTCTATCGGGAGAAGTTAGCCACCGGCAGTTAAATTTTAATCCAGCACTATTCTTTGTTTCAGGTGCACACTATTAATGAAAACTATCTCCGTCATCACGCCCTGCTTTAATGCCGAAAAGTATATCGAAGAGACGATTCTTTCGGTGCTTAACCAAAGTGCAATTAAATCAAAAAAAATTAAGCTTGAGTACATTATTTGCGACGGCAATTCAACCGATAAAACCGCTAAGGTAATCAGTCAGCTCATGGATAGCCTTGACTCTGATCAGGCCATTCGCCTGATTTCAGAGCCTGATACCGGCATGTATGAGGCCCTGGCTAAGGGGCTCAGCCTGGCTACCGGAGACATCATCACTTATATTAATGCGGGTGATTTTTATAATCTCTCTGCCTTTGAGGTGGTTGACGATGTTTTTAGTACCGCCGATATTCATTGGGTAACTGGATACACCGTCTGCTACAACGAGAAGTCACAGATTATTGAAATGACGCTGCCCTACAAATTTCGAGGACGACTTTTTGAGTGTGGCTACTACGGCAATGGTTTACCCCACGTGCAGCAAGAGTCAACCTTCTGGCGATCGCACCTGAATAAGCAAATCGACTTTCGCACCCTGGCCAGCCTGCGGTACGCCGGTGATTTTTATCTCTGGCTGCAGTTTTCTAAAGTAGCTGACCTAAAAGTGCTGCGGTCTTACTTGGGCGGCTTTAAATTTCATGGCGACCATCTTTCCCAGGTTATGGTTAACAACCAAAACGCTTATCAGGTTGAGCTTCAGACCCTCGTCTCCCGCCCTGGTCTACGAGAAAAGCTCACGGCGGCTGTCGATCGACTGTTCTGGTCAGCCCCCTACAAGCTGAAAAAAAGAATGGCTCCTAAAACTTTTATTAGCTATAACAAAGCTGCCCAAGCCTGGAGGTTAAACTAAGCAGATTTCCAGCCAAGAACTGACCTCATCATTCCCGCGCAGATCGGAATCCAGCCCGAGAGCCTGTTTATATCGGGTATCTTCTTTTCTAGAAATCGCCTCAGCAAATCCAGAAGACTCTGACGATTAGCAAAGCCAGTTTTTGTCTTTTGCCTTTCCGTATCAGGCCCGTGTTACCTCTCAACACCGTTGCCCTCATGGCTTTTATCCCGCCCGCTGGGCACTCCTCCATGGCGGAGAAAGCGTTATTTTTCTTTTATTTTCTTGTCATGGTGAATCAAACGTCATCTACCAAGGCCAGCACCCCCTCACTGCGAGTAGCCTGGCTTTTTCCGTCCTTAGAGCGAGGTAACTACTGGCACCCGATCTTCAGCCAGTTCACGCAGAAATATCCTGAGACAGTAATTTTTACTGGCGCCTGGCCAGGGTTTGCGGCAGGTTACGAAGAGGCGTTTTGGGTTGAAACGGTCGGCAAAACACGCATTCTAAACACCACCAAGACCAACACTGGTTATAACCGCAGCTATATTTTTCCGTCGCTTGAGATCGTTCCAAAGCTGCTCAAGCTCAGGCCAGACGTGATCTTTACCAGCGCTTTTTCGCTCTGGACGATCATATGTCTTGGCCTGAAATTTTTCTTCAGGTGGCGGGTGATTATCTTATTTGACGGCGTTTCTCCAGGCACTGATTTTCTCAACTCTGGCAATCGCATCATCGTTCGTCGGCTGATGGCTGGCTTTATTGACGCCTTTGTCACCAATAGCCACGCCGGTTGTCGCTACCTGACCGAGGTCGTTCGGGCCAAGCCTGGCCAAATCTACACCGATACCTATCTGGTAACCGATATTACCGCGCTAAGTCAGGGGATAAAATGCCCTGAAGATACCCTCCTCGACTGCCAGAAACCCATCTTTTTGTTTGTCGGCCAAATCGTTCCCCGCAAGGGCATTCACTACCTGCTAGAAGCCTGTAGGCACCTGAAGGCCCAGGGCTACGAAGGCTATACGGTAGTGATAGTCGGAGCTGGCGCTCAGCAGTCAGAGCTAGACGCCTATGTGCAGGCTGAGGGACTGCAGCACTGCGTTAGGTGGGCCGGAGCGGTTGATTATCATCGCCTAGGCCAGTACTTTACCCAGGCGGATGTGTTTGTGTTGCCAACCCTGGGAGACGTCTGGGGCGTGGTGGTATCTGAAGCCATGGCCTTCGGTAAGCCAATTTTATGTTCCCAGTGGGCTGGCGCTAAGGAAATCGTCGAGGACGGCCAGAACGGCTATGTCTTTGATCCGTTTGATCCTGAAGCCCTGGCAGAGCTGATGAAAAAATTGATTGATAGCCCTGAGCTCATTGAACGCCTGGGGCAGCGATCGCAGGAAATAGCCGCCACGCTCACCCCTGAAAAGGCCACCTCAGCCTTCTTCAACGTAGTGGCTGAGGTGTTGCTGAATTGAGGCATGAATTTGGGTAGGGGCAAACGGTCGTTTGCCCCTACGAGGGACGTTGAAGGCTTAATTCATATCTCTGTCCAGCAACGTCTAGTGGCTGCGGTGGTTGAGGCCCAGGTTACCCCGATAAATTATTGATTTTTTTATGAAAATTTTGCTGTCAGTCTACGCCTGCGAACCCAACCGAGGTTCTGAGCCAGGGGTGGGCTGGAATGTCGCTAAAAAGCTGGCTGAGCACCACCAGGTCTGGGCCTTTACCTCGAATACTCACCGCCCGGCAATCGAGGCAGAACTGGCCCAGCGGCCCGTACCGAACCTTGAGATAGTTTATTTTGACCCCTTTGGGTGGGTCTACGACTGGTCTCAGGAGGGCAAAAAGTCTCAGCTGGGGGTGTACTTTCAGTACTATCTCTGGCAGGTCTGGGCCTATTTTGTCGGACGCCAGCTCCATCGACAGGTGCAGTTTGACCTGGCCCACCACGTCACCTACGTCAAATACTCGAACCCCAGCTTTCTCTCTCTGCTGCCGATTCCGTTTATCTGGGGGCCGGTGGGCGGGGCCGAGCAGGCCCCCAAGGCGTTTCAAAAAGAGTTTAGCTGGCGCGATCGCCTCTATGAAAATCTGCGCAACACGGCCCGTCGCGTGGGAGAGATGGATCCCTTCGTGCATTTGACGGCGCGCCGCAGCGCCGTTGCGATCGCCGCCACCGCAGATACCGCCCGGCGACTGCACGCGCTGCGCTGCTCCGATGTGAGAACCCTCTCTGAGTCGGGGCTGTTACAGGAGGAAATCGCCACCCTCCATCAGCTGGAACCGGCAGGCGGTGAACAAATCCGGTTTATCAGTATGGGCCGACTATTACATTGGAAGGGGTTCCACCTGGGGCTACGGGCCTTTGCTCAGGCGGCGATCCCCAATTCAGAATACTGGATCCTGGGCGAAGGCCCCCAGCGCGAGGTACTTCAGGCCCTGGCCGAGGCACTGGGGGTCGCCAGCCAGGTTAAATTTTGGGGCCGCCTGCCCCGCCAGGATGGCCTACTGCGGCTGGGGCAGTGCGATGTTCTGGTGCATCCCAGCCTGCACGATTCTGGCGGCTGGGTCTGCTTAGAAGCCATGGCCGCATCCCGCCCGGTCATCTGCCTTGACTTGGGGGGGCCTGGGGTGCAGGTCACCCCCGAAGCGGGGTACAAAATTTCTCCCACTACCCCTGAGCAGGTGGTTGAGCACCTGGCCGAGGCCATGACTCAGCTGGCCCAGCAGCCCGATCTGAGGCAAAAAATGGGTGCCGCCGGTCGCCATCGGGTCAAAGAACACTTTGATTGGGACCAAAAAATCAACCAGCAAATCAGCCTGTACGAAGAGGTTCTAGCAGGCACCGCCGGGGCCAGGTAGGGCGTCCTCGTGAGCGGCCTGTGTCATATCCCAATAGTTTTCCAATGAGAATATTAGTCGCCCACAATTATTACCAGCTGGCCGGTGGGGAAGACAGCGTCTTTGCCGCCGAGTGCGATTTGCTCGAAAAGCATGGGCATCACGTGGTGCGATACACCCGGCATAACGACCAGCTCAAAACCCAAAACACCCTCCAAGCCGCCGGCACCACCCTCTGGAACCCGACTGTCTACCAAGATATAAAAAACCTGGTGCAATCCGAAAATATTCAGATTGCCCATTTTCACAATACGTTTCCGCTGATTTCGCCCTCGGCCTACTACGGGGCCAGGGCCGCCGGGGCGGCGGTCGTCCAAACCCTGCATAACTATCGGCTGATCTGCCCCAACGGGCTGCTGTTTCGCGATGGCCAGCCCTGCGAGCAATGCGTGGGGCAGGTAGTGCCCTGGGCCGGGGTGCGGCATCAGTGCTATAAGCAAAGCCTTGCCGCCAGCGGTGCCGTGGCGGCCCTGTTGACCACCCATCGGCTCACCCAAACCTGGCGTCGGGCCGTGGATACCTACATTGCTCTAACCCCCTTTGCGCGGGAGAAGCTAATCGAAGGCGGCCTCCCCGCCAGCAAGATTCAAATCAAGCCCAATTTCATTGAGGCCGACCCTGGGTACAGCCCCGAGGTGGGGAAATACGCCCTATTTGTGGGTCGGCTCTCGGTGGAAAAAGGGATCGATACCCTACTGGCCGCCTGGCAGCAGGTGGGCGATCGCATTCCGCTCAAAATTATCGGCGATGGCCCTCTAGCGAAACAGGTGGCCGCCGCCGCCCAGACCAACCCCGGCATCGAGTGGCTGGGCCGCTGCTCGATGGAGGAAGTTTACCACCACCTGCGCGGGGCCATGTTTTTGGTGTTTCCGTCCCAGTGGTATGAGGGGCTGCCGCGCACGATTCTGGAGTCTTTTGCCGTGGGCACGCCGGTGATAGCCTCCGCCCTGGGTTCGATGACCAGTCTCATCCAGCCCGGCAAAACCGGCTGGCACTTTCAGCCTGGAAATACTGAAAACCTAGCAGATGTTACTCGTTATCTATTACAAAATCTTCATTTGCTAGCTGCGGCCAGGAAAACCACTCGAGATGAGTTCGAGTCTCATTATTCGCCTGACATAAATTATCATTCACTCTTAAAAATTTACAAATCGGCTTATTAACATTACTTCCATGGCACCAACCATTGGCTTTGTACTCCTCACTCATCGTAATCCTAGACAGATATTTAGGCTTATTGAAACCTTGAATAGGCTATTTGAGGATCCCAGGATTGTTTGCCATCATGATTTCTCTAAAAATGTGTTGACTAAACCTAAAGAATTAACCAATGTTATTTTCGTTCAGCCGCATGTTGAAACGCAGTGGGGAGGCTTTTCTTTAGTTGAAGCTACAATAAAAGCATTCAAAGTCATGTATGCTGACCCAAACTCTCCTGATTGGGTTGTCCTACTTAGTGGTTCAGATTACCCCATAAAATCTTCGGCAAGGATTTTACATGATTTAAGCAAAAGCCCATACGATGTACATATTTCTCATGAAATAATTAATTTCAAAGATCGCAAGACCGAATGGCATAAAATGTGTTATTCAAGATATTGCAACGTCAAATTTCGTATTCCGTTTCTAGACAAAAAATTAAACTTAATCAAAAAAAGAATTAGCTTGAAGCATCCACTCTTAACTAAACCTTTCTTGCCATTTTCAGATAACTTCAAATGTTATGCTGGCAAACAATGGTTTTGCTGTAATCGAAAGGCTGCAATTTATCTTACTGAATTCCACGAAAAGAATACACCATTTACAGCTCACTATCGGCGATTAGACTCATACTGCATAATACCAGACGAGTCATACTGCCAGACAATATTTTGCAATTCTCCTCATCTAAAAGTTTCTCGAGATGATTTGCGATATGTTGATTGGTCTGCCAGAGGTGCCCATCCAAAAACTTTACGCTTAGAAGATCTTTCGAAAATAAGAAGTTCTTCTGCTCATTTTGCCAGAAAATTCGATCTTGATGAAGATGAAGAGATTTTTGAAGAAATTGATAGATTCATTTTCTGAAAATCAATATTCCTTCAGGCCAGTTTTTTGTAAACGCGGTTCAGGTGTTCTATGTTCGACAGTAAAAACACACGCTTTCTTTGAAAAAGCTAAGCATCCTAGAGAATTGCTGTGTGAAGCGCCCTTAAAGATTAATCTGACCACCGTAATTTATCCCGATCTTCAGGACTTGTCCTGAAATAACTGAGTAAGCCGCAGCACGTGGTCAGGTTCTAGACTGTCTTTACTCCATGACTCTAACATCGGCATCAACCGTTCAGGTTAGTCGAGCCAGCACCCGGCCCCGCTTTCTGTATTTTGAGCTGGCTACCCGTGGCCACCATGCCACCTACATTCGGCACCTGGTGCACTACTGGCATGACCACGACCTCCAGGGCGAGTTCATTCTAGTCGTTTCGCCTGAGTTTCCCCAGGCTCATCCTGAGATTGCCGATTTTATTGGCAACGTTCCCCATGCCAACATCCATCTGGTGCCGCTCACCGCAGCGGATGAAGCCACCCTGGTGCAAAACCCCAGCACCTTTAAGCAACGGCTACGGCGGGCCTGGGGCGAATGGGCTCTAGTCAACCACTACGCCCAAAAATTTTCGGCCAGTCACTGCTTTATCGCCTCCTTTGATTTCTTCCAGTTCCCCTTTCTGTTCGGGAAACGGCTGCCCTGCCCCGTTTCCGGCATTCATCTAAAGCTCACCTTCCACTACTCCTCGTTTCCGGGCTATCAGCAAACCTGGAAAGGGCGCATCCAGAAGTGGCGCGAGCAACTACTGCTGGCGTCAATCCTGCGCCGACCAGACCTAAAAAAGCTGCTCTGCCTAGATCCCTACGCGGTGGCCGCCATTAAAACCCAGGCCGCCGATGCAAAACTAGCCTACCTGCCAGATCCGGTCGCTATCCGGCGGCCGTGGTTTGACAGCGATGCGCTTAAAACCCGTCTCGGCATTCAGCCCGGTCGCAGGCTATTTCTTTTATTTGGTGAGCTGTCGGCTCGAAAAGGTATTCACCAAACGCTCGAGGCTCTTCAGGGATTAGACACCCCCCTCTGTGAACGGGTTTGCCTGCTCATTGTCGGCCACTGCCACCCTGCCGCCCAAGAACAATTAAGCCAGCAGGTTGAGGCCACGCGCCGCCTCAGGCCTGTTCAAATCATTGAAAACTATGCGTTTGTGTCAGAGCAGGAGGTGGCCCAGTTTTTTAGCCTGGCGGATGTGGTGCTCGCCCCCTACCAACGCCACGTCGGCATGAGCGGCATTTTGCTGCAGGCCGCTGCCGCTGGCAAGCCAGTGCTGAGTTCTGACTATGGGCTGATGGGGCAGATGGTGCGCGATTATCAGCTCGGGCTGGCCGTAGACTCAACCAGTCCTGAGGCACTGAGGCATGGGTTTGAGCACCTCTTGACCTCGCCCTCCCAGCAGCATTGTAATTTGCACGACATGAAAAGGCTGGTGGCAGAAAACACCGTCGAGAAGTTTTCTGCGTCAATTTTTAGCGTTCTGGGGGCTTAGCCATGCCAAAACCCAGAATTGCTATTTTTGACCTTTCCATTACCGCAGACAGCCCAGCGGGGAGCTGCATCCTGCAACTTGTCACCCATTTATCGGATCACTATCAGTTTATTATTTTTGCTGACCGGTTTGAGAATCCCCATCCCGATTTAATCCACTGGGTCAGGGTGCCCTTGCCAAAGCGACCCATCTTGCTGCGGTATCTGGTTTTCTATGGGCTGGCCCCAATTTTCTACCGCAGGTTTGTCAAACAGGCTGGATATCAGCCTGATTTAACTATCGCCACCGAGGGGCAGTTCCCCCAGGCGGATATCTGCTACGCCCATTTTTGCCATCGGGCCTATCTGAGGCAAGAAAAATTGACCAAACTAACCCTGCGATCGGTCTTTCGCATCATTAATCGAAGATTTAATGCCTATGCCGAAGGTCAGGCATTTGCCAGGGCAACTACTATCGTTGCCCCGTCTTCAGGGTTAGCCCAAGAAATTGCCGAAACCTATGGCGTGTTCTTAAAGGAAAAACTTAAAACCATTCCAAACCCTGTTGATACCGACCGGTTTGCTCGACCTCAGGGGTTTAATAGCTACCCTCTGCGAGAGCAGTTGGGCTTCAGCTCTGACGATCTAGTGCTAGTATTCGTCGCCCTAGGCGACTTTGAGCGCAAAGGACTGCCTTTGCTCATACAGGCCCTGGCTAGCTTAAAAGATAAACCGATCAAGCTTTTAGTAGTGGGAGGTGTCCAGTCAGAAATAAATACCTATCAGGAGCAGGCAAAGCGTTCCGGAGTTCTACAGCAAATCGCCTTCGTCGGGTTTCAGCCTGACGTTCGACCCTATCTGTGGGCAGCGAATATTTTTGTCTTGCCCTCGGCCTATGAAACGTTTTCACTGGTGACGTTTCAAGCCGCTGCCGCGGGCCTGCCGATTATGGCGACCCGGTTATATGGGGTAGAAAATTTCTTGTCAAACCAGCAAAATGGATGGTTAATAGAGAACAGCTCTTCGGCCATACTTGTAGCTTTAAATAAAATTCTTGCTAATCCTGAAAAAAATAAGGCTATAGGTCAAAAAGCTCAGCTAGATGCAGTCAGTTATGGCTTAGCAAGCTTTGTAGAGAACTGGGATCAAATACTAGGCACCAAATTAAAGGATCACCACTCTTCACAAGAAATTTATCTCCAGAAGAGTTGAAGTTAAATTAAAGGTTTTACAAATCAGGGCTTTACCGATGTCATATCTCTACCCCATTAAAAAGCAAGAAGTCACCATCAGAACCTCAACCCTGGTTTTGATAGCGCTCTCCACGCTATTTTTTTCGCGTACGCTAGATGCCCTTGGGGCTCCTTCGCTAATTAACTTTGCTCATTTCTTTTTTGTTCCAGCAGTCTGCGTCCTTGCCGTTTTAAGCAGCCGCACTAGAGACTTAACGCAAATTGCTGGTGCCCAGTTGCTATTGCTGTCTATTCTTGCTTTTTTCACGATTAACGTGATTAGCGCCATGATCAACGGCGCAGGTTTTATCAATATAGCGCTAAATTTCTTGCTACTGTCAGAGCCGTTTATTATGCTTCTGGCATTAGTGAGTCTCGCACTCTCAACGCAACAAATTAGAAAATTAAAAAACTGGCTACTGGTTTTTGCTTTATACAATCTTTTCCTGGCGTATTTTCAGCGCTACGGTCTCGGAGAAAGCAATCCAGACTATATCTATGGCGCATTCTTCTCGATTGCCGGAGCAACAGTTTCATCGATTGTTTCCCTTGGGTTTGCAATTTACTATCTACTGAGTGAGAGGAATTCTCCCATTTGGATCCGAGTATTTATATCTACAGCAGCATTTTGGCAAATCATCATATCCGATACAAAGCTAGTGCTGGGTTCCTTTGTAGTTGGATTTCTCCTGTTTTCCCTTAGTAAAATAAGCCGCAAGACCCTGGTCTATGTAATACTAGGGGCGGTTCTTTTATGGGCCTTTTTATGGGCCTTAGACAATGTCCCTTTCTTCAGAGCCTATGCCATATGGATCGATCTAGACCTGCTAACGGATCCAAATAGTGAATTCTATCGAGCCAAGCTGACCACGTTTCGCCTTGTTCCAGATTATTACTCCTCAATCTTGAACTGGTTTTTTGGGGTTGGGCCTGGCCATGGGGTTGGCAGATTGGGAGGATGGATGCTGGAAAAATATGGTTATCTTTTAGACCCAATAGGAGCGACACATCCTTACCCAGAAATGTCAACTGAAATTATGAGCACTGCGGCTGGAGAAAGTCGCCACGTTATGGGAACCGCCATGTATGGCCCCCTATTCAGTTGGTCAGGTATATGGTCTGATTTGGGTATTTTGGGAAGTGTTTTCTATTTACTAATTTGGGTCGTGGTCTTGCGTTATTTTTGCCTGCATGACTTTTCTAGGTATTTGGTCATGGTCACTTTTGCACTCGGCCTTTTTCCGGGTTATTTAGAGGAGCCGGGCTCCATGCTTTTCACCACATTCATCATAGGTCTTTGGTGGCATGAACAAAAGCAATTAAAGGACTTGCCTGATTTTAGGCAGAGGACTTTTAATCATGCCTCGGGATCCAATTAAGCTGTCTTAAAGCATTTGCGTCAAGACTGCCTGAAAAATCAGAAAATCTCATTTCAATTGATTGCTGCTCAAAAGTTAAAGTCAAATCATATAGTTAAAAAAATAAATGGCCGAGAAAATCTATTTTGTCGTTTCTAATATCCCCGAAGAAGTTCGGCATCATCTTGTTTCGAAGGAAAAAAACAATTTTATAGAGCAGCTAAACTTCACTGATTATTCAGCCTTATGGAGCGGCCAAGAATGGGTTTGGATAATTCAGACATTTCTCCATCTTAAAAAAACAGATTTAGATATTGAACTAGTCTCTCATCCTGTCAAAGATGCCATATGCGTTACTCATTTTGATACAACTAAGAATAAAATATGGGGAGCAGATTCCTTTGTTGTAGGTATTCGATCAGATACATCTCCAATGAGGATGAAAGAATTCGAGATTGTTCAAAGCCCAGCTGTACTAAGCCATAAAAACTCTCATTTTATGTGCCTTTGGCCACAAGCACATTTAATTCCTAGAGATCCCAATAGAGGCAATCGAATCGAAACAATCAGCTATTTTGGTGGACCAGGTGGGCTTTCTCCAAAGTTTTCGGATGAGCGATTTAAAGAATCGCTAGGTAAGCTTGGGGTTAAACTCAGTCTTAACTTCAATACCGCCTCCTGGAATGACTATAGAGATACTGACCTGGTAATCGCAGTCCGCAACCATCACCACCCACTTTTAATCAAAACAAAACCTGCATCAAAGTTAATTAATACCTGGCAAGCCGGTTGCGTTGGATTACTAGGCAAAGAACCTGCTTATCGCAAGATTGGTCGCATGGGCAAAGATTACTTTGAAGTAGAGACTCCCCATGACGTGCTTAAAGTCATTGAAAAACTGAAAAGTAGTCCACATATTTATGACTCTGTTCGCCAAAATGGAATTAAAAAATACAAGGACTTTAGTTTTATTGCGCTTCAAGAACAATGGGTAGATTTATTGATGGGCTCTATCACTGATGAATTTTTACAATGGCAAAAATGTCAAGGGAGGAATAAGCTAGTTCGCCATAGTCTTCGAAGCTGGCAATCTATGCATCAGTGGATAGATCATAAACTATTTTATTTGCCTATTCGCTTAAAAGAAAGAATCAATAAGTGGGGACTTTAAAAATAAGATTTAAGTAAACAAAAGAATTTGGTAATACCCTTTCGTAAAGGACAGAGAAAAATAGCTTGAAACTTGCACCCCTTTGCTGCAAAGCCTCCAAAGTTGCCTGATTATTCTCCATCCTTTAGGAAATAGTACTGCCAAGAATTTTTCGATTTTTTCAAAGATTTTTCTGAATCCTGAACTCGCAAAGTCAGTGATATTAAACTAAATAAGCTAGTTGGCTGACACAAGTCCCAAAATACTTGAGAATGCTATGCTCTAGAGTTGAAGTCTATAGCTTATCGCCTGAAACTGAAAAACCAGTTTAAAGAACTTTCAGGCAACGTCTCCAACGAGAAATCAGGGGCTTCCAACAATAGTCCGGACACTTTTCTGGGTAAGCGCTGAAACCCTTGATTTCTCGTTGACCTAGTTGCTGCGGGAGAGGCATGAAACCCGCATTCTACCGTTGGCCATCAAAAACTGTCCGGAGTGCTGTTCCAATTATGTGCTAAATAATCAGCCAAATAGATTAGAGAGACTAAATCATTTTTATGTTTATAAAATCTTGGATACGAGGCAGTCTAGAAATAGCTCGAAACCCCCATACTCTTAATAATGCTATTACCCTAGCTAAAAATTTGCATGTGTTCACATGCAAGACGAAGTACTTATTTATAATGAGCCACATGAGATCTAGGTCTTCTCTACTCTCTCACATTCTGGCAAGTAATCCAGAAATTTGTGGCTACACAGAACAACACCTCTCATATAAAAGTAAGTTAGATTTAGTTAGATTGAGAGCCAGTATTTTTCTGGAAACTGGTAAAGAGATGGATCAAAAATATGTACTAGATAAAATCCTTCATAATAATCTTTCTCTATCCCCAAAAACCCTGAACAAAGAGAACTCGATTTTCATTTTTTTGATTCGCGAACCAGAAAGGACTCTAAAGAGTATAGTGAAGAGCTCTCTCGAAACAGACTTTCCGCACTGGAGAGATCAGTATCAAGCTTCGAGTTATTATATCAGCCGACTTTCAAAGCTACAAGACTATGCAGAGGCGCTAAATAAGAAGTTCTTCTTTATTGAATCAGATGACTTGATTAATGACGCTACCCATGTTCTTGAAGATCTGACAAATTGGCTAATGCTTAGAGATCCGCTAAATACAAACTACTCTCTCTTTCAAAAGACAGGAATTAGGGGATATGGCGATCCCCTTCCCCATATTAAGTCTGGAAAAATAATTAAGACAAGCCCTACTAGCGAGATAGAAATTTCTCAAACAGTTCTGGAAAAATCCAAGCTCGCATATAAGCTATGCAAAGAGAATTTATCTAAAAATTGTATTTTTTCATAATTTTAAAGTAACTTCAAATAGATCTTTAATTTCATTAAATGAACTATTTTATGGAAAGTCATAAGTTTTTCTTCCTGGCTGGACTACATCGCTCTGGAACTTCTCTATTACATGAGATTTTTCGTTCACATCCAGACATTAGTGGATTTAAGAATACTGGAGTCTTTGAAGATGAGGGACAGCATCTTCAAAAGGTATATCAACCTGCTAGTGCATTTGGCGGTCCAGGTCGGTTTGGCTTTAATAGAAATGCTTATATGGATGAAGGTCATTCACTTGTATCAAAGGATAATGCCAATAAACTTTTTAAAGATTGGAGTCGATACTGGGATCTTGAAAAGAAAAATCTAATTGAAAAGTCTCCTCCAAATCTCATTCGTACTCGATTTTTGCAAGCACTTTTTCCAGATTCTACGTTCATTGTGATTCTCCGGCACCCTCTTGCCGTAGCTTATGCCACAAAAAAGTGGAGCAGAAAAAGCCCAATTCCCTTATTAGTAGAGCATAATTTAAGGTGCTATGAAATTTTCTTGAATGACATTGATAAGCTGCATAACTGTTATGTTTTACGCTATGAAGATTTTGTTATTAAACCTCAAGAATTTATAAGTTTAATCCTAAATACTCTTGATTTAACACCCCTCAAGATTCAACAAAATATTAGAAAAAACATCAATCAGAAATATTTCTTTGATTGGGAACTCGACAAGCAAAACTTTGGCAAAAGAGCTATTTTTGACTTGTCTAAAACATTCTTTGAATTTGAGAAAAGAGCTAACGTATTTGGATACAGCCTTAAAGATCCAGAGCAGCTATTGCCATGCAAGATTTATCTAAATTGAGACGCGCCTTTAGGGTCTATTGATAGCTCTCCCAACATAATAATCCTGAGTTAGTCATAAAATAAATGGCAAATGGTAGTATAGCGATTAGATATAGCTTTCCGCAAATCATCTATGATAATAGTTTACGTATCCTTTTGTTTGTCTCTTTACAAATTATTCAGCCCTCATGAATGTGCTTAAAGATTTAGATGTCTTCATTGTAAGTTCAGGCAGAGTTGGTTCTACTCTCTTGCAGTCATTGCTGAACGCTAGTCAGCAAATGTACATTCCACCTGAGAGTGATTTTGTTGCCAGGGGATATCCCTTCTATGGCCATAAGGCGGAGTTTGAAGTTCAAGACCATAATGCACTAGTTGAATTATTTTTTGCAGTTTCTCAAGACAATGGATGGGGAATGCAGCGAGAAGATCTTTTGAATCACCTCGAAAAAATAGCTCCCCAGAGCTTTGGTGAAGTGTTTACAGAGATTTGTCAGTATTATCATACCTCACAGGAAACTAAAGGTTTGATGTGGGGCATTAAACACCCAGTATAAATTGCTAGTATTGATCGCATTCTAGCGGTTTACCCAACTACTAAAATTATTCATATTTGTCGAGATGGCCGCGATGTCTATCTATCCTATCAGTCTATCCATGACAAGAGTCCAATAAAGTTTGGCCCAAAAGGAATTTGGGCAAATGCTCTGTATTGGATTGACGGCCTTAGAAGAATTCAGAACTTCAAACGCTTATTGAATAAATCAAACTTGCTTGAGGTCAGGTACGAAGATATTATTGGCAACCCTGAAGATACCCTAAAAGAAATTTGTAATTTTATTGGTATTCAGTATCATACTGCAATGATCAGCGACTTTAATAACAACAAAGTCACCAAGCCGGTAGCCTCGACGGCCTTAATGGCCACGATTCATGCCAAGCTATCAGAAAAAATTGATGCTAATAACACCAAAAAATATCTCCTGAAGATGTCAAAGACTCAGATTTTTTTATACGAAATAATTGCTGGAAAATTTCTTCGAAAATACAATTATACTTTACAGTTTCCATTCTTAGGAAGTGGAATTATAGACTTGATTAGAAGCCCCATCTTCACATTAGTTCGAGTCGCCAATAATTATCGATATCACCAGCGAGATAAGCAATTCTATAAATGGGCTATTAAGCAAACTCAATCTGAGATGACCGAAATCTGAACTACCATCTCCTTAGTTGTTGATTTATGAGGCAGTTCAAGCTTGTTCAAAGTAACAGTCTATCTGGCCTGAAACTTGCCATGCAAAGCTGGCATGGGCGCTTCGTTCTGGTGGGCCTGACTGTCGGGCTATTCTATTTGCCCAACTGGCTACCCCAATTGAGCGCTCGGGCTTCTCAAGGGTCCGCTGGTCTGACGCTAATTCTAACCTGCCTTTCCCTGGCCCTCTGGCAGTTCTGGTCGCAGCGATCTCGTATTCAAAAGCTGACCGCTTCAGAAGCAGATCAGGTACTTGGCCACTGTCTGATTGTGGTCTGTGCAGGGTTGTTCCCGTTCTGCCAGTTTGCGGTTTGGGCTCAGGCTATTCTATGGCTGGGGGTGTTGGTAGGCATTGCCCTGAGTTCTTGGGGGCTGGCGTTTTTTGGGTCTTACCCTTTGCCGGTGCTGCTGTTGGCCCTGACGGTTTATCCTAAACCCGGTGTTTTGGCCCGCACCCTGTGGGAAGCTCTAACCCCCTATAAATTTTTAGAGCGCCATATGGCCCAGGCCAGCGCCGCGGCGTTGCGGTGGGTTGGCCAACCGGCCATTGCAGAAGGTTCAGTTGTGGCTATTCCTCCCAGTGGCGCAGTGGATGTGGACTGGGGCTGTAATGGGTTCAATATGGCGTTTACCCTGGCGGCCGCAGGGTTGATTATGGGGCTATTGCTAAAGCAACGCTGGCAAAATACTCTCATCATCATGGTCGTTGGGGCGATACTAGCGCTGATGTTTAATGTCCCTCGCATTATGCTGCTGGCCATGGCATCGATTCACTGGGGCCAGGCCTCGTTTAAATTCTGGCACGGCCCCTGGGGGGGGCAAATTTTCTCTGGAGTGCTGACAACGGTTTATTACTATGCTGTCATGGGGTTCGTCAACTATCGACCCACAAGAGTCTCAAAGCCTGATTAGTTGATGAGTTTCTCTAGAATAGGCACCTTACCTGTTCAGTCTGAGTAAAGCTCAGAAATTCTCAAGTTTAGGTTTAATATCTTAATTAGCCCCAGGCCAAATGGCCTGGGGCTAGTTTGTCGTGTAAATTTTTAGCAATTGCCACTTTGCTCAAAGCGCTGGCCTGAGACTTATCTCAACCGCTGCAAGCTAGATAGCCGTTCTAGCTTTGGCAATTCTTCCCCAACCGTATCCTGATCGGCCTGTCCAACACTGCACTTAGGCGGCCAGTAAATATACTTGTAGAGACCAAAAAAGCTTCTCGAAAATTTAATTATTCTTAATAATTGTGCATCTTTTCCTAAATAGATGAAGCTCTTTCTGAGTCAAGAAAGATCAATTAATCATCCGGAAAATCTCTCAATTATGCATAAGTCTTCACAGATTGATGCTTTATCAATGAAGCTGGAATTCAAGCGGAACTCGCCAAAAAAATCTGTCTAAAATTAGAATTAGCTTAAAGACATAGCTTTTGAATCTCTATTTCATGGCTCACCTGTCTTCGTTTAGAAAGAGTCATAAATAAATTTTCTTCGCCATCCAAGGAACAGTTAAGGGTAACTTTAAAGGCAGTGCATCGCTGTCAAAGATGAGAAAAATTGGCAGAAAGTATATAAGGATCAATGATATAGACTCCATCCAATGATGTGTTTTAATGCCCCACCACAAGTAAACAAAAGCCTCAGAAGCCTTGTTCTCTACACACGCCGCAAGAGACTTAAAGCTGAGCGACTTTACTATAAAGCGCTGAACAAGCAAATTGTACATTTTTTGCACATTGGCAAGACAGGGGGCACGGCAATAAAAGAGGCCCTGAAAAATCAGACCGTTACCTCCTCTTGCAAAATATTTCTACATGGCCACAGATTTACTCTGCGCACCGTACCGCAAGGTGATAAATGCGTCTTTTTCGTCAGAGATCCTGTTAGTCGATTTGTTAGCGCCTTTTACAGTCGACAGCGCATGGGACAGCCCCGATACCTGGTTCCCTGGTCTAAAGCTGAAGAACGATCCTTTTCCTATTTCAAAACTCCTAACCAACTTGCCCTAGCCCTTTCCTCTGAGGATGAAGCACAGCAAAAGCAAGCAAAGTATGCTATGAGATGCATTACTCACGTTAATACCTCCTTTGCGACCTGGCTCGGAGACGAAGAGTATTTTCTCAGCCGCTTAGAGGATGTTCTACTGATCGGTCATCAAGAAAGCCTTACTGCTGATTTCTCTTCATTAAAACGTTTGCTTACCTTATCTGATGCAGTTAAGCTTCCAGAAGATGAGGCTAAGAGCCACCAAAACTCAAATGCTTTTGACAAAAGAATTGATGAAAAAGCTCGACAAAATCTTCAAGCCTGGTACGCCAATGATTATGAATATCTAAAGCTTTTCAACAGTTTAACTGACGTAGGCCAATAAGAAATTGACTGACTTTATAGTCTCCCTGGAATATCTTCCAAAAAGAATAATTCTTCTTTTTGAAAGATCTTTAAGCCTCACATTCAAAGAATTTAAAATTGCCGATGTAGGTACCGCAGCTGAGCCGTAACGCCAGGGTCTTACCCACTGCATACTGAATGCGGCGATGACGCCGGTCGCTAAGGGGCCTGGCCGACCAACGCGGTCACTACTGGCCGACCAGGCTATCCCCTGAAAATAGACAACAACCATGGCTGTTTCATCAACGTCCCTGGCAGGCCTTGGGTAGCCCCGCACTGTTTAGGCCCGCCACCCAAACCAGGCTTTGCTGCCACAGGGCCACAATCTGCCGCTCCAGGGGCTCACCCAAATCAACGACCAGGATGCCCTCGTCGCTGGTCGAGCAATCGGTGAGCCAGGTGCCGCCCAGGGTAATTTCCAGCCAGTGACGGTGGGGGATGCGGTCTAGCTCGGAGTCGGCCATGGCCACCTCTACCCTGCCGCCAGAGGCGGGCGCCAGGGTTTCGACCCCCGGCAGGTCTGCCGGTAGCGAAAAAGACCCATAGCCCGGCTGCACCACCATGGGCTGCCTGGCCCGTAGCGCCACCAGGCTGCGCTGGGCCACCATGGCCTCCACCGATAGGCCTAGCCGCTCGATCCTCAAATCTGAATCAGAGTAAGTAATCTTCAACATGATCCGTCATGCCTGCACTTAAGTACTGATGAACTAATTATCTGTCGAAATAAGGTATTCTCCCATCAACACAGGGAGGCGCACGGGCAAGCCCGGTAGCGTTAAAAAACCACAGCAACGGCCACTTGACTTCCTGAAAGGCAGAAACAAGGGCCGATACAAAGCCTGAAAAGCCTGATTTAACTGAATTCTGCATAGAGGGCTTCCGACCAGGAAGCCCTCCAGAAATTCGATCAGACTCGGCGCTGAGTTAACCGACGGATACGTCGTACCAGTCGCGCAGCAGGCGTTGACGATGACGCTGAATAGATAAATCTCGCCCGTGGAGGCCGCCGCGGGCCGACCTATCCAGGGGTAAAAGCTTGGGCAGCAGGGCTAAGCCGCTCAATTTAATTGGTCTAATTCGTCCATCAAACCCTGCCGCCACGCCCATCTGGCCAGCGTCGCCGGTAACTACAGCGGCGGTTGTGGTGGTGCCAGTAGATAGGAGTTGCTTCACGGCGGGTTTCCTCAAGCAGTAAGACTGATCGGGCTCAGGGAGAAAGTGAATTTCCCACACGGTGTCAAGTCTGAAAGGGCAAAGTTCAACTAGACAAGGCTTTGCGATCAGACCTGAATTAAGTTAATACTACACGTGTAATACAAAAGTGTCTAGACTAGTGTTAAATGACATTTGAGACGTAGTTGTGACAACCCTGGCTAAATTCTCTGCCGCCAGCTCTGCCCTCAATTCACCCTAGCCTTAAAGAATAGGTGGATTGAAGGCCACAAGTCTCGGTAAAATTCCCTGTAAATTTTCTTTGTGAGGTGAGCCCACCGATGCCAACCCTAACCCGCGTATCGACCACTGATATGGAAGTCACCAGCATTCGCCTGGAGCGATCGCTGAAGGAAAAGCTCAAAGACCGGGCGGGTAGCCGGGGCTATCAGGCGTTGATTCGGGAAATTCTTTGGCATTATGTGGAGCAAGCCCCGGGGGAGAGCCAGCGCCAGCTGCAGCCCGATGATATTCTGGCCAGCTTCGAGGCGGTAGCTGAGCAAGCCCAGATTTGTGCCCTCACCGGCCAGCCCATTCAGCCCCAGGAGCCCATTCAGCTAGGGCTGACGGCAAGCGGAACGCTGGTGCCGCTAAGCCTTGATCGGGTTTCCGCCTAACGGTAGAGGGCACAGCGCCCCAGGGCAAACCTAGTCCGCGCCCCAAAACTGACGAAAATCCTCATCCTGGTTGCTGAGCTGGGCCGAGGCGACGCCCCACTGGTGAAGAATTTCCACCAGCCGTTTGCAGGCGGGGCGCTCGGTGGCGTAATGCCCCGCATCGATGAGTACAAGGCCGCGATCGCGGCTCTCCTGAAACTGGTGAAACTTGCAGTCTGAGGTCAGGTAAGCCTGGGCCCCGGTGGCGGCGACGGCTGCCAAAAAGCTAGCTCCCGAGCCCCCCAGCACCGCCACCCGACTAATGCGCTGGTGCAGGTCAGCGGTGGGCGAGTAGAGCAATCGCGGCGGTGACAGCAGGGTTTGAATCTGCTCTAGCAGGGTTTGCAAACTTTGCGCCGTGGATAAATTACCCACTCGACCATAGCCCAGCCCCGGCTGGGTCGGTACCACGGGTTCGGCCTCCTGCAAATCCAAAAGCCGGGCCAGCACATCTGCGGTACCGTCTTGTACCTGGTCGAAGTTGGTGTGGGCGCTATATACCCCCATGCCGTGGGTAATGGCCTGCCGCACCAGGTCGCCCACCGGGTCGCCCTTAATGACCGCCTTCAGAGGGCTAAAAATCAGGGGATGATGGGCCAGGATGAGGTTAATTTCCCCGCCCTGGGCCCGCTGGGCAAGGGCTTCGGCCATCACCGCCTGGGTGGGGGTAAGGCACACCAGCACCTGGGCCGGTTCATCCAGCAGGCCGGGCTCAATTTGCCAGCCGCAGTTATCCCAGCTCTCTTGCCAGGCGGGGTTAGCCCAGGCCTCCAGCCGATTGATTAGCTCCGCAATAGAAATGGCCATACTTACTCCAGCATGAATCGCGTCACGATAAGCCTCAGGATTGAATGGTACTCAATTACCCTGGATTTTGGGATCAGCCGGGGATCGGAGTAGATGGAGTTGCCGCTCCCGGCTCAGGCTCTGGGTCGGCGAATCCCATGGGCCGGTGGCTGAGCCCATGGCCAACCGAGAAAGCGGCCGCCGTAAACGTCGGCACATCATAACCCTAACGGCAGCATGCTACCCGTAACAATCGGCCCCGCCGCCTAGGCAAGCAAACGATTGACCAAGCGATCTTCTCTCAGAGTCAGACATTTTCTTTTTTGCTCTGCTAAAAGCAGGAGGGACAGCTCAGCCAAGGGGAAGATTCGTCGCAGTGGCGGCCCTGACATAATCACGCTGTGCAGCTAAACCCCTGACGCTAGCGGGTAAAAGCCCTGCTGGCCCGTTACCGCCCCTATGTTTTCTTAGGAGACGCCCTATGCTTCGTTACGCGCTGATCTTTTTTGTTGTGGCTTTGATTGCGGCATTCTTTGGCTTTAGCGGTATTGCCGCCGGGGCCGCTAGCATTGCCCAAATTTTGTTCTATATCTTCTTAGTGATCTTCATCATTTCTTTGGTCATGAGCTTACTCAAGCGCGCCTAGGGACGTGCGTCTGAGTCAATTACCCTTAAGAACCGGTTTGAAGCGCTTGGGAATCACGTGAAAACCAGGCTCCTCATCCCGGTATGGTCGGAGCGTCACGCACTATGGACATAAGCGCCCAACAGCAGATCCATCGTATCGACCAAGATGGTACATTTACGCCCTTTAACCTTCTTGCCGCCGTCAAAGCCGATTTCCTCACCCCCACTGAGGATCTTTAGGATACGTCGTTGTAAAGGCGTCAGTTCGGTCTGATCAGCATAGGTCTGCCCTCGGACACTTACCATGACTAGGGTAATATCGCGAAAACTGGCCAAGAGTAATTCAGCGGTTGGTCGTGCGGTCGGTCGCTTAGGATTACCCGAATACCGTTCCGGCAGGGTCTCTTGGTGGTCAGCCAAGGCTTGGCGCACCTGGAACTCCACCAGCGTTAACAGCCGCAAACCCATCGAGAGCAAGCGAATGAGCCCTTTGATGGGGTCTTCGCGCGGGTCGATGACCTCGGTGTCTAGCGTGTAATTCACCTGGAATCGACGGTGCTCCATCACCCGGGTGGGGTGGTTCCGGTAGCGACGCACGGTATGGTGTTCCACCGGTTGTGAGTAGGTGAGTTGAACGTAGGCCTTGACCCGGTAGCGGGTGGGCATCGCCTCGACCGCTTGCGCTATCTGGCCGCAGCCGCCCGGGGTCCAAGTTATACACCTGACTCTGACGCTGATTCAAAGCCGGTTCGAACAAGGCCCATTGGGCATCATCACTAAGCCCTTGCCAGTTCCCATGGGTCGGAAAGGAGTCGTCGAGCAGGAGTTACACCTCCATCCCCTGTAATTGGGCCGGCAGCAGGGGAATAATCAGCTTGTAAGATGCTAGGGAATCACCCGGTCAACTATCTCTGGGGTCTCCCATGGCTAATGGCTTTGCGTCCGCCAAAGACTCAGTCAACCAGCGCCGAGCCCAGCCCCCGCTGCCGCCCCCTACCGTCAGCGCCGGGGCCAGCAAACATCGGCTGTTGGTAGGGCAAGTCAAAGTTTTTCTTACGCTTACCCTGAATTAGGGTCGTCGTCGATCGCAAATAGGGCGGTTTCTACTTGTCGGCCCTCAAGCAGAAGGTGGCCACAGGGCAGGGTTGGGTAGCGGGCCTGGATTAGCAGGGCGGTGCTATCGGTCATCAAGACTCGGTTACGCAGCTGAGGGGGCAGCTGCTTGGTCAGCTTTTCGAGCCGGGCGGCGATGTTGACGGTATCGCCAAATACCGAGTAGCTGACCCGCTGGTGGTTGCCGACGCTGCCTGCCACCACGGGGCCAGTATGCAAGCCAATGCCAATGGTGAAGGGGGGAATGGGAATGCCCTCGGCGGGCAGCGTTTGATTGAGGAGATCGACTTTTTTCTGAATGGCCAGGCTGGTGGCGACGGCAGCGATCGCATCCTGCTGAATTTGCTCTGGGCTGGTGCGCGGAAACGGCATACCAAACACCGCCATAATGGCATCGCCAATGTACTTATCCACTACGCCGCCGTGCTCCATAATGCAGGCGGTCATGACGGCAAAATAGCGGTTTAGCCAGTCGAGTAGCTGCTGCTTGGAGAGGGTTTGGGCAATACCCGTAAATCCTCGAATATCCACAAACATGACCGTGGCAATCAATTCTTGGGCTGGCAACCGGCCGTGGTGAAGAATTTCGCCCCGCTGCTGCCAGATCAGATCAGCCATTTCCGGGGCGACGCACATGGCAAACAGATTCATGAGCTGCTGTCCCTCCCACTGTTCCTGCAGATGGCGGCCCCCCAGGGTCAGCAGCAGGGTGGCCATAGGGGCGACTAGGGGCAGCCAGAGGTAATGGGCAAAGGCCACAATTACGATCAGCAGCCAGCCGCCCGATAGCATCAGCCCAAACAGAATGCGGGTTTGCAGCCGCTGGTTGCGAAAGCTCAGGCTGGTCAGTAGGCCAATGACCAGCAGCAGCAGCGCCAGCCCTTTGGGGGGCAAAGGCCTGAGCCAGCGCCGGTTCAGCAAGTTATCGACAATCGCCGCGTGGAAAACCACCCCGGCAACGGGCGGGTCGCGGTTGAGGGGCGATCTCACCCCCTTCGTGCCCGCCGTGGCCAAACCCACCAGCACAATCTGATTCTTGAAAACCTGCGGGTCTACCCGTTCCTCCAGCACATCGATCATAGAGTAGATGGTTAGGGGGCGGGCCTGGTTGGTCTTAGGAGCCTTAGCGGTACTGGGTTGAGAGGCCGTGATGATTTGCCCTGGCCAGTTGATAGTGAGGGTTGGTGGTAGCGAGTAATCAGCGGGGCGCGCCGTCAAATTAGCGGGGGTCGCCGTAGTCTCTACGGGGCCATCCAGGGCGGTGAGGGTGTTGGCCTGGGTCAGTTGGTACATGTCTGCCAGAGCCAGAGCCAGGGCCGGGGTTCCCCCTTGGTAAAGGGGAACCTGACGGCTGATGCCATCAATGTCGGGGCTATAGTTGCTGTGCCCAACCCAAAATGCCCCGGCCGCCGCCCGCTGAATGTCAGGGGCAATGGGGAGACCTGGCCCCTGATAATGGATATCGATCGCCAGCACCAGGTTGCCGTTTTGGTAGATCCCCTGGCCGAGCTGATGATCCTGGGGGGAGGGGTCGGTCAGTAGCAGATCGACCCCAATGGCGGCGGGCTGCACGTAGGCGAGTTGCTGGAGCAGTTCGGCGTAGCGATCACGGGAGAGGGGAAATTGTCCATAGTGCTGTAGGGTCGCCTCATCAATGGCAATCACCGCGATCCGCTCATCCCAGCCGGGATTGGGGAGCAGGCCGCTGTACTCACGCAGCTCAAACAGCAGAGTGTAGCCTAACCGTTCTAGGGGTTGCCAGGTGCCCAGGGCATTTAATCCTAGCACAGCCCCAGCCGCCACTACCCCCGTTAGTCGTTGTCCCCACCGCCGCAGCCAGGCCCAGCGGCGAAGGGGCGTAGCCGGGCCTGGTTTGCCCTCTGGGTTAGGGGGCGGTTTGGGCAACCCAGCCTGTGTCCTGACCTTGTTAGTTGTCATCGACTTCACGGATAGAGAGACGGTGACGGCGCTCTTCCCCCAGGGGATTACGCACAATCACCGTTAAAAAAGCCTGGTTGGCCGGTACGGTGAGATGGGTGCTGAAAAACCCCCGGCGGTTAACGGGAATTTCTTGACCGTTAATCAACACTGAGTTAGCAGGGTTGACATAGCCCTCCAGGTTAAGCTGGCGGCTGCCCCGGCGCTGGTGGCTGAGCCGAAGGTCTAGTTCGCGGTCGAGGGCAAAGGGGGCTAGGGGCGGTTCCCCTGGCCTGATTACCGTGGCAAACCCGGCCTCGACATTGACCGATTGGCCCGCCGCCGTGGCGGCGACGACACCCTCCAGGGTGGCGACGGCGGTTTTGCCATCGGCGGCGACGCTGAGCCCGTATTCAGTACCCCGCACCGACACCACCCCCGATGGGGTGGTGACCTCCAGGAGGCTATTGGGGTTGGTGAAGGGGCGGGCCTGCACCCGGGCCTGGCCCCGGTTGACGGTGAAGCGGGTAACCCGCGCCCCGTCTGGTAGAACGCCTAGCTGGGTAACCGCCAGATCGGTCTGCTCGGCAACTCTAACGACGCCAATATTGTCATCAATTTCGAGGACGGCGGTGGCCCGTCGGGCGGTAGCCAGCCCCTGGCCGGTCAGCAACCGATCCCCGGAACGGGCGGCTCGCTGCTCACGCCCACGGTAGGTGACGCGGCCCGAAAAGAGGCCGACTTCAACCCAGCGGCTAGCTTGGGCTAGGAGGCCCAGGCTAGTCGGTGACGACTGCGCTGAGTTTACCGTCCCTAGAGCTAAGGGTAAGCCCAAGCATAGAACCATTGCTCCAATCGCCATCCGGCGTGGAGAAAGTTGATCTAGCATGAATATTAAACGGGTTTTTATGGAGCTATAGCTCCACAGTCTACAGCGCTGGGGTGATCAACCCGGACAGGGCGCAAGGTTTTCGCCAAGGACTTAAGCAACCCCGGTGTAAAACAAGATTTGGTTACCGATGGCTCAAATAGGGGTAAAAAGGCTGAATGTTTTGTAGCATAAAAAACTACTGACCAATCGCCTCGACAATTTACCCCACCCCCTGGGAAGTCTTCACCTGGGGCTGGGGCTGGGGCTGAAACTGGAAGAGGGTATAGACCACGTTGCGGCGAATGCCCGTCATCATATCCAGGAAGAGTTCGTAGCCTTCGCTCTTGTACTCAATTAGCGGGTCTTTCTGGCCGTAGCCGCGCAGACCTACGGTTTCCCGCAGGGCGTCCATTTGCTGGAGGTGGTCGCGCCAGAGGCTATCGATCTGCTGAAGAATGAAGAAGCGCTCGGCTTCCCGCATCAGCCCCGGCTTAATTTGATCGACCTGGGCCTCTTTAATGTCGTAGGCAATGCGCGCCTGCTCGTGGAGAAAGGTTCTAATTTCCCCTAAAGACAGATCCTCAAGCTGCTCCGGGGTAAGGTCAGCCAGCAGGTAGACAAACTCTTTGACCTTATTGACCATCTCCGGCAGCTTCCATTCCTCCGGCGGTAGCTCGGGGTTAATGTAGGCCTGCACGATGTCGTCCATGGTTTGCTCGGCATAGCCGATTACCATTTCCTTCAGCTCGTCCCCCTCCAGCACCCGGCGGCGTTCGGCGTAGATGGCGCGGCGCTGGTTGTTCATTACCTCGTCGTACTCAAACACCTGCTTGCGGATATCGTAGTAGTAGGTTTCTACCTTCTTCTGTGCCCCTTCCAGGGAGCGGGTCAGCATCCCCGACTCGATGGGCATGTCTTCTTCGACGCGGAAGGCGTTCATCAGCCCGGCGACGCGATCGCCACCGAAAATGCGCAGCAGATTATCCTGCAAACTGAGGAAGAACTTAGTAGAGCCAGGATCCCCCTGGCGACCGGCTCGGCCCCGCAGCTGGTTGTCGATGCGACGTGACTCGTGGCGCTCGGTGCCGATCACGTGAAGGCCGCCCCGCTGCACTACCTCGTCGTGCTCGGTATCGGTAAACTGCTCGTACTCCCGCCGCACCTGATTGTATACATCGCGCAGCTTTTGAATCACCGGGTCTTCGGTGGGGGCCTTTTCCGCCGCCACGGCCAGCTTGTCTTCGGCCTGCAGCTCAGTTAGGCTGCGCTCGCCGTAGGTGGCTACGGCCAGATCGACCGCAGCGCGGAGGTTTGCAATCGTCGCCGCCGACAGCTCAAGGGGGAAAATATCCGCCGAGGCCTTCCAGGTTTTTACCTTTTTGCCGGGGGCAAACCCCTGGGGAGTACTACGGCCCTTGGCACCGGGCACGGCGGCGACGGCAAACTCATCCTCATCTTCGGGCTTGACGATGCGGGGCATCAGGTACTCGCGCACCTTGAGGCGGGCCATGTAGTCGGCGTTGCCGCCCAGGATAATATCGGTGCCTCGCCCGGCCATGTTAGTGGCGATCGTAACGGCTCCCTGACGGCCGGCCTGGGCCACAATTTCAGACTCTCGCTCAACGTTTTCGGGTTTGGCGTTAAGCAGGTTGTGGGGTACCCCCCGCTGGGCCAGCAGGGCCGACAGCACCTCCGATTTTTCGACGCTGGTGGTGCCCACGAGCACCGGGCGACCGGTTTCGTGCATTTCGGCACATTCGGCAGCCACGGCGGTCCACTTGGCCTCTTCGGTTTTGTAGACCACATCCGATACATCCCGCCGGGCCAGGGAGCGGTTGGTGGGGATGACGGCGACTTCCAGGTTGTAAATGCGCTCAAACTCCGCCTCTTCGGTCTTGGCGGTGCCGGTCATCCCCGACAGCTTGGGGTAGAGCAGAAAAAAGTTCTGGTAGGTAATGCTGGCCAGGGTCTGGGTTTCGGGCTGAATTTCCACATGCTCCTTGGCTTCAATGGCCTGGTGCAGCCCATCGCTCCAGCGGCGGCCGGGCATCACCCGTCCGGTGAACTCGTCCACGATGATGATCTCATCGTTGCGAACGATGTACTTAACGTCTTTGGCAAACAGCTCTTTGGCCTTGATGGCGTTGAAAATATAGTGCGCCCAGGGATCCTTAGGGTCGAACAGATCCTGCACACCCAGTAGCTCCTCGGCCTTGATAAAGCCCTCGTCGGTGAGCAGCACATTGTGGGCTTTTTCGTCTACTTCGTAGTGCTCTTCGGGGATGAGCTCTCGGCCCACCTCGGCGGCGCGGGTATATTTTTCGCTGGGGCGCTCCACCTGGCCAGAGATGATCAGCGGGGTACGGGCCTCATCTACCAGAATGGAGTCGACTTCGTCGATGACGCAGAAGTTAAAGGGGCGCTGCACCACGTCAGCCATGGCGGTGGCCATGTTGTCGCGCAGGTAGTCGAAGCCAAACTCGCTGTTGGTGCCGTAGGTAATGTCGCAGCCGTAGTTGTGCTTGCGCTCCGCTGGCGACATGCCCTGCTGAATCAGCCCCACGGTGAGACCCAAAAAGCGGTGAATTTGCCCCATCCACTCTGCGTCCCGGCGGGCCAGGTAGTCGTTTACCGTGACGATGTGGGAGCCCTTGCCCGAGAGGGCGTTGAGGTACGAGGGCAGAGTGGCCACCAGGGTTTTGCCCTCGCCGGTTTTCATCTCGGCAATCTGGCCATCGTGGAGCACCATGCCGCCAATCAGCTGCACATCGAAGTGGCGCATGCCTAGCACCCGCTTCGAGGCTTCCCGCACCACGGCAAAGGCTTCGGGCAGCAGATCATCGAGGGATTCGCCCTTGTCAATACGCTGCCTAAACTCTGCCGTCTTGCCCGACAGCGCCTCGTCTGACAACTGCTGAATCTCTTCTTCCAGCAGATTGATTTCTACAACGTCAGGGCGGTATTTTTTGAGCTTGCGGGCATTGGGGTCGCCTAGGAGGGTCTTCAGCATGAATCAAACAGCCAGGTCACGTAGGGTTATAGACACTTAGTAAATCGCAGTGGAGACCGGCCCACAAGGGGCAATGTCCGCACCCGCATTCGGCCCTAAAAATTGTCGAAAGCGCTTTTCTATCCTATCACCTGGCTCTGTTGCCAGTGGGATCTGGGGTAGGGGGTGGGGAGATAGGGAGTAAGGGGTGGGGATTTCAAACCGATGATCTTTACCCGGCTGCTAGTTGTCGTAGGGTACGTCATCGCCCCGCGTGACGCACCAAAGCTAACCCCAGCGGTGCGTTGGACGATTGCCACCACACAATCTACAGCATCGTTTAATTGATTAGGATTTTCTACTCAGCTTTTGGCGCACCTTGGCCCCCATCCGCTGGACGTAAAGCCTGGCCAGGCGTAGTTTAGTGAAGCCTGGCACATCCCCAGGGTGCTTGGCGCGGTGGTCGAAGAAGCGGTTAATTTCAGCCAGAATTGTGGCTAGCCGGGGCAAAATGGCGGCGGTGCGGTAGGGCTCTAACGCCGCTGGGCCCAGGCCCAGGGGGGCAGGGGTTTGCAGCGCCTGGCGGATACGCTCGACATCGTAGGCGGTGGAATAGACCCCGATCTGGTAGCCGTTAAACGCCGGATCAAAGTAGTCGGCCAGCGCCCCATTGACGCTCGAAAACACCTGGCAGCCGCAGGCCATGGCCTCCATGGGAGGCAGGCCAAACCCTTCGCTAACGCGACTCAAGGCCCAATATTCTGCCGAGTCGTAGAGGTAAATTTTGCTGCGGTTGAACAGCGCGGCCAGGTCATCCACAAAGCCCTCCAGGCAAACGACGTGGCCATGGGGCTGGAGGGCGGGAATGAGAGATTTCAGCAGATACTCCGAGGATTTACGCGTCTGCACCAGCACGTCAATATCTCGAGTTAACCCTCGGTTGGTGAAGGCCTCAGAAATTTGGTTGGGCAAATAAAACAGCAGCCCGTTGGGCCTGGCCTGGCCCCAATAGCCCATGGAGTTACGACTGACAGTAATGATAGGAATATCGGCGGGCAGGGTAAACCCGTAGCCGCTGCTGTGGGCGTGGTAGACCACCTGGCAGTGCCGCAGCCGCCGCACCAGCTGGGGCACATGGAAGCCCCAGCTGACCACAAAAATGCTGTCGTCTAGGCGGGAGCACGGCAATAGGTCATCTAAAAACAGCGTGTCGGGTTCCCGCTGGGCATAGGTAACAACCGCTGCTTCGCAGATCTGCTGAGCCAGCGCCAGGGTTTTGAGCTCCGCAAACAGCCCGCCACAGGCAAAGCGCTGGTCGGTGCCGGGCAGGAGAAAATAAAGTTTCCGCATGGGGGAATTTTAGACCAAATCCAGCCTGAACACCCCCCATTTGCCGAGGTTCCTGGGTCTGAGACTAAGGCAATTTCTGAAACCAAAGATACCCGATATCACCAGACTTTCGGACTGGATGCTTGCCTATGCGGAAATAACCCGGTAAATGCTGGGCTGGAATCTCCTAAACCACTTTCATGCGGGTAAACTCCCCGGTTTCCCGTAGGGCATCTAAAAAGGCGTAGAGGGCGGGGGTATGCAGGGCATCTTTAAGCAGCGTGGCCCCAATCGGGCGGGATAGAGTGAACGGCAAAGGGCAGATGCGCACGTCGGGTGGCACAGGTTCTGTGGCTAAGCGAGGCATAATCGCCACCCCCAATCCCTGCTGCACCATAGCCACCATCGACGAGTCGTGGCGGATGCTGTAGGCCAGCTTGAGGGGGTAATCTAAAGCACTGAGCTCGGTGTTGACGCGAAAGCCACAGCTGTTGTGGGAGGAGCCAATGAGGGGAACCTGCCGCAGGTCTTCGAGGGAGAGCCCCCCTGGCGGCAGTCGAAAACCGGGGGGCAGCAGGGCTACGTAGTCGTCATCAAAAATATGCAGGCTCTCAACGTCCTCCCCCTCAATAATTTCGGCGACGCAGAGATCGGCTTCGCCGGTTTGCAGCGATCGCTTGAGCTGATAAATCTCGTCCATCTCTAGCAGGCTAACGGTAATGCTGGGGTAGCGGCGGTGTAGGCGGGCAATCGCCCCTGGCAAAACGTGGGTGGCCACGCTGCGAAAGGAGGCAATGCGCAGGGCACCGCCCTGGAGCCCTTTGGCCTGGTTAGCCTCGCTGGCTATGGTGTCGAGTAGCCCTAATACGGTGCGGGCGTGGGTAGTAATTCGTTCGCCAATCGGGGTGAGCTTAGCCCCATGGCGGCCCCGCTGGAGCAGGATGACCCCCAGCTCTGCTTCCAGGTTGGCGATCGCGTGGCTGACCGTAGACTGCGACAGATCTAGCCCCAGGGCGGCCTCGCTGAAGTTGCCGCAGTTTGCGATCGCCACCAGCGCCTGAAGTTGAGAGAGCTTGAGCTTACTAGGGGCCATAGTCTAGTCCTGAACCGCTAAAAGGCCTAGGTCTAGGCTAACCGATGGGGCCAGGGGGGAATATCGATATTTTGCATAGAACCTATCTACCCTGTGCTTTGGCACTTTTGAATTAGCCCGATAAATTGAAAACTGTAAGCCACAGCACCCGCAATTCGCTGGTTTCCTCAACCGATCAATAGCCTCGTAGTCAAGGCGTTGGGGCACTGCCAAAACAGCATCTTGGTCGGCATGAATAGCGCTTGACCCTCTGCCGTGCAGAAGGTCACCGACTACGCTGCCAGCGCAATGCCCTGGGGCTTACTAACCACATCGTCATGGGGAGGAACCACCGTGAACAGCACAACTAACTACCCGAACCACGACCTCGACCGGCAACGGCAGCGCCTAGAGGCATTGGTTTATCCCAATACTCAACCTGAAAAGGCCAGTTCGGCCCTGGTTCAGGCCCTTAAAACCCTAGGAGGTGGCATCGTGAAATTCTTAACCGCGCAAAACGAACTTCGCATTTGGCAGCGCACCCGCAACGGTCGCCAAACCTGGTTTGCCTACGACCCCATCACTAACCAAACCCGGCGCTTTTACTCCGAGCATGAGGTGCGCCTCTGGTTAGATAACCGCTACTACGAGTAGCTGGCCACCCCATCCCACAAACTCTTGTGGGATGGGCATCCTGCCCGTCCCGAGGCCAAAGATTCAGGCGCTGCCCTTAATTCAGCAGTGGGCAGCGGAGGCCGCTGCCGAGCCGGAAACTATGGATGAGACTGACACCTTGTATGACTAAGCGGCGGGAGTAAGCAATCGATAGCATAGCTGAATTGAGCAGTAGACCAGCGTTGATTTAGGAGCAAAATCCCTAGAATAGAAATAGTTAGCTCATAGTTTTGAAAGGAACCCCCTATGTCAACCCTGGCCCTTACCCCCCCTAACGTCGAGCAAGTTCTAGACGAACTGCGCCCCTATCTGCTGGCCGACGGCGGCAACGTTGAGCTGGTGGAAATCGATGGCCCCGTGGTGAAGCTGCGCCTGCAGGGAGCCTGTGGCTCTTGCCCCAGCTCAGCCATGACTCTGCGCATGGGCATCGAGCGCCGCCTGCGGGAGTTTATTCCTGAAATTGCTGAGGTCGAGCAGGTGATCTAGGCCTGCTTGAGGGACATGCGCTGCAATCAGCTATTGGCTTAACCGAACGACTTGCTCTGGCTGCCCGACCGGAGTCTGTCTCCCCGAAGGCGTGGGGCGAGAGTGACGCTGGGAGGTTATTCCAGGGCTGATTCTTCGGCGTTTTACGTTATCCCCCGCTCCGCTACCTCTGGGTCAGACGGGGGATTTTGCTGTTTGCTGATATTCTGTTGTATTGGTAAGCCCAGGGATTTCAAATTAAATAGGAGAATCCCACCTGATCAATTTGCCCCAGGGGCGCACGGCGGTGCAGCCCTGGTCTGGTTTCAGGCATCTGTGGATCCCCTGGGATGGCCTGTTAACGAATTACCGAGGTTGCTGTGCTAGATCTAAAGCAAATACGGGAACAGCCCGCCCTGGTGCAGACCGCCCTGGGCCAGCGGGGGGCATACGACCTGGCTCCACTGCTAGCCCTAGATCAGCAGCAGCGACAGCTTGAGACGGCGAGATCGCAGCTGCAGGCCCGCAGCAACGAGATTGGCAAGCGGGTGGGCCAAGCCATCAAAGGCGGGGCGAGCCCCACCTCCCCAGAGGTGGCCGCACTCAAGGAAGAAGGCAACCAGATCAAGGCCGAGCTGCAAACCCTGGAACCCCAGGAGCGTGATCTAAAGGCCCAAATTGAGGCGATTCTGCTTACCCTGCCAAATCTCCCCAGCACCACCACCCCGGTGGGGGCCAACGAAACCGAAAATATTGAGGTGCGCCGCTGGGGAAATGAGTATTTGCCCCAGCAGCCCGTCAAACCCCATTGGGATATTGGCGAAACCCTTGGTATTCTTGACTTTAAGCGCGCCGCCGAAAAAATTGCCCAGAGCCGCTTCGTGGCCCTAATGGGGGTGGGGGCGGCGCTAGAACGGGCGCTGATATCGTTTATGCTCGACCGCCACACCCAGGCGGGCTACTTTGAAGTCATACCCCCCTACCTGGTCAACTCCGCCGCGCTCACCGCCTCGGGCCAGTTGCCCAAGTTTGCCGAAGAAAGCTTCCAGTGCCGCAACGACGATCTGTGGCTGACCCCCACCGCCGAGGTGCCCCTCACCAACCTGCACCGCGATGAAATTCTGGCGGCGGAGCAGCTGCCCATCCACTACTGTGCCTATACCCCCTGCTTTCGGCGCGAGGCGGGCAGCTACGGCAAAGACACCCGGGGGCTAATTCGCCTGCACCAGTTCAACAAGGTGGAAATGTATAAATTCGTCCACCCCGACACTTCCTTCGACGACCTCGAAGCCCTGGTCAACGATGCCGAAGACATTCTGCAAAAGCTGCGGCTGCCCTACCGGGTGCTGGAACTCTGCACCGGTGATTTAGGCTTCGGTAGCGCCAAAACCTACGATCTGGAGGTATGGATGCCCTCCTCAGACAGCTACCGCGAAATTTCTAGCTGCTCTAACTGCGTTGACTTTCAGGCTCGTCGCGCCAACATTCGCTTTAAGGCCGCTGGTCAAAAAGGCACCCAGTACGTCCACACCCTAAATGGGTCAGGGTTAGCGATTGGCCGCACCATGGCGGCTATTTTAGAAAACTATCAAGAAGCCAACGGCGCGGTGCGGGTGCCGGAGGTGCTGCAACCCTACCTAGGACGCGAGTATTTGTGATTACGATAGAGTTATCGACTGACCCGTTTGACTGAGCCGTGCCATGGTCACCACCCAGCTATCCCTAGCGGATTTTTTAAGCCTAGACACTGGCGCTGAAACCCTGTGCGAGTTTGTGGACGGAAAGATCATCGTTTCCAGGTATTTTCTACCAGGTTTAGGCATGACTGATTTATACACAACCGATTTTTATGCTTGGACTTTGGAACAAGCTCATCTTTTGCGCCAGGGAAAACTAGAGTATATCGATGGGCTCAATCTCAGTGAGGAAATCGAGTCCTTGGGAAAGCAGCAAAAACAAGAACTCAAAAACCGGCTTGGGGTTCTGATTGGCCACCTGCTGAAATGGCACTATCAATTGGATCAGCGCAGCAAAAGCTGGAAGTACACCATTCAAGAGCAGCGGCTACAAATTCTAGATTTGCTGGAGCAAAACCCCAGCCTTAAGGCCTATCAAGCGGAAGCAATTCTAAAGGCCTATCAACTAGGTTTGCTGCTGGTAGGTCGTGAAACGCCCCTCGATCCCAAGACTCTACCGACGCAGTGCCCATATACCTGGGCTCAGGTTCTAGATCCGGCGTTTCCGGATGATCTTGAGTCTTCAATTGACGGCTAGTGCTTTGTCAAAGCAGCTTGTAGTCAGCGCTTTAGTGCTAAAGCGCTGACTACAAACCCGAACTTCCAGGGTCGACGCTGCACTATCTATCTACAGCAGTATTGCCCTGATCCAGCACATCATTCCCCCAGCCCAACCTCCGTCAGTAGGGGTTGAAAGTCTGCCCAGCTCAGCCCCCGTTGCAGGTAGCGCGGGTTTTCTGGGCTGTAGGGGCTAGCGAGAATGTCAATGGTCAAGATTTCCGCCGTGGCTGGCAGCACCGGCACGTCGGGGTCAAAGGCGGTGGGTCGCCCCAGGGAGCTGGAGAACCCGCGAAAAATGATCACCTCATCCTCCTCCCCGGCAATTCGAGCCTGCACCAGCAGTACGATATTGGCCTGCCTGAGGGTGTATTGTTCTAGGCGTAGTCCTGGCAGCATAGAGGGTTAGTTAATCGCCTGCCGCCCCTGCTTGCCCAGGCGCACAAACACAAACCAGGCTAAACAGGCCATGTAAATTACCAGGCCGACAATGCCGAAGAACCCTAAGAAGCCGTTGGTATAGCCGCCGTGGAAATACTCTTTATAGAGCAGCGGCGCTTCTAGCCAGGTTTGGCAATCTGCCGCCCCAAACCGGGCCTTTGAAAAGGCGCAGGGCAAAAACGGTAGTAAAACAGCCACCCCGATGATGTTGTACAGGGTTATCGCCCACCGCCACGCGCTAAAGCTTAGCTTGAGCACCGAACTGGGCTGCTCGCGAATTTCTTCGTTCAGGTCAACCCAAAACCACAGGCTAATAGGAATCAGCACCCGTGCCATAATAGCGGCTAGGACACCGATGCTAAAACCGCCGATCATCAGGTAAACCGTAATCATCAACAGGCTGGCGACCTTCCAGTAGATGGTAACCAGGTGCTGAATCGGCTCATTTTTTTGCACAAAGGCCCAAATCAACAGCGCCAGGGGCAGAAATACCGCAAATAAGACCGCTAATCGGTAATCGGTCCACACTACGGTGCGCAATAGGGAAGGTTCAATCATAGCCCGCGAAATAAATACCCAAAACAAGGCCCACGGCACACCGCTCAGCCACTTTACACCTTAGCACCTGACCCCAATTGCAACTCACCTCCATTTCACCCTCACACCCCCACCTGAGCCCCAAAATCCAAAATATTTAGAATTGCCATCTTAAGGAAATCACCATGGCTACGATTCCTCAGTCTCGCACCCCCCAGCCCGTGCAGCTGCTCAACTGGATTTTTCGCCCCCTCGACTATATGGAGACCAACCAGCGGCAGCTGGGGGATATGTTTTTGGCCAGGCTGAGGGTAACCGAGTGGGTCTACGTCAGCCACCCCGACGCCCTAAAATACATACTGACCCACGATGCCCAGGAATTTAGCGCCCCCGGCGAGACTAATTTAATTCTTAAGCCCCTGCTGGGAAGCAATTCAGTGATTATGCTCAGCGGCACGCGGCACCAGGAGCGGCGCAAGCTGGTCATGCCCCCCTTCCACGGCGAGCGGCTGAAGGTCTACGGCGAGCTGATTCAGCAGATTGCCCGCCAGGTAATGGCCGAGCTCCCCCCCGGCTCAGTATTTAAGGCCCGCGAGATTACCCAGAAAATCTCCATGCGGGTCATTCTTCAGGCGGTGTTTGGTCTGCACGAGGGCGATCGCTACGAGCGCCTCGAAGCTCTGCTCAAAGCCCGGTTGGATATGGCCAGTAGCCCTTTGGCCTCTACCTTAATTTTCTTCCCCGTCTTGCAGCGGGATGTTGGGGACTGGAGCCCCGGCCACAAAATCCAGACCATCGCCGCCGAAATTGACCGCCTGCTGTTTGAGGAAATTCGCGATCGCCGCGCCCACCCCGACCCCAGCCGCAGCGACATTCTCTCTTTGCTGTTGATGGCTGAGGATGAAGACGGCCACAGCCTCAGCGACCAGGAGCTGCGGGATGAACTCATGACCCTGCTGGTGGCGGGCCACGAAACCACCGCCACCGCCATGGCCTGGAGCCTCTACTGGGTGCACCGCCAGCCTGAAATTCGTGCCCAGCTGCTAGAGGAACTGGCCACCAGCCCCAGCGACGACCCCATAGCCCTGACCAAGCGGCCCTACCTCAGCGCCGTCTGCAACGAAACCCTGCGCATTTACCCGGTGGGTATGCTGACCTTCGCCCGCCGGGTCGAGCAATCCGTGGAGCTAATGGGCTACCCCCTCGACCCTGGGCAGGTGCTGGTGGGCTGCATTTACCTGCTGCACCATCGCCCCGACCTCTACCCCAACCCTAAGGAATTTCGCCCCGAACGGTTTATTGAGCGCCAGTATTCGGCCTTTGAGTTTATGCCCTTTGGGGCCGGGGCGCGGCGCTGCATCGGGGCTGCCCTGGCCATGTACGAAATGAAAATTGTGCTGGGGACACTCTTGACCGAGTTTGACCTGGCGCTAACCAGCGATCAACCCGTGCCGCCCCAGCGCCGGGGCATTACCCTGGGCATGAAGGGCGGGGTGGAAATGGTACTTAAGGGTAACCGTGCCTCTAAAGTCTTGGCAACCGTTTAGGAGATTGGATATGACCCTAGCCGTAGGCGACATCCTTAAAAACGGAGTTCTCTTTGATATGAAGAACTGGGACGGCAGTGCCGCTCATGCCGATGCGCTGCCAGCGGCAGTAGAACAGCTTTTTGTCTTGCTGGATGAACGGCAAATTGACTATTTGTTAGTGGGGGGCGTCGCGCTGCTCAGCTACATCGACGGGCGAAATACCCAAGACGTAGACTTCATTTTGGCTCGCCCTGCCTTGAACGAGTTGCCCGAGCTAGTTATTACCGAAGAAAATCGAGATTTTGCCCGGGCTGTCTTTAATAGACTACAGGTAGACGTGTTGCTGGCCGAAAATCCCTTATTTGAGTCTGTTTTGGAGGACTATGCAACCCAGCAGCAATTTGGCGATCGCACCATCCGCTGCGCCACGGTTGAAGGGTTAGTGCTGCTTAAGCTGTTCGCCCTGCCCTCGCTTTATCGACAGGGCCAGTTCGATAAAGTCAGTATTTACGAAGGCGACATTACCCTGCTGCTGTTGCGCCACCCGGTTGACACAGCGGCCCTATTGAGGGTGCTAGAGCGCTATGTGTTAGCGACAGATTTGAGGGAAATTGAGCAAATTTTACGGGATATTCAAGGGCGTATTGAGCGCTTTCAGCCGCAAAGGGATCGGTTTGGCGGCGGTCAGTCTGAGGAGACGTGAGAGGCCGCTTCGGGCAATATCTGTTTAGGCTCCGCTGTAGCTCAGCGCTTTGGCCCGCTGGATGGCGCTATCGACATCCGGCAGTATTTGTCCATGCTGTTCTGCGGTTTCGATCCACAATTTTGTGACATTTGTGACAATTTCTAGCTCTTCTAAGGTTTCAGTCACCGTTTCGCCCTGGGCTAGACACCCCTTAAGGGCTGGAATTTTGGCTACATAGCCGCCCTCGTCACAGGGATAGATTACAATCGGGTAGTTCACGTTTACTGGTCTCCGCCTTGTTGGTCTTCTGACTGCTCAATTAGCTCAATGACTCGCTTCACATAATCGGTCTGCTCTAGCCCGCCACTCGCCTCGGGGCTAGCCTCGGTGGTCAACAGCCGCTGTAGCTGCTCTACCCGACTTTGGGGATTGGGGTGGCTACTGATTAGCCCCAGGGGCGTAGCTGGGGTCAGCTCACGGCTCAGGCGCTCCAGCAGGGTGACCGCCGCCGACTGGGCATAGCCCGCTCGCCCCAGGATGTGAAACGAAATCACATCGGCAATATACTCATCGGCCTGACTGTTGGAGAGCGATCGCAGCTGTCCTCCAATCTCCGCCATCCGCTGGCGCATCCGATCGCCCTGCTGGCTCAGCTCCTGCACCGAGAGTTGATGCCAGAGCTGGTTGAGACCGTCTTGCTCTTCGATGTGGCCGACCTCGTGGGCCAGCACCGCCGCCAGTTCGGCCTCGTTTTGAATCACCTCCAGCAGCCCGGTGTGAAGGTAAATGTAGCCTCCTACGGTGGCAAAGGCGTTGATAACCTCGTCATCCACCAGCTGAAAGCGGTAGCGCCGGGCCGGATAGTTGCTGGCCGCAACCACCCGCTGCCCCACCCGGTTGAGGTAGGCTTTGATCTCCTCGCCCGCCTCGTAGATGACCAGCCCATCCTGCTTGAGTTGGCGGTCGATGGCGTCTCCCAGGGCGATTTCATCGCCCTGGGAGAGATTGGCCAACTGGTACGCCTCTAGCTGATCTACCGGAAACGAGCGGGTCACCTGGGCCAAGGACTGGGCCAGGGGCCACCAGGCCAGGGCCAGCGCGGCCACCAGCGCTAATAGGGCATAACCCCAACCCCTGGGCAACCTGAAAATCATCGCTAGGGCGTAGCTGAACGGCTGCTACTAGTATGGCGGGATTTTGGGTCGGTTGGCTGAGAGGAATAGATAGGAGACCAGGGTATCTATCGGCAGCTTTAGCAAACGCCCCCTCAGTCCCCTAAGCGTTGAGTAACCCGGTTAAGCTGGCCAGAGATGCCGCCAATTCTGCGGTTTCTATGGGTTTGGCCAGGCACACCTGAAAGCCCGCCCGCAGCGCCTGCCTGCGATCTTCAGCGCTTTCCGCAGCGGTTAAAGCAAGGGTGGCAACGGGCTTTTCTAGGGCTTTGATGTGCTCCATCAGCCGGTACGCCTGATAATCGGGTAGCGCGGTGTCAATGATTAAAACCTGAGCCGACCCCTGGTCAACCAGGGTTAAGGCCCGATCGGTAGATGGGGCAACCTCGACCCGCGCCCGGCGAGACCCTAGGGGCAAGCTTAACGCATCGCCCATTTCAGTGCGGAATGTGGGTAGTAGCCCAAGCTTGGGAGAGGGGTTTGGGGTGAGGGCAATTCTGCGGCTAGGCACATCGTTTTCGATTTACTGAGTCTACCTACCGGAACTGATAGGCAACTGACTTTACCGGCTTGGGTAACTAGCGATCTGGATTTAGGGCGTTGCTGGACATAAGTATGAATCAAGCATTCAACGTCCCTCGTAGGGGCAAACGGCCGTTTGTCCCTACCCAAATTCATGCATCAATTCAGCAACACCGGATTTAGTGTTAAATCACGCTCAGAGACTTCTCATGGACTTGGGTTACCGTGTAAATAAAGCTCCGTTGTTGTTCAACTCAAGTCCATGGTTGCTACTCTATCATCCCAACAATCCATTGCCGACTGGCTCGGCCCCGAGGCCGACTCGCTGCTCACCTACGAGGCCAAAGTGCCCAAGTCGTCGCTGCACCTGCCGGGGGGCGACTGGGTTGATCGCATCTTTGCCCAAACCGACCGCAACCCTCAGGTGCTGCGCAGCCTACAGCAGCTCTACGACCATGGCCGCCTGGCCAATACCGGCTACCTGTCAATTTTGCCCGTAGACCAGGGCATTGAGCATTCCGCCGGGGCATCCTTTGCCCCCAATCCAATTTATTTTGACCCCCAAAACATTATCGAGCTGGCCATCGCCGGGGGCTGCAACGCCGTAGCCACCACCCTAGGGGTGATGGGAAGTATGTCGCGCCGCTATGCCCACAAAATTCCCTTTATTGTTAAGCTCAACCACAACGAGCTGCTCACCTACCCCAACCGCTACGACCAGGTCATGTTTGCCTCCGCCGAACAGGCCTGGAACCTGGGCGCGGTGGCGGTGGGGGCCACCATTTATTTTGGTTCTGAAGACTCGACCCGACAGATTCAGGAGGTGCGGGAAGCCTTCGATCATGCCCATGAGCTGGGCCTGGCTACCATTCTCTGGTGCTACCTCCGCAACAATGCCTTCAGCCAGGATCAGGATTACCACTTGGCTGCCGACCTCACCGGCCAGGCCAACCACCTGGGGGTGACCATCCAGGCCGATATCATCAAGCAAAAGCTGCCCCTGGTGAACAACGGCTACGGCGCCGTGGCCAAGGCGGCGGGCCACAGCTACGGTAAGACCCACAAGCTGGTCTACTCTGAGCTGACCAGCGACCACCCCATCGACTTGACCCGCTATCAAGTCCTCAACTGCTACGCGGGCCGGGCCGGGCTAATTAACTCCGGTGGTTCCTCCGGTGAGAATGACTTTACCGAAGCCGTGCGCACCGCCGTAATTAATAAGCGGGCCGGGGGATCGGGGCTAATTTCGGGCCGCAAAGCCTTCCAGCGCGACTTTAAGGAAGGGGTAAAGCTGTTCCATCTGATTCAGGATGTGTACCTATCTGATCAGGTGACGATAGCCTAAGGGCGATCACAAGGTTGCGGCTAGCTTCGGCTTCGCTCAGCTAGCTGCAACCTTGTGCGGTCTAGTGCAGTGTCGAGCTTAATTTTTAGGGTCTTGTAGGGTGCATAGCGCTCAGGCGCGCTCCGCCAACGCGAAGCAATCCACCGCAGAGAGACTAGTTCTGCATGAATCATTCGGCTCGAAGGGCAAGATCGCGAGATCGCCGTTTAAGGCTGAAGGTGGAGTACGGCTTTACCCAAAAACTGCCGATCCGTTAGCTGTTGCGCCACCTGGGCCACGTCGCCCCAGTCGGCCTCGATAGAAATGTGGGGCACCAGTAAGCCATCAGCGACGAGCTTTACCAACCGGGCCAATCCAGCCGCTGTGGATTGCTTTTTGAGTTCGTGAAACAGAATGAACCCATACAAACTCAGGCCGCCCTTGCCGTAAAACTGGGAGGCGTTGAAGGTCACGGGTGAACCCGCTGTAGTCCCAAAGATGACGGCGGTGCCATCGGCCGCTAAGTTTTCTAACACCAGCGGCAGCACCTCACCGCCAACGGAATCGAGGGCAAAATCATAGGGGCCATATTGCTCGAAACCATTACCTACAATCACCCGGTGGGCGCCAGCCCCGCTGACAAACTCGACCCGCTCAGAACGGCGGACTTGGGCCGTCACCGTTGCCCCCGCCTGGGCCGCTATCTGGCAGGCAAAATATCCGACGCCGCCCGATGCCCCGGTAATTAAGATTGATTTACCGAGCAGTAGCCCGCCGCGCTCTAGACCCAGCAGGGCCGTTAACCCCGCCACGGGCAGGGTAGCCGCCGTGGCGAAGGTTACCGAGTCGGGCAGCGCCGCGATCGCCTGGGTCGGCACCGCCACCTGTTCGGCCCAGGCCCCCGCGGGCAAAAACCCCACCACCCGAGTGCCAACGGGCAAGCCAGAACCGTCCGAGGCGGCGACCGCAATGGTTCCAGCTAGATCCCAGCCGGGCCGCCAGCCGGGGGCGGCGCTTTGGGAGCGCCGGACTTCGCCACGGTTGAGCGAAATGCAGGCGACCTGGATGATGGCTTCGTCAGCCTGAGCCGTCGGGTGATCGACGGCGCGAATTACTAGCCGTTCGGGGGTGGATGGATCGACGACAACGGCGCGAATGGGTGGAGAAGTAGGCATGGATAGGGGCTATCACCTGACACGACTGGGGTGAGGGACTGGCGCTGAAAGAAGATACCGGCTCAAACGTGAGGTTCGCTATGGATTCCTGCCTGCGCGGGAATGACGCTGAAACCTTATTAAGCGCTATTGATCGCTGGTCCCTGACTACGCCAGCCCCAAGAACTTCTTAAACAGCTTCAGCTTGCCCTCATAGGGGGCATAGCGCCAGTTGAGGTCGAGCCAGAAGGGCTTCCTCAGCACGCCTTTGTGGTGGGAAAAGGTATCGAAGCTGTGTTTGCCGTGGTAAGCGCCCATGCCGCTGCGGCCGACGCCGCCAAAGGGCAAGTCCCAAATGGCGGCTTGCAGAAATACGTCATTGAGGCAAACGGTTCCGGAGCTGGTTTGGTGCAGCACCGCCTCCTGAACGGGTCGGCGGCGGGAAAACAAATACAGCGCTAAGGGTTTGGGGCGGCGGTTAATCACCTCAATCGCCTCGTCGATTTGGCGGTAGGTGAAGATGGGCAGAATCGGGCCAAAGATTTCCTCTGCCATGATTGGGGCATCCCAGGAGAGCCCATCGATCAGGGTAGGGGCAATGTAGCGGTCGGCGCGGCTGTGTTCGCCGCCGGTGAGGATATTTCCCTGATTTAATAACTCCACCAGTCGGTCAAACTGACGCTCGTTGATAATGCGGGCATAGTCTGGGCTTTGGGCGGGCTGAGCGCCGTAGGCTTGCCGCAGGTTCTGCTGCAAAGCCTCCACGAGGGCGGGGTTGATGGCCTCATGCACCAGCAAATAATCGGGGGCCACGCAGGTCTGCCCCGCGTTGAGGAACTTACCCCATACAATCCGTCGGGCGGTAACGTCAACGTCGATGTCGGGCTCTACAATGCAGGGGCTTTTGCCGCCCAGTTCTAGGGTTACTGGGGTGAGGTGGGCGGCGGCGGCAGTCAGGACGATTTTACCCACCCGCTCACCACCGGTAAAGAAAATATGGTCAAACTGTTCTTCCAGCAGGGCCTGGGCGGTTTCTATGCCCCCCTCGACCAGGGTGACATGGGCGGGGTCAAAGGTGGCCTGAACCAGCTGGGCCAGCATCCTGGAGGTAGCCGGGGCCAGCTCCGAGGGCTTCAGGATGGCGCAGTTGCCAGCGGCGATCGCCCCCATTAGCGGCGACACCATCAGCTGAAAGGGATAGTTCCACGGGCCGATGACTAGCACCACCCCTAGGGGTTCGGGCTGCACCCAGGCGGCCCCCGGTAGCTGGCTGAGGGGCAAGGCGGCTTTGGTGGACTTTACCCAGCTGGGGAGGTGCTTCAGAATATAATCCAGCTCACTCACCACCCCCACTTCGAAATACCCCTCAAACTCGGGGCGGCCCAGGTCGGCGGCGGCGGCGGCAACGATATCAGCCTGGCGCTCAACGATGGCCTGTCGCAGGCGCTTTAGCTGGGCCAGGCGAAAGTCGAGCCCACGGGTAGCCCCGGTGGCCCAAAAGGCCCGCTGGGTGGCTAAAATTTCGGCAACGGGGGACGCGGCAACGGGGGTTGGCATGGTAGATTCTGGCTGCGGGGGCAAGTAAACTTTATGCTAAGGAAATCTTGTCTCTAAGCTATGATGCCACGCCTTTTTAATCTTGCTTTAGCCATGCTGCTGTCCCTCAGTGCTTTACTGGGTGCGGCTCAGCCCGTCTACGCTGTTTCTACCCACGCTACCCTTGGTAACCCTATGCATCTTGCCGCCATTCCCCTGATTGGTGATCTGCTCAAAGGCCAGCGCCCCACCAACCTGGGGGTTAAGGATGGCAAACTGGCCCCCTGCCCCAGCTCCCCCAACTGCGTGGTGAGCCGCGAGGATACCGACGCCGACCACGCCATTGCACCGCTTGCCTACAGCGGCGATCGCGCCGCCGCCCTGACCCGCCTGATCGCCGTAGTCAAGGCTATGCCCCGCACCGCTATCATTGAGCAGGGCGACGACTACCTCTATGCCGAGTTCACCAGCCAGCTGATGGGCTACGTAGACGATGTGGAATTTTACCTTGACCCCGCCGCCGCCCTCATTCAGGTGCGGTCGGCCTCTCGTTTAGGACAGTCAGACCTGGGAGCCAACCGTCAGCGAATTGAGGCCATTCGCAGCGCCTTCGCCGCCGCCGGCTAGCCCCCCTCCCCTGCTCCTCTACTCCACTCCCCCCATGCTTCCCTCATTCCCCCCCGGCTTCCAGTGGGGTGTTGCCACCTCTGCCTACCAAATTGAGGGCGACGCCGCCGGGCGCGGCCCCACCGTGTGGGATGCCTTTAGCCAGACGCCGGGGCGAGTGCTGAACGGCGATACAGGCGCAATTGCCTGCGACCACGTCCACCACTTTCGGGATGACCTGGCCCTGATTGCCGAGCTGGGGGTACGCCACTATCGCTTTAGCCTTTCTTGGCCGCGCATTCTACCCACGGGGCGGGGGCCGGTTAATCCCGCGGGGCTGGCCTTCTACGACCAACTGGTGGATACCCTGCTGGAGTACGGCATTACTCCCCACGTCACCCTGTTTCACTGGGATAGCCCCCAGGCCCTAGAAGACGAGTACGGTTCCTGGCGGAGTCGCGAGATGGCCCAGGATTTTGCCGATTACGTTGCGATCTCCGTCCGCCACCTGGGCGACCGGGTCACCCGGTGGATTACCCTGAACGAAATTTTTTGCTTTACCCACCTGGGCTACGGGGTTAACCAGGTGCCCGAGATGGCCCCCGGCACCGTGGTTGAGACGTTGAAGCAGGTTTGGCAAACCTCCCACCATGCCCTGCTCGCCCATGGGTTAGCCTGCCAGGCCATTCGGGCAAATTCCCCCCAGCCCTGCCAGGTGGCTCTGGTGGATAACTACCTGGCCACCGTGCCTCTGCTCGATACTCCAGAACAGGTGGTCGCCGCCCGAACGGCCTTTCATACCGTGGGCACTAACGGCGGCATTATCTTTCCGGCCCTGACCGGGCAGTACAGCCCCCTGCTGCTAGAAGCCCTGGGAGACAACGCCCCCGACATCCGGTCCGAGGATCTAGAGACCATCCACCAACCCCTGGATGCCCTGGGCTTCAACGTTTACAGCGGGGTCTACGTGCGCCTGGCCGATACCCGCCAGGGGTATGAGGTCTTGCCCTTTCCCCAGGGCTATCCTCGGCTGCATATGCCCTGGCTACACCTGGTGCCCGACAGCCTGTACTGGGGGGTGCGCCACGTCAGCGACACCCTCAACCGCCCTGACCTGAAGGTCTTCATCAGCGAAAACGGCTGCGCCACCCAGGATGAACTGACCGACGGAGGAGAAGTTCTGGATCTCGACCGGATTTCCTATCTGCGCCAGTATTTGCAATCGGCCCACCGGGCAGTCAGCGAGGGCTACCCCCTGACCGGCTACTTTCTCTGGAGCCTGATGGATAATTTCGAGTGGGCCTATGGCTATGAGCGACGGTTTGGGATTACCTACATTGACTACCCCAGCCAGCGGCGCATTCCTAAGGCCAGCTTTCGCTGGTACAGCGGCTGCGTGCAGGAAAACCGATTGGTTTGATCAACCTCAGGGATTCGCCCCGCTGCATCGGGGGTAGCCAAGCAGGACTCAGTATTAAACTAAGATCGAAGGGACTTGATGTTGCGCTCCAGGCGTTTGCGGCGGCTAGACTTTGCCCGACGCCAGGTTGGTAGCCCCACCCCCGTCAGGCCCAACAGCCCCAACGGTACCTTACCCGACTGGTGAGGAGCGGCCATTGCCTCTGGGGTCGCGGCACTGGCCACGTCAGGCTGACTGGTCTGGCGGTACTCTGCACCCACCAGCGATAGCATCCCCGCTACCAGCAAAACGCCGAGGTGATTGAGGGATTTATCAATCGCCGGTACTTCGTAGTGGGTCGAAAAGGTTCTGAAGATGAACCAGATAAATAACCCAACCGCCACTAAAAGCGCCAGGTTATTAACAATAGGAGCATGGGCAAAGGTATAAATGGCCCCGCTGGTGGGGCCATCGACGGCCCCCTGAAACTCTTCAATGGTTGAAAACGGACTTGACATAACTGTGCCATCCTCAAGACTATGTTTGCCACTTAGCGGCCATCAAAATTGTGGATCACCTAAGGCTGGGGATTAACCTGCGTCATAGGCATTGCTTCGCTCAGGGAATGCCCATTGAGCTCTGACAAAATAGAAAATTCAGGGTAAGCTCCTGTGCCAAAATCGGCCAGGTCTAACCCGGCAATTTCCTCATCAGCAGAAACCCTCAGCAGGTTAAACTTCTTCAGCACAAAGCTCACCCCATAGCCCGGAATAAAGCCTAGCAGCACCGTGCAGATTAACGCACCAATCACCTGGGCCAGAAAATTAGTAGCGGGAATGCCCTCAAGCTGGGGGTACCCAGCGCCTAAAATGCCCACCATCAGCGCCCCGAGTAGTCCGCAGTAGCCGTGCACGGCTACGGCACCGACGGCATCGTCGATACCAGCCTTTTCTACGGCATTACCCACAAAGGGCATGGTGTAGGCCCCCAAAAAGGCCAGCACAATCACAATGGCCGGGCTGTAAATATCCATTCCCGCCCCCACGGAAATAATCCCCGCTAGGCCACCCGAAATGGTGTAAAAGGGATCGGCTTTAGAACTAATGTAGGCTCCGGTAATCCCTGAGCAAAGGGCCAGGGTGGTGCTTACCCCAATCGAGGCCAGGGTCATGGGCGTGCCGTAGATGTTGATTTCCCCGGTTTGGCCGGGCAAGAAAATTAGGCAGGCGGCTAAGAAGGCGTAAAAGCCGACAAAAATTAGCATGAGCCCCACCATGGTGAGGGGCAAGTTGTGGGGCATAATCACCCTGGGGTTGCCCTGGGCGTCAAACTTGCCGATGCGAGGGCCGAGATTAATCAAAACGCCCAGGGCAAAGAAACCCGACACGCCATGCACCACTGCCGAGCAACCGAAGTCGTGGTAGCCCAGGCTGGTTAGAAACCAGCCGTAGGGGTTCCAGCCCCAGGCGGCGGCCACCACCCAGGTGAATGACCCCAATACCACCGCCAAAATGGCATAGGCCCCAACCTTAATGCGCTCGATGACTGCGCCAGAAAGAATCGATGCGGTGGTCATGGCAAATAGGGCAAAGGCAAACCAGAAAACGCCGGTGAGGTTGTCGGCGGTGTTTGGCCCCAGGGCCGGAGACCAGGGGTAGGAGGCCTGCACCAGCCCGAGCACGCTGCCCACCGTGCCCTCTGAGGCGGGGTCAGTCCACGGCCCAACAATGCCGCCCTGCACTGGAAACAGTGGGAAGGCGTTGTAGACCCACCAGCCAAAAAAGAAGAAGGTGAGGCCGACTACAGACAGGGTCAGCAGGTTTTTGACCATGGTGGCCAACACGTTTTTAGATCGGGCCACCCCCCCTTCGTAGGCTAAAAAGCCGACGTGAATGAGCAACATAAAAACAGAAGCCCAGTAATAGTAAGACTCGGCTACAAACGTGGATAGAAATTCTTGGGATTCAGGAGACATAAACAACTCCTAGACGTTAGTTCTAAGTCGCTCAAAAAACTGCTGCTAGCGATCATTAAAAGTCAGCCGACTGGCGTTACCCCAGTCAGTGAAACACCATGACGTGAAACATCATGACGTGAAGCAATTTGACGACCTCAAATTTTTCAAGAATAGTCTGAAGCCGTTTATTTAGCTTGTTATGTCAAGAGTGTGCAACGCAAACCCAAGAAGGATTGTAGTAAAGGATACTGAATAGCCGTCTCGCTCAACGGATGCTAGGAGAAATTTGGCCCTTTCGCCTGAGACACCGTCTTAGCCTTAACCCATGGGACGCTACATTGCCGCTGACCCCTACCCTTATCCCTATGATGGCGACCTGCGCCCCGACAATACCGCGCTGATCGTTATTGATATGCAGATCGACTTCTGCGGCACCGGCGGCTATGTCGACAAGATGGGCTACGACCTCAGCCTGACTCGCGCCCCAATTGAGCCGATTCAAAAGGTGCTGGCACTGCTGCGGGGGCAGGGGTTTACCATCATCCACACCCGCGAAGGGCACCGGCCCGACCTGGCAGATTTGCCCCAAAACAAGCGCTGGCGATCGCAGCAAATCGGCGCAGGCATCGGCGACCCCGGCCCCTGTGGCCGCATTCTGGTGCGGGGCGAACCGGGCTGGGAGCTGATCCCTGAACTCGCCCCGCTGCCGGGGGAGGTGGTGATCGACAAGCCCGGCAAGGGGTCGTTCTACGCCACTGACCTAGACCTGGTGCTGAACGGTAAGGGCATCCGCAATATTCTCCTAGCCGGCATTACCACCGACGTCTGCGTACATACCACCATGCGCGACGCCAACGACCGGGGCTACGAATGTCTGCTGCTGTCAGACTGCACCGGTGCCACTGACTACGGCAACCACCTCGCCGCCCTTAAGATGGTCACCATGCAGGGGGGCGTGTTTGGGGCGGTGGCCGATTCAGCGGCCCTAATGGCGACGCTGGGTTAAGCCGCTTTGATCTAGGTCTGAGGTTTCCGGCTTCGGGTTTCAGGTCTGAGGTTTTCGGAGCATTAGCAGTCGCTTACCGATGCCCTTGGGCACCACCAAAACTCAACATCAGGGCGACCTGCAGGCTAAGTCACCCGCAGATCTGAGTCAGGTAGGGCAGGCAAAGCTGGCGTGCCCATCAACTCCCCTGCTTCTCGGTGGGGGCAGCTCCAGGTGACACCGGTACCAAGATGTAATTTCATTAAGATAGTGGCGGGTGGTCGTGCCGGTTGATGGTTAAAGCCATGGGCTAGGGGGGCTGGCCGCTGACGTAGTTAGGCTGAGAACACAGGTATTTTTTGAATGACTGATAAACACGGCATCGCCCCCCACGGGGGAACCCTGGTTGACCGCATCGTTACCCCCGACCGCAAAGCGCTATTTTTAGACCAGGCCGCGACCCTGCCTCGGGTGACCCTAGACGACCGGGCCTGTTCGGATTTAGTGATGATTGCCATCGGCAGCTTCAGCCCCCTGGAGGGCTTTATGGGCCAAGCTGACTACGCCACCGTAGTTACTGATATGCGCCTAGCCAACGGGTTGCCCTGGGCCATTCCGGTGACGCTGTCGGTGACTGACGCGGTGGCCGCGTCGCTGCAGGTGGGTGACTTGGTGCGGCTAGACGATGTCGCCGGACGGTTCGTGGGGGTATTAGAGCTAACCGAAAAGTATGCCTACGACAAGGTTCACGAAGCCATCCAGGTCTACCGCACCGACGACGAGCAGCACCCTGGGGTGAAGGTGGTCTACGAGCAGGGGGCAATCAACCTGGCTGGCCCAATCTGGCTGATGCAGCGGGATCCTCACCCCCAGTTTCCGGCCTACCAGATTGACCCGGCGGTAGCCCGGGGCATGTTTCAGGCCCAGGGGTGGCAGACGGTGGTGGGCTTTCAAACCCGCAACCCGATCCACCGCGCCCACGAGTACATTCAAAAATGTGCCCTAGAAACTGTGGATGGGCTGTTTTTGCATCCTCTGGTGGGGGCCACCAAGTCCGACGACATCCCCGCGGATGTGCGCATGCGCTGCTACGAAATTATGCTGGAGCACTACTTCCCCCAGGAGCGGGTAATGCTTGCGATCAACCCCGCCGCAATGCGCTACGCTGGGCCTAGGGAAGCCATTTTTCATGCGCTGATTCGCAAGAACTACGGCTGTACTCACTTTATTGTGGGCCGTGACCATGCCGGCGTCGGCGACTACTACGGCACCTACGATGCCCAGCATATCTTTGACGAGTTCGAGCCAGGGGAACTGGGGATTGTGCCAATGAAGTTCGAGCACGCCTTTTACTGCACGCGCACCGGGGGCATGGCTACGTCTAAAACCAGCCCTAGCACCCCAGCGGAGCGCATTCACCTATCGGGTACTAAGGTGCGGGAAATGCTACGCCGGGGCGAACTGCCCCCGCCGGAGTTTTCCCGCCCCGAGGTCGCCGCTGAACTCGCTAAAGCCATGCAGGTTTCCGCCGCCATCAGTGAATAGGATGCAAGCAAACCGGTGAGACGAACACGACGGGCGTTTCTACAGCAGGCCAGTCTAGGACTGGGAGCCTTGGGGGTAGGGGCCACCACCCTGTGGGCTGGCCCGGAGCAGTATCGCCAGGCCCTGGCGCAGCCCACCCGGCGTAAACTCGCCCTACTGATTGGCATTAATCCGTATCCAGGGCGGGCGATTGATCCCATCCTCACCCAGGACGTTAGCCTCAGCGGCTGTCTAACGGATATTGAGCTGCAGCGGCAGCTGCTGCTGCATCGATTTGGGTTTAAGCCCGTAGACATTGCCGTGCTCAGCAACCAGGAGGCCACCCGCAAAGGGATTTTAGAGGCCATCGACCAGCACCTGGTGCAGCAGGCTCGACCGGGGGATGTGGTGCTGCTGCACTTCAGCGGCTACGGCAGCCAGGTGCGTATTGATGGCCAGGCTGGAGCGGCCCAATCGGCCTGGGTACCCATCGACAGCCGCCTGCCTAGCGAAGACAACCCCGCCCTGACGGATATTCTGGAGGCGGAGCTGGTCGCTAAGCTGCAACCCCTGGCCACCGCCAACCTAACCACCGTGATCGATGCGGGTAGCCAGGATGTGGGCTATCTACGCTGGGGCAACCTGAGGGTGCGATCGCGCCCCACCGTTCCCACCGGTACCTGGCCCGTCATCGATGCGCAACCGTCTACTCGGTCGCCGGGGCAATCTCCCCCCTGGCCGGGGTTGGTGCTGCGGGCTGGGGCGATGGGGAATTTGGTGCTAGAAAGCCAGTGGGATGGCTTCAGCGCCGGAGTGTTTACCTACGCCCTGACCCAAAGCCTGTGGGAAACCCTACCCGACCCCAACCCCAAGGTTTTAGTGCAGCAGGCCAAAACCCGCCTCCAACAGTGGACCGGGCCAGATCAGCAGCCCGCCATTGAGGGCACCCTCTCGTCGAAGAGCGGAGCAATGGCGTATTTTTTATCGACCCAGGTGCCCCCTACTGATGGTGTAGTCCTGCCCACCGCCGCCGATCGACCGCTGACCCTCTGGTTGGGGGGCATTCCCCCCACGGTGCTGCGGTACCTACAGCCGGGGTCTCGCTTCTTAACCACTCCGGTGACAGGTACCACCAGGGTGGTGCTGCCCGCCGTCGCCACCGCCCTGCGTCTAGAGTCGCGCAACGGCCTCCGAGCCGTGGCCAAGATCGTTGAAGGTTCATCCACGGCGGCGGCCGCATTGGCCCGGCAGCCGGTATATGAACAGGTGAGGCGACTGCCCCAGACCATCGACCTGGTAGTGGCCCTAGATAGCCAGCTGAAACGGGTGGAGCGGGTTGACGCCACCAGCGCCCTGGCCAGCGTCCCCTTTGTAACCTCTATCACCGCCGGAGATAAACCGGCGGACTGCCTGTTTGGCCGCCTGCCCCTGGGGCCGGTGACCACCCTAACGGCGACCCTACCCACTGCCCCAGCGGCGGGGGATGTCATGGCTGCTCCGGGGGCGGCACCGCTGGCGGAAAGCAGCTACGGGCTATTTGCCCCTAACCGCACGCTGCTGCCGGGCACCATGCTGCCCAAGGAAGAGGCGGTCAAAACCGCCGTCAACCGGCTCACCCCCTATCTGCAAACCCTGCTAGCCATGAAGCTGGTACGCCTGACCCAAAATCGCACCTCCTCCTGGCTGGGGGCTACCGCCGCATTAGAAACCACCCAGCCCAGGCCCCAGCTGCTGATCTGGCACCAAACCCAGCGCAGCCAGTTCCGAGGAGCCACTGGGGCGGCTACCCAAGCTCCCCAGGCCCCCTCTAGCCCCAACATTCTGAGCCTGACCAGCGCCAACCGCATTCTCTACCGCCTGACCAATCAATCGGCTCAGCCGCTGCACAGCCTCCTGATTAGCTTTAATAGTCGGGGAGGCTGCGCCGCGTTGATGGCCCCCTTTAAAGTCACCGAAGCCACCCCAGACGGCGAGGCTACCCCCGCCACCATTGCCCCCGGCCAAACCCAGGTGTTCCCCGAGAACGCCCTAGGGTGGGATGTTTCTAGCCCCATGGCCTGGGTTGAAACCTACGTAATTCTGAGCACAAAGCCCCTCAACCAGTGCCTAGCGCGGCTCATTCAAGACAGCTCCCTGAGCTTACCCCAGGCCACCTTGAGGCGAGTTAGCCAACCGCTGAAACTAGCCCAGGCGCTGCTGCAAGACCTGCACGGCACCGCTGCAGATGGGGAAGGAAGCCCCCTGACAACGGACTACTACGCCCTCCAGCAGGATCAGTGGGTCACCTTTAGCTTTGATTATTCCGTGGGTTGAGCGGATTTCCTTTCCCGTGGCCTTCCGTTCTACCCCTGTTTCGCCAACAAACCCAGGGCACCGCCCAGGCTGAGGCCGATTAAACACACGACGCCCGAAATCACCATGGTCTGTCTCTCCGTTACCCGGCGGCGCAGGCGATGCCCCAGGGTGGCGGTGGCGAGGCTACAGAGAGCTGCCAGCAGGGTCGCCAGCAGGCCAAAGAACAGCACCTCAAACACCGCCACGGCAGGGCTCAGCTCACCAAGTTGATCGGTACCCCCCTGGTTAAAGGCAATGGCCAGGGCGCTGGCTAAGGCCGCGGCCCCCAAAATACTGGTGTACACCAGCAGGTTAGCCATGTTTCCCTTCATCTGCTGCAGTACCTGAGGATCGGTCAGTCCTGCGATCTGGAGCCCCAGGCTGACTAGGGCTAAGAGCCAAACCCAGGGCCAGGGGGGCAGGGCCACTACCAGCAGCCCGACAATGGCGTATAGAATCCCACATAGCATCAGCAGCGCCGCCACGGGATTAGAGTTAGAACGCTGGGGTCGCCGCTGCCGCCTTAAAGGGGGGCGACGGCGTTGAAACGGACTGTTCATGGCAAGGGAGACCAGGGCAAATTAACATCCCGAATTTGAATATTGACAGAGCACCGGGCCTGAGCGCAAATTTAGCGTAGCGGCTGGGCCTTACCAAGACGGGTTGATGCACCGACAGACCCTGATCCTAGGGCCTAGATCAGACTTTAGTTTGCTAGGCCGCGTGGCGTTGTGGAGTAACCTGGTCATAACTAAGCCCTAATTTCCTAGCCTATGAGCGTTCCACTGACAGCCTTAGTACAGGGGTTACTAGGGGCCTCTAGTCTTTTGCTAGGGGCGTTGCTGGGCATTATCTGGCAACCTGCACGAGCCTTTACCGCCGCCATCATGGCCTTTGGCAGCGGCACCCTGATCTCGGCCATCGCCTTTGATATTACCCTACCGGTATTTCGAGACAGTGGGTTTTGGCCGCTGGTGGCGGGGTTTGCCCTGGGGGGCACGCTGTTTACGGTGATCGTCAACTACATCGATAACCGGGGGGGGTTTATTCGCCATTCCTCCTCCTCGCGGCGCTTTCTCTACCACCACCGGCAGGAGGAAGCCTCGGAGGTGCTAGACCGGATTGAGCACATCGAGATTCTCCATACCCTACCGCCCTCAGAGATGCAGGCGATCATCCCCCTGCTCAAGCCGCTCTCTGTCGAGTCTGGCACGGTACTGTGCCAGGAAGGCCAGCCGGGCAACTCAATGTTTTTGATTGTGACCGGGGCGGCGGAAATTTTTAAGGGCTCCCAGCGCCTGGCGGAACTGGGGGCAGGGGAAATGTTTGGGGAAATGGCCCTGCTCACCGGCGAAGAGCGCTCGGCCACCGTAATGGCTAAGACCCCCATGGAGCTTTACGAGCTAGATAAAGCCGATTTTGATGCCATGATCACCCACTCGCCCCAGCTCTCCAGCGGGCTGAGTCGAATTTTGGCCCGGCGGCTGCGAGAAACCACCCAGTCTACCGCCAAGCCCAAGGCGCTAGAGGATGACCACTGGCGGCAGCGAGTGCTGGATAGCGTGGAAGTGGATATCCCCATTTCAGAGCTGCAGTTCCAGGAGCTGGCCCGCAGCTCGGCCCCCCTGGCGATTTTGGTGGGCACACTCATTGATAACATCCCCGAATCGCTGGTGATTGGCTTCAATGTCGGCATGGGGCACCTGGGCAGCTCGTTTTTGATGGCGGTCTTTATCTCCAACATTCCCGAAGCCATGTCTAGCTCCATTGGCATGAAGCAGGCGGGCACTCCCCCAGCGCGAATTCTAGCCCTCTGGGGCGGTGCGGTGCTGCTCAGCGGCCTGACGGCCATGGTGGGTAGCCTGGTGCTCAATTTTACGACGGCCTGGATGGTAGGCATGGCCCAGGCCACCGCCGGGGGGGCAATTTTGGCCATGATTACCAGCACCATGATGCCCGAAGCCTACGAAATGGGCGGCAGTTCGGTAACGTTTTCGACCATCGCCGGATTTTTAATTAGCTTTTGGATTGCGTCGTTATCGATGTAGAGGGTGTCACCGGAGAGGGTGACACCCTCTCCCCAGGAGCTACCCCCGATGCGCCGGGCGACCATCGAGGGTCTGCTACTAAATCCTGCTTGGCTACCCCCGATTCAGCCGGGCGAATACCATAAAGTCTCTGGCTAGGCGGCGCCAACGCCCCTACGGGTTGGCCCTTTGGGAATCGGGCGGATGGGACTCGGATTTGGTATGAATCTCCCAGCTGGCCGTCCTAATCCCCCGAAGACGGTTCTCGCTCAATGATCTCTCCGGCTTCTGGGGGCTGATCGCCAATGGTGATAAAGCACTGCCCGGTAATGCTGTTGGGCACAAACACCTTGACCGCCACCTCGCCTCGCTCGTTAACATAGTCGTAGCCTTCGGGGTTGGGCTGGCTCAGGGCGGGGGTATTTAGCCACACCCGTTTTTGGGCGCGATCGTAGGCCCGCAGCTTAGTCACCCCATCGAGGGTATAAATTCGCATGGCGTGGTTGGGGGTTTGACAAAGGGCCAGGGTGGTTTCTAGGCTTGGGCTAGCTTGGGCTAGGCGGGTTGGGGCTGACCAGGGCAGGGGGCTAGCGGCCAGGGCCAGAGCAATCAGGGCAGGTTGAAACATGGGTTGGGCGCTCCAAGATTTAGCGTTCAAGAATAATTGAAAATATAGTGTACGAGGGTCAACTGATAGGGTGAAAGACCACAGACGCTTGGCGGTCTAATTGAGCGCTACTTCAGACCGCCCACCAGGTGTTCAAACTGCGGATGTTCACGAATGCCGTCGAAATGAGCGTCGATTTGCACCATCACTCGATACACATAGGGGCTGATCACAAAGGTACGGTAGAGATGCTTGAGGGTCATCTCCAGGTTGCCCTGCATGGCGTAGGTGCGGGCTTTGCCGTACCAGGCATTGGGATTATCGACCTGGTAGCCCAGGGAGGCATCAAAACTGGCTAAGGCCTCGGCAAAGCGGCCCAGCTGAATGAGCACCGTGCCCCGCTGGTTCCAGATGTAGTGGCCGTGAGGCTTCAGCTCAAGGGCGTGCTGTAGCACCCTGAGGGCTTCTTCATAGCGGTGCAGACCGCAAAGCGCCACCCCCTGGTTATAGCAAGCGCGGTGGTCGGAGGGATTGATCTTAAGGCTGTGCTCAAAGCTAGCAATTGCGTCCTTGTAGTGCCCGAGCTGATTTTGGGCGGTGCCCAGGTTATACCAGGCCTTAGGGTCGGCGGGGTTAAGCCGGACTGCCGTTTTGAGGTGGGTAACCGCTGGCTCAAACTGACCCAGCTTGGCCAGGGCATGACCTTTGCCATGCCAGGCCAGGGCGTATTCTGGTCCACAGGCCGTGGCCCGGTTAAAGCTCTCCAGGGCTTCGTCAAATTTTTTCAGCGATACCAAGCAAAACCCGTGCAGCGCCCACAGCTCTGGGTCGTCGCCCCCCAAGATCAGCGCTTGCTCAAATCGCGACAGGGCCTCCCCATGGCGACCTACGGCATAGAGAGCATGACCCTGTCCGCGCAGCAGCACATCGCGGGGTAGCTTTGGGGAGGTGACGTTAGATCCAGGAGACATTCAGGCACAGCAGGTTGTGGGATACCTCCCCCAAGCTTGCCCATTTGCCTAACCTCAATCGTCGAAGTAGGGGATTAGGTTTCGGGTTTCGGGCGTAACTTGGCCTCCTGCACCGGGCACCCAGCATCCACCTACTTGTGACGGATAAAGTCGTAAACATCTACATAGGCCTGGCCTGGATGGTTCCAGGAAAAGTCGTACTGCATACCCTGCTGGGCCAGGCGCTTAAACAGGCTGGGCTGCTGATACCAAATGTCGAAGGCTCGGTTCATGGCAGATTCCAGGGCGACGGTGTCGTCTTGGTAGAACACAAAGCCGTTGCGCTCTTCGGGGGGGTGGTCGGCGTCGTAGTCCCAATCGAACACCGTGTTGACCAGGCCCCCCACCCCGCGCACGATGGGCACGGTACCGTACTTGAGACCGATCATCTGGGTTAGGCCGCAGGGCTCAAAGTTGCTGGGCACCACGATCATGTCGGCTCCAGCGTAGATCAGGTGGGCCAGTTCCTCGTTAAAGCTGAGCTCGAGGTGAATGTCGGGGTTGTCGTTGAGGAACAGCTTTTCATGCCAAAACCAGTCGTTAATGGCTTTTTCGGTGGCCGACCCCAGCAGCACAAACTGCGCCCCCCGCCCCAGGGCAAAGTACATGGCGTGGTGCACCAGGTGCACTCCCTTTTGATCGTCAAGGCGACCAATGAAGGCCACAATGGGCTGGTCACCCTGGCGCAGTAGTAATCTTTCCCGCAGTTCTTTTTTATTCAGGGCCTTATCTTCAAAGGTGGTCAATCCATAGTGGTGGGGGATGAGGGCATCGGTTTCGGGGTTCCACACGTCGGGGTCGATACCGTTGAGAATGCCCGAAAACTTATGCTGGTTTTGGTACAGGGTATCCCCTAGGCCAAAGCTTTCATCGCCATAGCGGGCTTCCCAGGCGTGGTGGGGCGACACGGTATTGACGTGGTTGGCATAGGTGATGCCTCCCTTCATAAAGTTAATGGCGAAGGGGTTAAAATTATCGCGCAGGCGGTCGGGTTGAAAGTAGTACTCGTCGCGGTTGAGCCCGGTAGCCCGCAAAACTCCGTTGGCGGCAATGCCCTGGTGCTTAAAGTTATGGATGGTGTACAGCGTCCGCTGAAACTCCATGCCGTTGTACTTGTAAATCTCAAACAGCATGACGGGAATCAGCCCCGTCTGCCAGTCGTGGCAATGGAGCACGTCGGGGCGCTTGTTGCTGCGCAGCACAAACTCCATCGCCGCCTTGCTAAAAAAGGCAAACCGCATGGGGTCGTCGGGGCAACCGTAGTAGCAGCCCCGGTCAAAAAACATGTCCTGGGAATGGGGCTCAATAAAAAAGCACAGCCGCCCATGTACCCAGCCGCAGTGCACATCGCAGCGAATTTCAGCCCCGTACCAGGGCACGGGCAGGTCGCGGTAGGCCTCATGCAGCCCCCAGATATGGTCGTAGCGCATGCAGTCGTACTTTGGCAGAATAATCTCGACGCAGTGGCCGCGATTCTCTAGTTCTCGGCTGAGGCCATAAACTACGTCGCCCAGGCCCCCGGCCTTGATCACAGGGGCGCATTCTGAGGCAATTTGGACGATGTACATGGCCGTTTCCCGGTACGAATAGGCTTTATTATGATGCTCTTATTCAAACAGGATGTTTGGCCGGAGGCAAGGGGAGACGGGGGGAGATTGGGGAAGGGAGGGGGAAGGGGGAGTCTGGTTGGGCCTTGAGGTTTATCCTGAGGGTGGATGGGGTATGGCGAAGGGGTCGGTATTCTGAAGGGGTTAGGTCACCCAAGACTTCAGGGCAGGAGGGTTTATGGCATTGGGTAGATTGGTGAACGGCAAATGGGAAAAAACGCGCAGCCAGGAGGATACCAAAGGGCAGTTTGTGCGGCCTGAAACGGAGTTTCGGGGCTGGACGACCCACGGTGCAGCAGAGTTTCCACCGCAGGCGGGGCGGTATCACCTTTATGTTTCGCTGGCCTGCCCCTGGGCGCACCGGACGTTGATCATGCGGGCGATGAAGGGGCTAGAGGAGGCGATTTCAGTGGCCGTTGTCGATCCCTACATGGGGGATGAAGGGTGGGAATTTAGCGACTACCCAGGGGCGGTTCCCGACCGCGTCAACCAGGCGCGGTACCTGCGGGATATTTACACCAAGGCTAAGCCCGATATTTCGGGACGGGTGACGGTACCGATACTGTGGGATCAGCAGCGCCACACCATCGTCAACAACGAATCTCGCGAGATCATTCGGATGCTAGATACGGAGTGGAACGCGATCACCACCCAGGCTGCCAACCTCTACCCCCCAGCGCTACAGCCGGTGATCGACAGCACCATCGACGCGATCTATAGCCCCATTAACAACGGCGTCTACCGAGCCGGGTTTGCCACCCAGCAGGGGGCCTATAACGAGGCGGTGACGGAGCTGTTTGAGGCACTGGATCACTGGGAGCAGGTGCTGGACGGGCAGCGGTATTTGTGTGGTGATCGCATCACCGAAGCCGATATTTGCATGTTCACTACCCTATACCGCTTTGATGCGGTGTACTACTTACACTTCAAGTGCAACCTGCGCCGCATTGTCGATTATCCCAACCTTTGGGGCTACCTACGCGACTTATACCAGCATCCGGCCTTCCAGGCGACCTGCAATATGGATCACATCAAGCGCCACTACTACATGAGCCATCCTGGGGTCAACCCGCACCAGATTGTGCCCCAGGGGCCCATGATTGATTTTGACAGCCCCCACGATCGCGAGGCGCGCTTTGGCTATGTGGAAGCCGGGGGGGCATAAATTAAATAGACGTTAGGCCAGCCCAATGGCCAGCCTGTTTTGCCAAACCCTGAAGCCAGGGCGAGTGACGGGATTCGAACCCGCGAATGGTGGAACCACAATCCACTGCCGTAACCACTTGGCTACACCCGCCATAATCGCGTTTTTTAATATAGCATCTATAGGCAGAGAGGTACTACTACCACCGCTCATTTGTGGCGTAGATATAATCCATGGGGCAACCAAACTGGGGATTAGTGATGACGGGCCTGGGAGCAGCGGGTCTGGCCACCGGAATGGCAATCTCCAATCCCAGCCTGGAAGCTTACGAGAGCTATGCCACCCTAACCCTGGGGAACTACCTCAACGACGCCCTCTGCGACGCTGTACCGCCAGCTCTGGAAGCCGTGCTAGGGCAGCCCTGCGCGGAGATGGTGCAGACTAGCCAGGCCATTTTGCCGCAAATTATTCTTGACCATACCCAGCGCTATAATTTTGGGCTGTTTAGCCTCTATACCACTGTCTTCGGGGGTGCCCGCGGGGGTATTTTGCCCTCCTATCAGGTCGATACCATTGGCGTTTTTGGACGTTTTTATACCATTCGAACGAGGCAAACCCAGGGGAAGTACTGAGAATCGCCCGAGAACCCTGTAATCTGGCCTACAGCGATACAATACCTCCAGCATCTATCTAAACCCATGGGGCGTACGCCAACCCTCACCTATGACCGGGGCACCCTGATTTTGTACCCACCGCCCAGGGGCAAAAGCTGGGTCGACTTTGCCCACTGGGACGACCGCATCGAGAAATTTCGGGTGCCTGCCCAACAGTATCGGCCCCTGGTAGAAACCTTGCGCAGGGAAAACATTCCCTTTGACGACCAGGTACAAACCTTTGCCCCCCTGGCCCTGGGACAGGCTGGGGGGCCAGAGCCCTATCTCCACCAGCAGGAAGCGCTGCGGGCCTGGGTGCAGCAACGCTGGCGCGGGGTGGTGGTGCTCCCGACGGCATCCGGCAAAACCTACCTGGCCCAGCTGGCCATGCAGACTACCCCCCGCAGCACCCTGATCACGGTGCCCACCTTAGACCTGATGCACCAGTGGTATGCCCAGCTCGAAGCGGCCTTTCCCGATGTAGAGGTGGGGCTACTGGGGGGTGGCTCGAAGGATCGGACGCCGATTTTGGTGGCCACCTACGACAGTGCCGCCATCCACGCGGAGAGCTTAGGCAACCAGTACGCCCTGCTGATCTGCGACGAGTGCCACCACCTGCCCAGCGACTTTCATCGGGTGATTGCGGAGTACTCCATTGCCCCTTACCGGCTGGGGCTGACCGCCACCCCCGACCGGGCCGATGGCCGCCACGACGACCTAACCCACCTGCTGGGGCCAATCGTTTACCAAAAGTCAGCGACGGAACTGGCCGGGTTAGCCCTGGCCCCATTTCAGATCGTGCCCATTAAGGTGAAGCTATCCGCCGCCGAACGAGCCCGCTACGACCAGCTGATCCACCAGCGCAACAGCTTTTTACAGGGGGCGAATATCTGGCTGGGTTCCGCCCAGGGCTGGCAGCGGTTTGTGCAGGCCAGCGCCCAGTCCCAGGCGGGGCGGCGGGCGATGCTGGCCCATCGGCAGGCCAAAACCATCGCCCTGGGCACGGTGGGCAAGCTGCGGGTGTTAGAGGAATTGCTGGCCCGGCACTACCCTGACCGAACCATTATTTTTACCAACGACAACGCCACGGTTTATTTGATTTCGGAGACGTTTTTGATTCCGGCCATTACCCACCAAACCCCGGTCAAGGAACGCCACGAGATTCTCCAGGCGTTTCGCAGCGGCGATTACGCCACCCTGGTGGTGTCCCACGTGCTCAACGAGGGGGTAGACGTGCCCGAAGCCAGGGTAGCGATTTTGCTCTCGGGCAGCGGCTCGACCCGCGAATATGTGCAGCGGCTGGGGCGGGTGCTGCGCAAGGGCGGTGGCGACAAGCAGGCGCTGCTCTACGAAGTGGTGGCGGAGGAAACCACTGAGGAAGGCATCTCTACCCGTCGCCAGTTGGCCCAACCGACCTCAAACCAGCCCCGCCAGCTCGAACTGGTGTCGGTCAAGCCGGTCTACGAGGTAGACGACATGCCCCTGCCCCGCGCCGCCGAACCCAAGCCGTCCGACGGTTGGTCGGGTTGACATTGACTCCCCTGCCGAATGCTGCGATAGTTGTGCGTAATTCTTGGGTATTAACCTAATCCGAGTCCAGATGTGGGGTTTTGTCGCAGAGATAGCTCCAGCTTTTTCTTTGGACTTGATATATTTGCCTAGGCTCAAGTTCTTTGCTTTCCCTTAGTCACGATGCCGTATTCTGCCAGACTTCTTGTTGCCGCCTGTTTCGCCCTGCTGCCAGGCTATCCCCTCGTTCAGGGGTTAGCCGCCGCCCCAGCGGCCCTAGTCGCCCAGGCCCAGACGTTTTCGGTGCCCACCGAGGTGCCCGCCGGAACGGCGTTATCGATACAAAGCTCGCCCAACATGGGCATTGCCGCCCAGGCTTTGCAGGATAAGTTTCAGGCCGCCTACGCGGGTACTGAGGTCGGCGTTGATGTCACCAGCAGCGACCAGGCCCTAAAGGCGCTGGCGGCGGGAGAGGTAGACCTAGCCGCCATTGGCCGACCCCTAACCGAGGCCGAACAGGGCCAGGGTCTGGTCACCGTCCCACTGAGTCGGGAAAAAATTGCCATCATTATCGGCCCAGACAATCCCTTCACCGGCAATCTCACCTTTGCCCAGTTTGCCGCCATGTTTCGGGGGGAAATTACCGACTGGTCTGAGGTCGGCGGTGCCCCCGGCCCGATTCGATTTGTGGATCGCCCCGAAACCAGCGATACCCGACGCTCCCTGAGCCAGTATGAGGTGTTTCGCAATGATCCCTTTGAGACCGGGGCCACCGCCGAAACCATGGCTGAGGATGATACCGCTGCGGTGATTGCGGCCCTGGGCACCGACGGCATTAGCTACGCGATCGCGCCCCAAGTGCTCGACCAGCCCGGGGTCAAAATCGTGCCCATGCACCAAACCCTGCCGGATGATCCGCGCTACCCCTATTCCCAGCCCCGCTACTTTGTCTATACAGGGGTACCCTCCGCCGCCGTAGCCGCCTTTTTGGGCTACGCCACTGCGCCCCAGGGACAGGAAGTACTAGCCGCCGCCCAAAAGACAGAGGCCGCTGCCGTCAGTGGCGCTGCTCCTACCGCCGAGACGTCAGATCCGGCTGCCGCAGCCACCCCAGTCCCCGACCCCGACGTTACGCCAGGGCCCGCGGCCACCCCCGATGCAGCCCCCGCCCCGGTGACAACGGCCCCGGCGGCCGACCGCCGGGGCGGCTTTGCCTGGTGGTGGCTGCTACCCCTGCTGGGCCTGGGTGCCCTGGCCTGGGCGCTGTTTAAGCCTAAGGGGGCGGTATCGCCCACGGCTGGAGTCGAAGCTCCTCCGGTCATACCGCCGCCGCCGATCCCCCCTGAACCCGATGGTCTGCCTGTGCCGCCTGTGGCCCAGGAGGTGATTGCGGTAGAGGAAGTATCCCCCCCCCTGCCCGAGGAGGTTCCCCTCGCGGACATTCCCATGGCGACTGAGGCGGGAGCAAATCTGGTGACTCCGGCCACCTCTGGCCGTGATCTTCCCCTGGCGGCGCCAGCTGCCTTGGGCGTTTTAGGGGCGGCGGGGCTGGTGGCAAAAGCCGCCGCTGACTCCTCTGACGAAGCTACCGTCCACGAACCCAAGACAGCGGGAGACTGGCCCGTCCCTGAACGGTCTGAGCCCGTTCTGTCGGGCTCCGAAGTTCTGGGTGCCGCCGGGCTGGCGGGGGCAGCGGCGATGTCCCTGGCCGGTACCGAAGACCAATCGACGATTGAGGCCAGCAAGTTTAACGTCGTGGGTCGCCCTGCGGAGGGCGACATTGACCTCGCCGGCATTGACGATGGCCTACCGCCCCTGCCCGAGGGCTACGGCGACAGCCGGATTGTACTCATGCCCCGGGATCCCCAATGGGCCTACGCCTACTGGGACACCCCCAGTGGACATAAGGAACACCTGCGCCACCAGGGGGGTGAGCGGCTGGCGCTGCGTCTCTATGACGTCACCGATATTAACCTGGACGACCGCGCCCCCCACAACATGCAGCAGTTTGACTGCGACGAGTTGGCTCGGGCCTGGTATTTGCAGATCCCCGTCAGCGATCGCGATTACCAGGTCGAAATCGGCTACCTGGCGGGGGATGGGCGCTGGCTGGTGCTGGCCCGCTCCAACGCGATCCGGGTGCCGCCGGTGTACCCCTCCGACTGGAGCGCCGATTACCTGATGACCGTCGGCTGGGATGAAAACCTCAGGGGCAAAACCCTCAAGACCCTGGTTGACCCACGTCTACAGGAGGCCGCCAGCGGGGCCATGCATGAAACCATGTATGCCCTTTCCCTGGGGGGCGAGTCTGAGCGCATGGCGGGTTCGCTGTTTGGCTCGATGCAGCATGTGCCGGGCTCGATGGTGCCATCCCAGGCGGTGAGCTCCTATGTCTTTGCCTCCGGGGCGGGTCTGGGCATGGTGCCGGGGGGGGCTGTGCTGGGGTCAAACCTGTCGGGCCTGAACGTCTCGGGCCTGAACGTCTCGGGTCTGAACGTCTCGGGCCCGAATATCTATGGCCTCAATATTCCCGGTCTGACTATGTCGGGCCTGAATGTCTCGGGTCTGACTATGTCGGGGGTGGGTTTTTCAGCCTCCATGCCGCCCATTCGCCCCCGCCAGTTTTGGCTGGTGGCCGATGCCGAGCTGATCGTTTATGGTGCCACCGAACCCGATGCCACCGTCACCATTGGGGGCCAGCCGATTCAGCTCAGCCCCGAGGGCACCTTTCGGTTCCAAACCTCCTTCCAGGATGGCACCCTGGAGTACCCGATCATGGGAGTAGCCGCCGATGGAGAGCAGAATCGCTCAATCCACATGACCTTTGAGCGCCAAACCCCTCAGCGCCATACCAACACCCGCGAAGAAGCCCAGGAAGAATGGCCTGAGGACTAGGCTGCCGTTGGTTGATGCTAGCCTGGGTGGTTCGTTCGCCACCGAGGCTATTCGCCAGACGGTTTAGGCCAGGCGTTGGCGCGAATGTTTTGCGCCGCCAGGTCTACGGTTTCGGCTACCCGGCGGGCCCGGGTGGTCGGCCGCTTGGCCGTACTAATCCATTCTAAAATGCCGCGCTTAGCCGAGCGGGGAAAGGCGTTAAAATTCGCCGCCGCCGTTTCGTCCGCGGCAAAGGCGGCGGCTAAATCAGCCGGAATTTCCAGACGTTCGATGGCATCTAGGGCCGTCCAGGAACCGTCTTGCTTGGCGGCTTCAACTTTGGCAAGGCCAGGGGGCATCATCAGCCCAGCCTCAAGTAGGCTCTCAATGCGCCGCTTGTTGAGGGCCGACCAACCGGTACCGAGCTTGCGGGGGGCAAACCACAGCATGGTGCGTTGGTCGTCGAGTTTGTTGGGCTTACTGTCAACCCAGCCGAAGCAAAGCGCCTCTTCTACGGTTTCATCGTAGGAGAGGTAGGGTTGGCCAGGGGCTTTTTTGTAGGTGATCAGCCAAACGCCTTCGGTACGGGCGTGGTTTTGGGCTAACCACGCCCGCCAGGCGGCGCGGCTCTTAGCTTCGAAGGCATTAGCGGGAGGCCGGGCAGACATAGCTGTGTTTCGATAGGAAGCAACCCACTTGGGCTGTCATTCTCGCCTGCACGGGAATGACAGCCGTGAACCTCTGTTCTGTTGAGCCATGCTGGCTAAGCCAGGATTTTATACTAAATCCTGCTTGGCTACCCCAATTCAGCCGCGCGAATGCCATAAAGCCTCTGGCTAGGCGGCGCCAGCGCCCCTCCGGGTTGGCCTTTTGGGAATCGGGGGTATGGGATTCGGCTTTGGTATTATTTCACCGCAAATTCTTAACTGGCCAAATACTCGCGAATGTCAGACTGGCGCTTGCGCAGCTTAGTCAGCGCCTCACGCTCGATCTGACGCACCCGCTCGCGGCTAATCGATAGCAAATCGCCAATTTTAGCCAGGGTCATCGTTTGACCATCGGCCAGCCCAAACCGTAGGGAAAGCACCTCCTGCTGCTGAGGGGTAAGCTCGCTCATCAGCCGGGCCAAATCCTGTCGCAGGGAGGATTGGGTGGCAAAATCCTCTGGGGAGGGGCCATCATCCTCAAGCAGCTCCACCAGTTCGGTATCCTGATTGTCGCCCACCTTCAGGTCGAGGGAGAGGGGTTGGCGCGATTTTTCGAGGTAGTCTCTGACCTGCTTAACAGTGAGGTCGCATTCTGCCGCCAATTCCGCCACCGTGGCAGCCCGGCCATACTCTTGAGAAAGATTGCGCTGGGCCTTTTTGAGCTTATTGAGCTTCTCGGTAATGTGGATGGGTAGCCGAATAGTACGACTTTTTTCGGCAATGGCGCGAGTAATAGCCTGACGAATCCACCAGTAGGCGTAGGTCGAGAACCGATAGCCCTTGGTGGGGTCAAACTTTTCAACCCCCCGCTGCATGCCGATGGTGCCCTCCTGGATCAGATCCAAAAGGTCTACGTTGCGCTTAATGTACTTCTTGGCCACCGAAACCACCAGGCGCAGGTTAGCTTCGACCATTTTGCGCTTAGCCTGGTTGCCCTCGCGCACCGCAGTACGCAGCTCGGCCAGAGTAACTCCGGCCCCTTCAGCCCAGGCCTCTAGGCTCAGCGCCTGACCCGTCGATGCTTCTAGGTCGGCTTTCTGAGCTTCTAACAGGGCTAACTTCTGCACCTGCTTGCCCAAAATAATCTCTTCCTCATGGGTCAATAAGGGTACCTTACCAATTTCTTTCAGGTAGGTGCGAACTAAATCTGTGGAGCTCTGTGCGGTTCTCATGGGCTAGCGAAGCTAAGGTTTTCAGGACAGTACGACTTCAAGGAGAGGCTGAAGGCGGTGGCGGACTATGGCTGAACAGGACGACTGCGGTAGAGAAAACTGGGCTGCTACAAGCATCAGGAAGCTAGACCGGTAGGCGGTAATCGCGATTAGAAAACTCGTAAATCTGATCCCTGGGAAGCTGCCGAATCGGGCAGCCATACTCTACCCAGACCATACCTTGTCCATGGAGCTAAGGACTTAGGCTGCCATAAAATGTCAACCCAGGCGAGAAAACTACCTAGGTCGTCGCCTACAACCGGTCCCATAAAGATAGAAGTAAAGCGGTAGGCCGTTCAACGCCTGCCCCTAACCTGACGCATCGTTGGCAGCGACTCATTTACTTAAGGATGCTCAATGAGTCAACTAGCTACGCCCCTAAAACGGGTTTAGGAGCGACGATCGCGCACCGGCACAGGAATCGGCTCAACCTCAGGGCTAGGAGACTTGACCAGAATTGGTATCAGCAGAGCCGCGATCACACCCGCCAGCACTACCTCAGAAGCCAGAAATGCAATTTCCATGGGAGTAAAGTCTTTTTAAGTGCTTATGTAAAAAAGTGTAACATTTATGAGGCCAATCGAAAATGGTAATAAATACTTACGGTGCTTCCCTAGCCAAGGGTTGAATGGTCTATATAGTAAAGCTTTCACCTTCGCCCCATTGCATCCCATGCAACATATTCGCGCTCCCAAACTGGAAGAAAAGCTTAAAATTCCGTAGAAATGTTAATGAATTTGTGGCGGTCTGTATCATTTCTCAGATTAGCAGCCAGGGCAGGCTAGCGGCCAATGGCGCAGGTATGATATTGGTTTGTCCCGGCTGATCCCCATTACCCTGAACCATTACCCTGAAAACGACAGCTCGGATCCCTGACTGGTCTTAGTCACGTCGATGCGGGTCTGGAAGGCCTCACGAAAGTGGGGAATGTGAGTAACGGTGAGGATGCAGGCAAAATCCGCCGCGATCGCGTTGATAGCGGCAATCAGGCGATCGCAGCCCTGCTCATCCTGGGTGCCAAAGCCCTCGTCAATAATCAATAGCTGAAGCGCCAGGCCCGATCGCTGGGCCAGCAGTCGGGCCAGGGCGAGGCGAATGGCAAAGTTAATCCGAAATGCCTCGCCGCCAGAGTAGGTTTCGTAGGGGCGGGTGCCCCTGGCGTCGGCGATGAGAATATCGAGGGTGTCGATGAGCTTGGGCTGACGCCGCTTGCTGGCCCGCTGGGTCACAAACTGCACATGCAGCTGGTGACCGCTAAGTCGCCCCAGCAGGTGGTTGGTTTCGGCCTCAAACTGGGGCAGCAGGTTTTCGATCATCATGGCCTGAATGCCCTTACTGCCAAAGGCCTGGGCCAGTTCCTGGTAAACTCGCTGGCGCTGGCGCACCGCCCCCAGAGCCTGCTGTTTTTGCTCCAGCTGGTGCTGTAATGCCTCTAGGTGCTGGCACTCCTGGGCCATTGCCCCCAGCTGGGCCAGCAGCCCATCGCGCTGGCGCTGGCGGGCCTGCGTCTCGACTTCTAGAATGGCCAGGGCCTCGGGTTCGTAACCCAGGTTCTCGAGCCGGGCTGCCAGCGTGGCGGTTTGGTTGGCTAGCTGGTGCAGGGCCTGCTGCTGGCTCTGCTGCTGGGCCGTCAGGGCCGCTAACTGCTGCCCCAGGGGCTGGCGCTGGCGGCGCATGTGTGCGAGTTCCTGCTGCCGCAGAGGCCAGCTTTGGGCCGCTTGTAGCGCCTGCCGCACCTGCTGGTGGTGCTCAACCCCGTAGCGGAGCTGGGCCAGATCGGCTACAACCTGATCTAGCTCTTGTTTTACCGGGCCTTGGTCGAGGCCAATAAACTGGGTTTCCAGGTCAGCCAGCTTGCTCTCAAGCTGGCCCTGCTGGGCCATGAGGCGATGGCGTCGCCGCCGAGCCTGGTCGATGTCGTGGTGCTTGATCTCGGCCCAGCGCAGCCGATCCACCTGGCCCCTGGCCAGGGCGTGGTCGCGGTCGTCGTAGGCCAGCTGATCGAGGGTGTGCTGGAGGGACTGCAGCTCGGCCTGCACCTCCGCCGCATAGGCATTGTCGTCAAGGCTTTGCTGGAGCTGCCGCTGTTCCGATTCAATCCGCTGGATCTGTTGCTGTATAGCCGACTGTGAGGCCAGCTGGCTTTCCAGCTGGCCCTGTTTTTGCAGGGCCGGGGCATAGAGCTCTAGCTCGGCTTCCACAGCGCGGTACTCCTGCCGCAGCACCTGAATCTCTCGCTCTGACACCGCCAGCTGCTCCCGAATCACCCAGATTTGATCCTGCCAGTCTTGCTGCTGGAGGCGATGGCGCTCTGCCAGTTGAGTGCGGTGGTGGTCGTCGAGGGGGCGATCGCACAGGGGGCAGGTGGCCTCTGGCTGGGCCAGCAGTTCTAGCTTATGACCCACCTGGGCCAGCTGGGTTTCGCAGAGGCGTTGGCTGGCTCGCAGCCCTTCCATAAAACCCCGCCGCTCTAGCCCTTTTTCGCGCACCTGCTCCTGGTAGGCCCGCCGCTGTTCCAGGTAGCCTAGGGTTTGGGATACCTCCCGCACGGTCGTCACCAGATGAGGATGCTGGGTCTGCTGGACCTGGAGCTGCTCAACCGTGGCCCCCAGCTCTTCTAACCGAGTTTGCAAACGGGTTTGGGCGCGCTGTAACTCGGCCTGTAGCTGGCGCTGCCGCTGCACGAGCGGCCCCGCCTGTAGCTGGAGGTTATCCAGGTGCTGAAGTCGAGCCTTGGCCGTTTTGAACTGCTGACGCGCCGCCTCGACTTGATCAGTCTGGGCTAAAATTGAGGTTAGCTCCGCCATCTGGGTCTGGATGGCGTCAAGCTGAATAGTGCCGTGCTGCTGAGCCGCCTGGAGGGTCTGACGGTGACGGTCATACTCGGCCCGTAGGGATTGCTGCTGCCCTTGCAGGGTCTGGTATTGCTGAAATTGCTGATTCAGGTGGGCCTCTTCGGCGCTTAGACTCTGCCAGGTTTTGACCCCGGCCTCGATTGTCGCCGCCTCGGCTAACCCGCGATCACAGTCCTGAATAGCGGTTTCTAGGTCGGCGATGGCGGCCTTGGTTTGGGCCTGCTGCTGGTCTAAATGGTTGTACTGCTGTTGGGTTAACTCTAGATCCTGACGATAGCGGTGATAGTCTTGCTCTAGGGTGCTGAGCTGCTGCCGTCGCTGATGGTCGAGGGCCTGCTGCGCCTCCAAGGCCGCTAGCTCCTCTTGAAGTTGAGCCTGCCTGGCTACCGTATCTGGGTAGCGGGTCAGGGTAACGGTGAGATCCTGAATTTGGGCTTGCCCCAGATCTAGCTCAGCTCTGGCCTGGCGCAGGTGCTCTTTGGCCTGCTCGGCCAGGCGGTCGTACTGGTGCAGCTTGAGCAGATCCGCCAAAATTTCTTTGCGCTCGCTGGGGCGCTTTAGCATAAAGTCGTCGGCCCGCCCCTGGCGCAGGTAGGCCGAGTTAATAAAGGTGTCGTAGTCAAGCTTGAGGTGGCGGCAAATGAGTTCCTGGGTAGCCCGCCTGCCCTTTTGGGTCAGCGCCCGGTAGCCGCCTTCGGTACACACCTGAAATTCTAGGCTGGTGCCCTGGGTACGGTGGCGGCGGCGAATAATCCGGTAAATTCCATCGCCCTGTTGAAACACAAAGGCCACCCTGGCCTCCATTTCCCCCTGGTGAATAATGTCATCGTCGGTGGCCACCCGGCTCTGGCCCCAAATAGCCCAGGCCATGGCCTCCAGTAACGACGACTTACCGGCCCCGTTGGGGCCAGCGATGCAGGCCACATGTAGCCCGGCAAAATCCAGACTGGCCTCGCGATAGCTGAGAAAATGGGTCAGGGTAATGTGCTTGGGGATCATCGGTACAAAAGCACCACTCCCCCCAAGCGTACAGTACATTAGATCTTTAAGTACACCTGATCTTAATTTAGGGTCAAAAAATCACCTCATCCGCCGCATGGGCAGGAATGGGTCGGTTCCATATCCAAATGGGGGTTGGTGTCAATCTGTGGCCCCAACCGCTGGCTAAAACTGCTGGCCAATATAAACCGAGCGCACTTCGCCGTTGCGGCGAATCACGGCCTCTTCGTTAGATACCGAAACCAAGCTCCAGCCGCTGTTGCCGACCCGCTCGCCAATGTAAACCCGCTGGGGCACGCCGCTAATTTCAAACAGGGCGGCGGAGCGATCGCCCAGTTCGAGTACCCCCACCAGGGTCTGAATTGGCGTGGCTGCCACCGTTTGGGGTGCCGTAGCCGCCGGGTTATTAACGGTCGGCAACGCCGCAGCTGGGCTTCGGGCTCCAGGGGCGGTGGGCTGCTGGGCGGTTTGGTAGGGTACGTAAACCCGCTCGATCACATTCACTGGCCCGCCCGCCGACGCGGCCAGGGGCGGCAGCAGGGGTGGAGTAACCGGTATTACCGAGACATTCCCCCCCTGGGCGGTTCCAGGTTGGATATTAGCCTCGGCGGATTTTGCTTTGGTGGCGATCACCTCCAGCGATCGCTGGAGGTAGTTTAAGAACTCGCCGTCAGACTGACCGGCCGTAGCAGTGGGGCCAGTGCTGAGGGCGAGTTCGGGATGGTTAGGCTGCTTCAGCCAGATAAACACCGCAATGCCCAGCAGAGAAACGGCCGTAGTCGTTAACAACAGCCGGTCAACCAGCTTGCCCAGCCTGGTTTTTGGCTGGCGCAGGGCCATCGCCGCTGAAGCCATATCCGGGTTTGAGGGAGCGGGGGTAAAAAAGTCTAGCTCTCGGGCGGTTGGCACCAAAGATGCCGAGGTTTCTACCCCGGCATCGACCGTCTCAGCATGCTCCTCTGCGGCCAAGGGCTGGGCCACAACCGTAATGGCAGCCAGGGCCATTTCGTCGCCATCCAGAAGCCGATCGACATCCTCAAAAAGTCCTGTCATTAGACTGTCGGCGTAGGTGCCGACCAGCGCCTCTGGATCAACCGGGACAAGATCCTGATCGGGCAGGGTAGCGGTGTTAATCGTGTCGTCTTGACTCATGGCTCTGGTTTATCCTGGCTTTTGGCTCAGCGGGCCGGTGATTAATGTCGATCGCTACTGCCATGGTAATGGCCTAGCGCGACCAACCTGGGGCGCTTGAATCAGCTCGCTCCAAGCATTCTCATAATGTCTGCTGAAGTTTACCCCAACTTTTCAAATCTTTCACTAGCTCACCCAAAATTATTGTCGCCCCGGTGGGGTAGCTCTGCACGGATGCACCACCTGAACGTAGTGTTTACCGTTGTCTATCCGGCGTTGCTGGGCACAGGTATGAATCAGGCATAGAACGTCCTTCGTAGGGCAAACGGTCGTTTGTCCCTACCTAAATTCAGGCCTCAATTCAGCAACACCGTCTATCCAGATCGGCTTCACCAACACCAGCATTACCCCTCGGTAAAGAATCCCTAAATTCGTAGACTGTCCCGACACCCAACACCCAATACCCACCCCCTAAAATCGCTTTGCGGTTTTAGCCGCCAGGTCAAACTCGTAGCGCTGATCAAAATTGGTAACACCGTAGAGGTTAAAGGAGATGGTCGGCTCATCCCCCATCGGCTCGACGCTGTGGATGGCATTCCCGGTCAGGGCCACTACATCCCCTGGGTTGAGGATGATCTCATCCTTCGGCACGATGCGGTCGGGGTGTTTGGAGTCGGGGGCGCGGTGCCAGATGCGGTTGCGCTCTTGGCCGCCAATCAGCGCCACAATGCCCCAGGTGGCGTGGTTATGAATGGTAGATTTATGCCCCGGTAGCCAGGTCACCATCTGTAACGTCAGGGGAAACTCGTGCTCGCGGTAGAGAAAGTTAATTCCCCAGCCGGTTTCGGGGGAGGCTTCTTTAAACTCCATTTGCAGCCAGTAGGAACTGATCAGCAGCCTGCGCACCAGGGGGGTAATGGCCTCCAGGCGGGTGATATCGTCGTGGAAGGTTTCGAGGATGTCTTCTAAGTCGGTCAAAAACCGATACAGCCGGTAAAAGCGCCCCGGCTCAGGTATGTCGGGGTTGCCGAAGCTGCGATAGTGGCCATCATCAGTAATTAACCAGTTTTGATTTGCCATGGGTTAAGGGGAATAGGGATATCCATTAAAACAGAATGCTAAAGCGCCAATGGATAGTGTCGTGTATCGCAGAATGGCGCTGACATAAACGTTTTGATCCGCCAAAGGCCTGGGTATAACCTAGGGTAGCCAGTATGATTTGAGGCCCCATCCTCAGCATACGCTCATCTTCATGAAACAGGATGAAGCTGATTCATCGCCAAGAACTGGCTTAAAAATTCGTGAGCAAGCTGCCCCTCAGCGTCGGCAATTTATCCTGTCACCCCGTCTTGACCCGCTGGGGAAGACGCTGGTTCAGCCTGGTGCGGCAGTGGAGTCTGAGCAGACTACCAGGCCCAGGGGTTTCTGGTGCATTCCTACCAAGCAGTAGAGCCCTACCTGTGGCAAGGGGCGGAGTTTCCCACCGGGCGTGGCGACCAGCACCACGGGGTGGTCGCCTACGCCAATGCCCTGGCCTATGCCCAGTGGAAGGGGCAGCAGGATGGCGTCATACACACGACTTGGAAGGTTAGCCGAAGGAGTCTCCTTTCGAAGCAGCGTTATCG
>DAIUJR010000024.1:0-67481 GCA_036848635.1 Nodosilinea sp. CTOTU7336
TGCCATGGATCCTTCCACAATCAACACTTTAATAGTTCGTAATATTATAAGATGGGATGGTTTCCCCTTCTCATAAAGTTTATGGAACCCGCAACAGTTCTTATCATTTCCTTTGGTGCCGTTCTGCTGATGGTGACGGGCTTTGCCGTCTACACGTCCTTTGGGCCGCCGTCGAAGCAGTTGGCCGACCCGTTTGATGAGCATGAAGACTAACTAGTCGTGCCCCCGTGCCCTGAGTGGGACGGCATCCAGGCCGCGGCATATCCCAGGGGCGAAGGCGTTGGGTTGGCGTTTCTCTGCGACGAACTCTGCCTAAGTTATGTTAGCATGAGAGACCTGTGACTTAATCCTCACCCGTTTTGGCTCGTGTGGGCCTGGCTGGCGGAAAATTGTCGCTGATCGCGTTTTAATGCAGGTTTTTGTTGCCCTAGCCCTATGATTAAGCTCCGATTGAAGCGTTTTGGTAAGAAGCGGGAAGTTAGCTACCGGATTGTCGCCATCAATAGCAGCGCCCGTCGTGATGGTCGCCCCCTGGAAGAGCTCGGCTTTTATAACCCCCGCACCGACGAAACCCGGCTTGACGTGCCCGCCATCGTGCGCCGTTTGCAGCAGGGGGCGCAGCCGACCAAAACGGTGCAGCACATTTTTCAACGGGCGAACATCTTTGAGCAGCTTAAGGCTGAATCTTAGACCCGCCGCTGTTTTGACCCAGCACCTGTGCTATGGATAGGCCCGACTTTTTAGGATTGGTTCGGTTTTTGGTAGAGCCTTTTTTAGACTCGCCAGTATCTCTTCGCATTGACTCCGAAGAAAACCCTGCCCTGGCTAAAGTTTGGATTCGGGTCGCCTTTAGCGGTGATGAGCGCGGCAAGGTGTTTGGCCGTGGGGGTCGCAACATTCAGGCTATGCGGTCGATCGTGCGGGCCACGGCCGCCCTGACCGGCTGGGTTGCCTATTTCGACGTCTATGGTTCTCCAGACCAGGACACAAGTGCTAAGCCCGGGCCTAAGGATTTTGCGCCCCAGCGGCCTAGTCGACCTAAGCCCCAGCTGCGGCCTAAGCCCCCCTCTGCCTAACTGGTTTTGTGGCTCCTTATGTAGCGTTCTGGATGCTTCCTACGGTTCGTATCGACATGCCTAGCCCAGAAAGCGCGATCGCCCTTTCTGGCTACCAAGATGAAAACTTCAAACTCCTGGCCAAGCAAACTGGGGCTGCCCTGGTACTGCGGGGTCAGGAGTTAATGATTTCTGGAACCGAAAACGGTACCGACCTGGCCCGCCGTTTGGTAAGCGCCCTAGAGCCGATCTGGAGCCAGGGGCAGATCGTAACCACGGCAGACATTATGACGGCCCGCCACGCCCTGGATACTAACCAGCTCGATGAGCTCCAGGCCATTCACGGGGATGTGGTGGCGCGTACCCGCCGAGGTCAGGTGGTACGCGCCAAAACCTTTCGCCAAAAACAGTACATCAAGGCCCTGCGCCACCGCGACCTGGTGTTTTGCATTGGCCCAGCGGGTACCGGTAAGACCTTCCTGGCCACCCTGGTGGGGGTACAGGCGCTGCTTAGTAACGAGTATGAGCGGCTGATCTTAACCCGCCCGGCGGTAGAAGCGGGTGAACGGCTGGGCTTTCTGCCAGGGGATCTACAGCAAAAGGTAAATCCTTACCTCAGACCCCTATACGATGCCCTTCACGAGCTGGTGGATCCCGAAAAAATCGCCGGACTGATGGAGCGGGGCATAATTGAGGTGGCACCCCTGGCCTATATGCGGGGCCGCACCCTCAACAACGCCTTTGTGATTCTCGACGAAGCCCAAAACACCACTCCCGCCCAAATGAAAATGGTGCTCACCCGACTGGGGTTTCGTTCCCGCATGGTGGTGACGGGGGATGTTACCCAAACGGATTTGCCCAATAACCAAACCTCTGGGCTCGCCGTCGCCCAGCGGATTCTGAAAAACGTCGAAGGACTCTCCTTTTGCTACCTCACTCAGGCCGACGTGGTGCGCCATCCTTTAGTGCAGCGCATTGTGGCGGCCTACGAAAGCTACGAGGGCCAGAAACCGTCTAAACCAGCCTGACGTTTAGCCAGAGATAGCCTTAAAAAACCAACCCTAAACGGTAACTAGTTGAAGGGTTGCCGCCGCCTCGGGCTGTTCTCCAGCCCGGGGCACCGCTGCGTAGACTTCGGCAGAGTTGTTGGGGCTTTCGATCAGTTTCACCTTGTGCAGGCTGGCCCCTAGTTCCTGGATGGGCACCTGGAGCAGGTCGCGAATATGTACCGCGATGTTTTCGGCGGTGGGTACCACCTCGGCAAAGTAGGGAATGTCTTTGTTCAAAAACGTGTGGTCAAAGGGCTCAACCACGTAATCGTCAATGGCGGCCTGGAGCTGAGCCAGATCCACCAGCATGCCGGTGCGGGGATCGATGGTGCCCTTCACGGTCACCTCCAGGTGGTAGTTATGGCCGTGGCCGTGGGGGCGGGCGCACTTGCCGTAAATTTCGCAGTTTTCTTCGTAGCTCAGGCGGGGGGAGGCCAGGCGGTGGGCGGCGCTAAAGTGGGTGCTAACGGTGAGGTAGGCTTCCATGATATTCCCTAGATAGTCGGACCAGAGTTCGGGGTGTTCAAACAGCTGAATTTTAACAATGGGTAGGTGGGGGGCTAGGCGATCCCAGATCACCTTGGCCAGATATTCGGTGGTAGGCAGGGTGGACTGAAATTCTGGCCACACGTCGTTGAGGTAGGAAAAGTCAAGCTGACTAGTGACCTCGCGCTTAATCACCTGCTTCACATCTGAGAGATTGAGCACCATGCCGTATTCGTCCAGCTCTCCCGCCATGGCGACATACAGAACATAGTTGTGACCGTGGCCGGGGGCCTGCATGCAGGGGCCAAAGCGCTCGGCATTTTCGGCCGCGGTCAGCTCCGGCAGCCAATAGCGGTGACTGGCGGAAAACTGTGCCCGGCGATTAATAATGCATTTCATGGAGTGTAAATACGCTTTGCGAAACGTTAAGTTAAGTAAATGCTTCTTATTTCAGCATAGTTCAAATCAGAGGCCTTTGGAGCCATACGCTGGGCCCACTTCAGCTTGGTCTAGCTCAGATGAGGTGATGGGAAGGTCGCTCTATCCTCTAGGGGAAAGTAAAGTTTTGCGGATTGCCGCTTTCTGCCTGTAGGCCTAAAGCGGTTGACTGGCAAGGGTTTTGGCAATCTAGAGGGGGAATAACCGAAGATCCCATGACTTGCTGACATTGAGCTAATTCCGTAAAATGGAATACAGAAATAAATATCTGGACGTTCATTTGAGATGCGTCGTAGCCTACCGGCTGCGGGGTAGCCTTAAACGGAAGTAAGGAGAGTACTCCTGAAGGAACGCACCCTGCTTCGGCAGTTTGTTTCATCCTTTGTTCACAGGAGATCCTACATGAGACTTTGTTATCGCGGCGTAGAGTACGACTATAACCCCCTTTCCCTGGAAGTGAAAGACAGTGAGCTAACCGGGCGGTACCGGGGTCACTTAACTCATTTTTCCTACGTTAGCCATGTGCCCGTCCCCCAGCCGGTGGCTAATCTGACCTACCGTGGGGTTGGGTACACCACCACAGCCCAGGGCCAAGTTCAGGCCCCGGCCCGGGTAACGGAGCCCCGCCGACCGGTGTTTCAGTCGATTAAATCGACCGATAACTCTCGCTTGAAGGCCAGACGACACCTTCTCCACGAGGCCACCGAGGCCCACCGGATCAATATTCAGCGATCGCTTCAGCATCGCATGGATGTGGCCAAGGCCCAGGGCGATACCAAACTGATGCAGCAGCTGGAAGCCGAACTAAATCAGACTGTATCTCAGTGAAATGCATCAGTAACGGCTTTTTCTAAAGCTGTGGTGTAGTTGGAGCACCAAAAAGGGTGTCCCCTGGGGGACACCCTTTTTGGTGCTTAGCAATCGGCTGCCTTTGAGGCAAAGATGAAGATTTGGGCCGGTAGCAGAAGTTTCCACGGAGCGGATGAATGATTTTAGTGGGCTAAATAAAGGGCTGGCGGAAGGTAAAATCTGGACATGCCCTGTGCGGCTCTGCCGCCGGATCGAGGACACATTAGCGTATGCTCATGCCAAGACCTTACCCTAGGATGGCATGGCAAAGGCTCCACCTTAGGTAAGGCGGAGTCACAGGATAAGGCGGGGCCACGCCCCTGGAAAACCCCAGAAGGAGCCCGGCAGGAAAGGCGTCAGTCCTAAACCGCCAGCTTTGCCCGCCCCCGACGACGGCGAGCCTTAATTACGTTTTGCCCCGTGTAGGAGCGCATCCGAGCGCGAAACCCGGAGGTTCTTTTTTGTTTACGGTTGGTGCCCTCTAGGGTGCGCTTGCTCATCGGTTTGCCTCTTTACCTGGTTCTTAAAAAGTCACGGCTTCTTATACTAACATTAACCCTGCTGCCTTAGGTTGAATTGCAGTCTGCAAAGGCCTGCTAAGGTAACTACAGTCGGTAGGTATCTTCTGAATTCTGGTTTGGCTATAGTTCCGCCCGTTTCTCTCAGCCACCTTGCCTCTGACCTCAGCGAGGCGGGGCACCAGCGCCTGTGGTATTGGCGGGGCTGGCGCATTCGCTACTGGTTTCACCAGGGTGCAGCGGTGACGACGGATCAGCCCCCTCTCCTATTCATTCACGGATTTGGGGCCAATCTCAACCAGTGGCGCCACAATTTGCCCGCCCTCAGTCAGCGGTTCCCGGTCTATGCTCTCGACTTGCTGGGCTTTGGGGATGCAGAAAAAGCCGCTACCCTCTACGGTGCTGAGCTATGGGCCAGCCAGGTAGCCGACTTTATCGAGGCAGTGGTCGGTACTCCAGTGGTGCTGGTGGGGCATTCCCTGGGTGCGCTGGTGGCCCTCACCGTGACCCATCGGCATCCTGCCGGGGTAAAACAACTAGTTCTGATCACGGTGCCCCTATCCGCTGACCGAGAAGACCTGGTGGCAGGCTGGGTGAGCAACCTGGCCCTTAAAGTAGAGAGCCTGGTATCCACCCCAGTGCTGATGCGGCCCCTGTTTAGGATCGTGCGTCGGCCCGGGTTTTTGCGCTGGGCCTTAAAGGGTATTTATGCCGCCACCCCCGACCGGGTGGATGATGAGTTGCTGAACCTGTTTGTGCTGCCGCCGGGGGAGCGGGGGGCGGCTAGAACCCTATGCTACCTGGTGAGATCGCGCACCGAGCCTGACTTTAGCCCCTCCGTTAAAACCATGATGGCTGCACTATCGGTGCCGACGCTGCTACTGTGGGGCGCAAAGGATCGTGTCATTCCCCCCGCCCCTGCGGCAGATCTGGCCAGCCTTAGCCCCGCCGTCACGCTAAAAATACTTCCAGCTGTAGGACATTGCCTTTACGACGAAGCCTGGGAGGTCTTCAACCCGCTGCTGATCACCTGGGTAAATTGTGGCGCGCCTGAAATTGAAGGCGGTTAGGGAGATCTTCAGCCAAGAACTTACCTCGTCATTCTCGCCTGCGCGGGAACCCAGCCCGAGAGTCTGTTGATATCGGGTATCTTCTTTTCCAGCAATCGCCTAAGGACTTTCGCGGCAATCATTGGCTGCAGTGTCTAGCGTTGAAATAATACTAAACCCTGCTTGATTACCCTCGATCCAGCCGGGCGAATGCCATAAAGCCTCTGGCTAGGCTGCGCCAATGCCCCTCCGGGTTGGCCTTTTGGGAATCGGGCGGATGGGACTCGGATTTGGTATAAGAGGTCCACTGGCCTGGGAGGCTCGCCACGAATTCCCACTGACGCCGGAATTCGCCGGAATGATGCCGAGATCAGAGTAAGGGGATCGGAGCCGTCCGTTTGGGATGCGGGCTTTTCAGTCGGTCGTTAAAGCGCTTGTGCCGCCACTTACGAATCGCCTCCGCCTCTCGCTGAATGGGCGTTAAATAGTCAGGGTCATGTTCAGGATGATCCGTAGCCAGGGACGGGCGCGAGCGGGTATTCATGCAGTCCGATAAAACCCCCAGGTGAGGCTCTAGGGCCATCGCTCGCTCTAGCTCATCAATCGATCCGTAGCGGTGGTTCGGATCGGGCATCAGCATTTTTTCGAGCACGTTATTGAAGTGGGGGCTCAGGGTTACCGTGTGATGCCAGTGGATTTGCCCGGTACGAGGATTTTGCTCAAACTCGATGGGGGTACGACCGGTGAGCAAAAACAGGCAGGTCATGCCCAGGGCGTAGATATCGCTGCCGTAGCAGGGGCGCAGGGCTAGCTGCTCGGGGGGGGCGAACCCAGGGGTACCCACAAACTGGGTGATCGGCGCTTGGAAGGTGACCCCGTCGTCCATATCGGCTAGGAACTCTCGCACGGCACCAAAATCAATCAGCACCAGCCGCCGGTCGGGCTCGCTGCGAATAATGTTGGGGGGCTTAATGTCGCGGTGGATGATGCGATTGCGGTGGATGAACTTGACCACGGGAATAATTTCCCGCAAAAAATGCTTGACCTGGGCTTCGGTGTGACGGCCCTGACGGCGAATTTCCTGAGCCAGGGTCTCGCCCTGAATGTAGTCTTGCACCAGGTAAAACTCGCCGTTGGTGGTGAAATAGTCTAGCAGCTGCGGCACCTGGGAATGGCTGCCGAGGCTAGCCAGGGTGCGGGCTTCGCGGCGAAAGCGCACCTTGGCCCGCTCTAGGGATAGCTCATTTTTGGCCTTAGGACAGAGCTGCTTCACCACGCAGTAGGGATGGCCGGGCAGCAGCGCATTTTGGGCCAGATAGGTGACCCCAAACCCGCCCTGCCCCAGGGGCTTGAGGACACGATAGCGATCGCGAAACAACCCCTGCCCCTGGCAATACTTGACAATTTCCGCCGTGGCTACCCGGTCACGATAAGTACTGGCCCGGTAGGTATTGGATGGACTGACTGACGAACTTTGCATAAGCCCTGGCCTCGATCAGTAGATAACATGCCCCAAATTCAACCCAATCTCCAGAGTTCAATCTTACCCTCCCAACCCTAGGACTGCCGAGATCGGGCTGGAGCCCTGACCCTGGAGCGGCAATTTGCCCTGGAAGACGGCCCAAGTAAGTAAGCAAAAAATGCTGGTCAGACAACGATTAGGTGGGTACTGGCCCGCCAAGCCCCAAGCTACTCTCCTAACTGAGCCTGCGATGCCCCAGGCCGTAACGGAAAAATCGGGAATTGACGGTGGTGAGTTTATAAAGGAAAAATTAAAGTTTTTGCTTACAGGCAAGTGCAATATAGCATCACCCACCTGCCCTAGGGGTGCTCTATAGATCCTTTTAGGCTAGGGCACAGGGTGGCCCAATGCAGGTTCAGAAAAAGCACAAAAATGAGTATAATTAGGGGTTGCTTACTAGGGCGTGTTTTAAAAGCCAGTCAAAGCCTTATTCTCTCGCACGAGAAATCAAGGGTTGGATGAGGCTGATGGATTGCCGCTCGGTTAAGCCTGGGGTAGCCAAAAGGTAAACTCGCTACCCCGGCCTAGCTCGCTGTTGACGCTGATCTTCCCGCCCTGGACTTCGACTAGCCGCCGACAAATGGTTAGCCCCAGCCCCGTTCCGCCCGAGCTGCGGTTGCGGGATCGGTCGGCTCGCCAAAAGCGTTCAAAGACGTAGGGTAGATCTTCAGCGGCAATGCCAATACCGGTATCGGCGACTTTGACATAGACCTGCTGAGCCTCTGCCCACAGATCAACGGTGACCGTACCCGCATCGGTATAGCGCAGAGCGTTGCCCAGCAGGTTAATCATAATCTGCTCCACCCGGCCCGGATCGGCGCACACGGCGGGTAATTCTGGCGGACAGTGCAGCTTGATGGTGACCTGCTCTTTACTGGCAAACTGATCGCCAAAGGTGTGGACTAGACGAGTTAAGATCGGGCCAAGCGCCACGGTTTGAGCCTGGATCGGCAGATAGCCGGCCTCCAGCTTCGACAGCTCTTGTAGATCGTTGACCAGTCGTTGTAGACGGGTGGTCTCATCGGCAAGGCGTTGGTACAGGTCGGGGTGGGCGTTAACGGTACCATCGGCCAACCCTTCTAGGTAACCGTGGATGATGGTCAAAGGCGTGCGCAATTCGTGGGTCAGGTCGCTCACCAGTTCCCGACGGCGCTGTTCCACATCCTCTAGGTCCGCGGCCATATGGTTGAAGCTGTTCGCTAACCGCTGAATTTCGAGAATCTCAGAAGGGGGCACCCGCTCCCCAAGCTGGCCGCTGGCAAACAGCCGAGTCACATCAGCCATCTGATCAAGGGGGTGAATAATTCGCCGAGAAACCCAGTAGCTGAGCCCCCCCGCCGCGCCGCCGCCCACCAGAATTGACCACTTCATGCCCCGGCTCCAGGCCGCTTCAAACCCCTTGACCAACTGGGTGCGCCGCTGAATGCTCATTACCCCGTTCTCATAGCGCTGCATGGTAATGACAAACTGCCGCGGGGTATAAAGTCGGCCAAACATCACCAGGGTAGCAATGCCGACCCCCATCACCGCCAGATGAGAGATGAATAATCGGCTTCGCAAGCTGAGCTTTGCCATAGACAGGGCCGCTAAGGACAACAGTTAAGAGGCTACCGCAATGCTTTCACGGAGGATATCCAGTGTACACACTGTTTCAGTCGCCCGTCGCTAATGACACTCCCCGTCAACCCATCACCCGACCCGCTAGCAACTTCTAAACCGGAGTATTCTGTAACTCCGGCGTCTCCTCCGGCAGAATCGCCCCCTCTACGGGGCAAACCTGGAGGCAAATGCCGCAGTCAATGCAGGTGGCAAAATCAATCCAGTACCAGTCGGTGCCTTTGGTGTTTTTGCCGGGGCCGGGGTGAATGCAGGCCACAGGGCAGGCATCGACGCAGTCGGATACTCCTTCGCAAACGTTGGTCACAATGGTGTGGGGCACAGAATTTCCTCAGTATTGATCAGTATTGAATTGATGATTGGACATCTCCTGGGGCAGGGTTGGAGCGGGTCTCTGCAACCCTGCCCCAGGAGATGTCACTGAAAAAACGTCACTGAAATAATCTCCTGGAGATCGCCAAAAGCCTTGACTTACCGTAGTGGACACCGCCCACTGGCCTTCATTCAGTGCCATTCCTTTCTACCTTAGGTTAAGGTTTCGATGTCTGGCAAACCGTCAGGGCTAATCCAGGCGATGCGGTTGATGTGGCGCTGGCGAGCCAGCTGCTGAATCGCTTCGCGAGATTCAAACGGGGCCAGATGCACCTCTGCTCGAATCAGGCTCACCGAGGCGCGAATGGTTTCGGCGTAGGCGAAGGCGGCTCCGGCGGCGGCTGGGGCAGTGGGCACTACCAGCCAGTCGCTAGGGGGAGTATTCTGGGGCAGCAGGCCGGTGGGCAGTAGGGCTTGGTGCAGGGCTTCGGTACTCAGCCCAAAGCCAATGCCCGGAAAGCCCTTCCCCTCGCTATGAAAAACTCCCAGCAAGCGGTCATAGCGTCCGCCCTGGCCCAGCACCTGGCAACCCATCGTCGGGGCCGAAACCACCTCAAACACCAGACCAGTGTAGTAGTCGAAGGTTTGAATCAGGCTTAAATCAAGGGTGAGAGCAGGTCGGCGCGGGTCGGCGGTACTGGCTTGAAACCGGTTAGATTCGCGCAGCAGGGCAATCAGCGATTTCATTTGCCCCAGGGCCAACCGAGCGTTGGCATCGAGGTCAAGCTGCCCCATAGCCTGCAAAACATCCTCAGGTTCGCCGCGCAGATCGAGCAGATACAGGGCGTGTTGCCTCAGGCCCGGGGAGAGATCGAGGGTTTCTAGGGTAACCCGATCGAGGTGAGCCAAGGCCCCCCGCACCTGGTTGCGAACCGGTTGAGGAAAGGGGGCCAGCAGCGCCTGGGTGAGCTGGGCATCGCCCACAATTAAAGACCAGGAGGTGAGATTTAGGCTGGTCAGGCTGTCGGCCAGCAGCAGCAGAATCTCGGCATCGGCCAGGGTGGTACCGGCTCCGAGGAGCTCTACCCCAGACTGGTATAGCTCTTGCTGCTCCCCTTGGCTACCCCGCCCAGTACGGCGAAAGACGTTGGCGTTATAGTACAGCCGCTGGGGATAAGTCACTCGCGCCAGCCGGGTGACCGCGGTACGGGCGATGGAGGCGGTGAGTTCGGGCCTCAGCCCCAGGCGCTGATCCGAGCTCTGGTACAGTTCGATGACCGTCGACTGGTCAATTGCACCACCGGCCATCAGGGTATCCAGACGCTCCACGGTGGAGGTAATGATGCGATGGTAGCCCCAGCGTTGAAAAACCTGCTCCAGTCGTTCTTCGATCCAATGTTTTTGGGCCACATCAAGGGGCAGCAGATCCCGCGCCCCGGTGGGTGGTTGATAGGTCATGGTTTCTTATTACCGCCAAATAGGCCAAAAAATCCGTTGCCGCTGCTTTTATCCGCTGCTTTTGACCCATCGCGACCCCGGTCGGCGCTGCGAGTGGCTTGATCGAGCCGAGCCTGAACAGCCTGGGCCTGATCTTCGTCAGGGTTTAGCTCTAGGGCTCGCTTGGCGTGGATGCGAGCCATGGTGCTCTGCCCCGATTTGAGGTACAACCCCGCCAGATAGCCATGGCCCTGGGCGTTATGGGGATAGGCTTTGAGCGCCTGACGCAGTTCTAAAATGGCCTGGCCATAGTCCCGATCCTGCTCATATTCCTGAGCCCGGCTGATGTAGCTGGCTAAAATAGTAGCCTGGGTACGCCGGGGCAGCGGAGTCGCGGTAGGGGCCGATGGGATAGGAACAGTGGGCGGGGTTTGCCCTGAGGTTGAGGGGGGCGGGGCGGTGGCTCCATCGGTGGTGCGATAGAGATAAATCATGTTGAGTTCACTGATCTGACCGATCATCTGTAGAGACTGATCGAGCTGGTCATAGAGAGCTTCGCTCAGGGCGTTCACGGCCTGGCGGTAGGCGGGCTCGACGTGGGGGGCGACTAGTAGAGCCTTCGCCGTCTCTCCCACCACGCCCGGCGGCGTTTTAGCCCGGCGCAGAGTTTGGCCCTTGAGCTTCAGCATCAGGCCATGCTCGGTGGCCGACTTTTCCTGGCTCAGGATCTCGTAGGCGGGGTTAACCCATTTCGACAACAGCTCGCTGGCCCGCTGAGAACTTGCCCCTCCGGCAGCCGAAACGCTATCAGGGTGAAGCTTCCGGGCAATAGCCAGGTAGCGCTTGCGAATCGCTCTGGCATCCGCATTGAGCGGCACCCCCAGCACGGCGTGGTGATCGTCAAAATCGAGTTTAAACAGCCCTTGATCCAGTCGCATGATCACCTATCCTGGGTGCTTTGGTCACGATAAAAAAATATGTCTTACTCTACCCAGCCCACCCTAGTTTAACCAGCCTGGGCCAAAATTCCTGGACGATGGCCTGAGCCCCAACGACCCCAGCGGCTCCACCCCCTACCGCCAGGTTCTACCTATCAGGCTCAATATACCCCCTCATCCGTTCGGCTCAGCCAAACGGTTTAAGTTCAAGGCTTCAGCGACCTCAATCCAGCCCTCCTCACCCCTCACCCCTCACTCTCTCACCCCTCACCCCCTCCAGGGGCAAACTGCGGCAGCGGCACAACCCGCCCCAAAACATCGCCCACAGCCCGGTGAATGCCACCATTAGTGGCCAACAAACGCCCGCTGAAAACATCTAAAGGGCTGCCGTCGTAGGCGGTGACCTGCCCCCCTGCCTCGCGCACCAGGGTAATACCCGCCGTAATATCCCAGGGCGAAAGGCCTCGCTCCCAGTAACCATCTAGGCGCCCACAGGCGACGTAGGCTAGGTCAATGGCAGCGGAGCCCCCCCGCCGCACCCCCTGGGTCAGGTGGGTGAGGTGGCAAAACTCGGCGTAGTTGGTGTCGAGGGTTTCTCGGCGGTCGTAGGCGAACCCGGTGACCAGCAGGCTGCGAGCCAGGTCAGTCGTGGCAGACACCCGAATGGGCCGCCGGTTGAGGGTTGCCCCCAGCCCCGTCGCCGCCCGAAACAAATCGTGGTGAATGGGGTCATAGACCACCCCCAAGATGGGGTTCCCCGCCAGCAGCAGGCCAATGGAAACGGCACAAAACGGATACTGATGGGTGTAATTGGTAGTGCCATCCAGGGGGTCGATGGCCCACAGGTATGGCCCCTGTTGTGGGCCCCGCTGGCCCGATTCCTCCGCCAAAATGTCGTGGTCGGTAGGCAGGTGGCGACCCAGCACCGCCAGCACCGCTGCCTCTGCCTGACGATCGGCCTCGGTGACGAGATCCCCCGAGCGCCCCTTTTCTTCGATGGTGCTGAGGTTGCCCCAGTAGTGCTCTAGCACCGCCCCGGCCGCCAGGGCCGCTTCGGTGGCGATGTCAAGCCAGCGGTGCAGATCAGCGTCAGCGGGGTAGGTCATGGGTAGAGCCAAAGGGGACATCCTGACAATAGTAGCTAACCGTAAGCCGCCGCCTATTAGTCATCCTCCAGGGGTAGCCCAAACCGCACCCGACCCCGGCCAAAGTAGCGCCCAAACTGAAGCTCATACACTTCGTCTTCATCCTGGGTTTCGACCCGCAAATCGCTGCGGGGATAGCACACGCACAGCAGCGCATAGCCCCGGCGGCGCAGGTCGGGGGAAAGCCCCATAGCCTCGGGCTGCTCGACCTCCCCCTGTAGCACTCGCACCGCGCAGGTGGTGCAGGCCCCGTTGCGGCAGGCAAAGGGCAGATCGGCCCCCTGGTTTTCGGCGGTTTGGAGAATATAGCGGTCTTCGGGCACCTGGACGGTGTAGGTCTGATCGGTGCCGCGATGATAAATAGTAACCGTGTGGGTGCAGACCATGGAACAAGGAAAAGCCAATGACGCGTCTCTATGCTCTCACGAAGCTCCCCCGAAAAGTTCCCCTTGAAGAAAATAGAGTGCGGAGAACTCCGGTTTTTTGGTAGGATAGCGATTCGGCGGAGTAATTTCGCCTACCCCCTGGAGAGATGGCCGAGCGGTTGAAGGCGCAGCACTGGAAATGCTGTTTAGGGGTGACTCTAACGAGGGTTCGAATCCCTCTCTCTCCGTACTGGTTGATCGCTGAAGGGGCTCTGCTGAGGGGGAGCCCCTTCAATGTTTAGGTTTAGAATCTTAGGCGCTATGCCAACTCTTGTTGGCATAGCGCCCGGTTTAGGGGCGCAGCGTATTGCACCCCTAAACCCCTACGAGATTCATGTCACAAGGGCGTTGGGCCTGGTCGTCGGGCATGGCGATGCTGGCTGGTTAAGCGCTCCAGGCTCAGCGACACAACTCCCAGGGTCACTAGCAGTACCCCCATCCACTGAATAAACAGCAGGGAAGACTTTTCTCCAGGGGTGATCAGGTAGGCCAGAATGGCGGTTAGCACCGGGCCGCTGGCGGCAATAATCGACGCCTGGGCCGCCCCCATCAGCTTGACCCCGTAGTTATTGCACAGGTACCCCAGCAGGGTCAGCAACCCCAGCAGCAGGCCGCCGCCGTAGAGGCCCAGGCGGCTCGTAGGTTCGTCAGGGCCGAGGCCAAAAAGCGAGCCGATGATTAAAATCAGGCTAGTCAGCACAAAGATGGTGCAAAACTGAAGTAGGCTAACGGGCACCGGGTGCAGCCGCCGAAAGCTCAGCTGCATGGCCACTAAATAAAGCGCAAATGCGGCGCTAGACAGTAGAGCGGCCCCAATTCCCCAGAGGGAAACCGAGTCGCCGCTGAGATCGCTGTAGATCTTAGGCAGGGCGGTAAACACAATGCCCATGCTGATGGCAAACATCACCACCAGTCGCAGGGGGGTGGGGCGCTCCCGAAACAAAAACCAGGTTAAGGGTACGGTAATCAGCGGATACATGAACAGCAACGTTACCGCTACCCCCGGCCCGACATCAGAAATGGCCTTGTAAATCAAAACCTGGGATAGAAATAAAAACCCGCCGCTGGCCACCACCTGCACCGCCGGTCGCTTATCTGCCGCCTTGAACAGCGCCTCGATGTCTAACCACACGGAGGGATACAGTCGAACTGCACCCAGGGCCATGAGCGGCACCACAACGGCCATGCGTAGCCACAGCAGCATCAAGGAGTTGGAAATCGTGAGCGGGAAAACCCCGGCCACGGGAATTTGGCCCAACAGCTGCCCGCCGTAGCCCATAATGCCGACCAGCACGTTATGCATCGACAGGGCCAGGGTCGATAGCACCACAAACACCAGGCCCATTTTGAGATTTACGGGCGATCCGGCGGCCTGAACTGGGGTCGAACGTGGTGTCGAGAAGGAGGCAGAGGTCTGGGGAACAGAAGCCTGGGGAACAGAAGGTGCAGGAGAACTGGTCACCCCAGACGGCCCAGGACGCAGGTCTGCTGGGGGGGAGGGCGGCCCGACGGTGGGGTGCAACGAGGAAGAGAAACGAGTCGCCTGGCCGTTGCCCTCTGTCGCAGCGAAGGGGGAAGCCGAGGCGGGAGGGTAGCTGGGCGGCAACTGCACCGCCCCATGGCCATTGCTGGCCGTCGCTAGAGGCTGGGGGCGCACCATCTCGGTCTGGAGTTGCTGGCTGAGCCGGGCCACCAGCGCCGCCAGAATGGCCTCCCCCTGCTGCTCAATGCTGTGCATGCGGCTAACCTGTTGAGACAGGCTACTCTGGTAGCTATTGAGATCCTGCTGAAGGGATTGCAGGGTACTGTGCAGGGTCACGTCGAGGGCGGCCAGTCGCTGGTTCGCCGCCGCTAGGGTTGGCGCCGGGTCGATGCCGTCGCTTGGAGGCCGAGCGGGAATAGCAGCCTCTAGGTGAGTTTGGAGATGGGTCGCCAGGGCCTGGGCGAGGCGCTTGGCCCAAACCTGCTGCTGAACCAGCTGCTGCTGGCTTAAGCCCTGGGCCTGATCCGTCTGCAGCTGTCGGTGCTGAGCCTGGAGCGCCTCAAAGTCAGTTTCTAGGGCTTCAATGTCAGCCATCAACCGCTGCTTGTGGGCCTGTAGATAGGCAATATCCTCCGATAGCTGCCCCGAGACCCGCTGGCGCAAATCATCCAGGTCCTGGCTTAGGCTCCGCAGGATAACTTCGGCCGGGGTCGACCCCGGCTGAGAGCTTGAATCGGCGGGTAGATGATCGAGCGGCCCCATGGATATCCGTCTCTAGCAGTGCATTAACCTGTGGTTTAGTTAGCGGGCCGACCAAGGGTGGCCAGCGACGATGGCGCAACTAAATAATAGTATTGTGCTCAAAAAATCTGAGAAGATCTCATACCGGCTTAGTTCCAAAACTGTGGGGGCTAACCCCAGTGGGGTGATTTTATGCGCCTTAACAGTAGCGCGACTTAGCAATTTTGAAGCAAAAAGCAGAGGTTAGGAGCTTTCCAGCCAAGAACTTACCCTGTCATTGCCGCGACAGCGGGAACCCAGGCCGAGGGTCTGGCGATATCGGGTCTCTTCCTGGCCAGAAATCGCCTTAGCTGAGTCGATGGCCTGGCTAAGCTAGCACCACCGAACTCAACCGATGGCATTGAATTCGTAATTAGCCCCGGCCTCCTGGTGGAAGCGCTCGGTGGTGGCTTCAATTACCCCTGGTTCGGGGGCGCCAAGCTGAAGCAGGGACTTGACGAAATTCTCGTACTGCAACGGCTGACAGACCGAATGCCAGTGGGCCAGTTGCCAGCTCTGCCAGCGCATGATGTCAGCCCGACTTTGGGCCGCCTCGGGCCAGAGAGAATTGGGCACCTGACTGGCCAGATACTGCATAATCGCCGTTGACTCCCACAGCATAAAATCACCATCCTGGAGGGCCGGGGTGCGCCCTGTGGGGTTAGGGGCCAGAAACTCGGGGGTGCGCTGGTCGCCCTGCTGCAAATCCACTAGCTTGAGATCTACCGGGAGACTGAGGTGAATGGCTACGGCGTGGGCTTTGCGGGTGTTGGGGGAAGGGGGAAAGTAGTAAAGCTTCATAATCATGATCCGTCGTGGGTTTACCGAAGGCCGGAAGGGTCTCTAGGCCTTCTATAGCTATGACGGCTGAGACTGGGCCATTTCGACCCGGGCCAGGGTTTTACCCTAAATTCGAAAATTCTCTCACCTAAAGACTTGGTGGGTGATCCATTGCTTCTTACAATGGGATGATTAATTACGGGTTATTGAAAACGGGAGGAAATCTATGGTTAATCGTCCGGTCGTTTTGGGGATTGTGGGTGACAGTGCAGCGGGTAAAACGACGCTGACTAGAGGCATTGCCCAAATTTTAGGGGAAGACCAGGTCACCACCATTTGCACGGACGATTACCACCGCTACGATCGCAAACAGCGGAAGGAAATGAATATTTCGGCCCTGCATCCCGACTGCAACTATATCGATATCATTCAGCAGCACCTGGGCCTGTTGCGTACCGGTCAGCCCATTCTCAAGCCTATTTATAACCACACCACCGGCGAGTTTGACCCGCCCGAATATATTCAACCCAAGCGCTTTGTGATTGTGGAAGGGCTGCTGGGCTACTCTACCCGTGCCTGCCGCGATGCCTACGACGTTAAGGTTTACCTGGCGCCCCCCGAAGACCTGCGGGCCAACTGGAAAATTAAGCGCGACACCCGCAAGCGTGGCTACGACGTCGACCAGGTGATTCAGCAAATTAAAGCGCGGGAGCCCGATTCAGAAGCCTTTATTCGCCCCCAGCGCCAGTGGGCCGATGTGGTAGTAAGCTTTTATCCCGCCGCCGACAACGGTAATAGCAACGATCTGCTACTGAACGTGCGCCTGGTGATGCGACCCACTATCCCCCACCCTGACTTTATCCAGCTGCTTGAGAAGGCCAGCAGCGTGTCGCTCAGCGATGCCGTGCGCCTGGGCCTCGACCGCGACATGGGCAAGCCCGTAGACGTGCTGGAAATCGACGGCCACGCCACCGAAGCGCCGGTGCAGGAGCTAGAGCGTACCCTGTGCGATGAGATTCCTTACCTGGGTAAGTTTTGCAGCATTCAGGGTAATACCGACATTGGCAAGGTGGTGGGCACCACGGGCGAAACCCTGCAAAGCTACCCCCTGGCGCTAACTCAGCTGTTAATTACTTACCACATGCTGAAAGCGGCGAATATCTACGAGTAGCCCCGGCGGTACCGCCTAGCTCAGGCCCCCTGCCCTCGTGCCCAGGCTCTGCCTGGGTATGCCCCTAGCGGCTCCGCCGCCCTACTCCCCATGGATGCAATTCACCTCACCGGCATCAAAGCCTACGGCTACAGCGGCGTGCTGCCAGAAGAAAATATCCTTGGTCAGTGGTTTGAGGCCGAAGTTACCCTCTACCTCGATCTCACCGACGCCACCGCCACCGATCGGCTGGCCGACACCCACGACTACCGCACGGTGATTACCCAGGCCCAGGGGATCATTCGCGAGCAAAAATTTCAGCTGATTGAGCGGCTGGCGGGGGAGATCGCCAGCGCCGCCCTAGCCTCCGATCCCCGCCTCCAACAGGTCAGGGTGCGCCTTACCAAGCTCACCCCCCCGATTCCCGACTTTAGCGGCCAGGTGGCGGTGGAAATTTGCTGCGATAGAATTTCATGAAAGCAGCAACTAAGCCTCCCTGCTCCTCCATTGCAGAATTGGCCAAGCAATAAAAGCTAGCCCTACAACCTGGGGTAACCTGCTTACTTTGGTCGCCTCTCCATTCATATGAGGCCGCGCATCAACTCAGTCAACTCCTAGGGTTAGATCGAACGGCGCAGCATACATAACGCTGAGCGATTTAACTTTACCAAGGGGTTTGACACCTTCGGGGTTCTACCTTATGTCCACATGATGGCTCATCAAGTAGTGAAAGCTACTTCATGCAACGTTTTTTGATACTCGTTATTCGCAAGATCGAGCATTTCTCCGAAAATAGGAGAGAACGGACGGTTTGAATCCATGGCCGTATATTCTTCCAAAGAATGCCAATGTCCAAAATTAATACAGCGCCATCCATCAAGGCTGCGGTGAGCATGGGTTGAAATCAGCCCCGCTTGTCCTGAAACTATTTCCAGTGCCTGTCGAAATAACTCAATAAACCGAGTCTGATTTTCAGGCTGCTTCATTTTGAAGATGCCAAAATTGATCAGCCCATCCATGCCTAGCGAAAGATGTAGCTCACTGTCTTTAGGCTCGGCGGCAAAAATTTCAAACAGGTGAACATCTGGAACAGTAAAATCTGTCAAGGGTTGAGTCGCTATATAGGCGTCTTGCGCGGCCCATTGAACATAGCTGGTAACCCGCAACCCATCTCGGCTACGGAGAACTGAGCCAGAGGAAAATCCTTCCTTGTGCTTCAGAACAGACTCAATATTTTGAATTACCTGCTCGACTAAACTCGCTTGGCGGTCAGGGTCTACAGGAAATATGGCAAACTCAGCTAGTAAACCATTGGCTTGGTTAACAAGGGGCATTTGAAACCTCAGAATGTACGACACGATACAGATGAAACTCGTTTCGCGCTAATCCTTCCCAGTAGGGCTTGTCTGGATTAAACCCAGCTTGCTGCAAAATTGCTTCAAACGCCTCTTGACTTTCCCACTGTCCGTAATTGAACATCCAGGTTCCGTCTAAACTCCGATGAAATGTGGCCGATATAAGCCCCGGTGAGTTACTCATCGCTCGGTCAAGCTCGGTCGTGGTTCGCTTCACCATTTCCGGTTGATTTGAGGGCATCATACGAAACTCAGCCAGATGGGTAATGCGATCGCCTGTTACAATTTCAACCTCTGCTGATATCGATTGGCTTGCTGATACCTCTAGCTGTAATGAGTCTGGCGGAAAAAATTCACCGAACACCACCGGACGCTGTAAACTGCGATGATCAAACTTGGGTTGCCACTGACTATAGGTGAAAACGCGAAGTCCATCCAAACTCTGATGCACACTTGCTGCTCTAAAGTAGGGAATGGATTTCCAGGATTGGATTTGCGCTTTGATGGCGTCTACTAATCCTGATTGATGTCTCTCTGCAACCGTATACAAATCCAGTCCGACGAGCGCGTTGTTTGACCGATCAATCTGAACCATAAACAATCCTCGGTATGCTTCGGCTGGCTCGTTCTGACCTGATATTAAACAGCCACCGATAATCTGGCAACTACCGCCAACGCCACTAAACGAAGCCGCATAACAAGGTTCATACAGGCTAATCGCCAATAATAGTTGATCGGTTATGATGTGAAGGCTACCGGCAACGAATGATGGGTAACGTTGCCCTCCTAAAAGACTTTTTCTCTATGCCATCCCACCTTTCCTCCGCCCCCCTCCGCCTGCCCCCTTGGCTGCGCCGCCCGATCGGCAACGCCAGCGTCATCTCCGACGTGCAGCGGATTATTAAAGCCCGGCAAATTCACACCATTTGCGAAGAGGGCCGCTGCCCCAACCGAGGGGAATGTTACGCCAATCGCACCGCTACTTTTTTGCTGATGGGGGCCGTCTGCACCCGCGCCTGCGCCTTTTGCCAGGTGGATAAGGGCCACGCCCCCATGGCCCTCGACCCCCAGGAACCGGCCCAGGTGGCGGAGTCGGTGCGGCTGCTAGGCCTTCGCTACGTGGTGCTAACCTCGGTGGCCAGGGATGACCTGCCCGACCACGGCGCAGGCTGGTTTGGGCAGGTGATGACGGCCATTCGTCAGGAAAACCCAGGCACGGAAATCGAAGTATTAACCCCAGACTTTTGGGGTGGCCCCAGGGGCGAAGTCGCCCAGGCCGAGCGGGTGCAAACGGTGGTAGCGGCCCAGCCCGCCTGCTACAACCACAACCTGGAGACGGTGCGGCGGCTGCAAGACCCGGTGCGGCGGGGGGCCAAGTATGACCGTTCCCTGCGCGTGCTCTCCCTGGTCAAAGAGGTTGATCCTAGCCTCCCGACGAAATCTGGGCTGATGGTGGGCCATGGGGAAACCGAGGCGGAAATTATGGAGGCGATGGTAGATTTGCGAGCCGTGGGATGCGATCGCATTACCCTGGGCCAGTACCTGCGCCCCTCCCTGGCCCACCGCCCGGTGGCCCGCTACTGGACGCCCGCCGAATTTGACCGGCTGGGAGACATGGCCCGGCAGCTAGGCTTTTCCCACGTGCGGTCGGGGCCGCTGGTGCGCAGCTCTTACCACGCCGGGGAAGCGCCGTGAATGGCTGAGTCTCCAGTCTGGCGGCTGATTCCCCGGCTCGATGCCCCCGGCCCGGTGCAGATGGCCATCGACACCTGGCTGCTCGACCAGCATCAGCATCACCAGCATCCCCCCACCCTGCGGTTTTACACCTGGAAGCCGGTGGCCCTTTCCCTGGGGGTGAGCCAGCGGCGGCACGTCCCCGACCACTGGCACAGTCTACAGTGGCAAGGGCAGCCGGTAGACTTAGTGCAGCGCCCCACCGGCGGACGCGGGGTGCTGCACCAGGGCGATTTGACCTACGCGGTGGTCACCTCCCACATTCCCGGTCATCGAGAGCAGGTCTATCGCACCCTCTGCCAGTTTTTGATTGAGGGGTGGCTCAGGTTAGGGGTCGAGCTGCGGTTTGGGGAGCCTGACGGCCGGTATATGCGATCGCCCAACTGCTTTGGCCTGGCTACTTCCGCCGATTTAATCGATGCCTACGGCACTAAGCGCGTTGGTAGCGCCCAGCTGATTCGCGGTAACTGCGTTTTGCAGCACGGGTCAATGCCGCTAACCCCCGATGGTGAACTGTTTCAGCGGGTGTTTAAGGTTCCGGTGACACCCCCTAGCCAGGGGAACGCGTTGCGCTCCCCAACCCGCTCAGAAATTATCGCGGCCCTCACTGCCGCCGCCGCCCGCTGTTTTGGCTGCCAGTTGGTGGCCCAGCCCCTGATGCCCCAAGAGTGGCAAGCTATCCAAGCCTTGGCCCAAGGCTAAGGCCGGAGGGAATCGCCGCATCGGCTGTACCAGGAGTGCCGATATTATAAGAGGGGCAAACAAGGCCAAGCCCCAGGGCGATTTTGGGAGGCCGCCATGGCACACCCGACCATCCGCCGCGCTCTACCGCCATTTAGCTATTTATTAGGACTAACCCCATGAACATCCAGGGTGTATGGCACCGTTCGCTGAGCGAAAATGCCGATGGTTCCATTACCATCATTGACCAGCGCTGGTTGCCCCACGAGCTGCGCTGGGTGCAGCTGCAAACCGCTGCCCAGGCCGCCGAGGCGATTCAAGCCATGTGGACCAGGGGCGCGCCGCTGATCGGCGGGGTGGGGGCCTATGGCTTTAGCTTTGCCCTGCGGGAAGACCCCAGCGACGAAGCCCTGGCCCAAGCCTACGACACGTTACTGGCCACCCGCCCCACGGCGGTCAACCTGCGCTGGGCGCTGGATCAAATTCGGGCTGGGGTCAGCCCCCTGCCGGAGGAGGCGCGGGCCGCCAAAGCCACCGCGATCGCCCGCAACCTTTGCGACGAAGATGCCGAAGTTAGCCAGGCCATTGGCCGCCACGGGCTAGAGCTCATTCGGCCCCTGGCGGCGGGCAAGGCCAACGGGCAGCCGGTGAACATTCTCACCCACTGCAACGCGGGCTGGCTGGCCACCATCGACTGGGGTACGGCCCTGGCCCCCATCTATATGGCCCACGATGCGGGCCTCCCCGTTCACGTTTATGTCGATGAAACCCGCCCCCGCAACCAGGGGGCCAGCCTCACCGCCTGGGAACTGGCCAACCACGGGGTGCCCTTTACCCTGGTGGTGGATAACGCCGGGGGCCACCTGATGCAGCACGGCCTGGTGGATCTGTGCATCGTCGGCACCGACCGGGTCACCGCCACCGGGGATGTGTGCAATAAAATCGGCACCTACCTTAAGGCCCTGGCTGCCCAGGATAACCACGTGCCCTTTTACGTCGCCCTGCCCTATACCACCATCGACTGGACGATCAAAGACGGCCTGGCCGACATCCCCATTGAGCAGCGGGGCAGCGAGGAAGTGACCCACATTTGGGGCAAAACCGCTACGGGGGAGATGACCGAGGTGCAGGTCACCGTAGATGGGGCGCAAACCGGCAACTACGGCTTTGACGTTACCCCGGCCCGGTTGGTGACGGCCCTGATTACCGAACGGGGGGTTATACCGGCTACGGAGGCGGGGCTGGCGTCGATTTATGGAAAAGCCTGAGGGGATAATACTCTGTTAAAATTAAAATGAGCCAACGCCTATAGCCCCTCAGCTCAGTCGGCTCTAACGCCGCATCGGGCAACGTGGAGACGAGGTCGGTGGCCGCTTTTAGCGTCAAGGGCACTCGGGTGAGCCACTGTAATCTCCTCAGGGCATGCAGGGTCTCGGCGCTATACAAGACAGAATCCGCTACATACAGCCCCTCATATTGCCACTGCTGCTGGAAGGCTAACAGGACTCAGCAAAGCGGGCTTTGTCCGACTGGTTGCCGTCAGCCATCTCTAGAAACGCCGGGATATCCCCGTCCCCTCAGCACACCAGAGTCATCACCAACAAAGTATGCCGTCTTAATTCTTGCGAGGAAGAAGACGTGCTGCTCTCTGAAAGCGACTCAAGATGCCTTCCGCTTCAGCCGGTTTAAACGCTTTGTCCAGTGAAGCCGGTGAATGAGTGTCGAGATTATCCTAAATTAGGAGCAGGTTTGGGGCGTGGGCGTCATCGACATCGGCTCCGGTTTTGAGTAAGTGGACATCATCGACCGCCGTCCGGTGCTGAGTCACCTCCACCCGTCGCCACCCCATCATCGGTTCACAGACCATAAACAGGTGGGCCGTCCCATGGCGCTCCATTGCGCTCGTATTCATCATCAACCCGTTCGGGGTATCCGAGTTCAGCGGGAAGGGGGACTGGGATTTCTCAAACCAACGGTTTCATGGCTCAACGAGTCAATAGAGTCCAGTTCCACCATCCGGTCTGCCAACACCCGCAACGTCCATCGTCCTGGGCCGTTCGGTGGTTCGCCACAACGCAACGCCACCAAATGGGCCTCGACGTCTCCCGCTAGCTGTCGAGGCCGACCGTTTCCCCATCGTGATGATCTGTTCGAGGGGCTGCCGTTCTGCTTCGCTTAAACGCACAATGTGTAATGTGTTTTTTGACCATGCCAGTAGCCTTGAGGAATCTGACTTAATTTTACGCCCTCTACCCGTCATTATTTTTTTGACTAACCCCTAGGCTACCAGGATTAATCGCCAGCTATGCCCATGGACGGGTATTGCCTTCCCTTCCCCCGGCCATTTTTTATTGACGCTATGATTCTTTTGACCGTGTGAATCTGGTTCAGGTCCAGCGGCAGGAGTTTTGCCCGTGGGGTAGCTCTCCTTACCTGAACCTGGTCTAACCGTTTATCCAGCAGATCTACCATGCAAACCCGAAAGCTTGGCAATACGGACATCGACATTACTCCGATTATCTTTGGCACCTGGCAGGCGGGCAAGAAGGGCTGGGTCGATATCGAAGATGCCGCCATCATCAGTGCTATTCGAGCCGCCTTAGATAGCGGCATCACCACCTTCGATACGGCGGAAGTCTACGGTGATGGTTACTCAGAAGAACTGCTCGGTAAAGCGCTGGAAGGGGTGCGTGATCGCACTATAATCGCCACTAAAGTATTCGCTAACCACCTCAAAGCCGATCAGGTGGTTGAAGCCTGCGAAAACTCCCTGCGACGGCTGCAAACCGACGTGATTGATCTGTACCAGATCCACTGGCCGTCGGGGGCGTTTAACAGCGACATCGTGCCCATCGGCGAAACTATGGGGGCGCTTAACCAGCTGAAGTCACAGGGCAAAATTCGGGCCATTGGGGTGTCTAACTTTTCGCGATCGCAAATTGCCGAAGCCATCACCTATGGCCGCATCGACAGTCTGCAGCCGCCCTATTCGCTCTTTTGGCGCGGGGTCGAAGCCGAGCAGTTGCCCTATTGCATCGAGCAGAATCTGACGGTGATGGCCTACTCCTCCCTGGCCCAGGGGCTGTTGACCGGCAAGTTTGGCCCCGGGCATCAGTTTCCCAGCGACGACGTGCGCAGCAAGAATAAGCTATGTCTGCCCCCCCTCTACGACAAAGCCCAGGCCGCACTTGACCGCCTGCGCCCCATCGCCGACCGCCACCACACCACCCTGGGCAATCTGGCCCTGGCCTGGCTGATGGCTCAGCCCCAGACCACTGCCATTGTAGGTGCCCGCAGTTCAGAGCAGGCGGTCGAAAATGCTAAAGCGGTTGAAATTCACCTAGCTCCCGCCGATCTCCAGGAGCTAGATGCTATTAGCCGCACCGTCACCGATGCCGTGGATAACAACCCGGTCATGTGGAACTTTGGCAACTCGGCAAAACTGTCCTGGCCCCAGCGTGTACTCAAGCGGGTGCAGAACTTAGTTTCGGGTTAGGTATCGAGGATCAGATACCAGGCTGCTGGGGGAGCCAGGCAACCATCGCGAGCGGTGGTTGCCTGGCATTTTTAGGCTGAATCTTAACTAGCGATTAGGCCCATCCCCGGCTACTCAATGCTCACACCACCAAAGGTTTCCGCTGCCTTGCCAGGGGCCGCCAGGGGCGCTTTCTCTAGCTTGCGGGCCTGCTGGCGGTGGGCTTGAAAGTGGCTCATCCAGACTTCGGGGGCGTTCACCGTTTCGCCACCGTGCTGAGTTTGCCGCCGCCGCACCTGGCAGAGCACCGGCGTATTCACGCAGGCCCCTGAGACAATTACCTGGCCCTTAGTCAACGAGGGCAATTCCTTTAAGAGATCCCGGCCGGCGGCTTCAACCCCGTACTTGAGGCTTTCCTGATCCACCGGGTTGACGATGCGCATCAAAAACTGGCTCATGCACTGAGACAGCACATCGGCATCGAGCTTACCGGGGCGTTGGGTAATTAGCCCTACTCCCATGCCAAACTTGCGGCCCTCGCTCAGCACGGTGCGCAGAATTTGCTTGCAGCGGGCGGGCTCGTGGGCGGGGGCGAAGCGGTGGGCCTCCTCGATCAAGATAAAGACAGGGTAGGGCAGGTAGTTCTCGTCGTCTGCGGCGATCTTATCTTTGGCGGTGTTCATCCGGGCCTGGTAGCCCTGGCGCAGCACTGCCGCGCAGATCACCTGCTGCTCTTCCTGGCTAATTTCGTTCATTTGCAGCACCGTCGCCTGGCCGGGGGTGAACAAATCCTTGGGCGCCAGATGCTCCATCCGGTGAAAGTAGTCGGAGCGCTCTAGTTTGCCTAGCTTCCACTCCAGGGCGGGAGCCGAGGAGCCGGTTTTCTCATTGCCCTCGTCATCGGTGCTGCGGTCGGCCTCGTAGCAGGCCGAGATTAAGTCCTGCACATCCCAGCGGTATTCCCCAAACTTGTGCTTGCCAAGCAGGCTAAAGGCTTTGTTGAGAATGGCCTGCTGGCGATCGCTCATGTCGGGCAGCAAGGTGAGAATGTCGTAATAATCTAGCGATGACATACGAATCCGAATGTCATCCGGGGTAAGAATTTTCACTTCCGGGCTGTAGCCATCCTCGGCGGCAAAGCTGGGGTGGCCGCGCATATCTGCCAGGGTGCCATACTCGCCGTGGGGGTCAAAAATTAGTACCGCCGCCCGGTTGTAGGGGCTGAGTAATTCCTCAATCAATACCCCGGCGGTGTAGGACTTTCCCGAACCTGTACCCGCCAAAATCGCCATATGGGTGCTGACCAACTCCTTCACGTCCAGGGCGACGGGCACTCGGCCACCGGGGCGCAGTAGCAGCGAGCCGATATGGGCCGACCCGATCGCCTGGGGCTGCTTTTTGTTGATAATCTGCCGCAGGCTGTCGTCGTCCGCCAGGCACACCTTGGCCCCAGGGTCGGGGGCAATCCTGGGGTTCATAAACCCCAGGGCCGGATGAAAATGGCCAATTACGTCTACCGCAACTTCGTAGATCTCGGGGTTGGGGTGGGCAAACCCCACCAGGGCGGCGATGGCCTCAGGGCTAATATCCGGGTCGGCAAAGATGCGGTCGGGTAGGTGGTCAATCAGGCGGCGCTCGGAGATTTTGCCTAGGATCTGCGCCCCCGGCACGTCCGCTAGGTCAACGGTGTAGTAGACGAACTCGCCAATCTTCACCTGTCGGTTATTGGCGGTAATAAAAACGTACTGATTACCCGTTTCTCCCGGCCCCTTGACGGTGCCAATGATCGGAGAGGTTTGGGCTTGTGTTGACCGCACCATAAGCAACTCACCTAGGGATGGAACGGAATAACTTGACTTCACTACTTTGAAGTTTAATGCAAATTAATACTGATGTCCTGATCATCATTCTGGTAGAACTACCCAAGCTGATGGCCTAACCTCATCGATCACCGGGTCGCTACGGCAAAATCATCCCCCTGCACCTATGAAATTGCGGATTCGTCCTTAGCGCTATCCCTAGAAAAATTGGCGAAATCACGGATATCGCCCCCGACGGGAATCACTACGCTAGGGATAGATCGGGGCAGCATCCCTGTCTACATGAGCTTCCTAAGCTGACCCTCCGTTAGGCTCAGGCTCACGAGGCTTGCTAACCCAGTACCCATGGTTATGGCATCTGAATATCCTCCCGTTATGTTTTCGGCACGTGCCCCAGAGGGCTTACGACAGATCAAACAGTCCCCTGGTTCAGATGTTAAGACCATTGTGTGTCAACTTTTACAGGCCCTGGCGGCCACCCTCAATACGTCCCAATCTCTACCGCAGTTGACTGAGCTACTGGGCTCCCAACTCGGGGCCGAGGCCTGTCTGCTACTGCGCTATCACCAGGGCACCGACGATTTTGTGTATACCAGCTGGCATCGGCAGGAGGCAGCCCAATCGCGGCGGTTACTTTCCCATAGCCGTTCTCCCCAGGTGGCGCTGCAGCGACGGGTGGCTATGGCGCTGATCCAGCAAGCCATGGGGCCTGAGGTTGGCCCTCATCCCAGTCATGAAACCATCCACTGGCGTGAGGGCATCGGCGAACTGCTGCGAACCGACCAGCCCTCCTCCGAGTGGCTGACTGACCTACGGTCATTTACCGTAATTCCGGTCGATACGGCCCCCGACATGGCTGCTGTAGCGCTACTGTTAAGCCATCAGCGCCCCTACCCCCTCGCCCTGGAACCCGCCGAGCGGCTGACCCTGGCCAGCCTGCTGGCGGTCGCCTTCCACCAGCACCATTTGCAAGAGCAGGCCCAGCGCAGTGCCGAGCAGCTGAGATACCTGACCTATCTTAAAGAAGACTTCCTTAGCACCCTTAACCACGAGCTGCGCACTCCTTTAACCAGTATGATGCTGGCCATTCGCATGCTGCGCCGCCCCGACCTCACCTCCGACCGAGCCGCTATGTATCTCGATATTTTAGATCAGCAGTGCTCCCGGGAAATTAGCCTGGTCAACGATTTGCTGATGCTGCAAACCGTAGATTCTAGAGCGACCCAGGTCACCCTGGTGCCGACGGATCTGGTGCAGCTACTGCATACCCTGGCAGCGGAAGAACGCCCTGGCCTAACCGCCGCCCATCTGGAACTGGTGCTTGACCTGCCTACCCAAGCGGTAATTGTGGCCACCTCCACCGACCACCTGACCCGAGCGCTGCAAGAATTGCTGACCAACGCCCGCAAATATTCCTACTCCCACAGCACCATCACCCTGACCCTGACCGATAATTTGGCTACAAACCAGTCCGTTACCCTGCGGTTGAGCAACACCGGGGCCGGCATTCGGGCAGATGATCTACCCCATATTTTTGAAAAATTTCGCCGCGGACAAGAGTCAACCCGCAATGCCATTCCTGGTACCGGCACCGGCCTAGCCTTGGCCAGGGGGCTGATTGAGCAGCTCAACGGCAAGATTTCGGTCACCAGCCAGCGAGATGGCGACCAGCTCTGGCGAACCTGCTTCATTATTGAGCTGCACCCCCCCGCACCATCGGCGCAAAGTTCATAGCGATGATATGGTTCCACGAATCTTTGCTGGTATTCTGGGCATAGCGCCGCAACATTCCTTAAAATTTATCGTTAACGACTGGTTTTAATCTTATGACTGCGGACTCTACCTACCTCACGGATGCCCCTACTCCGCCCTTAGGCAACGGCGCGGCTGTCGGCAGGGCTGACGCTCAGGCTATTTCCAGTGGCATCGAGATTCGCACTGAAAAGTTGGCCGGACGGCAGCGACGCATTCTTGCTCTTACCAACCTGCCCTTTAGCCCGGAGCAGGTGTGGCAGGTATTGACTGACTACGACCACCTGGCCGACTTCATTCCCAACCTAGCCCTGAGCCAACGCCTCAGTCATCCCCTGGGGGGCATTCGCCTGGAGCAAATTGGGTCGCAGTGCTTCCTTAACGTCAAGTTCTGCGCCCGGGTGGTGCTAGATATGGCGGAAACCTTCCCTCGAGAACTGAGGTTTTCGATGGTGGAGGGCGATTTTCGACAGTTTGAGGGCCGGTGGATACTGGAGCCGCTGTCAGACGTTGAATGCAAAGCAACCCGGCTGAGCTATGATCTGCTGCTGTGCCCCCCCCGCGCCATGCCCGCTGGGCTGATCGAGCGGCACATTCGCCACGATCTAAGCCAAAATTTGCAGGCCATCCAAGACCGCACGACGGCCTTGTTCTTAGAACCTCAGGCCTAACGCTATGATTCCTGCCCTGATGGAGAGAGCGGTCATTCTTGCCCCCATTTTCACGCAGGCAGGCGCTCTGCTTTCCTGGGGGTAGAGGGAACTGTCACCCTGGTCGGCAGGATGAGACAAATCAGGATCTGAGGCCAGGATCTTAGGGTTGAGCAGGTTCAGCTTAGTTACGAAACGTTACAAAACTTATCCACACTCTCAGGCGACTTTGGCCATCATGGATATGAGGGGGGCAAAGCCTTGCCCAGTCGAGGTTGGGAGTCCGGAGTTTGCTGGTCAAAACTCCGGTTTGAGACTGGGCCAATGTCGATGGATCGGGAGACAAGTTTCACAGTTTTTAATAAACCGTGTCGATGTCCTGAAACGGTTTAATCTGAATCCAGATTGGTTTGTCGTTTGTCTGTTATCTGGCACCTTAACGGTGGCGATGGGACAGTCGCTCGGCCAATCGACCCCAGCGCCCGGGTGGAACCTATCACCCTGGGATGGATTCCAGGGGTGTAATCACCGTCCGCTCAGGGAGCGGTTGTTTAGATGCCGTTAGATACAGTCAACAGTCAATTGTCCGCATAGGGAGCCTTTGAAGACGCATGAGTGTTAAAGCAAGTGGTGGAAGTGCACCGACGCGGCCCCAGCTCTACCAAACTCTGCCCGCCGCAACTATTTCCCAGGCTGAGCAGCAGGATCGGTACATGGGCCGGGGTGAGCTGGAAGAACTGTCGGGCTTTTTTAATTCCGGCCTCAAACGGGTACAGATTGCTGAGACTCTGACCCGTTATTCAGAGTTAATTGTATCCCAGGCGGCCAACCGCATCTTTACCGGCGGCTCTCCTATCTCCTACCTGGAGCGACCCGCTACTGACGTAGTGGTGGAACGCACCCGGGGCGGGGCGGTACTGAACGAGCAGGAAGCGTCTCGACTGGGAACCGCGACGTTTATTGAAAGTGGTGGCGGTGGCCTGTTCCAAGGGTTTGGCAACTTGTTTACGGCGGCGCCCTCGGGGCCGATTCCGGCTGGGTTTCGGCCCATCAACGTGGCCCGCTACGGCCCCCGCAATATGCAAAAATCCCTGCGGGATTTGAGCTGGTTTCTGCGCTATGTCACCTACGCCATTGTGGCTGGAGATCCAAACATTATCGCCGTCAACGTGCGGGGGCTGCGGGAAATTATTGAAAACGCCTGCTCATCGGCGGCAACCCTGGTGGCCATTCAGACCATGCAGCAGGCCGCATTACGTTACTTCACTGGTGACTCCGAAGCCCAGGCCATTGTGCAGCAGTATTTTGGAGTACTGGTGACGGAGTTTAAGGCTTCCACGCCATCCGATAAGGTACGGCAGCGCGCCTCTACTGATTTGCAGGGGCTTCAATTGCCCCAAATCTACTTCAATGCCGCTGAGCGTCGACCTAAGTACGCCATGAAGCCAGGGCTGTCGGCGGTAGAAAAGAACGACGTCGTTAAAGCTGCCTATCGTCAGGTGTTTGAGCGCGACATTACCCGCGCCTACTCCCTCGCCATTAGCGATTTAGAGTCTAAGGTCAAGAACGGCGAAATCTCCATGAAGGAGTTCATTCGTCGACTGGGCAAGTCGCCCCTGTACCGCAAAAACTTTTTTGACCCTTACATCAACAGCCGAGCCCTGGAACTGGCCTTCCGCCATTTTCTCGGGCGGGCGCCCAGCTCTCGCGAAGAGGTGCGCAAGTACTTTGATATTGTTTCCAGCGGTGGCCTTTCTGCCCTAGTAGATGCTCTGGTAGATGCCAAGGAATACTCTGACTATTTCGGCGAAGAGACCGTGCCTTATCTGCGCGGCCTGGGTCAAGAAGCCCAGGAATGTCGTAACTGGGGGCCACAGTTTGACCTGTTTAACTACAGCGCTCCCTTCCGCAAGACGCCTCAATTTGTGACGTTGTTTGCGGCCTACGAACAGCCGTTGCCCGATCAGCACCCCTACGGTTCCGGCAACGACCCGCTGGAAATTCAGTTTGGGGCCATTTTCCCTAAGGAAACCCGTAACCCCAGCGCTACCCCGGCGTTTTTTAACAAAGATACCCGCCGCATCTTGATCCACCGGGGAGCTGGTATCAACAATCAGTTGAGCAACCCCGCCGCTCGGGGTGAAAACCCAGGTTCCCTAGGGGCTAAGGTGTTTAAGCTTGACCAGGTACCCGCCACGGGGAACACCAAAGCTAGCGTCCGTTTCTCCGAAACCTCCACCCAGGCGGTGATTAGTGCCGTCTACCGCCAGCTCTTTGGCCGCGACGTTTATTCGGGCCAGCGGTCGAACGTCGCAGAAATCAGGCTGGAGAACGGCGAAATTACCGTTAAAGAGTTTGTCCGCGTCGTCGCTAAGTCTGACGCGTTCCGCAAGACCTACTGGATCCCGCTCTACGTGATGAAGGCGGTGGAATATCTCCATCGGCGGCTGCTGGGGCGGCCCACCTACGGCCGAAAAGAAACCAACGCCTACTTCGACATCGTCGCTAAAAAGGGCTTTTATGCCCTAGTCGATGCCCTGCTCGACAGTCAGGAATACGCCGAGGCCTTTGGGGAAGATACGGTTCCCTACGAGCGCTACGTGACCCCGAAAGGACTATCCGCCCGCAGTATGCGCGCTGGCAGCCTGGCCGAGAAGGGCCTGGTACCCATTGCCGATACCGCCCCGCCACGCTTTGTGGAGCTTGGCACCGTTACCGAAGCGCGGGCCATTCCTGAACTGCAGCTGCGCATGAACCAGGGGGTTAACCGGCAGCGGCAGCAAACTAAGGTGTTTAAGCTCACCTCCCTGGCCGACAAGGCTAACCTTAAGCTGGTGACTGCCGCCGCCTACCGCCAAATCTTTGAGCGCGACATCGCCCCTTACATTGTTAAGAGCGAGTTCACCGCCCTAGAAAGCAAGCTCGGCAATGGCGAAATCACGGTGAAGGAGTTCATTGAGGCTCTGGGCAATTCGCAACTCTATATCAAAGAGTTCTACGCCCCCTACCCCAACACCCAGGTGATTGAGTTTGGCACCAAGCACTTCCTCGGTCGGGCACCGCTGGATCAGGCAGAAATTCGCAAGTACAACCAAATTCTTGCCAGCGAGGGCATCCGTGGGTTTATTCGGGGCATGGTCAACAGCCCTGAGTACGCGGAGAACTTTGGGGAAGACACCGTACCCTTCCGCCGCTACCCAACCCTACCAGCGGCCAACTTCCCCAACACCGAGAAGCTGTACAACCGGCTGACCAAGCAAAATCGCGATCTGGTAGTGCCGAGCTTTGTGCCTGCCAATTCCACCATAGATGTGACCCAGATGCCGCTGATGGCCGAGGCCGTAGCTACCCAGGCGGCGGCGGCGGCCGAACTAGCGGCCAGCGTAGGCCGCTCAACCCAGGCCCCTGATTTGGTGCTGCCGACGCCCCCAGCGGCGACCAGGCTCTATCGGCTGCACGCCGGGGCCGACGCGGCGCACGTGGCCGCCGTCCTAGAGGCGGTCTATCGCCAGGTCATGGTCTACCCCGAGGGGGATATTCCTACCCCCTGGCGGCGGCTAGAGGCGGAGCAGCGGGTGCAAGCGGGCCAGCTCACGATTCGGGAGCTGATCGGCGAACTGCTAGGGTCGTTGGCCTACCAACAGCGGTTTATCGAAGCCTACCCGGCCGCCAAGCTGGTGATGATCATGGGCCGCCAGCTGCTGGGCCGTAACCTAGAGGCCGACGAGGTGCGGCAGTACGAGGCCATCTCTCACCAGCAGGGGCCCCTAGCCGTGGCCAAGGCCCTGGTCGGCTCAGACGAATACCGACGTTACTTTGGCGAGCAGGGTGTACCCTATCGTCGCCGGTAGCCCTGGGTAGAGAGTCCCTTAGGGGGATGGGCTGACTCTAGCTAGCCCGTCCCCCCAGGCAAATGCTGCTAACAAATGTAAAGCTTGACGGTGGAGAGCCCTGGCATTGGGCCAAGACTCTCCACCGCCTAGTTTTTTGGCGTTAGCTCGGGCCATATCAGGCCCTGATTTAGCGTCTTTTGGGGAATCTGAGGAAAACTATTACAAAATATTTCGCCAGTTCCAAGAAGGTTAACGCGATACCGGACAATAAATCGGGAAGGACGCTGATCTGCGGGTTCAGCGGGTTTACACTTTGAACGCCAGGTTTATCGATATCTGGCTTGTATTTTTCGGAGGAATCCATCAATGAGTATTGTCACGAAGTCAATCGTGAATGCTGATGCTGAGGCTCGTTATCTCAGCCCCGGCGAACTAGATCGGATCAAGGGCTTTGTTACCTCGGGTGAGCGCCGTCTGCGCATTGCCCAGGTGTTGACCGAGTCTCGGGAGCGCATCGTTAAGGAAGCAGGCAACCAGCTGTTCCAAAAGCGCCCTGACGTTGTTTCCCCCGGTGGCAATGCCTACGGCGAAGAAATGACCGCCACCTGCCTGCGCGATATGGACTACTACCTGCGCCTGATTACCTATGGAGTCGTGGCAGGCGACGTCACCCCCATCGAAGAAATTGGCCTAGTGGGTGTGCGTGAAATGTACAACTCCCTCGGCACCCCGATTCCGGCGGTGGCTGAAGCCGTGCGCAGCATGAAGGCTGTGGCTGCCTCCCTGCTGTCTGGCGAAGACGCGGCAGAAGCTTCTGCCTACTTCGACTTTGTCGTTGGCGCCATGCAGTAGCGGCGGCTCATACCATTGAAATTTGTGTTGAGATTACGTCAGTTTTAAGGAAGCTTCATCATGCAAGATGCCATTACTTCGGTTATCAACTCCTCCGACGTTCAGGGCAAGTACCTGGACGGTTCTGCCCTAGATAAGCTCAAGGCTTATTTCCAAACTGGTGAACTGCGGGTTCGTGCCGCCACCACCATCAGCGCCAACGCCTCTGACATCGTCAAAGAAGCCGTGGCCAAGTCGCTGCTATATTCCGATATCACCCGGCCCGGTGGCAACATGTACACTACCCGTCGCTATGCCGCCTGCATTCGCGACCTCGACTACTACCTGCGCTACGCCACCTACGCCATGCTGGCTGGCGACCCCTCCATTTTGGATGAGCGCGTGCTCAACGGTCTGAAGGAAACCTACAACTCCCTTGGGGTACCCGTTGGCGCTACCGTTAACGCCATTCAGGCCATGAAGGAAGTCACCGCTAGCCTGGTGGGTGCCGATGCCGGTAAGGAAATGGGCGTTTACTTCGACTATATCTCCTCTGGCTTAAGCTAGCTTTGCCTGGGGGCAAACTACTTCGGCCCTGAGGTCGGGGGTTTGTTAGCCAGAGTCAAGAGCGAGTGTTGAGGACAGGAGGTTAGGCTAGATTGTCTTCCTGATGTCCATAGCATTGGCTTTCGACTCTGGCTTTTCAGTGTTGTGACCTACCCCGTTGTTATCACCCCGTTGTCATCCACCGTTGAGATAGTAGGAGCGTTTCTTTCCATGCGCATGTTTAAAGTTACGGCTTGTGTCCCGAGCCAAACCAGAATTCGCACCCAGCGAGAATTACAAAACACTTTTTTTACTAAGCTTGTACCCTACGAAAACTGGTTTAGCGAGCAGCAGCGAATCCAGAAAATGGGCGGCAAAATTGTTAAGGTTGAGCTGGCCACCGGTCGGCAAGGGGCCAATACCGGTCTGCTTTAAGGTTTAATCCATTGAGGGAGACGTTGTGCGGTCAGCTCAGGAGTCTGACCTGACTCATCCTTGGCCCTGACGTGAGTTGAGAACATCTATTTAAAGGGAAGGGAGTTCGTCGACGGACTCCCTTCCCTTTAAATAGGGCTCGTTCCAGTGCTCCGCGCTGGAGCTGGCGCGAGGCGCTGCCTCGTCTGGGCGGCGGAACCGCTGGGCGGCATTCCCAGGCGGAGCCTAAGAACGAGGCAGTAGCTGATGTTGATGTGCCATGGCGGGGTGGCTCAGCTATACTCAATCGTTGAAAATAGCTGGCCCAGGAGATCCCTTAGTTCCATAGGCCGAGTAGGGCCGAGTAGGATGTAGCCTAGACGGCGGCAAGCCCTGGCTATTCCGGTTGGCTGGCTGACGATATCAGGGAGATGACACAGGTTGAACATTGTCCGCTTAGTTCCGTGGATTGACCCAACCGTCAGCCAGTGGTCTGCCGAGGCCCGCTGGCTACGCTGGCTCACTTTTTTATGGCTTGGCCTGGGCTTGCTGGTGCTATTTTCGGCCTCCTACCCGGTGGCGGTGGCGGAGCAGGGCAATGGCCTTCACTACGTGATGATTCAAATGCTCTGGGTGGCCATGGGCCTGGTGCTGTTTAACCGCATCGTTCATACCTCCTTAGACCGTCTGCTTCAGCTCTCGGGCCTAGTGCTGCTGGTTTTACTGGGTTTAGTGGGCCTGACCCTGATCCCCTCCCTAGGGGTAACGGTAAATGGGGCAACTCGCTGGCTCCCCCTGGGGCCGTTTATGATTCAGCCTTCGGAACTGATTAAGCCCTGTCTGGTACTCCAGGGGGCCCGGCTGTTTGGCCGCTGGCATCAGCTCACCTGGCGAACCCGGCTAACCTGGCTAGGCATTTTCATGGCGATCTTGGCGGTAATCTTGATTCAGCCCAACCTCAGCACCGCCGCCATTTGTGGCCTGGCTCTGTGGCTAATTGCCCTGGCCTCGGGTATTCCCTACCGCTACCTGACCCTAACCGCCCTAGGAGGCATTTTGACGGCGGTGGTTAGCGTCAGTGTCAAAACCTACCAGCGCCAGCGAATTATTTCGTTTCTAAACCCCTGGGCCGACCCCAGCGACCAGGGCTACCAGCTAATTCAAAGCCTGCTGGCGATTGGGTCGGGGGGGCTGCTGGGGGAAGGGTTTGGCCTCTCGCAGCAAAAGCTTTACTCGTTGCCGATTCAGTATACCGACTTTATTTTCTCGGTCTATGCCGAGGAGTTTGGCTTTTTGGGCAGCCTGGTGCTGCTGCTATTGCTGGCCACCTACGCGACTCTGGCCCTGGCGGTAGCCCTGCGGGTTACCCAACCGGTATATCGACTGGTGGCGGTGGGGGCCATGGTAATGCTGGTGGGCCAGGCGCTACTCAATATTGGGGTGGCCTCAGGGGTGTTGCCGACCACGGGTCTGCCCTTCCCCATGCTTAGCTATGGCGGTAGCTCTATGCTGGCTAGTCTGGCCTCGGCAGCGCTACTGGTGCGGGCGGCACGCGAAATTAATCTGGATCCGCCAGTGCCGTTGCCGCTTAGGGGGCGTGCTCGGCTGCGGGTGGTTGATTCTCCTCAGCGAGGCTGAAGCCAGGGCTGGCGGCGCTTGCCCTCTTTCTTTCTGTAAAATCAATGCGTAAGTCAAATCGCTCAACGTCCCGAACTGTTCCTCTAGCTCTTTGACCCGCTGCTTCAGTTGCTCGGTCTCAGCCAGTTGTTCACGGTAACGCTCGTACCAATACCTCGCCCCTTGCTCTTCCGGGTTGATCTTCAAGAGGTTCAGTTCTGAGGGTGGTTGAATCGTCATACTCCTTACTTTACCGACTTTTGCCTCATTCGCAATAGCTCCACCTTGTTGCGATGACTAATTACCCGAAAGTTAACGTCTGAGGAGAAGGACGAGAATCAGGCATTTGCTCAAAACCGAATCTACGTTGAACATCTTATTCGTGGAATCAAGATATTTAGAGTCGCCCAACAACGATTCCGATGAAGCGGGAAGCATTGTTCATCAGTTATGAAAGTAATTTGTGGGCTAGTCAGGTTGAGAATCGGGGCTTTAGTTTTACCTTTGAATAGGCGTGAAGCGTCCATAACAATGCCGGTTTCGGAAGGGCTTCTTGCTTAGCATTTTAGTTGACGAGTGGCTCAACCCCCCTAATCCTCGTGAAAAGTAGCCCAGTCCGCTTAAAATGCAGATCCCTGAAACTCCCTTCCGTCAAGGGGTTTAAGGCTTGGAGATGTCTAATCGCATAACCCCGATTCCAAACAGGAGGCTTGCTTAGGGGCAAACGGTGTTTGCCCAGCCCAACCGGGGGTAGCCAAGGCGAATTCAGTATAAAGCCTAAAATTCTCTATAAAAAAGCTCTCTCTGTTCTGTTCTCAAAGACAGAAAGAGCTTGTCAATAAATAGGTGGGAGCAATTAAATAGAAGACGCTGATAGGGGGTGTACGGTGCAAGGTTAACGGTAGACGGTGCAAACCGTTAACCTTGCACCGCAAACCGTTAACCCCAGCCCCCCAAACTCCATTCTTACAATTAATTAGACTTGGCTACTTAGTCCGATTGTGGGTTTGAGATTAACAATTACCTTAGCTACCAGCACAGGGGTCTGCTCCAGCACAGGGATCAGCCCCAGCACAGGGATCAGCCCCGGCGCAGGGGTCAGCTCCAGCGCAAGGATTGGCAGATGCACAGGGATCAACTCCAGCACAGGGATCGGCGGCTTCGGCACCGGGGGCGACTTCTTCTTTGCTGCCAGCGCAGGGGTTGGCACCACCGCAGGCAACAGTGCCCATGGTCAGAAAACCCGCGATCTCCAGGGCACCAAGGTATTGAACACGCATAATTTCTCTCCCTTAACGGTTTACTTAGCGGTGTATAAACCCAATCCAAGCTGGACTTGGTGTCACTGCGATCGTGCTCACAACCGCAGGTTGAAACCTGAGAACAGACTGAGAGTTTCTGGGGTAGCGCCTGAGAATTAGTCCATCACCAGGCGAAAGCCAAACAAAATATGACGGGCGGTAACCGGGCGGGTGTGGCGATAGGCGGCTCGGCAAAAGCCTGGTAGGTCGTCCCAAGAGCAGCCTTTCATCACGGCGGCTTGCCCGCCATTGACCAAGGTGCTGGTGAACTCAAACACATTACCAGCCATATCGTCGATGCCAGTGGGGCCACGGCTGAGGGCAAAGCCACCCACCGGGCTGGTGCCGTCGATGCCACTGCCGCCCCAATTCGTCGCCTCAGCCCGCCACTGACTACCCCAGGGAAAGTACCGCCCATCGGAGCCTCGAGCGGCTTTTTCCCACTCAGGCTCAGTGGGCAGTCGGTAGGTAACACCGTCTTGCTGCCCGCGCCAGGCCGCATAGGCTACGGCGTCACCGTAAGAGACCAGCACCACAGGATGGTGTTGCAGGGCAGGCGGCGGGGCGTTGCGCTCCCACAGGTAGGGACGCACAGCAGCGTAAGGATGAACCAAGAAACCCTGCCGTTGGTAGTCGGCTTCAGAAATGCCGGGGGCACGATGGCCGGTGGCCGCAATAAACCGCTGATAGTCGGTCTGGGTGACGAGATTTTGGGCCATGCAAAACCCAGGCAGCTCAAGGGTAGCCGCCGCTAACTCACGGTCAAACCAGCGGCGCGATCGCAGTTGGGTTTCCGCCTGGGCGACCGCTTCTGGGGTCTGCCCCAGGACAGCCGCCGAAATTTGGTAGCCATAGTCGCGCTCTTGCCGGTCGCTGCCCGCCTGAAAGCGGCCTCCGGCTACAAAAACAAAGCCCGGTTGAGCAAGGCAGCGGGCCTCCGTCATCGGCGGTGGGGCTGGCCTTAGGTCTGTTACACAGCTCATCGTCAGCAGTAGGGTCAGCAGGCTGAGCCCGACCCAGCGCCGCCTAGAGACCCAAGCGATAGCGTAAAAAGATGATCTACTCATCAAATCCTCAGCAAAGCCTTAGAGAATAGTCAGATAAATCTGGCCTAACGGGCGGTAACTAAACGGTATCCCCTCGCAGTGGTTTCTCATGGTTAGACCTCAGGCATGGATGGCCCTCGATGCGATCGCACGACTAGAGAGCTGCGGTAGCGCTCCATCTCTCCCCCAAGCTGCAACCTCCGCTGCGGCATTGTCTGCAACGGGAGCTTCGGCCCCCTCACCTACGACGACTACAGCACCCTGCTGCAAACCTACGTCGATCGTAGCGGTCTGGTCGATTATGCTGCGCTCCAGGCCAAGCCTGAGGGGTTAAAAACCGTCGTCGCCGAGCTGGTGGCTGTATCGCCAGAGGTCTACGCCGCCTGGGATGAGCCCACCCAAATCGCCTTTTTAATCAACGCCTACAACATCTTGCCCCTCCAGTCGATCATCGACCAAACGCCGCTCAAGGGCAGCATTCGCGACATCGTTGGCGTCTGGAATTTCAGAAAACACATCGTCATGGGCCAACCGCTCACCCCCGATGAGATCGAGCACGACATCCTCATCGATCAGGCCGTTGCCCGCGAGGGCTTCAAAATCGTGCTGCTCACTCGCCTGTCGCCGGTATTTCCCTTTAATCTACTCAACTACGCCTTTGGCATTACTGGCGTGGGCCTCAAAGACTACGCCCTGGGCTCAATCGGCATGATTCCGGGCACCGTCATGTATGTCTATATTGGCTCTCTGGCGGGGGAGCTGGCCCGCATTGGCACCGAAAGCCAGGCTGCCAACCCCTTCGCCCAGTGGGCCATTCGCATCATTGGCTTTGTCGCTACGGTGGCCGTTACGGTCTACGTAACGCGGGTAGCTCAGCAGGCCCTAGCCCAGAAGGTGAGCTAAGGCACGATGGCGCACGATAATTTCACCCAACACAATCGCTCCCACCCCAATGAACAAAATATCCATGCTGCGTTCCAGCCGTTTTTGCGATAGGCGGCTGGCAACCAGCGAGCCCAGCTGCGCCCCAATGACCGACAGCAAGCGCCCCTCGGTGCGGTTAGCCACGGTGTAGCAAAAGGTTTCCCCGGCGGTGGAGGTGATGCAGGTCTGAGGGGATTTGCCCGGGTGGGCCTGGATAGCATGGTCAAGCTGTTTGATGTCGGCGGGTTCGGGCGATCGCAAACAACCCCACCCCCAAAATGCCCTTGAGCACATCGCTGGGAATGCCCTGGACCGCCCAGGTGCCCACCAATGCCAGGGGCAGGGTAATCAGCAGCAGCATTTGGCCCAGCTTGTAGTCAATTAACCCCCTGCGCATGTAGGCATAGAGCCCGCTAGAAAACCCAAACACCTCGGTAATCAGCCCGGTGCCCACTGCCACCGCCGTCGGCAGCCCCAGTCCGATGATCAACAGCGGGGTAAAGAATGTGGCCTTCGACGCCCGATGCCATCGCGATGGTGGCAATCAGCAGCGAGATCGGGAATATAAACCAATAGTCAAAACTCATAAAAGGCCTGATAAACAAACGCAAAGGTTGTCGTATCAGAATCACCGTGCCATCGAGTTCTTCGACCACCACCGTAGGGCCTGATCCCAGCGGGCGAGGACAGGGCGTCCAGCTAACTCCACCTGCTGCTGGCCCACCTGTTTCAGCTCGTCGTGAACAAACTGGTGGCTATCGCCCGAAAACCGATCGCGGGGTGTTTGCCCATCGGCTTCCCACACGTAGCTGACGATTGCTTTGGGATGGTGCTCTAGCACATCTTGATGCCGCACCGGAAAGATAATTTGGTCATCGGTGTAGTAGGTGCCGTAGGGATACCCCTGGTAGTCGCGCTGGTGCCCCGTCTGGGTCGAAAGAATTTGGCTGTCGGGGTGTTGCGCCAGCCATTCTCCTAGGGTGGTTTTCACCGCTGGCAGCCGCTCCAGGGTTTGGTTCACCGCTGGCCCCACAATGCCCTCACCCCAGGGCTGGACATAGAGGCTGTCGTCGGCGCGATCGTACATCACCAGGCAGCTTTGGTAGAGCTGACCCGAGACCCCAAAGGTCGTGTCGCCCCGATCAAACGCCACCATTGTGTCACACAGCGGACAGTACGATACCGTCACGTTGACGCCGCCCACGGTGTCGTTGACAATCTCGTGCCAGTTCAGCACGTTGAAGGGGTAAGCCTTAGCTTCGCCATTGATCACCCCACCACTAGATCATCATCCTGAAATGGGGTGGTGGCCGCTGTATCGAAAATCGGCTCATCAATACTAGGAATCCCGTCCTTCGGCGGGCCACCATCCAGCAGCTGCGTCAGATCAATCTGGGTGGTCGCCTCGGGGTCAACATTTTGCTTGCGCAAATCCCCCAGTTTGCGCCCCTAGTCATGGAAGACTGCAAACTCAAGGCTTGGTTTCGTCAGGTGTTTGGTACCTTTGATCTTTGTTATCTACAGGCGTATCGTCGGAACAGGGGAGTTCGTCGCTAGAAGGAAGTTGGGTGAGGTTGATATCGAGCATGGTCGCCACCTAGGGTTCTGGCCAGCATTCTACGTAGGCCCACTGTATCGCTGGGGCAAGCCGACCCAAAAACTCCGGGGGGCGATCGCAAAAACTCCGCCCAGGGATCATCCTGTTCTAAAGCCAATTCCCCTATCCAGTATCTTGTTGAAAGATATTCCTATTTGCCTTCAAGCCTACGGCAGTGGTCTTAATCAATCAACAGGTGGTGTGATGGTCGTTAGATTGCGGAGTGTGTTGGTGTTAGCAGGATGGCTGGCGCTGGTGCCGATCACGGCGAAGGCGGAAACGTCATTGTCTCTAGTTGACATAGATTTGCCCAGCAACCAGGCGGCGGATCTGAAGCTGGCCCAGGCGACGACGCAAATTATCGGTGTGCGGGTAGAACCTGACGGCCAAGGAATTCGCCTGGTGTTGGATGCCGACGGGGCGCTGGAGGAACCCACGACCTCGGTGGTAGGCAATGCCCTGGTGGCCGAGATTGCCAACGCGGTGCTGGCCTTGCCCGAGGGCGAGAGCTTTGAGCAGTTTGGCCCGGCCGAAGACATTGCCCTGGTTTCGCTAACCAACCTGGAGGGTAACCGAGTACGGGTTTCAATTACCGGCAACGATGGGCCGCCGACCCTTGATGTCACGCCTGGGGCCACTGGCCTGGTGCTGGCTATTGTGCCGGGGTTAGGGCTGGCCTCAGCAGAGAATGAGGCCCTGCGCATTGGCGTAACCGGGGCTGAGGATGAGGGCTACGCCCCTCGCGTTTCCACCACGGCAACCCGTACCGATACTCCCTTGCGCGATATTCCCCAGTCGATTCAGGTGATTCCGCGGGCGGTAATTGAAGACCGTAACGCGACGGAATTGGGTACGGCGCTGGAAACAGCGGCTTCGGTAGCGTCTAACGGCGGACGGGGCTTGAGCGTATTTGGCCCCGGCTTTTTGATTCGCGGCTTTGAGAACCGGGGGGGCATTTTTCGCGATGGGGTCGAGGCGTTTTCGCTGGGGGCGTTGAGCACCAGCGACATCGAGCGAGTGGAAGTACTACGGGGGCCGGCTTCGGTGCTATTTGGCCAGGGCGAGCCCGGCGGCATCATCAATCTAGTGCCCAAGCGTCCGCTTGGTGAGCCGTTTTATGACGTGTCGGCTAGTGTAGATAGCTTTGGCAGCTACGATGGAACGGTTGACCTTTCAGGGCCAATCACCAGCGACAGCACCCTCCGCTATCGCTTGAACCTGTCCTACGAAAATTTCGACAGCTTTCGCAACTTGGTGGATGGCAGGCAGTTGCTGATTTCGCCGATCATCACCTGGGATATTAGCCCTAGCACCTCGCTGGATGTGTACGGGCAATATACCAGCGATCGCGAAACCATTGACGAAGGTCTGGTGGTGGGGGCGAATGGCATTATTGACCTGCCGCGCGAACGTTTTTTAGGCGAAGATTTTGGCGAATTTTCCCAAGACCAATTCAACCTGGGCTATCGCCTCAACCATGAGGTTAATGACAACCTCACCCTGCGCCACGCCCTTCAATATCAACAGTATTCTCCCCGCCGCTATGCCCCGCTCTTTGACTCGCTAGATGAAACAACTGGTGAATTAGGTCGCCTTGCCTACTTTTCAGGCGGCAATTATCAACGCTTTTTTACCAATGCAGAGGCCGTCGGACGCTTTAATACTGGCTCAATTCCCCACCAGTTGTTGTTTGGGGTAGAGTATCGCAATACGCTTGAAAAACCCAACTTTCAGTTCAGCAATGTCTACGACTCCATTAACATCTTTGCCCCGGTATATGTAGGTGTTCCTTTTGCAATTGAACCAGAATTTTTTCGAGATGATACTATCCGCACCTGGGGAATTTATCTGCAAGATCAGATTGATATTTTGCCCAACCTCAAGCTGCTAGCTGGGGTGCGCTACGACACTGCCGATCAGTTTCGCACGACCCAAGATATTGGCCAACCCCGAGAGGAATTTAGCCAATCTGACAGTGCTTTTTCTCCACGGGTCGGGGTTGTTTACGAGCCCGTTGAACCTCTATCGCTCTATGCCTCGTACACGACCTCTTTTCAACCTGCTTTTGGAACTAGCCGCAACGCCGATGCTTCAAACTTTGATCCCGAGCGCGGTCGACAGTTTGAAGTAGGCGTCAAAGGCAATATTACCGACACCCTGAGCGTTACCCTGGCCCTGTTCGACATTCGTCGTCAGAATGTGCAAACCCCTGACCCCAACGACCCGCTGTTTACGGTGCAAACCGGGGAAGTTGCCAGCCGAGGGTTTGAACTGGGGCTAGGGGGCGAAATTTTGCCTGGGTGGAATATAACCACTAACTATACTGCGCTGGATGCCTTTGTCAGCGAAGATAATACTATTCCAGTCGGCAACCGTCTGGCCAACGTGCCTGACAATCAGTTCAGCCTATGGACGACCTACCAAATCCAGACTGGCAGTCTGGAAGGCTTGGGCTTTGGTCTGGGTCTTTACTACGTCAGTTTGCGAGTCGGCAACTCTGACAACAGCTTTACCCTGCCCAGCTACTTTCGCACCGATGCAGCGCTGTTTTACCGCCGCCATAACTGGCGCGCCCAGCTTAATGTTGAAAACCTATTTGACACTCGCTACTTTACATCGTCAGATCAGTTTTTGGGCGTGATTCCAGGCGCACCGCTGACGGTGTCGGCTAGGGTTGGAGTGGAGTTTTGAGGAAGCAGGTATAGTGAATATCTCCTGCCTACCGATTGCCCCATCCCTCTACTTCTCCACCTATAGCAAATTAGCAAAATAGCAAACATGAAAGGTTAACAAATTGCGTTTACAGCGATTCAGCGATTGGTGTTTCAGAATCGGGTTAGTGCTGCTATCTCTGGGGTGGGTGGTAGCCTGCCAGCGATCGCCCCAGATGGCAATGCCAACCACCGCAGAATGTGCCGTGGTGCAACATATAGCTGGAAAGACCTGTGTGCCAAAGCGTTTTGAGCGGTTGGTCACCCTGGATAGTATGGCGTTTGAATATGCGGTCGCGGCGGGTTTAGCCCCCATCGCGACCGTGCGTTCTGATTTTCATACTTCGCTAGAGCCCCTACTGACTGAGGCAACAGATATTGGCACTACTGGAGAGCCCAGCCTGGAGAAAATTCTTGATTTAAAGCCTGACCTGATTTTAGGTCTAGACTTTCACCAGAGTATTTACCCACAGCTGGCTCAGATGGCGCCGACGCTGCTGATCAGCTTTGAGCACAGCGGCCAGTGGAAGGATATTTTCTTGCAAATGGCGGCGACCCTGAATCAAACAACTGCTGCTAACCATGCCATGGCTGCCTATCAGGCCCGTGCCGCCGATTTTCAGGCCCAGATGGGGGCTCGCCTGGATGATTTACAGGTGTCGGTCCTGCGTCTCTACCCCGACACTATCAACCTCTATCTCGCCGATTCCTTTCCGGGAACTGTCTTACAGGATGCCGGGCTGGCCCGCCCACCGGCTCAGGCTATCGATGCCGCCGAGGCCGAACAGCGGTTTGGCAACCCCATTCAAACCAGCATTAGCCGAGAGCTGTTGGCGCAAGCAGATGGCGATGTAATCTTTTTGTGGACAGGGGAGAATACTGCCGAAGAAAATCAACGGTTACAGCAGCAGCTTGAAGCTCTTCAGCAAGACCCTCTCTGGCGGCAGCTTAAGGCCGTGCAATCAGGACAAGCGTACCAGGTACCCAGCTACTGGATCGGTAGCGGCCCGATCGCCGCCAATGCCGTCCTTGACGACCTGTTTACTTATCTTGTGGAGGGCTCTTAGCCGTGCCAGATCAACCGCTCTTCGCTGGTTTCTAGCACAGTATCTTCGTACAGCGCTTCCAGGGTATCGGTAAAATCGAGGCTCTCGAGGTGAAAGGTCTGAGTATCTGGCGTGTAATATTGCAACACCCAAAGACCCGCCTCATTGCGGCGAAAGCACTCCACCCGCTGGTGGCGCGTGTTGATTAATACGTATTCTTCTAGACTCGCCAGGGTTTGATAGTCGCCAAACGTGTCGCCCCGGTCAAAGGCCTCCGTAGACTCAGACAGCACCTCCACCACCAGCTTAGGAAAGGGCACTGGTCAGTTAAAGGATGACAGCTAGAACGTAGGGGTAGAGCGTCATTGGCCTATGCGTTGCCCTCACTGCCAGAGCGAAACCGTCGTCAAGAATGGGACTCGTCGTCTGCACGATAACCAGATTGTGCCGTACTACCGCTGCCGAAGTTGCGCTCACAACTTTAACGAACGCACCGGCCCCCCCATGGCTCGACTGAGGACGCTGTCTACTGTCGTTGAATCCGCCCTCAATAGCCGTAGCGAAGGGATGGGAGTTGGGGCGATGAGCCGAGGGTACCACAAGTCTCATGCCACCATTCTGCGGTGGGAGGAGCGGTGAGCCTGTCAGGGTGAGCACTGGTCTCCGCCTGCGCCTGAGGGCAGTGAGATTACCTTGGAAGGGGATGAGCTTTACACTCGCGTCGGCGAGCACCTTCCCCCCCCTCTGAGAGTTTAGGGTGGACGTTGACCTTTCTGGAGCGGGAGAGCCGCTACTGGGTGACGGCGCAGGCGGGGCGCAAAGATGAGACCCTGTTCACCAAGGAACTCAGGACACGTGGGCGTGGGCGCCAGCGGCCAGTACCCTCCGCTGGTTCACGGACGGGGAGCGGCGCTATGGGAAAGCCCGCTGGCCGCTGGCCAGTGAGCGGTTGTCAAACCAGGGTTTGGCGGCCACCTATCCCTTCCGCAAAGTCTGGCGTGAAGGCTTGGAAGTGGCCATCAAGATTAAGGGTTCCCAAGGTCAACGGCGGGTCGTCTGGCTCAACGTGGATCATCCCTTCACCGCCCTGAGTCCGGCGTCCGAGGTCCATGCCAATCATAATGAGGCGAACAATGCAGCCCTCCGGCGACGGTGTAGTGCCTATCGCCGCCGCCAAAACCTCTATGCCAAGACCACCGAGGGCTTACAGCGCAGTTTGGACGTTCAGCGGTTGATCCATAATTGGGTACGCCCCCACTGGGGACTCCATGGCAAGACGACCCCCGCGATGGCCATGGGCTTCACAATCCGCCCCATCTCGATGGCCGAATTGCTCAATTCCACAGGCTTTGAAGCCCTCCTACTTTAACGAACCATTGCCAAGCCTTGGAACTCGTGGACTTGGGTAAAGGGGGTAAAATGACGTGGTAAGTTTTTAGCTAGAAAGTTTCTGCGCCGTAACGCCCCAGAATTGATTAATTTTTACCCCGCCCATGGATCCCCCCACCATTGACCTTTTGCTGCAAACCCTGAAGGAAGATGACGCTGACAACCGCACGGTGGCCACCACAGCGCTCTGGCAGATTTGGTTTTACCAAAAGGGGGCCGTTGGCAATCGCCGCTTGCAAGACAGCCAACGCCTGATTGATAGTGGGCAGAGGGTAGAAGCCGAGATCCTTCTTTCTGAGCTGGTGGCAGAGTTACCTGACTTTGCCGAAGCCTGGAACCGTCGAGCAGTGCTGTACTACTTACAGGATCGATACCCAGAAGCCGAAGCCGACTGCCAGCGGGTAGTAGAACTGGTACCTTATCACTTTGGGGCATGGCATGGGTTAGGCCTTTGCTATGCAGCGACCGGCCAGTATGCCAAGGCCATTCAGGCCTTTCACCGTGCCCTTGAGGTGCAGCCCTACGCCACCATTAACCAGCGCTTAATTTTAGAGTGCACCGCTCGCCTGACCTGAAGGGGTTGCCGGGTGGCCCACCGAATTTAAGGTTTTTCCCGACTTTAGGGGCCATAGCTGCGTCCTAAAGCGGTCATTCTGTGGCACCCTGGGAGGTGGAGTTAAACCCGATGCTTGGCCCGTTTTATCAGCATTGGCAACCATTGAGCAAAGGCTATGCAAACGCTTCCTAACCCCGTTACCCAAGCCCCATCGTCCCCCGCCTTCGCCCTGTTTGATACCACTATTCATCGCCGCCAGACGCGCCCCGTCGCCGTTGGCAATGTCATCATTGGCGGTGGCCATCCCGTGGTGGTACAGTCCATGATTAATGAAGACACCCTAGATATTCAGGGATCTGTCGCGGCCATTCGTCGCCTGCACGAAATTGGTTGCGAGATTGTACGGGTAACGGTGCCCAGCATGGCCCATGCCAAAGCCCTGGCCGACATCCGTAAAATTCTAGAAGCCACCTATCAGCCCGTGCCCCTGGTGGCTGACGTACACCACAACGGCCACAAAATCGCCCTAGAAGTAGCCAAGCATGTCGATAAGGTGCGCATTAACCCCGGGCTCTACGTGTTTGAAAAGCCCCAGGCAGATCGCACCGAATATACCCAGGCCGAGTTTGAAGACATCGGCGCTAAAATTCGCGCCACCCTAGAGCCGTTGGTAGTCTCCCTGCGAAATCAGGGTAAGGCCATGCGGATTGGCGTTAACCATGGGTCCTTAGCCGAGCGCATGCTGTTTACCTACGGCGACACCCCCGAGGGCATGGTGGAGTCGGCCCTGGAGTTTGTGAAAATTTGCGAATCCCTAGACTTTCGTAACCTGGTCATTTCCATGAAAGCGTCGCGGGTGCCGGTCATGCTGGCCGCCTACCGCCTGATGGTAAAGCGCATGGATGACCTCGGTATGGACTACCCCCTTCACCTTGGGGTCACCGAAGCCGGGGATGGAGAGTATGGCCGGATCAAGTCTACCGCCGGGATTGGCACCCTGCTGGCCGAAGGCATTGGCGACACCATCCGGGTTTCGCTGACCGAAGCCCCCGAGAAGGAGATTCCGGTGTGCTACAGCATTTTGCAGGCCCTGGGTCTCCGCAAAACTATGGTGGAATACGTGGCCTGCCCCTCCTGCGGGCGCACCCTGTTCAACCTCGAAGACGTACTCCACGAGGTGCGGGAGGCTACCAAACACCTGACCGGCCTCGACATTGCGGTCATGGGCTGTATTGTCAACGGCCCCGGAGAAATGGCCGATGCCGATTATGGCTACGTAGGTAAAACCCCGGGCTATATTTCCCTTTATCGGGGTCGCGATGAGATTAAAAAAGTGCCTGAAGATCGCGGCGTAGAAGAGTTGATCAACCTCATCAAGGCCGATGGTCGCTGGGTTGAGCCAGAACGCTAGCCCATGGGCCACGATTCTGGAATCACGACCGAAACCTACGTGTCTGCTCGGATTAGAGAGATATTTCTACATGGAATCTTTCCTAACCAAACTAGTGGGGTGTGCTAGATTGGGCGTAATTTGCTGCTAGAAACCTATTTAATATGACGATTGCAAAGCGGGGATTGATTCTGGGTGCCACTGCCCTGGCCGTAGCGGCAGTAACGGTGACCGGGGCCGGGCTGCACCTATCTCAGAGCAAAGCCTTCTTTGAGGAAAGTCCTAAGGAACTGATTGATGAAGTCTGGCAGCTGATCGACCGCAACTACGTCGATGGCACCTTTAACCAGGTCGACTGGGATGCCGTTCGCACCGACTATCTGGGGCGCGACTATGCCAGCCAGGAAGACGCCTACGTCGCCATCCGCGAAATGCTAGAGCAGCTTGAGGATCCCTACACTCGCTTCATGGATCCCGAAGAATTCCGTAATATGCAAATCGATACCTCTGGAGAGCTTACTGGGGTCGGCATTCAGATCTCCCAGGATGAGGAAACCAAGGAAATTGTGGTAGTGGCCCCCATCGAAGACACCCCCGCCTTCGACGCTGGCATTCGCCCCAAGGACGTGATTCTCGCCATTGATGGCGAAACCACCGAGGGCATGGAACTGAACGATGCGGTCAACAAAATCCGCGGCCCTGTCGATTCTGAGGTAATACTGACCATTCGCCGGGGTGAGGAGCAACTCGAAGTGCCCATCGCCCGCGCCCGCATTGAGATTCATCCGGTGCGCTACAGCACCCAGGCGGGGCCAGAGGGCACGGTGGGCTACATTCGGCTGACCCAATTTAGCGCCAATGCCGCCACTGAAATGAGCGAAGCCATCGAAGATTTAGAATCTCAAGAGGTAACTGGCTACATTCTCGATTTGCGCTCTAACCCCGGCGGGTTGCTCTATTCCAGCATTGACATTGCCCGTATGTGGCTGGATGGTGGTGACATTGTGTCCACCGTCAACCGCGAAGGGTTAGTGGATGAGGAAACCGCCAGTGACCGACCCTTGACCACTAAACCCCTAGTTATTCTGGTGGATGGCGGCTCCGCCAGCGCCAGCGAAATTTTATCGGGGGCCTTGCAAGACAACGACCGTGCCGTCTTAGTGGGTACCCGTACCTTTGGCAAAGGATTGGTGCAGTCGGTGCGCAGCCTGGCCGATGGCTCTGGAGTCGCGGTGACGGTTGCTAAGTACCTCACCCCCAGCGGGCGAGATATTAACAAGCACGGTATTGATCCCGATATTCAAGTGGAGCTCACGGAGGAGGATCAAGAGCGGCTATCTGCCGATCGAGAGCGTATTGGCACGGTCGAAGATCCTCAGTTTGCCGAAGCGCTGAACGCGCTGACCCAGGAAATTCAAGAGGCTAGGGCGGGCAACAACCTCACTACGGTACCTGGCAACTAAAGGTACACTCTGAACTCCTAGGCAGGCTTACACTTGCCCGCTCGAATTAGCCCCACGCGACGCGCTACGGCCTCTTCCTGGGTCGGGTAGGGGCCGTAGATAGCAGGGTCGGCCTCTCGTCTGGCCGGGCTAACGGCCTCGGCGGGCAAAATTTCACAGCGACCCTCATCGGTCTGAATAACGTACCATCCTGATGTTTCGTCGGGCATGGATGCTCCCCTCAGTAATCAATTCTGAGCCCAAATCTTGTCGATAGCGGTTCCTGATTCAGTGAGGTGCACACTGGCTGAGTTTTGGATCCCCTTTAGATCCCCAGTTTCTGGCTGTCTAAGTTCCCCTAGGCATCCCCCCTTATTTACTAAGGGGGGCAGGGGGGATCCTAGGGGTGTACTTCAGCCGAGTGGAATCCGCTATGGCCGTAGGTTGGGTTAGCGCTAGCGTAACCCAACGAAACCGTTGCTGGAGTTGGGTTTCTCAACCCAACCTACGCTAGAAACTTTTGTCAGTCAACCAGGCCCGAGAAAACTATCGATTTTGAATCGAGATGATTGAATCCAGATTTGCTCTAAAAATAGATTTTTGTCGTTGGGGGTGCCGCGCCAGCGGCATGGACGATTGGTATAAGTTCATTAACGAGAGTATCGCTACGGAGTCTCGCGCAGAGCCTGTCTCCGCGCTCCGTCAGTGTCCCTACATCAGATGTCGGGTTTAAGTTGAGGAGGATGCAATCCGGATTGCGTGTAAGTCAACGGCGTTATTGAGCTGGGCGGTGACTCAGCTTTCTCAGGAAGCCCTTAGGGTCGGCTCAGAACTGGGTCAGGCAGCGCTCAGGGAGCCGCTGCACTATGGAACTCAAGATGAATTGAACCACTACTGAGTTCTCAAGGAGCCAACCTATATGAAACGCATTGCCCTTTCCATTCTGTCCGTTGCCCTGACCGCCACCGCCATTTCTCCCGCCTTTGCCGCCTCCAGCTTTGACCAGCTGCGCCGCGAAAACCTCGACAAAGACGCTGTGACCATCGACCAGGTCCGCCAAGAAAACCTGGAGAAAGCTGGCAAAACTGACCTCGACCAACTGCGTCGCGAAAACCTGGATAAAGACGCCGTCGCCTTCGATGAGGTCCGCCAAGAAAACCTGGAGAAAGCTGGTAAAACTGACCTTGACCAACTGCGTCGCGAAAACCTGGATAAAGATGCCGTCACCTTCGATGAGGTAAGGCAGGAAAACCTAGACAAAGCCGGTAAGGTTGATCTCGACCAACTGCGTCGCGAAAACCTGGATAAGGACGCTGTTGATTTTGACCAACTGCGTCGCGAAAATCTAGATCTTGACTTTACTATCTAGACGGTTTTTTGACCGGTTTTGACTGAGAACACCTAGCTACCTCCCATAAGCTCCTAGAACCTCATCCTAGGAGCTTTTTTTAACGCATGATATCGCTAATCGAAAACCATCCGGGACTCCTCAGCACCCCGCGAAAAAAAGTTTCGGATCTTTAGATTTTTCTGGGTTGATTCGTGGGTTCTTCCGTCGTTTTCCCCAAAGTAGCCTGGGTTTTCCACAGGTTTTGACGGCGGGGTAAGGCTTTAGCTCTAGCTGTGGATTTCCATAATCCACAGGGTTGCAAGTGCCACAATGTAATGTGGAGCACATGACTCAAATTTGAGGATCGCTGAAACCCCCATTGGTTCGTTAACGGCGATAGTGCTTAGCGGATCAACCACCGATTGGCAAGATTGACATCCCCAGAGACTATGGTGACAATAGTTCGACCAGCTTACAAAGTGCTCCAATAGTCACCCTTGAACCAACTTGTTCACGCCTTCTTAATGGGGTGTACAGCTTGCCAGGGTGAGGGGGGCAGTATTTTGGTGCGTAATTTTCAGTTTGGGGAGAGTGGGATGAGTGAGCAAAGAATCGCAGCTATGGCCCCGCGCATTAGCTTGAACGTAGAGGTGCCAGATGAGCTTTACCAGGCGATGCAGACCTATGTGGAGACCCATCCGACCTGGAGTCAACATCGAGTCTGCTGCGCTGCCCTGTCGCTATTTCTCATGCAAAACGGCATTAGCGACCGGCGTATTAATCGGCTGTATTTAGATGCGGTGTTTGACTATGCGGCTTAAATCGGCTGAGCTAGGACGGTTCGGCAGCAGCCGGTTCTAGCCGGATCAAACGGCCAGTCGGGGCATCGGTGAGTATGTAGAGAAACCCGTCTGGCCCCTGGCGCACGTCGCGCACCCGCTCCCCAATGGGGATAGCGACTTGGCTAACAACGTTGCCTTCGGCATCCAGCTCAAGGCGGCGGACATCCTGGGAGACCAGCCCGCCAGCAAATAGCTGGCCCTGCCACTGGGGGTAGCGATCGCCCCGGTACACCGCTAGCCCCGAGGGAGCGATCGAGGGAGTCCAGACCTCGCTAGGGTCTACCATGTCGGGGCGCGATTGCTCCGTCGAAACCGGCCCACCTGAATATTCTTCGCTGCCGGTGACAATGGGCCAGCCGTAGTTTTTCCCTGGCTCCAGGCGGTTGACTTCATCGCCTCCGCGCGCTCCATGTTCCGTCGCCCAAACCTGCTGTGTCGCCGAATCTAGAGCCAACCCCTGAATATTGCGGTGGCCATAGCTCCAAATCAGCGGATCGGCATCGGAGTTTTCCACCCAGGGATTATCATTGGGCACCGAGCCGTCATCATTCAGGCGCACTATGGCACCCAGGTGGCTTTGCAAGTTTTGCGCCTGGTTGCGAATCAAGTTGCCCTCCAGCTGTAATGGGGGATTGCCGCCGTCGCCAATGGACACCAGCAGGGTATTGTCGGGCAGCCACACCAGTCGCGAACCAAAGTGCTGGCCATCTTCTTTGGCCCGGTTGGTTTCAAAAATCACTGTCCAGTCGGTTAGAGCAGTACCGTCAAACTGGGCACGGGCGACACGGGTGCGGTTAGCCTGGGGGGTACCGTGGGCGTAGGTGAAGTACACCCAGTTATTTTGCTCAAACTGGGGGTGAAGGGCCACGTCTAGCAGCCCTCCCTGGCCAAAGGCCAAGACCTCAGGCACTCCGCCGATGGAAGTCGGATCAAGCTGGCCATCTCGAATTAGTCGCAGCCGACCCGGTCTCTCCGTTACCAGCATTGACCCATCGGGCAACCAGGCCATGCCCCAGGGGTGCTCCAGGTTTTCAACCACGGTGACGGGCTGCACCGATGCGGCCGTGGCTACGGCCGCATCGGCCTGCTCTGGCGCAACGTTCTCCGCCAGGGAGTCTTGATCTTTCTGGGCGGTGGATGGCTGCAGGGTAGATGGGGCACAGTTGGTCAGGATCAAGCCTCCAAGTACAGCGGCACCCAGGGTGGAAACAAGCCGAAAAAATACCATGGTGATTTAAAGCTAAGGCTTAAACATTGGCTTGGCTCTATTCTGAATTATTCTGCAAGGTTACGGAGTAAAGGAGTCGAGCCAAATTTATTCTGCACCAAAATTTACCAGCCTAAATCCTTCCATGGGTGGGGCTTAGGGCCGTAACTGATCAGGCTAGCTGGCTGACAAACCATGGATTATTGACCCATAAACCCCTGAGCTGACAAGTATTACAGGCGAGCCGAAGTTATAAAGCGCTCTTAATCGTCTCAAACCCTGGCTAAAAGGGGCTTTGAGTAGTGTTTAGACAAACTGATGGCTGAGGTTTAGGGTTTACGGTCTATGGTTTACGGTTTACGGTAGGGAATCTTCACAAGGGTAGGGAGACTTCCGCCGTCGTGTACTAGCGTGAAAATTTCTGTTAGCTAACAGATTGAGGGCACCAACTTGCCAATTTTGTCCAGCCGTCACCAGGGTTGGGAAAATATTTAGGTTGAGCAATTTCAGCATTCTGCTAGCGAAGGCAGAACTCAGTACAGGGGTGAACATACCCATTATCGTTCTCTGGCGACTCGCCCGATAAATCTACTCCAAACTAAGGGAGGACATACCCATGCCAGCCTTTACGGCAAAGGCGATATTGCCATTACTCCCGCCGCAATGCCTTTCTTGGCTTGCTGGAATGGGGATGCTCGGTATATAGAAATTCGGGTGTTGCTGAATTGAGGCATGAATTTGGGTAGGGGCAAATGACCGTTTGCCCCTACGAAGGGCATTGAATGCTTGATTCAGACCTGCGTCCAGCAACGCCGAAATTCGCATGGCATCTGCTATTATGCAGGCCGTTACTCAATAGACCTCTCCAACAATCCAGATTTTGCCACGACACCACGGGAGTTTCAGGACATTTCTGGAGATGTCTAATCGACCCTCAGTCGCCCCCCGACCCAGATTGAATCACTAACCCGACCAATGCGTCTGATCTACCCAAGCGGGTTACCTCGACATCAACTTTCCCAGGTTTAATCGCCACAGCCACTTGAGTAAACCGTTTCGGCAACTTACTGGCACGACACCCACCGGCCCCAGAGTTAGGTGAGGGTTTAGAATTTGCCCCAGCAAGGTTCTCAGTCTAAGCTGGGCCAGGGTTTTTGCTAAGATTGATAAAAAATCAGCCCCAAAAATCATTTTCACCTGTGCCATTGCTTAAAACATCAGGTAGGATTTCTACAGCTAAATCTTATTTGCTCAACTCTGTTAGACCCAGAAAGGAACTCATCATTACAATGGCTGATCAATCAAGCCCGCTTGCCGGCAAAGCCCTGCTACAAAAAGTCAAAGAATTTTCTCATCTCTCCAAGCGTGAAATGGCTAAAGCCTGTGGCTATACCACGACCTCAAAGAATGGCCAGGTGCGCATTAAGCTAGCTGAGTTCTATGACGCTCTGCTTGAGGCTAAGGGTATTCAGCTTGAACCGGCTAAAGCACAAAAAGATGGTCGAGGCCGTGAAGCCTCCTACCGACTCACGGTTCACCAGAACGGTCAAATCGTTATCGGTGCCGCCTATACCCAGGAAATGGGGCTAAAGCCTGGGGACGAGTTTAAGCTCAAGCTGGGCTACAAGCACATCCACTTAAATCAGCTTGACGATCAGCAAGAAGAGGGCTAATAACGGCAGTCATGGCTGTCATTTCCTGCCCCCAGTTGTACGGGGGCAGGGTTCAGGCGGGGCTCCATCAGGAAGCGTTGTACTGGCTGTGGAGTTCTGTTTTCACGGAAATGACAGGCATTTCTTTCAAGGTACGAATCATAAAAGCTAAACCTTTCGATCAAGGATTAATATTTCGAGCCTACTTCAGATCCCGCAGAGTAATGGTGTAATCAGGGCTAATTTGATCGGCGGCGGCGGCTACTTTTTCACGCACGGCGGTGGGCAACTGCACGTAGCCCAGGGAAGGGGCAACTTCTTGCCCATCATTGAGGCCAAACTCAATCCACCGCTCCAGAGCTTCGGCCTTGAGGGCATCGGGGTTTTCCTGGAACATCATCATCCAGGTATAGGTGACGATGGGGTATGACTCTTCCCCCTCTGGGTCAGTGATGAAGGCGCGCAGGTTTTCAGGCAGCTCTACGGCGGCCAGGGTGGCGGCGGCGCTCTCGTCGGACGGCACGATGAAGTTACCCGACGCATTTTCCAGCGCCGCTACAGCCAGGCCGTTGTTGGAGGCAAAGCCATACTCAATGTAGCCAAAGGCACCCTGAACGTTTTGAATTTGGGCCGTTACCCCTTCATTGCCCCTGGCACCCACAAAGTTGCCGCCGCCGGGCCACTCCACCGCGTTGCCCTGGCCGATCGAACTCTCCCATTCGTCGCTAATGTCGCTGAGGTGTTTGGTTAGTACCCCGGTGGTACCGCTGCCGTCAGAGCGGTGCACCACCGTAATCCGCTGGTCGGGCAGGGTAACACCGGGGTTGGCCTCGGCAATGGCGGGGTCGTTCCAGTTGGTAATCTTGCCCAGCATAATATCCACATAGGTCTGCCGGGTCAGCTTTAGCCCGGTCTCAACCCCCGACAGGTTATAGGCAAACACAATGCTGCCCGCCGACATCGGCAGTAGCATTGTGCCTCGGGTCACGGCGGCCATTTGCTGGTCGGTCATGGCGGTATCGCTGGCCCCAAAGTCTACGGTTCCAGCGGTGAACTGCTCAATCCCCGCGCCGCTACCGATGGACTGGTAGTTAACCTGCAGGTTGCGCTCTTTTTGGTTGAGCGCGATCGCCCAGTTCTGATACAGCGGTGCCGGGAAAGAAGCCCCCGCCCCCGTTAAAGCAACGCTTTGGGCCAAGGGGGCAGGGCCAGACCCCTCGGTGGTGCCTGGGGCGGTGGCATCTGGAGCTGTTGCTGTTCGACAACCGGCTAAACTGGCTACGGCCGCTGCGGCCAGCAACAGGCCCGGCTTTAGACAATTGGTACGAATGATGTTGATCATTTTGCATGCTCCTCACGACCGGATGGTGTACACAGTAAATTAAGCTATTAGCCACCAAAAGATGCTGTCCATAAATGGACGACCGAAAGAAACCGGCAAGGGCCTTTCGAGTTCCACCTGGGTTGAACGAGCTTAATTTTGGCAGGCTAATTAAATGGATGAAGGCTGCAAAGCCAACGCTTCATACTCATTTTTTCAAGGACTAAACTGTCCTTAAAGTCTATGCTCACACGCATTATTAATGCCTAGATAAAGATGAGGTTAAAATAGTCTTAAAGCGCTTTTTCATGAATCTCAAAGAATTCTACTAGCTATAGCTAGTTGCTCAACACCAGCTACCTGTTCAGCCTGAATTTTTAAGGGTAGAGTTCACTGCGAGGATTTGGGTGAAGACTCAGTCCAAATCCTCACAAGCCAGGCAAATCAAGATGTCTGAACTCGTCATTAACCGCTGAAGAGAACGGTCTAGAATGGTTTTGAGGATGATACAATAAAATTATATGAAACTGATAGTAATAAGTAATCTTTAGGTTATCTTAACGATAGTTCTCAATTATCTGGCCAATATAAATATTGATAAAAAGGTTATCTGTCGGGTGGATGAAGCTCACTGACTACGTTGCCCTACTCCCTCATGCAGATGCCGCCAGGTCGATCTAAGAGGCATTTTCTTCGTACCTTCAGAATTCTTTGATTTACATAACGAAGGTCGCGTTGAGCCTCGCCCTAGAGTAAAATTTGCAAAACGGTTTTGGGGCTTAAGCCATGCTAGATCGCTTCTGGGAAGTCATTGGGTACGTCTTTGCCCTCAATGCCGAGGCATTTCGCATTGCCATTACGGTACCCGCTGGTTTTCGGCTGGCGTTGCTGGTGGTGCTGCTGGCGGGGCTATCCCAGGGCATTGGTCAGAGCATTATTCTCTTTATTAACCAGGTCAAGCCCGCTCGCTTCATCTTTAGCCTGGTGATTAATGCGGTGCTGTTTCTCTTCGGCTTTTTGGCTCTCGTGCTAAGCACCTGGCTGATTACCCTGGTTCCCTGGTCTGACAAGGTATCCTTTGCCCACTTGGTTACGGTGCTGGGGCTGGCTTACGCACCACTTTTGTTTAGCTTTTTGGGGGCCATGCCCTACCTGGGGGTGCCCATCTTAAATGTGCTGTCGGTGTGGCATTTGCTGGCCATGGTGGTGGGGTTTGGGGCCGTTGCCGACCTCAGCATTGGGCGCTCCTTTGGCTATGTCATCTTTGGCTGGGTTGTATTACAGGTGCTTCAAAACACCATTGGCCGCCCGGTGGCCAACCTGGGCAAGCGCATTGCCAACCTGGCCGCCGGGGTAGATCTGGTTACCAGCCGGCGAGAAATTACCGCCTCGATGAAGGATAGCCTCTCCCAAACCTCTACCCGCTGGACAGATCAGCTCACCCAGCAGATGGATAACCTGCGCCAGGGCGACCTGCTGGCTGCCATTACGGGGGAACCCACCGCCCTGGCAGGGGCTACGGTTGGCGCTGGGGCGGTGCTGCCGGTGCCCGATGTGGGTCGCAGCCGACCCCGAGGACTGGGCAAAGCCTTTAAGACCTTTCTGAGCCTGCTGGCTCTGGTGCTGCTCACCGTGGTGGTAATTATTTTTCTGCGGCCCCTGCGGGAGTGGTGGTTTGGCTGGTTCGCCACCCTACCCCGGCTAATTCGGCTGGTGCTAAACCTGGTCTGGGTGGGGGTGGTGGCCCTGGTGGTGGCGGGGCTGCTGGCCCCCCTTGAAACCCTCGGCTGGTGGGCCGGTTGGTACGACGACGAGGTCAATACCACCGTCAATGCCGGTAGTCTGGCCCAGCCGGTGGAGGACAATTCTGGGTTCAACCGCTACATTGTTTATCTCGACGGCATTGGCAAATCAACCTTTGAGTACCTGCCGGATATTGAGGAATTTCTCGACACCCTGGCCCCCACCCTGCCGGAGGACGTGGCGCTGATTCGCGGCATCATGCCCTACTCGGTGATGAACAACCCCCTGGATGAAGACCGCCCCCTGGCCTTTTTCTGGAAGTACGCCGACAAGCTGCGGTTCGCCAACCCGATGAGCGTGCTGGGGCTGTTCGTGAACATCCGCAACGTTTTGATTGTGGGGGTTTCTGCCGACAAGCGCTATGGCCCTCTGTATAACCAGGGCATTGCCCAGGTGGTGTTTAACGGCCTGGTTAACAACGGCTACCAGCTGGGCAGCGGCACCCCGGTCACCTTCATTGGCTACAGCGGCGGCGGGCAGATGGCCTGCGCTAGCGCCCCCTACCTGAAGCGGGCCCTGGGCGCACCGATCGACGTGATCTCCCTGGGCGGAGTCATTAGCGCCAACAGCAATATTTTGAAGCTGGAGCACCTGTATCACCTGGTGGGCGAGAAAGACCAGGTGGAGCGCATCGGCCCCAAGATGTTTCCGGGCCGGTGGAGGCTGTTTCCCCTGTCCTACTGGAACCGGGCTAAGCGGCGGGGCAAGATTACCTTTATTCCCATGGGGCCGGTGGGGCACCAGGTGCCGGGGGGCATTCTCGACCCGAAGCTGATTTTGGCCGACGGTCGCAGCTCCCTCACCCAGACCATCGACACCATCGACGCCATCCTCAAGGGGGAAATTCTCGAGGCCAGCATTGAGCGGGTGGTCAAAACCAGCCATTACGATATTTTTCAGGCCAACCCCCTGGTGCGGCACCAAAGCTATCCCCTGCACCTGCGGCCCGACCCGGCCCATTATGTGCCCATTGGTGACTGGGTAGGACGGCTGATTTTGCCCCCTAAACTAGAGCGATTTAAGGGCGTTTTCTATGAAATTCACCACGCACCACCTCCCCACCAGGGGCTGGTGGGTCAGGTGGTAAAGCTGGGCTGGTCAGACCATCCCCTCACCCAAAAGTTTGTGCAGGCGGTCACCCGCGATGTGCACTTTAGCGCCGATGCCGAGTACGGTAGCCGCTTTGGCGGAGTCATTCACCCGGTGCGCATTAACCACTGGCTCCAGGTCGATCCCCTAGAGTCGCTGGCGGCCTCTCTGCCCGAAGACGTGATGATCGTCATGGTGGAAAATCCCCAGATCAGCGCGGGGGCGGATGGCATTACCCTGCGGATCGACACATCTCCGGTGGAGGTGACCGGGCGCTACACCGGGCTGGTGCAGTTCATCGAGCCGGTGGCAGGCACCGATCAGTTTCGGGTGCGGCACTTCAACCGGGCTACCCGCCGTTTCGACGGCCCTGAGGAGGTAGTCAGCCTGCCTGCGGTGCGGCTGGCGGAAGCCTACGGCAGCTACCCCTCCACCACCCAAAATATTGAGACATCGCCCCAGAACGAGTCGGGCTGGTACATCAACGGGGCCCAAGACAGCGCTGGCACCTTTGTAGTGCAGTCTTGGGCACCCCGCGCTCTGTTTCAGCTCCAGCCCCAGCGGGTGGTGTTTGGCGGCGCCAAGGCGGCCTATCGATATATCCGCAAAGAATCCTGGGCCAACGTGGTGGCCCAAAAGGGCAAGGTTTCCTCCGTGCTTTGCACCACCCGTGACAACGGCAGGCCCGAGGCCATCGCCGCCGCCATCGGCGATTGGCAGGAGGGCGATCGCGCCCTCCTGCTCCACAACTACGGCGGCATCGGCGGTAATAACCAGGAGCCCGCCGCCGCCACGCCGATCTTCTTTGGCCACTTTGCCTACGGTCGAGCCGACGTGATTCGTGACCCCTTGGCCGACGAGCTGCGGTTCGACATTCGCTACTACCAGGTGTACTGCCACAATATCGACGGCCTAATAGCCGGTACCCTGCACTGGTCGCGCTACCAGGGCGATCGCCAGCGGGGCTGGCTGGGTAGCCGCCCTACCTGCGATATTATCGTCAAGCTTGATGCCTTTGAGCGCCGCTATGACTTTGACGGCATTCAACTGTCCCCCTTCAGCCGCATGGAGGCCCACCTCCAGGCCATGACCGCCCGCTACCGCATCGGCGACGGCACCGGCGGCACCTATGTCGGCCCCTCCAACAACTGCTCCCAAGACTCGAACCAGGCCCTGTTCGCTAGCCTTCAGAGTGTGGACCGGGGTCTACAGGCGCAGGAGGCCGAACTGCGCGACTGGGCCAGCCGCAGCCCTGACCAGGCCGATGATTTTCGCCAGATGGTGGCCTTTGGCCAGGATCTGAAAGACATCCTTCAGCCCCTGGGTAATATGCGCCCTACCTGGGAGAAGAACGAGTTCAACCTCGGCAGTTCCATTGAAGACGAGCCCTTGCGCAACCTGCTTATGGGTCTGGGCAGCTGGCGCACGGTGCTGCCCCGCAAAGCCAGCGACGTGGTAGTGCGCATGTTTTTAAACTATGGAGCTTCGGCCTGGGTGCTGCGCACTAGCCAGGTAGGGGGTTACGATCCAGATATCGAGCCCATTGCCCCTATGACCTTCTAGGCAGTTCCTAACCCATGCGTGTTGAAGCCTGCTGTCAAGCCTTGCTAAAGCAAATTTTACCCGAGCTTGACCCGGATCGTAGCGGCGTTTGCTTTGACGTCGGCGTGGGCACCTTTGCCTTTTACTGCGAACTGTTTGCCCAACTGGGCTTTACCACCGTCGCCGTTGAGCCGGCCCCCACGGATACCCTGCGGGCCATCTGCCAGCGGTACCCGATTCAGCTGATTGAGCAGTGCCTTTCGGCCCAGGTGGGTACCCAGACCCTGCACATGGGCCAGTTTGCCAATGTGGCGAACGTAAACTTTAGCTCCCTGGCGGCGGACTGGTTTGGGGCCTCGGCGGAAACCCGGCAGGTGCCCACCCTGGATTTGCCTACCCTGCTTCAGCGGGTCGTCACCCCCCAAATCACCTGCTTTAAGCTCGACATTGAAGGCTGGGAGCCGGTAGCCATCAACCAGTTCTTGGCTTTACCCACCGCGCAATTGCCCAAGCTAGTCATGTTTGAGTACGGCGGCGGCAGCAGCCGTAAATCGGGTGAAAAGGGATGGTCACCAAAGTTTCTCAAGGGCACTCTCGACTGTTTGACGGTGCTGCAGCAGCGAGGCTACGGGTTCAGCGTCATGGTGGACTATGCCGCTGGCACCAAAGCCAAAATCTTTGACCTCCAAGGGATGGATTTAGAACACGACAGCCCGTTCTACGCCAACGGGGTCTACGGTAATATTTTGAGCTTCTATGGCTGCCGCTACGCCGAAGCGCGAATTCACGACATCTGTGCCCCCTACCGGGGCGGCGTGGTGAACTGGCTAGTGGGTAAGTGGGTATCGTGAGTTAGCGCTAGCCAATTCGGAATATCTCCTTGGATAGATGGGAATTTAGCCCCTTAATCCTAAGGTAGTAGGGTATAGATTAGGCGGGAGGCTGAATCCATGTCAGTTGAAGATAGAGCTAAAGCTACCATCAAAAATGTTGAAGGTAAGCTTCAGGAGATAGTTGGTGAAGTAACCGGCGATCCGCAACAAAAAGCGGAAGGTCAGGCCAAGCAAGTCGAGGCTGAGGTCGAGCATACCAAGGAAAACATCAAGGACAATCTCAAGCAAGCCATCGATTAATTTTTTGTAGAACAAAATTTTCTCTCCAGGGAAGACAGCAGTACTGTCTTCCTTATTTTTTAATTGTGCGTTGCTGGCCTAGCACACAACGGCGGAAGTGCTCCCTACCATGAACCCTATACCTTGATTGACTGACAAAACTCTTGAAACTCTCATTCTGCCGTAGGTTGGGTTAGCGATAGCGTAACCCAACAAAACCATTACTGGTGTTGGGTTACCCTGCGGGAAGCCAGCTACGTCACCTCAACCCAACCTACGCGAGCAACTTTTGTCAGTCTGAACCGTAAACCCTGAACCTCAGCCATCGCTAATGATATGCATATTTAACGCCGCCCTTTACTCAGGTAAACCGCTGTCAGCCGTGCCAGGCATCTGAGCAGCGGCGTAACGGCGTTCAATCTCCCCAAGCTGGTTTTTAAGCCGAGGCGGCAGGGGCAGCGCCAGCCGCTCAAACATCATTCGCAGGCGGTGCCGCCAGTCATTGCGGATCAGATTTTCGCGATAGTTGCGCTGGTGGATAGCCGCCATGCGATCGGTATCGCCCAGCAGGTTGCCAATAAAATCAACTCCTAGGCGAGGGTCGTCAGGCAGCTCAATTGTAGCATCTTCCCAGCCCAGGTATTCGGCCAGCAGCGGTGATTTCGGGCGTTTGCCAATCACCGCGCAGCCGGTGGCCGAGATCTCAAACCAGCGATAGCCCAAAATCGGCACCGGCACCCGGTGGGCCACATGGGGGGTAACGGTGCTGGGCACCTGGGCGGTGTAGGTGTTGCTAAAGGCCAGGGCGGCTTTGCTGCGCCGCAGCATTTTGCCCAGCAGCAGCCGGTGCTGGTAGTCAAACCGCTCCGGCCCGTAGGGCAGGGTCGGAAAAACTTCCGTTTGGGCGGTTGGGTGGGTGTAGTAGAGCCGGTTTGACCCCGGTTGGCCGAAGCTGGTAACCAGAGTCTGGTGATAGGCTAAGGGGTTGCGCCCGTAGCTGATCACATCCACCGGGCGGTCGAGGCGGGCCGACCCCTGGCCGAGCACATCGGCCCCAAAGGGCAACAGCGACACCGGCAGACCCAGGCGAGCCTCTAGAACGGCCTGCATTTCGGGGAATGGAATAAACAAATGGTCAATTTGAGCCGCGATCCGGGGCAGGGCCTCTACGACCCAGCAGTCAAACAGGTAGGCCACCACCAGGTCATAGCGCCGCCGCCAGCGGGGAATGGCCGCCAGGGCCTCCAGGTCAGACCCATTCAGCCCGAGAATGAGCAGGACGTTGACATCACCCTTAGCAGGGGGCAAGTCGACCTCTGGAATGGGGTGAAACAAGCCGATGCTGCGGCGCAGGGTCTTTTGGGTAATAGTGCGGACTAGGGGAGAGGCGGTGGTTGACCGCCTATAGACCTGCCGTGCCAGCGGGCAAACCAGCTGCACATCGGCACAACTTGCCAAAATGGTTTCTAGTTCCAATAGAATCCCGTACTGGGGCGATGCGATGCGGTGACGGGTCGTCAGCAGGTGAATATGGGTCATAGAGAGTCGTGTTAATCCCCAGACCATTGCAACCATAGCTATGGAAATAGCCTACTCACCGTTAGATTTAGCCGGTGTATTCAGCGCGGCAATCAGCAAACAGATGATGCCAATATTAATGCACACATCGGCGACATTAAAGATTGGAAACCGAATCAGCCGAAAATCGAGAAAATCGATCACTTCCCCGGCTAGCAGACGATCGATGCCGTTACCCAACGCGCCGCTCAAAATCAGGCCATAGCCAACCTGCTCCCAGCGGTTGGGCAGGTATACCCAGAGGCCCAGAGCCATGAGCCCCAGACTTACCCCCATGGATAGCCACTTAAGCCATTCGCCATTATTGCTAAACAGGCTAAACGCCGCCCCGCTGTTGGTGACGTAGGTGAAATGAAACACCCCCGGCCAAAGCGGCAGCGAATCGGGTGGGGTGGTCAATTCAAAGGTTCGGGCCACCCAGAGCTTGGTGAGCTGATCTAGCACCAGACCCAGCACGGCCGCGATCCAGAAAAAACGATTGCGAAGGGTCATGGACTCAATAAAATAAGAAACGCCGCAGGGTTAAAGACAGCACCGCTACGGCGCAAACCACCACGAGCTGACCAGGCAGCGGCAAAATAGAATACCCCAGTAGCAGCTCCCAGTAAGAGGTAGATACCGTCTGTAGCCAGCCTAGCAGGGAAGCCAGGGTCAGGTAAATAAGGCCAAGCCCGTGGATAATTCCTAGGCCGCAGAGCGAGCTATAGGCCAGGGTTTCTAGCTTGGGCGGATCTTGAAAGGCGAGGTAACCGCAGACCCAGCCCGCCGGCACGAAGCCAATCAGGTAGCCAAACCCCGGCTCGCGCACGTAACTCAGCCCGCCCCCCTGGGTAAACACCGGAAACTCAAACACCCGAAACAGGGCTAGCCCCAGCACCAGATAAGCAATTTGCGACAAAGCGGCGGCATTTCGTCCCCCCACGCAACCCGTCAGCAAAACCGCCCCCACCTGAAAACTCACCCCCAGCGACAGCAGCTCCATCCCCGAGTCGCCCCAGGCCCAGGGCGGGTTAATGGTAAACGCCTCCATCCAGGTCGCCAAAATGGTGAGAACCAGGCCAATCAGTGCCCAAAGTAGTTCAAATGGCGCTAACACGGGCGACGTTTTCACCGCGAAAGGATGACTCTAGAATTTAGACATTTAGCGTACCAGGGTTTGCCCTTAGAGGCACGCGTTAGGGGAAAGAATTTAGCCACAACCCTCAACTTTAGGCGGCTCTACCCTCCGCAGCCGAACCTTCTGCCCCTGGCTTATACCAAATCCTGCCTGGTTACCCCCGATTCAATCGGGCGAATACCATAAAGCCTCTGGCTAGGCTGCGCCAACACCCCTAGGGTTTGGCCTGTGGGGAAGCGGGGCTATACGACTCGGATTTGGTATTAATCATCGGCCAGGGACAAACCGCCATGCCACCTAAAACCATCTACCGCCAGCGGCTGGGGCTGGCTTGCAGCACCACCAGGGCCAGCACCCCGGCCGCCAGCCCCCAAAAGGCCGACCCTATGCCCCAAAGCGTCACCCCCGATGCGGTGACCAAAAACGTAATCAGGGCCGGTTCTCGGTCTTTTTCGTGGCCTAGGGCCGTGGCCAAACCGTTGCCGATCGTGCCCAACAGCGCCAGCCCGGCAATCGCCAGCACCAGCTCGGGCGGAAAGGCGGCAAACACCGCCCCTACCGTCGCCCCAAACAGCCCAATTAACAGGTAAAACCCTCCGGCGGCGATCGCCGCCACATAGCGCCGATCGGGGTTCTCGTGGGCCTCTCGCCCCATGCAAATGGCGGCGGTAATGGCGGCCAGGTTCACGGCAAAGGCGCCAAAGGGTGCCAACACCAGGGTGGTGGCACCCGTCCAGCCAATCAGCGGAGAAACCGGCACGACATAGCCCGAGGCCCGCATCACCGCCACTCCCGGCACATTTTGGGAAGCCATGGTGACCACGAACAGGGGCAACGCCACCCCCACCAGCGCCCCCACCGAAAACCGGGGCACCGTCAGCACCGGCTGGGCCAGCTGCAGACTCACCCCATCGAACTGTAAGAGCCCCTGCATTCCCGCTATCACGATGCCCAGCCCCAGGGCCGCCACTACGGCATAGCGCGGCCAGGCCCGGCGCATGAGTAAGTAGGTGCAAAACATCGCAAAGGTCATCACAAACTGGGTTTGCATGGCCACAAACACATCCAGCCCAAACCGCAGCAGCACCCCGGCCAGCATTGCCGCCGCAATGGAGAGGGGAAGGCGGCTGATTAGCCGCTCAAACCAGCCGGTAAACCCGCACAGGGTAATTAGCAAAGCGGAGATCAAAAACGCCCCGATGGCCGAGGCCATCGGCACCCCCGCCGCCGAGGTAATCAGCATGGCCGCACCGGGGGTAGACCAGGCGGTCACCACCGGCACCCGGTACCGCAGCGATAGCCCAATACAGGTCACCCCCATACCCAACCCCAGGGCCCATATCCAGGAGGCAATTTCGGCGGCGGAGGCATTAAGCGCCTGGGCCGCCTGAAATACAATCACCGCTGAGCTGGTAAAGCCCACCAGCACCGTGACAAAACCTGCAATCACCGCTGACAGCGAGAGGTCTTTGAAAAAGCTTCTGGACTCCATAAACTTGCCCCTGGCCAATGGTCTAACTCAGGCTACAGACCATTGGGCCGAGCTGTCTTGAACAGAATTGCAGGCATCTAGAGGGGGCGATACGTCCGGTAGTTAATATTGGGGAAGATATTATCCACCGCCTCCACCTTTTCCAGCCAGCCGGCATCAACTTTACCCAGGTTGAGGTCATCCCATAGCTGGTTAAAGCGCATCAGGTGCGAGCGGGTACGGCGAATGGCGTAGGGCACCATCGTCCCCGTGCGCATGATGAAGGCCCAGTCCGACGACTGGGCTAACAGCAGCTCGCGTGCCGCCTGGTTGAGGGCGCGCCATTCTAGCTCGTCGGCGGGTTCCCGCTTGGCCAACTCGATCATACGCTCGGTGGCCTTGTGCAGGTGGGGGTAAATCCAGGCGTTAGTTTCATTCAGCCAGTATTCGTGAAAGCCCTTGTAGCCCCAGCTCGACTGGGAGGGACGACAGACCTGCTGGGTGGGGTGATCCTTCAGGTAGTCGGCCAGGTGGGTCATTTCGTAGGTGCTCTGGTCGTGCCAGCTCTTGCGGAACAGGTAGTCGAGGAACCAGGGGCCTTCGTACCACCAGTGGCCAAACAGCTCGGCATCGTAGGGGGAGACAATAATCGGCGGGCGCTGCATCAGGCCGTGCAGGGCGCTGATCTGCTGCTCGCGGTTGTACATAAAGTTACCGGCGTGCTCAGCGGCCTTTTCCTTGGCCCAGTAGGGGTCGTACAGGTCTTTATCAGACAGGCCCAGGCCCTTACCGGTAATTTTGTGATACTTGATCCCCACGTTCTTGCGCTGGCCGTTGGGCATCACGTAGGGCTTGATGTACTCATATTCCGCATCCCAGCCCAGGTCGCGGTAGAACTCGCGATATTCAGGGGCACCGGGGTAGCCCACCTGGGACGACCAAACCTGCTGAGACGACTCATGATCGCGACCAAAGGCCGCCACCCCGCTCTCGGTAAAGATGGGCGCGTAGGAGCCAAACCGAGGCCGGGGCCGAGCATAGAGAATGCCGTGGCCATCGGTAAGAAAGTAGCGCAGCCCGGCATCGGCCACCAGCCGCTCTAGGCCCTCGTAGTAGGCACATTCTGGCAGCCAAATGCCCGAGGGGGGGCGTCCAAAGGTCTCTTCGTAGTGCTCGGTCGCTACCTGAATCTGTGCCCACACCGCCTCGGGGTACATTTTCATAAGCGGCAGGTAGCCGTGGGTGGCCCCGCAGGTGATGATTTCCAGATTGTTAGAATCTTGAAACTGCTTAAAGGCAGTGACTAAATCGCGATCGTAGTTCTCCCACAGGTTGCGGACGTGGTTGAACTCTTCGGCGTAGGTTTCGGCCAGGTAGCGCAGGTGGCCGTTGTGGACGTGGCGCTCCACCTCTAGCTCGGTGAGTTCTTCCAGCATCGCCAGGTGGGCATCAAACCGCTCCTGCAGCAGCGGATCCCGCAGCATGGAGACCAGGGGCGGCGTCATGCTCATGGTCAGCTTGAAGTCGATGCCGTCACGCTTCAGCCCCTCAAACATCGTAATCAGGGGCACGTAGGTCTCAATAATGGCCTCGAACAGCCACTCCTCTTCGAGCACATAGTCACTTTCGGGGTGCCGCACGTAGGGCAGGTGGGCATGGAGCACAAGCGCAAGATATCCGATAGCCATAGGGTGCCGTTGAGGAAAGTGAACTATTAAGGCTAACGTAAACCCGATTGGTACCCCGGTAAAGCCCTACTCAATATAAAGAGAACGCCCAGGGCCAAACCCGCCATACGCTAGCGCATTGTAACCATTGACCAAATTCTAGAGCAAAAGTTAAATGCTAACGATTCGGCTTTTGGACATCGGCATCAATGTTGGTGATAGCCAGCGTCATACGCCCAGCCGATTACCCTACTACCGCTGGTTCAGCTTCAGAGTCAAGGGTTTCATCCCCTGCCGCGACGAGGTCTAAGGTATCCTCTGGGGTAGAATCGGCGGTCGAAACGTTGTCAGCCATGGCTTCAGAGACGAGATCGTCAGCGGCTATGGCAACTGCTTCCTCAGAAACTTCACCAGCTCCATCCTCGACCGCGTCCACTTCATCCTCGACCGCATCCGCTTCATCCTCGACCGCGTCCGCTTCATCCACAACTGCGTCCGCTTCATCCTCGACCGCGTCCGCTTCATCCACAACCGCGTCCGCTTCATCCACCGCCGCGTCCGCTTCATCCACCGCCGCGTCCGCTTCATCCACCGCCGCGTCCGCTTC
>DAIUJR010000024.1:67581-70924 GCA_036848635.1 Nodosilinea sp. CTOTU7336
ATCCTCGACCGCGTCCGCTTTATCCTCGACCGCGTCCGCTTTATCCTCGACCGCGTCCGCTTCATCCACCGCCGCGTCCGCTTTATCCACAATCCCGTCAGTGATATCCTCAGCGATGGAGCTTTTAACCACCGGGACAATGACTTGATCGGGAACAGCCTCAGGAACAACTTCAGAATCGATGGGTGCCGCCTCAGTTTCAGCTGCTTCAACCGCGGTTGCCTTAGCTTTACTAGGGGCAGCCTGGGAAGGCATCATGACCACCGGAGTTGTTTTGGGAGGCTTTTGAGAAAGCTTGGGGACGGTGGGAATCTCCCCCGTCAGCAGCATTTGGCGAACAATGCCGCCATCCAGGTTAGTTGTACCCTGGGCCTGGGAGAGTTCGACGATTTTTTGGCCCAGGGCTTGGCCTACTTCGGTAGCCACCTCCAGGCTGTCGTAGGATTGCCTGGCCAGTCGCTGGAGGGCCAGGTCAAGCTCTTTGTTGCCCCGTCGGGTGGAAGGCTCAATGCCGTTAGCCACCAAAACATCCTTGGCAGCTCGGCGCATGGCCTGGCGAATTTGGCGGTAGCCAAGGGATGACGGATTAGTCTTTACCATGGTGCGGCCTCCATATCGTCCAGATTAGGATGGTTCAGGCTTAGGATCGCGGCCCCACCTGGAATGATCTGACCGCTGATCCAGCCCTACGCTACCGCAAGGGCTGGTCTTTGCCGTGCTGTCTGCAATACATCGGGGCTGGATCTTGTGCCGCCGTCCGACTATTCTTCATGGAGGACTTGATAAGGATGACGGAACGGATAGGCCCAGGTGCAGAAGCCGCGATGGAAATGGCTCTGAACAGAAAATCAACGGTATCTCTAATCTGCCGCCGCCTGGGGCCAGTGGTGCTGGGGGCGCTGAGCTTAGTCAGTTGCCAAACCGAAGCTGCCGTAGGGTTTCAGGCCGCTACCCTGAGTCAGGCCACCCTGGCGGCCCTAGTGCATCCGTCGTTTTTGGTTGATCCCCAAACCGCCGAGCGCTACCGTCAGCAGGGGCTGGCCTATCGCCAACAGGGGGATCTTGAGCGAGCGATTGCCGCCCTCAAAATTGCCGCCGCCCTTGATCCCCAAAATCCCAACAGCTCTGTCATCCTCGGCTGGACTCAGCACCTAGCGGGCTACCGTGCTCCCGCCGCCGAGGCGCTTCAGGCAGCCCTGCGGCAAAACCCCGACAACGTACCCGCCCTCAACGCCCTGGGCATTGTCTACCTGGTGGATGGTCAGCTAGACGCCGCTGTTGCCACCCACATCCGCGCCGCCGACTTACAGCCTGGCAATGAAATTGCCCACTACAATCTCAGCCTGGCTTACGAACGCCTGGGCCAGGCCAACCAGGCCATTGCCCAGGCCCAAACCGCTACCGAACTGGAACCCGGCAACCCCCACCCCTGGGTGGCCCTGGCCCTGGCCTACTGGGCCAACGGCGATCAGGCCGCAGCCGAGGCCCCGTATCGGCAAGCCTTGGGGCTAGATGGGGGCTACGGTAGCCGAGAGTATCTGAACCACCTAGAGCAGGCCGGGTTTAGCCCCGAACAAATCGAAACCACGGAAGCCATTCGGCAGCGAGTGAGAGACTGAGAAGACGTTATTCAATGAGAAGACGTTATTCAAAAAGATAGTCGGGTTGAACGGCGCTGATCTTAGTCGGGTGGGCCGTGCCACCCTAAAGATTTACCTGGTGGGCCGTGCCCACTCTACAGATCTACCCCTCCAGTTTGACCTTGGTGGGTATTCGATCCATTCTCAAACTACTGCGTCGCCTGCTGGCCTACCTCAATGTCGTCGGGATTGCTCTCTTTTCGATTGCCTGATGTATGGACACCTCACCGCCAAAATTACCGCATGACTAAATTCAGCTGGTAGTCAAGCTCGCCGGTCTCCCCAGCCTGCTGCTGCACCATGGCGTCGGGGCCGTCAAAGGTAATCGTTACCGGGTCGGTGGCGGGGGTATAGTCGCCCACAATGGCCACATGGGTTGTGGCCCCCTGCAAAAACGGGCTGAGGTCAAAGGAGGCTGATTGGCCCATCAACGGCTGTCGAAAGGTACCGTTGATTTCGATGTAGCCTCGCAGGGTCGTCGCCGCAGGGGCCGTAATGGTAAGTCGGTGAGGCTTTCCTAAGGTAGCGCTGGTTAGGCTAATAGTGTTGACCTGCTGGTTTTGATGAGGCCCGATTACATCGCTGACGGTGGCGTCAGAAAGAATTGAACTCAGGGCCTCATAGGCCACATAAAACGACCGATCGCTATTGGCCGCAGACGATCCCATGCCGGTGGTCACAGCCACTAGCACCAGGAGAGAAACGCCGAGGGCAGAGGGATTTTTCATGACGTGATTTTCAGTTTAGGGGGCGGTTATAACTGTAAAGCGGGTCTTAATCTACGTCTTTGAACTTGCTCACGATCGCTCAAACCTGAGGGTTTGGCTAAAAGTAAGTCTAATTTAGGGCAAACCTCCAAGTTTGTCCGGGGCAAAATTCCAGTTCTACAACTGGACTCGTTAGCTAACTGATTGCCTCAAGGGCTACTCCATATCCTGGGATGGGTTAACCGTGCCCTTGAACCTCAGGCTGCTGGGCTGAGCTTAATCAAGTCTTGATTTTTCACCCAAGCGAAGGGTGGTAATCGTAGGGCTGGAAAGGATTTCTACGGTTTAAGCCATACCCTTTGGAGTGCATTGCAACATGAAGCTTCTTGTCATAGAAGATGACCAATCCATCGGAGAATTGCTCTCCGCCACCTTGGTAGCCCATCGCTACGCGGTCGACTGAGTTACCGGTGGAAAAACCGGTCTAGACCTGGCCATTCAGGGGCACGATGACTTGATTGTTTTAGACGTGCTGCTGCCGACTCTGAGTGGAAAGGAATATGAGCTACTCGAACTTTTTCTCCGCCATCCCCAACGTCTGCTCAGCCGCAGCATCATTATCGACCACCTCTGGGCTATGGATGACGTCCCCGTAGAAGGATCGGTGACCAACTTGATTAAAGACCTGCGGCAGCGTCTCAAGGCCGCTGGCATAGTGCCTAACCCGATTGAAACCGTGTACGGTCTGGGTTATCGACTCAAGCCTGCCCCAAAACTCGACGATACACCCTTACCGATTACCCCGGCATCATTGCTAACCAAGTCTGAGCATCTGCCTTTAGCCTTTGAGACAAAAGGGTTGCGGCACCATTCCGAAACCTGGCCTGAGCCGCAACGCATGGCTAAAATCTTTCAGCTAGCGACCGATCAGTTTCAAGGTTTGAGATATAGTCAAATCTGGTGTATGGCCGGAAATCAAGCGGCGTCCTGCTGGTG
>DAIUJR010000025.1:0-45410 GCA_036848635.1 Nodosilinea sp. CTOTU7336
TCGATACCGGCGTTGATGGCCAGCAGGTTGGTCTGCATGGCGATCTGGTTAATCAACGATACGGCCTTAGAAATCTGTTGGGACGACTCGCCCAGGCGCTTCACCTTTTTGGAGGTCTCGCCGATAATTTCCCGCAGGCTGAGGATGTTTTGCACCGTCAGATCCATGGCCTGGCCGCCGCTGGCGGCGGTGGCCGAGGCGCTATTGGCGACGGTGGCTGCCCGCTGGGCGTTGGCCGCCACCTGCCGAATCGAGGCGGTCATTTGCTCCACCGAGGTCAGGGTTTGGGTTACCTCTTCCGCCTGGCGCAGAGCCTCATCCGCCAGGGCTTGCACCGCTCCCTCGTTTTCGCCTAGGGAGGTATTGACCTGGGCGGCGGACTGTTTTACCTTGGTCACAATTTGACGCAGGCTCTCCACAATAGAGTTAAAGAAGTCGGCAACGGTGCCAATTTCCCCGGCGGTGACATCGGCCCGCACGGTCAGGTCGCCCCGAGATGCCCCTTCTACCTCACTAAGCAGTTCTACCAACTGCATTTGCATCGTCTCTTGCTTGCGGCGACGTTCTTCCGAGAGGGTTTCAGCTTGGCTAAACAAACGGGCCTGCTCTACGGCATAGCTGAGCTGCGTTGCGATGTTGCGGATGAGGTCAATTTCAAAGTCATCCCAGTTGCGCGGCGCCGAGCATTGATGGACAATCAGCAGACCAATCAACTGGTTTTCTACGATGATGGGCGACACCAGGTTAGCTTTGACCTGGTAGGCTTCTAGCTGTTGAATGTGGCATTCGGTCAGACCCGCTTGATAAATATCTGGGGTAGCCTGTACTCGCCCGCGCTGGTACTGTTTGACATATTCATTGGCAAAGCAAGGGTCATAGAGCTCGCTATTGAGAGCCGCCGTCCACTGAGAGCCTACCGATTCGGCGACAAAGGTGCCTTTCCAGGTTTCATCAAACAGGTAGATACAGGAGCGATCGCAGGCCAGAAGTTTGCGCGTTTCTGCCACGACAACCCGAAAAATGCGAGACTCTTCTAGGGTCTCTCGCATTTGGGCAATAGCTGCATTTAGCTGCCGTTCTCGACTTGAGGTCAGCTGTTGCTGCTTGAACAGTACCGCCTGGCCTAGGGCATAGCCAATTTGGGTCGAGGTTTGCTGCATCAGCTCCAGTTCACTAGGCGTCCACCGACGGGGGCCAGAGCATTGGTGGGCACAGAGTAGCCCCATCAGCTTATCTCCGGCCAGAATCGGAGCCACCATGTTAGCTTGTACCTCCAGCCGTTCTAAGATCGCACAGTGGCAGTGAGCCAGGTTTTCGAGATCTCGATTTTCAATATAGGTGACTCGTCCTTCGTAGAAATGCTCAACGGCTTCTGGAGTGAGGGGATCTTCAACCGTTTGACCTTTGGTACGCTTCCAGCTTTGGCCGACGGACTCAGCGGTGATTTCCCCGCTTTTGAGATCCTCATTGAAGCGATAGATCAGCATCCGATCTACCCCTAATACCTCCCGCAAGCTATCTACCGAAATACTGAGAATCTCTTCTGCATCGGTGGCCTCCCGGATTTGCTTAGATAGATTTAGGAGGGCTTGGGAGCGCTGAGCCACTACTTTTTCTAAATCTCCCTGCTGCTGCATATTGCTTTCTACCGCAACAATGCTGGCGGCCAGTTGGTTAAAGGAGTGAGCCACCTGGCCCACTTCGTCGGTGGAAAAGATATCGGCCCGGGCCTGGCGGTCGCCCATGCCGAATCGCCAGGCGGCATTTTGCAGATTACCCAGGGGTCTGACAATCGAGCGCCCCAGCAGCCGAGCCAGCACCACGTTGACGGCCAAGATCAGCAGGGCAATCAGCAGTTGCAGCTGAAGGCTTTTTTGAATGGCCTGATTTAGGGGCGTTTCAGACGTACCTCGCACCAGCACCGCCACCGGCTGGCCGTTAAAATCTTGGATGCTTTGAGCCGCCAGGGTATAGGTTGTGCCCTCTACCGGGTCACGGCGGGTCACTACCTGGCCAGGGGTAGCAGTCGCCTGCTCCAGTAGGGTGTCATCATCTAGAGCCACATCAGCGGCGGCGGCTCCTAGGTCGGGGTTATCCCCGGCGTAGAGCGAGGTGGTCAGGGCAAACCCATCCTCGCCCTGACGCTGGTAAACGGCACTATAACCGTTCTCAAAGGGTTGTAGTGCTCCCTGGGGGATTTGGTCTTTGCCGTTAACAATATCCCCCGAAACCAGTGCCCCCACCACTTGCCCCGAGGCCGGGTCGCTCACCGGGGTAACGGTGTAGCGAATCAGGGCATCCTGGTCAGCAAAGTCGGCGGGTAGCGGCGGTCCCTCCTTTTGCACTTCGTCCCAGCTGACCAGGGCGCTGGCCTTAATTTGACGAGGGTTTTGCAGCACCGTGCTGACCAGGGCGTTGGGGTCAAAAGTTTGCCCTCTGCGGTCACTATTGGCGTTGGCAATAATTTTTAGGTCGTTCCCTACCAGGGTGGCGTATTCAATGTTGCGGGCCTTAATTTCGTTTTGCAAAATCTGCCGCACGTTAGCCAGTTCCGATGCGGACACGGCGGCCCCAGCGGCGTCAGCCACCGCCACATTAATAACGGCCTCATTGTCAGCCTGACCCCGAAAGCCAAACCCCATCTGGTTAATTTTGATGTTGTACTCAATCCCGGCCACCGATAGCTCGGCCTCGGCCTGGTTTAAAAGCTGGTTGCGACCCCCAGACACCAGCAAAAACGACCCCACCCCCACCAGCCCCAGCACCGAAATCGCCTCCGAGGTAGCGAGGCCAACCATATGCTTCTTGCTGATGCTCAGGTTGCCAAACCGCTGTACCCAACGAAATTTGGATTTTTTGGTAATCACCTGCGGGTCATTAAACCCAGAGCCATAGGCCACCCCGCGATCCCGTAGTAGAGGCTGGCCAGACAGGACATCGGTAGACAGATTAGACGGAGTTCCAGCCCCATTCTGCATATCCTCATCGGGGTGGGGGTGGGGTGAGGGACGAAATTCAAGAGTCATAAAGCAATTACCGGGTCGAAGAAAAATAGAACTGGAACTGACTAGGAGATTGGTAGTGAGGCCAGGTAAAATTCGGCGGATGCTGATATCAGTCAGGGAAACGAATGGATTAATCAAGCTAGGGGCTGACCGCAGCGGGCGCTGATGCTGCCCTGGGCCTGGGTCATGCTCAGCCGACCTGGAGCACGGGAGCTCTTAACAGGGAATCGGCGTCTAGCACCAGCAGTACGTCACCCTCGTGGAGGACACAGCCCCGCAGAAAAGGTACTAGGCTAACAGGCAGGTGGGCTGGCGGCGGCTGAATATGGTTGAGAGGGGTACTTAAAATTCCGTCAATTTGGTGCACCCGCAGCCCCAGCACTACCGAGCCAGTCTGCATCAGTACCAGGTTGTATTGCTGAGTATTAGGAAAGGCCACGGGCAACCCCAGTAGCAGGGCTAGATCCGCCACCCACAGCACCTGGCTACGACGATTGATCAGCCCCAGCAGGGCGGAGGGCATGTTGGGCATTGGCGTAATCCGCACCACCGGCATGATGATCGCCTCCTGCACCTGGCGCGTGGGCAACAGCGCCGCCTGGGGGCCGAGATTAAAACGCAAATAGCTTTGAGTCAGCGGCGTTAGGGTGCGAGGGGCCAGGGCCGCCCCCTGGCTGAATGCGGGCACTAGCGAAAGATCGGTCATCGATGGGCCCTCATCAACGCCATTACCGACTGCACCAGTTGGTCACGGGTGTAGGGCTTAGTCAGGTAGGCATCGGCCCCCTGACGCAGGCCCCACAGCCGATCAATTTCCTGGTTTTTGGAGGTACAAATAATAATCGGCACCTGGGCGGTTTCCGGCTGTTTTTTCAGGCTGCGGCAGAGCTCAAAACCGCTCATACCGGGCATAACGATGTCGGTAACGATCACATTTGGGCGGTGCTGAATCGCTTTATCAAAAGCCTCCTGGGCGGTTACGGCACAAATGACCGTACAGCCACTATCGCGGAGATAATGCACCATTAATTCCATTTCTGAAGGGGTATCTTCAACCACTAAAATGGTGCCCACTAGGGTGGCTTGCATAATGTAAATTACCTAAATTCTAGATACTTTTAGACGAAAACTAATAGCGAGTAGCTATGTTTTTATTTTAGTAAAAATTGAGAAAATTGGTTTCATTTTGGATGTATTTGGGATCACTAGTTCAAATACTTGAAGATAAACTTAAGTAAATCGGATTGATTAAAGGGCTTTGTCAAATATCCCGATGCTCGTACCAGCTTGGCCTTGGCTCGATCAATCAAGCCCGTATTGCTGGTCACCATGATGATCGGGATAGTCTTAAAGTCTGGATGCCGCCGCAGTAGAGAGCATAGCTCATAGCCATCTAGGTTTGGCATAGTCACATCTAACAAAATTAAATCGGGTTTATTTCGAATGACCTGCATCAGCGCCTTAACGGGATCATCAATCATGATGACGGAGAAGATGTGGTCATCTAAAAACTCATTAATGGCCCGCAGCACGGTGGGGCTATCGTCTATGCAGGCAATGGTATAGTGGGTCTTCGTTCGCGCCTGGGCTAAGCCACCGCCAGGGGTTAGCCCGTTGAGGCCGCCGGTGGCCGCCGTGGGTGCCGACGGGGACAACAACTGCGGTCGCCCCCCGCCGGGTCGTAGCCCAATGGGCGACTTGGTGCCATTTTGCCGCTGTTTCATGCGGGTATAGCATTCTTCTACCGTTGTCCTCAAGTTGAGTTGGCAGTACCGGGGGGCTGACCCCAGCCCGCTGGTCTCGAGCAGTTCATAATTGCCCTGGCGCACCTCCAAAAACGCTTCCAGCACTTCCTTAGAAAGGGCCTCCACTAGGGTAGAAGCCTGGTTAATATGCAGGTGTTGCTGATTCACCAGCCAGATAATGGCCTGGTAGTCTGGAATTTCGTGGGTGTCTGAGGGCTGGCGCTCGAACAGCAGCCGCACCTGTACCCGCACAGCGCTGACCAGGCTGGGCACCTGCACACTAAGCCTTCGCAGATGAGCATCGAGCCGTTCAAAGGCTCGTTCAGTGGTGGTCACGTAGTTCAAGCGCCCCTGCTCTAAAACCAGGAGCCAGGTGGTCATCGGGGTGGCTATTCGGAGGCAGCCTGTTACCTGGCGACTGCTGGCCTGGGCCAACAAACTCAGGGGATGTAAGGCTGGCAAAGGGGAAGGGGAAGCCGGGGGGGCGGAACTGATCAGCGGTTGTTGCATAGCCTTTTTGCACTCGATACAAGACGCCAAAGAATTGAATTCAATCGGGAACCAGGGTTCGAAGGTCGACCAACCTGAACCTCTTTGCCTTAAGACAATTAACCCCAGACCACCGGATTAGAGGTTTTGGAGATTGCTAAAGGCTATTTTCAGTCGCCCAGTTGAGGGCGGTCTCTATATTTGAAGACCAGACTTGAAGGCTAGTTGTGAACTGGCCATAGCCAGTTGCAGAAGGATAGTCTGCCAAAGAACCCAGGCTCGGCTTGGCCGAGGAAATGAAAACCCATGGAGGAGCCACGTTTCCACGGTGGATTTTCACCAGCGCGAGCATACCAAATCAGCGAGATTTAAGCGTGTCCTAACCTAAGTGGCTGTGGCCATATAAATCTGCTGATCTAGTCCAAAACTAAAGTTCGGTCTACACAAACTCGGTTACTGAGCGAAACCGGGCCACAAGCGGAAGGCTTAATAACGTTGTTTTATTAAAAAATCGACTGAATCAGCGTGGTAGAGCGAGGTAGGTAGATGCGAACTAAAGACTGATTTAGAACTGGCCTAGCCGCTAAGACTAGATAGCTCAGAGGAGGGAAGCTTTAGCATTTTATGGATAACCTAGCAGGTGGCTAAGAAATTAAATTTTGGCAAAACTTCTTAAAAAAGCAATCGATGTTCAGGAAATCAAGCCGCTTAACCATTCCTTATAGTTCCCAGTATAACAAGGTTGTTAACCTGACGATCTGACGAAAATTGAAAGTCTAAATAATCAACCTTTAAGTAAAGTTTCTGTAAAGTCTATTCTAAATTAACCTGATGGAAATTTTTAAAAATGTGGACCAGGGGATATGGGATGCCTCATTCCAGGGCCTCCAATACCGTTTGAATTTTGCGCCGTTGCTGAGCCTCAAAGGCGGCGGGAAAGGTCAGCTCTAGCAGCAGGCGGGGTCGGTTAGGGTCAGGATCGGGTAGATCAATCGCCTCAGCCACCTGGGCCACCAGGCTTTGGGCCATATTCGAGCTGTCTCCGGCGGGAAACAGCAGCCCCACCCTGGGGGCCGTTTCTAGCAGAGTAACCCGGTCGAGGTCGGTTAGCCCCGTTACCTCCAGACGCAGGTCGTGGGTGCCCATTTCTAAAACCTGGGCCGGGTAGCTGTCGTTGTCCCAGCCCTCCCAGGCCAGTTGCACCTCGGCCTTGACCTGCTTGCGCATTTTGACGCCGGTTTCGGGCTGAAAGTCAGTAAATACGCGCCACAGGCTGGTGGCAATGAACCGCAGAGATTGCAGCGGATGATCGACCTGGTTGCGGGTTTGGGAGTACCACTGCCGTACTTCGGAATAAAGCACCAGCACTAAATCATCGGCCTGGCTGGGGCTAACGTTGACAAAGTCGAGGGTAAGCTGAGTTTCTAACCGGCTGGTAGCAGTAGCCCGAACAATCTCAGCCTCCAACAGCACGCGGCCATCGTAGTCGCCCCGCAACTCGACCCGCACCTGGTCAGCGATGTTCGGCCATTCCTCCAGCAGCACCTGGGCACCGCTTTCGCTAACATCAATGGTCTTACCTTCCCAGCTTTGCCCCTCACTATGAATAATCGCCGTGAGCTGGCGGGGCAGGCGGTGGGTGCGCCGCAGCTGGGGCTGCTCTAGAGCCACCAAGCAGGCCGCCGATACCAGCAACAGGTTAAACCCGCACCAGAGGGCATTGATGACCACGGCCTGGGTATCTTCGGGGCTGAGCAGCAGCCAAAACGGCACCGCCACCAGCGAAGCCGCCGTCAGCAGCCCCAGCAACAGCAGGTAGCGCACGCTCTGGATGTCGAAATTGCGCTGGTTAACGGTAATGCCCTTGGCGGTGACGTTGAAGCTGCCCAGACGCGGATTGATCAGCGCCAGCAGGGTCACAATGCCCGCCTGAAACGACATGGCAAATTCGTAGATTTCATTCCAGAACGAAAACCGCACCCGCTTGTAGCGAATGTGGTTAGTCTGCATAGACAGCACGATGTGGGGTAGCGCAAAGAGCAGGGTTTCGATCCCTAGCCCCCGCACCGAGTTGATGCTAAACAGCAAAAACAGGGTGGGGGCCACGGCATACATCAACCGGGGAAAGCCAAAGAAAAAGTGCGAGGTAGCGCTGAAGTAGCAGAGCCGCTGGGAGGTCGATAGCTTGAGCTGGCGATTAAACAGCGGATTTTCTAACCGCATGATCTGGGCCATGCCCCTGGCCCACCGCACCTGCTGCCCCACGTAGGCCGAAAACTTCTCGGGGGCCAGCCCGGCTACCATAATTTTGTCGTAGTACAGGGTGCGGTAGCCCTGGGAATGCAATCGCAGAGAGGTGTGGCAGTCTTCCGTAACGGTTTCGGTGGCAATGCCTCCCACCGCCAGCAGGTACTCACGTCGCACCACCGCCGCCGAGCCGCAGAAGAAGGTGGCATTCCACATGTCGTTGCCCTTTTGCAGCACCTTGTAAAACAGCTCATTGCCCACGGGCACCTGCCCCCGGGTGAGCAGGTTGCGCTCAAACGGGTCGGGGTTGTAAAACCAGTGGGGCGTCTGCACCAGGGCCAAGGTTTGATCAAAGAAAAACCCCACAGTTTCCTGCAAAAACCCCCGCACCGGAATGTGATCGCAGTCGAGGATCAGCACTAAATCCCCTCCGGTACGCTCTAGGGCTGTGTTGATGTTGCCCGCCTTGGCGTGGTCGTTGGTGTCGCGGGTCAGCAGGTGTGCCCCCAGTTCGGCACACAGCTCCTCCAGAGCCAGCCGCCGCTCGGGGTATTTGCGGCCATCATCGAGCACGTAGACCTGTTTTTTAGGTCTGGGATAGTCGATCGCCACCGCCGCCAGCACCGTTTTACGCACAATGGCCACGTCCTCGTCGTAGGTCGGGATATAGACATCCACCGTGGGCCAATCGGGCTGGGGATAAGCCGCTAAACTAACCGGTTGTCGCCCTCGCAGCCGCAGGGTCTGAAAATACGACAGAAACAACGTGGCGATGGCGTACAGCTCCGCCCCATACAGCAGTAACGAAAAGGTGCCATCAAGGGCGCTATCAAAGTTAAGGGTGTAGCGGGTGCGGTAGTACAGATAACGCAGGGTAGTTAGTCCGCTCAGGGTCACCATAAACAGGTGCAACAGCTCCTGGGAATTACCGCTGGAGGGGTTAGTTTCCTCCATGTGCAGCATCCGGTTGCCCAGAACAATCAGCAACACCGCCATAATGCCCTGCTGCCAAATCGTCAGTTTGGCGGTAATTAACGGCTGAGCCATTAGCCCCAGGCAAATCATTAGCACCAGCAGCTGTCGCCGACTGAGGTAGTGGGTGAGCTTGCTCATGCGATCGGGCCAGGTTTTAGTTAGCCAGGGGAAGAGGGGAGGGGGGGAGGGGAGCATTGGAGGGAGGGGTCGGTGGGTCGTGGGTGGGGTCGGTGGGTCGTGGGTGGGGGAGAGGGTGGGTGGGGGAGAGGGTGGGGTAGTGGAGGAGCGGTTTGAACTTTGAGGCAGGGGAGGACAGAAGCAATCCAGTTTTAGTGCATCCACTCCCTTCCTATTGACTCCCTTCCCCTCTACCTTCTACCTACCCTCGCTGCGCCGCAGGTAAGCCTGGGTCGCACCGTAAATCATTAACGCCAGGGCCACGGTGGCGGGTAAGAGGAATATCCACCGCGCCCGCAGCAGGGGCCAGAGCCAGGGGTAGGGGCTGGTGGTGGCGAACTGCACCTGGGGCACCTGGCGCAGCACAGTGAGGTTGTAGTCAGTGCTTTCGTAAGGGTCTGGGTTGGATACCTGGGCGCTGACTAGCACAGTATCCCCGTCGATTTTGTAGAACAGGGAGTCGTGGCGCAGCAGGTCGGCCACCTGGGCTAAGCCCACATCCTCCCGGCCGCTGAGGGCCAGCACCACCCGCTGGTCATTCCAGGGAGAGATGACGGATTTCATCACCCCTTCGCCATCCGGAAGAGGCTGTACCTGGCTGTCGCCCCACTGACGGGCCAGGTTACCCCGCAGGGAAAAGCCAGTTTGGGTGAGCAGGTCTGGAAAAGGAAACCGGGATTCGGCGCCGATCACTACGAGGTGTTGTTCGTTGCGAACGGTGTCGGGTAGGTCGTCTGGGTGGTACACCGTTAGCTGCACCGAGTCGGCCTGGCTAAGGCGACCCAGGCGCTGGGCCAGCTCCAGCATGATTTGGATATCGGTGGCGGTGGCGTCCTTGGGCACCACCACCGCCGTGGCGGAGAGATCCTGGGGGGCGGTGAAGGGAAACCCGGTTTTGAGCAAGTCTAAGTCGGGCAGGTTGGTGACGGCGGTGCGGTTGAGGGTAAAGCTGGTGTCGGTGTGGATGGTGCCCCAGAGCTGCTGGTCGGTGACCCGGCTACAGGAGCGGCGCTCGCGGGGGTCGAGGCGAAAGTTGACCTGGAGTTTAGAGGTGGGGGTGACGCGATCGCGGGGTAAATCCACCGTCAGGGTTTTGTGGGTGGCCCCCTGCACTGAGGTCAGCCGTTCTCCCTTAATGGAGACCCCGTCCAGCTCCACATCCACCAGGGAGGTAAGGGGGTTGACCTGGGGGCCATAGCTGTAGGAGAGCTGCATCTGGCTGCCCTGGAGAATCTGGTCGTCGGGCAGGGCTTTGAAGTCAATACTCAGGGCCGGAGCCTGGGAGCCGCGCACGGTGACATCCTCCAGGGGGGGCTGGTTGCGCGGGGTGAGGTCTTTGAGTTCGAAGGTCTTGGCTTCGGGCAGGTAGCCGGGCCACTGGCGGGGGGGCGGCGGCGGCAGCTGGGAGACCTGGTTAACGATCAGCGCTTGGCCGGTGGCAATCTGCCGATCCTGGGGCTGCACTAGGTATTGCACCGCCTTTGCTACCCCGGCCTCGCCGTTGCCCGTGACCACCAACACGGGGGACTTGCCCTGATTAGCGGTGGCCCACATCAGCAGGCCAACATCATCGGGCAGGGGCTTGCCCTCCTCGTCTACAAACTGTTCATCCAGCAGGGTAAAGGGCAGAGCCAGTTTGCCTACAAACTGACCTTCTCGCAGGGTAAAGGGCAGGGTTAGATTGGCTAGCTGGGGCTGCTGGGCGGGGGTGCCAAGCACTACCAGGCGCTCATTGGGCTTGAGCGACTCCACAGACTGTACCAGCCGATTATCGAGGGGGCGATAGTAGGCGGTGCGGCCCAGGTAGGTTTGCAGCCGGGCGGCGGCGGTCAGCCAGCTACTGGGGGGGCTACCCGGGGGCTGAAGGTAGGCGATCTGGCCGGTTTGCAGGCTCAGTTCATCAAATAAAGGATAAGGAAACTGGCTCAAGTCAGGGGTGACCACCTGGGGCGCGTAGGCCAACACTAGCTTCGAGTCAGGCAGCACCTCGGTCCACAGGGAGGGGTCGTAGGGATCCTGGGTGCAGGTGGGGGAGTTGTTTTGCAGGGCGGTTACCCGCAGCTCGTTGTAGTCCTGGAGTACATCCGGTGGTACCTCAAACACAATCTCGCCAATTTCCCCCACGGGCTGGTTGAGGGGCACGCTGCCTACGCTGGTGCCGTTGATCAACACCGTCAGGTTCGAGCGAGTGGCGTACAGCGCTGGGGAATGACGATAGCGCAGCAGCACCTTAGCCGTGTCGATGCGCCAGTTGCGGGGCCGGGTGAACTGTAGCCGCTGCTCGTCGTAGATACCAGTAAATCGCAGGCGATTGCCCACCACCGGGCTGCGGTTAAATTCCAGCACGTACTGGCCCTTATCGCCGGGGGCAAGGGTGGGCGGGTCGGGCAAATTTTTAGGCAGGGTGATTTGAATAGTAGGAGCCGTGGAGGACGGGGGCTTCACCGGGGGGGGCTCCTGGGCGAGCAGGGGTTGCCCCGTAATCAGCAGCAGAGTAGCGAGGTAGAGCGCCAGGCGGCGGCGGGATCTGGAGGAGAAGAGCATAGGTGTCGGGTATCAGGTTTTAGGTATCAGGTTTTAGGTATCGGATTTCAGGGGTCGGGGGTTAGGGGTTAGGGGTTAGGGGTTAGGGGTTAGGGGTTAGGGGTTAGGGGTTGGGATGGAAAGGCGGTGTCCTTGTCCTGCGCTGGTCGCAGGGGGAACTCTTAGCGGCTGACTCCTGGCTCCTGACTGCTGGATTCCAGAACAGATTGGGGGGCAGCCTGGGGGGGCAGGAGGCCGAGCCAAACCAGGTTTTGGGTGTAGTAGGCGGTGTCGCTATCCCAAAAGCCGTCGCGGTAGGTGGGCTGAATTTTTTGGCTATACATGGCCGCGGCAACGGGCGGATCGACGCGCTGGAGGGCCGGGTAGAGCATGGCGTAGTGGGCGGTGGCCTCGTAGCTCGATTGGGCATCCCCCGCTAGGGTGAGGCGGGCGGGCAGGCGACCATCGCGCTGCCAGCGGTCGATGAGAATGGGCAGGCGGGCTTCGAGGTAGGCATCGGCGCGGGGGTCGGTGAACCAGGCGGCATCCAGGGCGATGCGCCACCACACCCGCATCGCGTCGAAGCTATAGCGGCTTTGTAGGGGGTAGTCGAGGGGCAGTTGGCGATAGGTGGCCGTGGTGGGGTCGTAGATAATCCAGTCGGGCGGTAGGCCGGTGGCGGAAATCGCGCTGAGGTCGTTGAGGAAGGTATAGCCGTTATCGATCAGACGTTGCCAATCGTGGGTAGAGTCAATTTGAGCAAACAACCGCAGGCTGGCAGGGGCAAAGTACGAGGGGTTGAGGATGAGCTGATCGGGTTCGGGCCAGAAGGCCGCGGCGGGGCCGGGCAGAAGCTGGCGGGTGCCATTGGGCAGCTCGACGGTGCCAGCGGCCCACACATCGTCGAGGGTGGCCCGGGCAGCATCGAGGTAGGCGGGGCAGTTCCAGCGCTGGGCGGCCAAAATTAGGGCGGTGGCGGCGTCAATGTCGGCATCGAGGGCAAAGTTGGCATCGAGGGTGCCCCAGGAGCCATCCTGCCGCTGGCCCCATTTCCAGGCCCAGAGTCGATCCAGGGGCTGATCGTCGTCATCCTGGCGGGCGAGGTTGTTGTTGGCCCAGGTATAGGTGCGCTCAAAGGTGGCGGGGTCGTTGATGGCAACCGCCCGCAGCATGGCGTAGGCCTGCCCTTCGGAGACGGTGCGATCGCTATCCTCACGATCAATCACCCGCCCGTCGGCCTGGATAAATCGCTGCCGGTAGGCTTGCCAGCTTTCCATCAGCACCGTTTCGTGAACGGTGCCGGGGGGCAGGGCCAGGGCGGTATCCACCGTCGATTGGCCAAAGGCACAGGCCGTAGTTTGAGCACAGCCTGGCCCCCCTATTACCAGCACCAGGGTGAGGGTGAGGGGCAGCAGCCACTGTACCAGTCGTTGGGGAAATCTTCGGGTTTGGAATGGTTTGAGCCTAGGCATGGTAGTTCACCGGGGTAGAGACAGGGGGCCAAAAACCTCAGTAGCGCTCCCAGGCAGGCTGAAAGCCCCGGCGGCGCAGCAGGTCAAACTCAATCTCCTGGCGGCGCTGCTCCAGGTTGACCGGGTTGGCAGAGTCAGGGGAGGCGGGGGGCAGCTGCCGGAACTGATCCAGGGCGGTGAGCCGCTGATCTACGGCCACGTTCAGCTCGGCAATGGCGTACTGAGCCTCCCAATGGTCAGGATCTAGGGCCAGAACCTGGCCGTAGAGGTCGCGGGCGGCGACTAAATCCCCCTGCTGAAAGCGCACCCCGGCCAGGGCGCTGAGGGCACCGAGGTGATCGGGCTGTTGGGCCAAGATGGTTTCGTAGGCCGCGGCGGCCAGGGGTAAATCGCCCTGCTGCTGAGCCAGCTCTCCCTGGAAGAAGTACACCGTTACATCGTCGGGATAGGCCGCTACCAACTCCGCCATCTGGGTTTGGGCCTGGGTTGGGTCCACTTGGGCCAGCAGCTGAATGGTGCGCCATTGCAGCCAGATATCCCCAGGCCGCAGGGTGAGCAGGGTGGGGTAGAGGTCGGCGCGGCTGGCCTCGGCGGGCAGCGCCCCGGCCAGGTCAAATACATCCGCCGAGGGATTCATCAATCCATTCGCCGTCACCCAGGCTGCTAGGGTTTTGCCCGCCTCATCGGCCGAAATTTGCTCGGTGCGGTAGGCCAGCAGGGCATAGCTGAGCTGGTAGTCGAGGTTGTCGGGTGCGGCCACCAGCACAGCAGCGTAGATCGGCAGGGCCGCTTCGGGCTGGCCCTGGAGGGTGCGCACAAAGGCCAGCCCCCGCAGAGCCGCCACCGTTACCAGCGGATTGGGGCGCTGGGCAATCAGGGCTTCATAGCGCTCGGCGCTGGCCGGTAGCTCGCCCAGCTGTCGTTCCAGGTCGGCGATGAGCAGCTCGGCCCCCCAGTCGGCCTGTCCCGTGGCCGTGGCTCGATAGGTGCTGAGGGCGGCTTTGGCAGCGGGCAGGTTGCCATCGTTGAGGTGAATTTGGGCGATCCGGTAGTGCAGCAGGGGCACGTCGATGGCCGCCACCACGGTTTCATAGGTGGGCAGCAGGGCCGAGGCAGGGTTATCGAGCCGCACTAGGGCGGTGGCAATAGCCCGCTGCTCGGGTTTAGCTGCCGGCACCGGGGGCAGCAGATCCTGGAGCTGCGCCGCCACGGCACTAGCATTTTCGCTATTGAGGGAGTAGGCCAACAGGGCGGCTCGCACCGGCAAACTGACGATATCGGGATTTTCTGTCGCCAGCTGCTGAAACATCTCCAGGGCTAGGGTCTGGCTGTCGGGCCATTCGCTCAGCACGTCTGCCACCTCGACCCGCAGGCCGTAGCTGGGGTTAGGGGTGCTGGCCAGAGCCTGCTGGTACAGCACCGTTGCCTGCTCAAACAGGGATGGATCCAGCTGGCGGCGACCAATGGCGCTGTAGGCCCGAGCCAGGGGCAACTGGGCCTCGGCTTTGCCCTCCAAGGGCAGCAGTAACTCCAGCGCTTTCTGGGTTTGGCCGCTGGCATCATAGGCATTAGCCAGGCCGGCACGAATCTGGAGGGAGAGCAGGTCGGTGCGGCTAGCCTCCCGTAATTCTGGTTCGAGCAGAGCGATCGCGGCCTTAGGATTACCGGTTTCTTGCAGGGCCAGGGCGTAGGTGGGCAGGGCCTCTACCGGAAACGGCCCGGTTTGTCGGTAGCGGTCGAACAGGGCCAGCGCCCCCTCAAAGTCGCCGCTAAAGGCGTAAACCTGGGCCGCCCCCAGCCGGGTTGCCGGGGATGGACTGGCGGCTAGCAACCGATCATAGTCGGCCAGGGATTCAGAAAATTGGCCCTGGTAGCCGTAGAGTAAGGCCCGCTGGCTGCGGGCCTCTTGGTTATCGGGGTTCTGGGCCAGCAGCCGGGTGAGGGCGGCAATGCCCGTGGCATTCCACTCGGGCCGATAGCCCCCCAGCTCTCCCAGGGCTTTTAAAGCTCTGGGATGGTCTGGGCTAACCTGTAAAACCGCCTGGTAGGCCTGCCAGGCCTCGGCGTCGCGGCCCGCCCGCTGGTAGGCGATGGCCAGGCCCAGCCGGGCTTCGGGAGAATTGGGATAACGCCCCAGGGCACTGGTGAAGGCAGCGATCGCGTCGTTGACCCAGCCCCGCTCTAAAAGACTATAGCCCTGGCTCACCGGGGGCGGCAGTTGGGCTTGTCCAGGTTGACCCCAGCCCACGGTCAGCCCCAGCCCTAGCGCTAGCAAAATTAAAGGACGCATCCTTGTCATGGCTGGCTTCATTCTGCCCCCCTCCGAATTGGATTCCACACCAGGTCGTAGCGCACCCGAAAGCCCAGGTAGGTTTCTGTAAAGGCATTGCGCTGTTGCACACTCACCCCCGCCCGCAGATTCTCGATAATCTCCGCGTCGTAGAACAGCTCCCACACGTCGGGCACCGTGCCACCGCTGGCCTCGCGCAGGCCAGCGTTCGAAAGCTGGCGACCATAGCCCAGGCCCAGGCGATCGTTAGGCAAAAATACATCCAGCCCGTTTACCCCCAGACTGTAGGTTTGGCCGCTCGCGCCTATCGTTTGGTTGGTGTACCAGCCGTAGCGACCAAACAACCCCAGCTTGATGGCCGGGATATAGGCTTCAGCGTTGAGACCAAAGCTTTGCTCCCGATCCCCCGGCAGGGGGCCAAACTGGCCGTTGCCCCGATCAAAGGCAAAAATTTCCTGGAAGCCGTCCCGCTCCCCGGCATCCCGCGATGACACATAGGTGCCGCGCAGAATGACGTTGCCCAGCCGCACCCCCAGTTCCCCGGCGAAGGAATCGAGGGAAAAATCCCCCAGCCCCTGGGCGGCTGAGAACGTGGTCGCCGTCAGGGAAACCTGATCCACCGGCGTCCAGTTCACCAGCAGCCCAGGGCGCGAGGCGACATTCACCGTGGCCAGGGCCGGGTTGGTCTGAAAAACCGGGTTAAAAAACTGCGTCAGAGAGTCCTTCGCAAAGCTGTTGCGATCCAAGTAGGAGGTCAGATCCAGCAACCCTACGCTAAACCGCAACTCTGGCAGGTTTGCTGGCGAGGCCGTCAAGTACAGCTCATTCAGGCTCAACCCGGTCTGGTCGGTATCCGAAAACGCTTGCCCGGTGCTCAAGTCCGCCGTTATCCCAGCAAACACCGATGGGCTCAGCACATAGATGCCACCCCCCCGCAGCCGGGCTGAAATATCGTCGCCGACCTGAAGATAGGCAGCCTGCACAAAGACCTCAGACCGTTCGGCAGGCTCTAGCCCAGCCCCAGGCCCCAGTTCGTCGGGCAGATCAGCCGAATCAGCCGGATTTTGGGCTACGGTACCCTGGATCTGGGTAGGAGCGCTTAAAGCGTGATCAAAACCTAGGAATGCCCCGGCCTGTAAACCACTAGCTCCCTCAATAGGAGCAAACTCAACCGGCACAGCAACGAACTCAACCGGCCCCGAAACCGTTGCTGGCGTCGCGGCGATGGGCCACCTATTGCCCGGTTCGGGCCGCAAAATTGCCGCATCTCCAAATGAGAACTCCTTACTCTGACCGGGGGCGCTCGCCTGCAAGGAGAACTCCTCATCCTGCTCATCCTGACCAGGGGTGTCTGCCTGCATTGAGGTAAGAGTCGGCCAAAGGGGCCTAGTTAGGACGTCATGATCTAAGTTTGCAACGGTCAACCCAGCGGTATGCTCAAGGAAGTCAGCAGGTTTTTGGGGCGTAACCTTTGGCACCGGGAACGGGCGCAGCCGATCTAATTCAGAACCGCTGACCAAAGCCAAAGCCAAAGATTGATCACCTTCTACACTTGAGTCAGGTCGAGCCAGAGCCTCACCACACCACACCACACCAGCAAGACCCATAATTACAAGGCTCAGCCAGTAGCGCCAAGCCATCCAGTTAGTCATAGGAAAACCCCGCAAAAAAATTCATATCAATTCAAAACCAGTCGAATAGGGGACCGCAGCCCCGACTGGGATTTCTAGAAAGAAACCCAGTCCGCTATAAAAAATCGATTTTCAGCTGACTGCGGAACCTCGCCACCCAGCCGTGCTTCATCGCTCTATGTATTGCGCTAGGCCTCGCCATCAAGGTAATTCAAGCTTATGGACGCAGGCTAGATGCCGTATCCGACAAGAACCTAGAATCAATAAAAACTGATTTTTTCTGGCGCTAAAAGAGTAATAAATGCATTAATTTAACCTGCTTTATCTAAGATTTATGGAACTTTATTGAACGGCAAATAGCCAAAAAATATAGGTTGATTTCAATATGTGATTCTATCGATAGCGGTTCCTAGATGGGTGAGGTGCACCTCGACGTCGGAAGCTATTGAACTTGATAGATTTGGGCGATTGGCATTTCCCTCATCCGCATGAAAGCCGCTGTATGGCCCCTGGATAGAGATAAACGCTAACTCCCTATACAGAGTGCTAATTTTCAATCCGGACAAATCCCTGAAAAAATTGGGATCTGATGCGCATGAATTCCCTAGCCCTAGGTTCATTGATTCATCCTAAGTTAAGAGATTAATTAGCGCTGGAGTTTTAATCAAGCGATGCATCTATTCGCAAACCCAGTCAGTCACGCCGGTAAAGATCTTAAAAAGATTTCTGGAGCCAGCTAATTTATCCATAAAGAAACGCCCAATTGATCGCTCTACCCTAGCCATTTGTGTCAGCTTGCTCTAAGGCTCTGTTTTTTTAAATAGCAACTCCATGGCGATGTTACTTTTCAGGAATTTTTGGTGCCTGTTGGGGGTAGCGATGATTTTAGGCACCGGCTGTCGCTATCCAGTTTTAGGGCCAGATTTAAATGACGCTACCCTCACCCTTGAGGTCACCCCCACGGGCCCCGGCGAGTATGAGCTGAAGGGAACGTCTAATCTTCCTCACAAAACCCAGCTCACCGTCATTGCCCTGCGCTATCTAGAACCCAGTCCATCCGACTCGGCGCTGGCGTTAGAGCAGCCCACTGAGCCACTTTACTCAATTTTGGCCTATCGCCCCACCGTCCTAAAGAAAGGACAATGGAACACCCAACTCGCTCTCTGGCAGGTGGCTGAAGATGGCCGCTATCAAGAACCCTGGCAGGCCCAGGCCGAAACCCTGGGCCTTGAGCTTGAGCCAGCCGATACGGTGCAATTTGCCGTGGCCTTGGCCCCGCGCCATATTTTTGGCGCGATTGCCATGAAGCGGATGCAGCCTGCCCTGCAAACTCCGGCGGCGCTGCTTCGCACCACCGACACTGGCGAGCCTTTTTTATGGGTCGATCAGGCTCTGTCGACCGGCCTACCCACGGGCCAAACCAGCCCCCCCGACAATCTAGCCGCGCAGCGCAACGGAGGCTGGGGAGAGCGGTACCGGCTCGTCCCAGAGCCACCGCTACCCTACACCCTAAAACCCGACGACAAGCGCCAAACCACGGCCCCCTTAGGTATCCAAGATCTACTCCAGTAGGGGCGAACGGTGGTTCGCCCTTTCTATAAAACGGTGGTTCGCCCTTAAAAAGGGGAGCACCCCAACCGCTCATCGCGTGGGTTACCTGGCGGATAGGTCATTTCTAGCCAAGAAAATACTCGGGCTACAAGCCAAAAGTAGAATCAGTAGATCGAAAATGGGCCGTCCGACCTTGAATCCGCCCTCACCCCAAACCCCTCTCCCAAGCTTGGGAAAGCGTCTTGCACGAGGGTGGTTATTGGTCTAGGCCGACTGACTGTTGAAGGACGCCATGGGCCCCCGCTCCCCAGGCAGGTCGATAATGGCCTGGAGCAGATTGGTCTGATCGAGGTTGGCCCCGGACAGATCGGTGCCCAGCAGGTTCGTGCCTAACAGGTTAGCACCGCTGAGGTCGGCATTGGCCAAACACACGCCCCAGAGATCGGCGTGCATGAGGTTGGCCCCGGCTAAATTTGCCCCCCTCAAGTTCAGGCCCGATAGCTGGGCCTCGCTCAGGTCGGCACCCCAGAGCGAGGCTCCCGGGCCGAGGCGGTGGAGGTTCTCTGGGATCTCAAACCCGTCTGGGAAGCAGGTGTGATCAGAATAAAGGGCACCGTGCAGATGGGCGGCCTCAAGCTGACAGCCCCGCAGATTAGCCCCAATCAAATTGGCCTTGTGTAGATTGGCATGGCGTAAATCAGCCCCTTTCAGATCCGCCAGCATCAGGGTAGCCCCGCTGAGGTCGGCGTAGCGAAGGTCGCTGTCGCCCAGCAGGGCACTGAGTAGTTTGGCTCCGCGCAGGCTGATGCCATACAGCTGGCAGTTCACCAGCAGGGCTCCAGTGAGGTCAGCCCTGGATAAATCGGCCCCGCTAAGGTCGCGATCGCGCAGATCCTTGGCGGCCAGGTCGGCCCCTGGCTCAAGCTCCCACATCCCCGCCTGGAGGGGGGAAAACCCTTCAGGAAACTGGGTTTGATGGTTATACAACGCCCCCTCCAGGCGAGCGCTGGTTAAATCTACCTCCAACAGCACCGCCTCGCGCAGATCGGCCCAGCGCAGGTCAGTCTGGGTTAAATCAGCCTGGCTCAGCCGAGCTTCCTTCAGGTTGGAGCGCTTAAAGCTGGTTTTTGTCAAGTTAGCCTGGGTAAAGTTAGCGCCCCATAGATCAACCTTAGTCAAACTCCAGTGGCTAAGGTCGGCCTGGGCTAAGTTGATGCCGCTAAAGTCCCTTTCGCCAGCGACAAAGGCCGTCCAAAGGGTTTCTAGCATTTTCATACTATTCATATCTATAAAAAAGTGACGAAGAAAGAAACTTAGAACTAGAAAAGTAGGGGGCTTAGGCGGGGCGTTTCGCCCCCTAGCTGAGGGCAGTCAGCATCGATTTAGGGGCTGAGTCGAGCTGAGCATCGGGCTGGTGCACCCATATCCCATAGCCTTTGTCGTCGTGGGTGATGGTGACCACGCTGCCCCAGCGCTGCAGCTGGTTAACCAGGCTTTGGGCTTTATCGAGGCTAGGGCGGCGGCGATAGAACCGGTAGTAATCGCCGCCCACCTGAATCGCCAGGTACCGCTGACCATCGACAGCTTGAATCCGGCAGGGCCGGTAGCTCTCAAGCACGGTCAAGGGCGGCTTAACACTGGCGGTCGATAGCCGCTGGGAATCTGCATCCGGCGGCGATTGCAACAGGGCCACCCAGTCTAGGGGTAGACCCTGGGCTGGGTCAGCCGCAGCGCCATCGAGGGAGCTGGTCTCCCCCAGGGAGAGCGGGTAGGGCATCCCTAGATCCTCCGGATCAGACCAGGGCGAGAGCTGATTTTGGTTCAGGGGTTCCACCGTGGTCAGGGCCGTTTGCAGCAGGGTCTGGCGGCGCTGGGCTCGAAATTGCCGAGATCGCATTGTTTCCGCCGTGCCGATGCCAATGACCACGCTAGACAAAATCGCCACTCCCACGTAGCGGATCGAAAACTCCTCGTGCTGGTCGATTTTGGGGGAGGCCATAATCCACCGGCTCACCGGGGTGGGTAACCGGGTGGATAGACTGGTGGCGTTGGGAAACGTCATCGGCCAGGTCAAGAGGGCAAACCCGGCACTCGACGCCAGCAGAGCGGGCAAGACAATACCGCGAAAGGGAGAGGTCGTCATCGTCATCACAAAGAACCTTGAGACTGATTAGCTAGCATGTCCCATCGCCCTGTAAACGGTAGAGCGTAACCCCATCCGTACCTGACCCAGGGTGATTGGCATCGGGAGCCAGTAGCAACCCGTCACCCACGGCTGGCCTAAAGCAGTAGATGAGCATGGGCAACCTGCGGTCGTCGTTCGACGGAGCCGAGGGCGGATGCTAGAGGCTGGCTACGGGAAAACTCTAGCTTTGGGTTGGGATCAGGGTTGTATTTGGCAGAGACTTTCTTTAGAGTACGCAATACATATAAAAGAATATGCAAATTCACTGACCCTGATCTGTGATGCTTTGATGAAACCTCAAAATCTCTCCGTAGTTCTACGGGGTCGACTCAATCGTTTTTGACCCTTGCCCCGGCTTAGGTAAGGCCAGAACATCCTAGCAGCAAGGGTTTAAGGGTTAGGCGGAGAATTGACGGAGTTAGGGCGCCCCAGTCTCCCCTGGCCGAGTAGGGTCTCAAAATGTACTCTGCCATTCCCGCCGGGAGTCTGTCACGGGGCCGATCGCCCTGAACCTGGATGACTCATCAACCGAGCCGTCAACGGCCTAGAGCCCCCATGGGATACTCGTTAACTCCAGTCTTAGGCCGTTATCAGAGCGATAGCTTTACTAAAACCAGCCAGCCTCACACCGTAATTTGACATAAAATTTCCGGGTTGAATGCTAGCTGCCCTGAGTATTGCAATATCCTGTTGTCGGCATTACTCAATGCAGCGGATTATGCGGTGGAATGTATTGATTAGTTTGATTTTGCTTGTTACCGCTGTTACCCCAGCCACGTTTCGCCTTGCCCGGGTACAGTTGGCCCGCTACCGTCCCCTCGAAGCCATGGCCGAAACGGTCTCCACCCACCGGGCCGCTAGGCTGCGTCCTACCCGGCGATGCCAGCAGTGCGATCTGGCCAACGCCGACCTTAGCGGCCAAGATCTAAGCCGCAAAAACTATACCGGTGCTAACCTATCCGGGGCCAACCTCAACGACACCCAGCTGATTAACGCGGTCTTGCGCCAGGCCGACATGACTCGCGCCTCCCTCCAGCGGGCCAACCTCCAGGGGGCCGATTTAGCCGAAGCCAACCTCTCCCAGGCTGACCTCGGGGCCGCCCAGATGCTCAACGCCAACCTGGTGAAAAGCGATCTGGCCAACGCCTCCCTGAGCCAGGCCGAACTGCGGGATGCCGTGCTTTGTCACACAAAAATGCAGGGGGCTGACCTATCTGAGGCCAGCCTTTACGGAGCTATTTTGCGCCAGGCCGACCTATCCAATGCCGACCTGCGCGGCGCTGACCTGCGCTATGCCGATCTGTATCAGGCCAACTTAACCAACGCCGACCTCACCGGCGCTCGCCTAGAGTTTGCCACCCTGCCCGACGGCAGCACCGATAACCCAGGCTATATCCAGGGGGTTAACCCTTCCCAGGGGTGCACCCTAGAGGCCAGCGATGGGGAAACTGACGGCCAGTAATATCGGTAGTCGTAGGTTGGGTTAGCGATAGCGTAACCCAACGAAACCGTTGCTGGCGTTGGGTTACCCTGCGGGAAGCCAGCTACGTCGCCTTAACCCAACCTACGCAAGAACCTTTTGTCAATCAATCAGGGTCTGATGTCTATTGTCGGAGATTTTAAAGGCTCAGGCCAGGTTTAGCGGCTCCACATCAATGGTGAGGCTAACATTGGCGGGGCAGTACGGCCTGAGCCCCTGGAGATCGGGTCGCGACACCCCCAGGGGAAACTTCAGCAGAATGTGCCAGCGATAGCGACGGGCCACCCGCACAATCGGGGCCGGGGCTGGGCCGAGCAGCGTGTAGGCCGTTCCCTCTAGCAAATTTGTCAGTCGGGTGGCCAAGGTTTCGGCGGTCCGCTGCACGGCCTCGGGGTCGGGGCTACCCATCCGCAGCAGCACCAGCTGGCCCGCCGGGGGGTACTGCAACAGCTGCCGCTGCTCCCACTCGGTGGTGATAAACGCCTCATAGTCATGGCGGGTTACCGCCTCAATCACCGGATGCTCGGGGGTATAGGTCTGCAAAATCACCTGGCCGGGCTGGTCGCCCCGCCCCGCTCGCCCCGCCACCTGAATCAGCATCTGCAGTGCCCGTTCGCTGGCCCAGTAGTCACCCATATATAGAAGACCGTCGGCGGCGATGATGCCCACCACCGTCACCTGGGGCAGGTCGATGCCCTTGGTCAGCATTTGGGTGCCCACCAGCAGATCCGCCTCCCCCTGGGCAAAGCGGGTCAGCAGCGCTCGGTGGGCTCCTTTGGTGCGGGTGGTGTCGCTGTCGAAGCGAATGCAGCTGAGGTCGGGGAAGGTTTCGCCCAGGGCGTTAACCACCCGCTGGGTGCCGCTGCCGAAATGCTTCAGGTAGGGAGAGCCACATTCGGGGCAGTGGCGAGGATGGCCCTGGTTAAAGCCACAGTAGTGGCAGCGCAGGGTCATGGCGCTGTGGGCGTGGGGCTGGTGGTACGACAGGGAGACATCGCAGTGGGGGCACATCATCACGTGGCCGCAGCTACGGCACGACACAAAGCTGCTGTGCCCCCGCCGATGGATGAACAGCAGCCCCTGCTGGCCCTGGGCTTTCATCTCCTGGAGGGCAGTTTGCAGGGGGCGGCTGAGAATGCTGCGGTGGCCCATGTGCAGCTCCTCCCGCATATCCACCACCTGCACAGCAGGCAGGGGCTGGGCCTGCACCCGCTGAGGTAGGGAGAGGTAGAGGGCGGGGAGGTGAGGAGTGGGGGGTGGGGGGGTAAGGGGTAGGGGGGCCGGACGGGGGGACTGCCCGGGCTGGGTCACCGGAGCGGGACGATCTGCCGTCGCTAGCCTCGGCTCCTGGGCAGCGGGGGGAGCTGCCGCCGCCGGGTCGGGGGTTAGGCCCCGGCACTGAACCCAGGTTTCTAGCGCCGGGGTGGCCGAGCCTAAAATTAACGGGCAGTTTTCTAGGGTGGCGCGCCAGCGGGCCACGGTGCGGGCATGGTAGCAGGGGGGCACATCCTGCTTGTAGCTGCTGTCGTGCTCTTCATCGAGCACAATCAGACCCAGATTTGGCAGCGGCATAAAGATCGCCGAGCGGGTGCCGACAATCACCAGGGGCGTAGCAGGCTGAAGGCTCTGGCGCCAGGTGTCGTACCGTTCGCCCTCGGAGAGACCGCTGTGGTACACGCAGACCCGACGGCCAAACCGGCGGCGAAAGCGATCGGTGAGCTGGGGGGTGAGGCCAATTTCAGGCACCAGCACCAGAGCCGATTGGCCCGCGGCCAGGCGGGGGGCAATGGCCTGGAGGTAAATTTCGGTTTTGCCCGACCCGGTTACCCCGTGCAGCAAAATCTGCGTGGCCTGGCGGCACTGGTTGATCTGATCGAGCGCCTGGGTCTGATCGGGGGTGAGGCACTGGGGCCAATCGGGGACGAGGGCTGGCCCTGCTTCGGCTCGCAGCACTTCGCGCGGCTCAATCACCAGGCAGCCGATTTGGGCCAGCCGCTTGAGGGTGGCGCTGGTGGTGTGGCACAGCTGCAGGGCATCGCTGAGCCACAGATCGCCCCCCTGGCGCCGTAGGGTGGCGAGAATTTCGGTCTGGCGCGGGGTCAGACTGGGCTGGAGCACCCCATCGGCACCCACCAGAATCACCGCCTGGCGCTGCTTGGGCCGGGGGGGCTGGGGCGGGGCCAGGTACGACTCGGCCCAGCCCAGCTGAATCAGCTGCTGCATGGCCCGGTAGCGATTGCCGCCCCGCCGTTGCAGGTGCTGCCAGGTGTAGTCGCCAGTGGGTGACTGCCGCAGCTCCGCCAGCAGAGCCGCCACCGCCGGGGCCAGTTGGTCGTCTAGCGCCGGGGGCAGCCGGTCGGGGCAGAGGCGCAGCCGTCGCTGAGATTTAGCCAACACCCCCGGCGGCAGGGCGGCCTTGAGCACCTGCATCAGCGGCGTTTGGTAATGCTGGGCCACCTGCTCTAGCAGCCCCCAGTAGGCGGGCGAAAAAAAGCGCCGCTGCACCACCCCTTCCACCGGTCGAATTTGGGCCGGAGCGATCGCGACCGGAGGGGTCGTCAGCAGGGCCAGGGCAATCGCTCCCAGCCGCTGCTGGCGAAAGGGCACGGTTAAAATATCCCCCGCCTGCACGTCTAGATCTGGCGGCAGGCCATAGGTATAGACTCCCGGCTGGCCGCCGTAGTCTACCAGCACATTGACCCAGCCAGGTCGGTCGTCTGGGGTTTGAGCTGGGGTTGCAAAGGCCATAGGGTGCAGGGTTTTCGGGCTTATGCCAGTGTAAGCCGCCGGGGCCAAAGGTGCAGGACTGGGACAGGGCAGGGGGATAAGCGACCTCGGGAAATTTAAATAAAGACTTTAAAGCAAAGAGAGTACCCCGTTTCTTGAAGGAACTCTCACACCGGTGGCCGCAAAATTGAGCTGACATTGATCGGATTAATATTCCCCAGATCGCCAGGGTGAATCTGGGCCGGATCAAATTGAGATCAAAGGCGAAGGCAACAGCAACGCCCGGCCCGCTTCTTCCAATCGGGGTGATCCCTAACCCTCGATCACCCCCAGAGCAAAAGACCTAGAGTCTCAAAAAACGGCCTCAGGTTTTCTTCAGATTTGTGGCTCAAATTCAAAAGAGGTTGCTACACTACGCAAGTTGCCAAAGAAATGTTACATTGCCTGGGAATTCCTGAAAAAATCCGTATTGTGGATTCACAAAATGAACCCGCAATCTAAAAAACCGCCGGAGGGGTTGCTATATTGTGGGCAATCCGATATACATGCTTCAAACCTGTAGGCATACAGTTTTATTTACCCCTATGACAACCACGTTTAATCCCAATACAGACAGCCCCATGGCGTGGGTAGATGAGCCCCTCGGCGAATTTGCCATTGACCTCAATCGAGTCGCCGAGAAAGCCCCTGCCGCCGATGGCGAACTAGCCCTTGACTCCCCCACCTGGGCCGAAGACCGCGAGGTGCTGGCTAAATTTTCGCAGTCGGATTCAATGTCTGAGATTGGGCTATCGGGCTATAGTAAGACCCTCGCCGATGATGCCGTTGGAGCCTTCTTTAAAGAGATGGCCCGCTATCCCCTACTGGAACCCAGCGAAGAAATTGAGTTGGCCCGGCAGGTGCGGTTTTTAACCCGAGCAGAGACCACCACCGAAAAGCTACAAAAAGAGCTCGGTCGGGTCCCCACTCGACCAGAACTGGCCGATAAAATGAAGCTGACCGAGGCCGAGTTTAGCCAAAAGCTACAGGAGGGCCGTACCGCTAAGCGGCGCATGATTCGCTCTAATCTGCGGCTGGTGGTTTCCATTGCCAAGCGCTATTTAAACCGAGGAGTGCCCTTTCTCGATCTGATCCAGGAAGGTGCCCTGGGCTTAAATCGAGCTACCGAAAAATTTGATCCTGACAAGGGCTATAAATTTTCTACCTACGCCTACTGGTGGATTCGTCAGGGCATTACCCGCACCATTGCCAACGACGCCCGCACCATTCGACTACCCATTCATATCGTCGAAAAGCTCAACAAGCTGAAGAAAGCCCACCGCGATTTGCGCCGCGATCTCCAGCGCAACCCCACCGAGCAAGAGCTAGCCGCAGCCCTCGATGTTTCGGTCGATCAGCTCAGAAGCCTACAGCAGGTGCGGCGGCGATCTTTATCGTTGAACCATCGGGTGGGCAAAGGCGAAGATACCGAACTGCTGGAGCTGCTCGAAGATAGCCGCACCCAGACGCCGGAATCTAAAATTAGCGAAACCATGATGCGCCAGGAAATTACCAGCGTCCTTTCGGAGGTACTGACCGAGCGCGAGAAAGACATCATTACCCTGCGCTACGGCCTGACCACCGGCGAAACCCATACCCTCGAAGAAGTGGGCGGCATTTTCAACCTGTCGCGGGAGCGGGTGCGCCAGATTCAAACTAAGGCCATGCGCAAGCTGCGGCGACCCCAGGTGGCCTCGCGGCTGAAGGGCTGGCTGAAATAAATCGGCGCGTAGCTGTTCTGACATCATGAGTGAGCCAACTATCCCTATTATTGAAGCAACAGTTAGGGATGAACTTGGCATGGACTATAAACAAGAGCTGATCACGACGATTCACGACCTAGGCTGCGATCTAGAGCGCCTGGAAGATCGCCTGACCGAACTCAGCCAAAATCAACCCACGGCGGTGCTGATTCCGTCGCTATACGAAGAGCTTGAGCGCCCGGCCCTGGCCACCATTCGCGATCACCTCAGCCACTGCACCTTCGTCAATAACGTCATCATCTGCCTGTACGCCGAAACCTTCGAGCAGTACGTGCACGCCGTGCAGTTTTTTGAGCCCCTGCCCCAGCCCACCTTTGTGCTGTGGGAAAACGGCCCCAGGGTCACGGCTATTCTGCAAACCCTCAAAGATCAGGGGTTGGATCTGCTCAAGTTTCGGGGCAAGGGAAGGGCCGTGTGGCTGGGGCTGGGGGTGGCCTCGCTGGATGCCGCCGCCATTGCCCTGCACGATGCCGACATTACCACCTATGACCGCTCCTACCCCCTGAAGCTGCTGTACCCGCTACTCGAACAGGAGTTTGGCATTGCCTTTAGCAAGGCCTACTACGCCCGCATTGGGGAAGACCCCCGCAGCTTCCACGGGCGGGTTACCCGGCTGTTTGTGACGCCGCTGATTACCTCCCTGATGGAGCTGTTTGGCTACCGCGACTACCTGCGCTACCTCGACGCCTACCGCTACCCCCTATCAGGGGAGTTTGCCCTGACCAGCGACCTGGCCCTCAACACCCGTATTCCGGGCAACTGGGGGCTAGAGGTGGGGCTGCTGGCGGAGGTCTACCGCAACATCGCCCTCAAGCGCGTCGCCCAGGTCGATCTGGGTCTGTTTGAGCACAAGCACCAGGGCCTCGGCACCTCCACCAACTCGGGGCTGCAAAAAATGTGTCGCGACATTTTGCAGTCAGTGTTTAGAACCCTGACCGAAACCGAGCAGGTGGTGATTGGTGCAGACCACATCCGCGCCCTACGGATTAAATACCGCCGCGAAGCCCAAAACCTAGCCCGGCAGTACTTTGTCGATGCCCGCTTTAACCACCTCGACTACGACCGCCACAAAGAAGAAATGACCATCGAAACCTTCGAACAGGTGATCCTAGAGGCGGGCACCCAGTACCTGGCAGACCCCACCGGCACCCAAATTCCCGACTGGACTAGGGCGCTGGCGGTAACCCCTGACCTGCGAGAGCAGCTGCTCGATGCGGTGATCTCAGACATGGCCGAGGCGCGGGAAGCCCAGACCGACCCAACCCTGGGGCTAGCCTCTGCGGTGAGATAGACCGCAGAGGCTAGTCCCACAACGTTTCATTGTTGTGGGGGCATGATCGGCTGGGGCCCCACAACAACGCACCGGCACCATCAGAACAAAAAGGGTGCAGCGTTGCTGCACCCTCTGGGATAGCCTAAATGGGCTGGGCCACCAGTCTAACTGCCCCTAGGACATGGCCTGGATAATGTAGTCGAAGTAGGGTTCAGCCGCTAACCCATCATCATCGGACAGCAGCTTGAGGGAGGCTTCCTTAAGGCAGCGAATGGCTTCGGCCATACCCGGCACGGGCACGTCGAGGGCGTTATACATTTCCCGCACTCCCACCAGGCCAATGCTCTCAATGGGGGCCTTATCGCCGGCGATGATGCCGTAGGTAATCAGCCGCAGATACCAGCCATAGTCACGGATACACAACGCCCGCTGCTTCTGGCCGAAGGCATTACCGCCGGGGGCAATAAAGTCTGGGCGACGACGCCACAGCTCGCGACTGGCCTGGTCTACGATCTTTTTCTCATTCTCAGAGAGGGTCATGGCGATGCGCATCCGCTGCTCGCCGGTTTTCAAGAAGTCTTCAATAACTTTGAGCTCACCGCTAGTCGGATAGCGCAGCTCATCGTCGGCACTTAAGATAACTTGGCTAACAACAGACATAGTTAGTATGACGGGGATGACTCTTTATCATTGATAGTTTAACGACTTGGGGGACTCCAGGGAAAGTTAAATTCTCATTTAATTTGTCCTGGGGGTGGGGTAAAGCTTCGCCTCAACTGGGCTGTCAATCGCCTATCTGGCTGATGTGGCAACGGTTTTAGAGAACTACCCAGGGCTCTCAACCCACTGTGAAGCCCAGTTTTTTTGTAACATTTCCGACATGTTATCTCGGTCAGACCGGGCTGGAACCGTCGTAGACAGGCTAGCACCGCCGTAACGCACCACTGAGTCTTGGGGGGCTAGCGCTGAGCAGGTATTTGGGGTCGAGGGGTTGACTCGGTATTCCCTCATTATGTCGACAGGTTGCTACAGTCAATAGGCGAGATTAGCGGGGAGGTTGGGCTATGGACGGTTGGCAGCAGGGGGAAACCATCGATTTAAAGGTCACCGACCTCAGCAGCACGGGGGATGGCCTGGGCCGCTGGCAGGAACGGGTGGTATTTGTACCCGATACGGTACCGGGGGATGAGGTGCGGGCCCGGCTGGTGCAGGTGAAGCCCACCTTTGCCCGGGGCAAGCTGCGGCAGATGGTCGTGCCCTCCCCCGACCGGGTGCGACCCGCCTGCATTGTGGCGGATAAGTGCGGCGGCTGCCAGTGGCAGTCGGTCAGCTATGAGGCCCAGCTCGCCGCCAAGCAGCAGCAGGTGAAGGATGCCCTCACCCGCATCGGTGGGTTTGCCGACCCTAATCTTTTACCCATCCTGGGCACCGCCGCCCCCCTGGGCTACCGCAACAAGGCGACCTATCCCCTGGGTCGCTCCCCCGAGGGGGCGGTGAAGGCGGGCTACTTTCGCAAGGGCAGCCACAAGCTGGTTAACCTCAACCAGTGCCCCGTGCAGGACGAGCGCCTTAACCCCCTGCTAGCCGAGGTGAAGCAAGACATCCAGGAGCGGGGCTGGTCGATTTATAACGAGACCCGCCACCTGGGACGGCTGCGCCACCTCTCGCTGCGAATCGGGCGACGCACCGGCCAGCAGCTGCTCACCCTGGTTTCCACCGCCCCTAATTTGAAGGACATTGAGCTGCAAGCCCAGATGTGGATGGAGCGCTACCCCAACCTGGTGGGGGTGTGCGTTAACCTCAACCCCGACAAAACCAACGCCATTTTTGGGGCCGAAACCCTGGTGATTGAAGGCCAGCCCTACCTCGAAGAAGAGTTTGCCGGGCTGCGGTTTCACATCCAGGCCACGACGTTTTTCCAGGTCAACACCGAACAGGCCGAGCGCCTGCTGGAGGTGATTTTGGCCGAGCTAAACCTCCAGGGCACCGAAACCATCATCGATGCCTACTGCGGCGTGGGGACGCTCACCCTGCCCCTGGCCCAGCGGGCCCAGCGCTGCATTGGTCTAGAATCTCAACCTGAAGCCGTGGCCCAGGGCCTCGCCAATGCCGGCCTGAATGGCATCGACAACGTCGAATTCCGCGCTGGCGACGTGGGCACCCTGCTGCCCAAAACCGTCGCTGACCTCGCCGCCTCCGTGGATGTGGTGGTGCTCGACCCGCCCCGCAAGGGCTGCGATCGCCCCGTTCTCGACGCCCTGATCGCCCTCAAGCCCCCCCGCATTGTCTACATGAGCTGCGACCCCGCCACCCTGGCCCGCGATCTGCAAATCCTCCACGACGACGGCGGCTACACCCTCACCAAAGCCCAGCCCGCCGACTTCTTCCCCCAAACCCCCCATGTAGAATGTGTCGCCTTTCTGGTAGCGTAAAAGCGAGATAAGAGAGGTTTCACCCATGAAGCTCAGCACCATTGCCGAAAAAATCGCCATTACCCAAACCTCCAGCCTGCAAGCCAACCCCGCCCACGACCCCGACATTGTGGCGGTGGCAGCGGTTGACCAGGCAGGAGCTGGTGCCCTGAGCTACATTGAGGGAGATAAGTTCGCCGCCTTTGTGGGCACCACCGGGGCTAGCGCCTTGATTTTGCCCTCGAACGAGACGTTACAGGCCAGGGCCACCGAGCGGGGCCTGGCCTGGCTGAGCACGGCGGATCCGAGGCTGGGGTTTGCCCGCGCCATTGGGCTGTTCTATACCCCGTATCAACCCGCCCCTGGCATTCACCCGACGGCGGTCATCGACCCCTCAGCCACCGTCGGTGAGGCGGTGGCCATCGGGGCGCACGCGGTGATTCAGGCCGGGGTAACCCTGGGGGATGGGGTCTGTGTTCACCCCAACGTGGTGATTTATCCCGATGTGAGGGTGGGCGATCGCACCGTGCTCCATGCCAACTGCGTCATCCACGAGCGGACGCAAATTGGGGCCGACTGCACCATCCACAGCGGTGCGGTGATTGGGGCCGAGGGGTTTGGCTTTGTGCCCACCGCCGCCGGGTGGGAAAAAATGGAGCAGTCGGGCTTTGTGGTGATTGAAGCCGGGGTGCGGGTGGGCTCGAACACCACCATCGACCGCCCGGCGGTGGGCACCACGCGGGTGGGGCGGGGCACCAAGCTCGACAACCTGGTGCACATTGCCCACGGCTGTCAGGTGGGCGAAGCCGTGGTAATGGCGGGCCAGGTGGGCATGGCCGGAGGGGTCACCATTGGCAACCGGGTAATTTTGGCCGGGCAGGTGGGCATTGCCAACCAGGCCACCATTGGCGAAGGGGCGATTGCCACGGCCAAGACAGGCATCCACAGCGACATTGCCCCTGGGGAAATCGTCACCGGTACCCCGGCCCTGCCCCACAAGGTCTTTCTCAAGGCCTCGGCGGTCTATCGGCGGCTGCCAGAGATGTACAAAACCCTCCAGCGTCTGCAAAAACAAATTCAGCCCTAGGGGCAAAGGGTTGTTCGCCCACCCCCGTCGGATCGAACGGTTGTTTGCCCCTACCCCACCCTGCCCACCACCACCTCAACCCAAAAATGCTGGCCCCTAAAAACGCCCCGCTAGGAGCCGCAGTGGTGTACATTATGAGAAAATTGTGACAACGGTTTAAGTAAAATCAGCTTTAGGAGGTTGACTCTATGGACTGGCGCGTTGTCGTTGTACTACTCCCGATCATTGTGGCTGGCAGCTGGGCGGTGTTTAACATTGGGCGGGCGGCCGTAGGGCAGCTCCAGGCTTTCCTCAACCGGGAAGCCTAGGGCTTTGTCTATCTCAAAATCAGGTTGACCTGTAGCGCGGGTCAACCCTAGAGCGACCCACGGAAGGCTGTTCATCCGTGGGTCGCTCTTTGTTAAAGAGGTTAGAGATGCTGGCCAGCTTGTCTACCTTGAAGCCTCTAGCTATGGGGTAGTGGTGCGGCTTTGGAAAAGTCATCTCTAATCAAAACCTGAAGGATTGGATTGATCCTGCTGGTAAACAAGTATTCTCGGAGAGAGAATTTTTTGCTTCCCACCAGATCCCAGGGTTTTTCCAGAAAACCCTGGGATCTAAACCTCGCAACTACGGTTTATTTTCTGGAATATTCTCCTCGGGGCAGGTTTTCAACTCTATAGTTGTGATACCCGCGAGTCTTTTCCCCTGCCCCCATGTCGTCAGGCCCGTCATTTTTAGACCTGATCAAGCAAACCACTGAGGCCGCCGCCGATTTTATCGAATGGGTAGTTGCCCTGTTTCGCCACGACGACTGGTTTAAGCTGCTGGTGCTGGCCGGGGTGGTGCTGGCCCTGCTGGGCAGCGTGTTTAGGGAATGGCTTGAAAGCCTCTGGCCCGGTGAGGCCACCCCCAACGCCCTGTGGATTAGCCTGTGGACGGCGGTGGTGCTCTTTTTTATCGGTGCGTTTGTGGTGGCCCTGGTCAAACGGCCCCGCCTTGACAATGCCACCGCCGCCGATACCCAAGAACGTTTGGCTATAAAAGGGCTGCGCCCCTTTGGCCCCGAAGATGCAGAAATTTTCTGCCAACTTCAGCGCCAGGGCAGCCTGCGCGAGTGCGCGGAATCGGTGACCAGCCCCAACTATAAATTCGGCATTTTAATGGGCGAGTCGGGCTGCGGCAAGACCTCGTTTTTGCAGGCCGGGCTGTGGCCCAGGCTAAGGGAAGATACCTGTAGCCATCGGGGCATTTTGGTACGCTTCTCTGACCAGGAGCCAATAGAAACCATTCGTAAGGCCTTGGCCGATCAGCTCGAAATTCCGCTGGAATGGTTGGGCATCCCCTTGAGTTCCCCCTTGGCCGGGGAGGAAACCGGAGGTGGCTCGGTTAATGAAAATTCGGGAGCGTCGCCGTTCTTGCTGATGCTTCAGCAGGCGGTGGCCACCGCTGGCAAACCTATTGTGCTGCTATGCGACCAGTTTGAGCAGTTTTTCGTCCACTACAAGCGTAAAGAAGACCGGGAGACCTTTGTGCAGGCCCTCACCGCCTGGTACAAAACCCCGGCCCTCAATAACGTCAAGCTGCTGGTTGCCATTCGAGCCGACCTGCTGCACGAACTCTATGCCTTGCACACCGCCCTGGAATACACCCTCGGCCCCCAAGACCTGACCAAGCTCGAAAAATTCTCACCCGCAGAAGCCGCCAAAATTCTCGGCATTATCGCCCAGACCGAAAACTTAGCCTTCGACCCCCGCTTTGTACAAGAGCTAGCCGCCCAGGAGCTGGCCAGCGCCGACGAAGGCACTATCTCGCCCGTAGACCTGCAAATTTTGGCCTGGATGATTGAGCGCCAAACCAGCGACGACCTGCGCGCCTTTAACCGCAAGGCCTTCCAAAAATTTGGCGGCGTCGAAGGGTTGCTGACCCGCTTTTTAGACCGCACCTTGGCGGCCAGGGTACTGCCCAACCAGCGCCAGGCCGCCGTTAAAACCCTGCTGGCCCTCACCGACCTCGACCAGCAGGTGCGGGCCGGAGTACTAAACCTTGCCGAACTGCAAACCAAGCTCCAGGGCGACGTGCGCCCCGAAGACCTGGCCGAAGCCGTCGCCTGGCTAAGCCGCAGCGATGTGCGGCTGATTACCCCCCAAGACAAAAGCACCGCCACCGGCTACGAGCTGGCCCACGAACGGCTGATACCCGCACTGGTGCGGCTGGCAGGCAAAGAGCTAACGGCGGCAGACCGGGCTAACCAATTGCGCGAGCGCCGGGTCAACGAATGGCTCGGCAACCAGAGCAGCCCCCGCTATTTGCTCAACCTCAGGGAACTACGGCAAATTCAGCGGCAGCGGCCCTACCTGGTATGGGGCGCTAAGCGCCAGCCCAAAGAACGGCTAATTGCCCTTAGCCGCCGCCGGGCCTACGGGTGGATGGGGGCGGTAGGGGCCTTAGTGGTGACGGGGGCGGTGTTTTATGGCTGGTGGCAGTTTACGCCCCAGGGGCAGGTGCAGCAGGTGCAGTGGCAGCTCAGCCGCCTGGTGGGGCGAGCTTCCGACGAGAATAAAGCCCAGGTGGCCGTGGCTTACATCAAAAATAACCAGCGTGAGAAGGGCTTTGACCTGATCCAAAACAAAATCAACAGTCACCAGGCGAAAGCTTATGCCTTGGGCGAGGTTGCCGCCCTGGCCCCCAAACTGCCCACCAGTGCTCAGCCTCTAGCCCTTTTAGCCAGAGCATTGTCTATTGCAGAGACCCTCGAAGTTCCATCCGCCAAAGCGTCTGCGTTGCTGGACATTGCCATCGCCTATGCCACCCTGGAGGATGGAGTCGCCGCTAACACCATCCTAGACCAGGCCTTAGCCTTTAGCGAAACCATCAATGATCAATACTTTAGAGCGGATGGGATGCGCAACCTTGTCGCTGCTGCTGCCACCCTAGAGGATGGGTTCGCCGCCAAAGCCCTCCTAGACCAGGCCTTAGCCCTCAGCGAAGTCATCGACAATTCATACTTCAAAGCACGTGCGTTACGCGACATTGCCGCTGCCGCTGCCACCCTGGAGGATGGCGCCGCCGCCAAAGTCCTCCTAGACCAGGCCTTAGCCCTTAGCAACGCCATCGACGACACATACACTTCGGCTTCGGCGGATGCGTTACGCGACATAACCGCCGCCGCTGCCACCCTGGAAGATGGAGCCGTCGCCAAAGCCTTCCTAAATAAGGCCTTAGCTTTCAGCGAAGCCATCGACGACAATAAAGCACGTGCGTTGCACGATATTGCCGCCGCCTTTGCCACCCTGGAGGATGAAGCCGCCGCCAAAGCCCTCCTAGAACAGGCCGCCGCACTCAGCAAAACCATCGACGAGCCACTCCCCAAAGCACATGCGTTGCGCGACATTGCCTCCATCTTTGCCACCCTGGAGGATGAAGCCGCCGCCAAAGCCCTCCTAGAACAGGCCGCCGTACTCAGCAAAACTATCGACGAGCCACACTATGAAGTGTCTATGTTGATTGATATTGCCGCCACCTCTGCCACCCTGGCGGATGAGGCCATTGCCAAAGCCTTCTTAGATCAGGCCTTAGCACTCAGCGAAGCCATCGAGGATCCAGCCGAAAAGTCGTTTGCGTTGCTTACACTTGCCACCGCCTCTACCACTCTGGCGGATGGAGCCGCCGCCAAAGCCCTCCTAGATCAGGTCCTGGTCCTCAGCGAAACCATTGATAATTCATCCTCCAAAGCAGATATGTTGAGCTACATTGCCGTCGCCTATGGGCAGTTGGGAGATACTAATGCAATGCACCTCTCACTCCTGGGGATGGGCAAGGTCGCTAAAGCGGCGAGTGCATCTAGTACTTTAGTCACCATTGCCTCCTACCAGGCCCTCTATGGCCACTGGCGAGCTGCCCTCAGCACCCTGAAAACGGCCCTAGAAGGCGAAAAGGTAATGGCCCTGACCCAAATGCTGACACACCATGCCGAGAGCAAAACCCCCCAAATCATTGAAGGGCCAGTGGTGCTAGTCGTTACCCCAACCTCAGCGGCAGCAGGGCAATACACCCTAGCCGTTACCCTACAAAGCCCCGACGAAAGCTGCAAGCGCCACGTCGACTGGTGGGAGGTGCTGACCGAAGACGGCGAGCTAGTAGACCGCCACATTCTTAACGCCCCTCACCCGTTTGAAAAGCCCTTCACCACCGAGAAAACCATTACTGCAGAGCCAGACCAAGTGCTGATCGTGCGGGCACACTTCAGCGGCGATATAGAAAACTATAATCAGCAAGTAATCGGTAGCGATATTATTCTCAAATACCCCACCCAAGCCATGAAAGGCACCCTTGCCAAAGGCTTTACCTCCATTCGCCTGCCCGCCCGCTTTGCCGCTGGGGTCGAGCGCCAGGCCCCGCAGCCGGGCGAGTGTAAGCGGGGGTAGCGCCTAGAACCCCGATGCCAACAAAAGATCCCAGGGTTCTACTGTTGGGTGGGCTAGAAATACCGGCGGTGAATCTTAGAACCTTGGGCTCTGGTTCTACACCACCGGTTGCCCCGCCAGCGATAGAGACGTTATTGGCAGAGAACTCGCCTCAAGTTTTGACAAATCTACAACCTGACTCGCATGGTCAATATCCAGACCCACCAAACGCCCCTCTGCATCAAAATCCAGCACAATGCCGTTAACCACCTCTTGAGAGTCAACACCGGGCTGATCTAGCAGACTGATATACAGCGAATCCGTTTCAGGGTAATAGTGAAACTTCATAACAGAGGCCCTTTGAAACTACGGTCTGGAAAAGCATTCAGGACAGTCTCTCCATCCTCTAGGGTGACAACTCGCAGGTATTTGCCCAGTTCTGCAATGAAAACCCAGTGCCGAATGCGACCATCCGGCTGGATTTCTCGATAAGCTGGGTCAAGGATAGCCTGCTCACACCATAGCCGCTGAATGTAGGGTCTTCTGGCGAGAACCTGTTCCTCAAAATACCGGGTTGTTTTCACTTGATGCCCGAGATGAACCCTGATGCTCAAAAGTATAGAGCCTGATTGGGCTACATACTGGAGAGCCATTACAACCATTATGACTTGTTGGTTATCTTCGAATCACCTCTCAGCCCTGCTGTGGAGGTGGTGGGGGTAAGCTGGCCCAGAGGGGGTTGAGGGGTAGACGAGCAGGGGGTGGATGGGTGGATGAGTCTCGTAGGGTGGGCAATGCCCACCTTGGTTTACGCCGTCTTCCAAGTACTCTCTAGCTCACTTTCCAAAAACAGCGTATCTGGCCCAAAATCTTGCTCGTGAGGCCATTGCACGCCACCAAAAAAAGGTTTCACTAGCTTGAAATAAGCATCACTATTTAATTCTTGAAAAATACCCTTCTCCAGGTACGGCGAGGCATCAAACAACCGCACCTCTCCATTGTCAAAAAATAGCCTCAGACAGCTCTTAGCGAGGGGTTCTACCTGCACTACTCTTGGCGACACTCTAACCTCCTACCTCAACGGGTCAATCTTAAATATTTGCTCTCCGGCAGTAGCCAATTCCCAATTAGCCATCAGCTCATCCTGGTGAATCTCTATCCAGGCCAAAACCAGTTTCAGCTTGGCGGTTCTTAGCTTTCCCTCAAGCACTGTTCCATCGGGGATGGCAATGACGGCCTCTTCGCCCTGATATTTCACATGAATATGCGGCTGATGATGCTTCTTATAGCCTTTTTCAGTCTAGTGAGGTACAACAAAAAGCTTGGAACCATTGCTATGCGGCAGTCTTAGGCATTGATTTGTACCTCACTAGATTGGGAAGCGCTGTATTGTCAAAGAAGTACATCAAAATGATGATGCCATAGAACATTGAGATAACGGGCATATCAATTGCTTAGCTCTCCAGTCTTGTATATAGCCTTTTTCAGTCTAGTGAGGTACAACAAAAAGCTTGGAACCATTGTTATGCCCCACATTCCGGCCTTTGAAGTGTCACATCAAGAATAAGGCGACATACTTTCAGCGGTGATGAAACGGAGGTGACGTTGTGATGAGTGACTCTAGCCTGACGGTCCAGAACTTAGATCACCTTGGGATCGTGGCGGGTTTGGTGGACGAACTGGGCGTGGTGGAGTATCTCAACGAGCGGATCGGGGTCGCCCCCCGCGAGACCGTCAGCATCGGCGTGGTGGTCAAAGCGATGATTTTGAATGGATTAGGGTTTGTCAGCGCGCCGTTGTACTTATTCGAGCAATTTTTTGTTGGTAAGGCAACCGAGCACCTGCTCGGCGAGGGGCTAGAGGCGGAACATTTCAACGATGACCGACTGGGACGAGGGCTAGACCAACTCTATCAATCTGGGATAAGTGACTTGTTTGTGGGACTAGCCCTGCAAACTCGGGAGCGGTTTGAGGTGGAGTGTCGGAGTGCGCATCTCGATGCCACCTCCTTTGCCGTTGACGGGGACTATGCCACGGTGCCGGAGACCCTGGTGCCGGAGGCTCCGGTGCCGATTCGGGTGATCCATGGCCATTCACGAGATCACCGACCCGACTTGAAGCAATTTGTGATGAATCTGGTGTGCTGGGGGGATGGGGATATCCCGGCGTTTTTAGAGGTGGCTGACGGCAACCAGTCGGACAAAGCCCGGTTTGCTGACCTCCTGTTAGCCTTCCAGCAGCAGTGGCAGTTTGAGGGCCTGTATGTGGCGGATTCTGCCTTGTATAGCGCCGAGAACCTGCAAGCCTTAACGGGATTACAGTGGCTCACCCGAGTGCCCTTGACGCTGAAAGCGGCCACCGACCTCGTCTCTACGTTGCCCGATGCGGCCTTGGAAGCGACCGGGATGAGGGGCTATCGTATAGCCAGTGTGTGCAGTGAGTATGGGGGCGTGCGGCAACGCTGGTTCGTGGTGGATAGTGAGGCCCGCCGTCAGGCCGACCTGGACACACTAGAGCGCACCATCGCCAAAGCCACCGCCCAGGCAACTGTCCAGCTAGAGCAGTTGCACCGACAGGCGTTCGCCTGTGAAGCCGATGCCCTAGCCGCCCTGGAGTCGTTGGCCGCCCGATTGCCCTGGCATGACCTCACCGACCGTCGGGTCAACTCCAAAGCCCACTATGACCGTCCGGGTAAGCCCACCGCAGACTCACCCCCCACTCACATCACGTATCATCCCGACGCCACCCTGTCCCTCAAGGTTGAGAAACAGACTCAGCATCGCTAACGAGCCGGTCGCTTTATCCTCGCCACCAATGTCCTCGACGCTGAGGAGCTCAGTCCTCTCCAGGCGCTGGAGGAGTACAAGGCTCAGCAAGGCCCGGAGCGCGGCTTTCGATTCCTCAAAGACCCCTTATTCTTTGCCTCCAGTGTCTTCCTCAAATCCCCAGAGCGCATCATGGCGCTAGCATTCGTCATGGCCCTCTGCTTGCTGGTCTATACCTTGGGCCAACGACAGCTGCGACAGGCGTTACAACAGACCCAGCAAACCCTGCCCAATCAGCTCGGAAAAGCCACCCACAAGCCCACCTTACGCTGGATCTTTCAATGCTTCATGGCCGTCCACTACGTCACGGTCAATGCCGTTCGCCAGGTGGTCAATCTCACCGATGAGCGTCGCCATATCCTGCAATTCTTTGGAGCACCCTGTCGGAAATACTATCTCCTCTGTTGAAACCTCTAGTTAATTCTCACTGTGCCAGTTGAAAGCGCGGAATGTGGGTTATGCGGCAGTCTTAGGCATTAATTTGTACCTCACTAGATTGGGAAACGCTGTAACTGCATGGATCACATACTCAGCTCAATGTCGAGGTTGTCGTCACTGTCTACTAACATCGAGAACCCATAGACAGGCAACATATCGGCAAAGGCTCGACGAGGTATGTTCAAAATTTGGCATACCTGGTTAGCAGACAATTTATCCGTGGTATAAAGCACTGCCATCACGGCTTCCTTGCCACCCTACGCCTGAATTTAGGAATCACCCTACCAGCTGGGATCCACATAAAGATTAATGGTAAGCCGCTCTATCCCCGGCGGCACCGCCGTGATGCAGGCGCAGATCGGGTCGGCCTGCCCGCTGACTTCCACCTCACAGGCATGGCAAGACCCCATCAGGCAGCCGGTGGGAATTGTCACCCCGGCCCGCTCAGCCACCTGGAGCAGGGGTTCACCCACCTCCGCCTGCACGGTAACGTTGTCGGGCAAAAACTGAATGGCAATGCTCATAGCCCTATCCGGTTGAGTCCTCCCTTTGGTAGCTTAGGATTTAACCCTGGCCTGTTTGAGCATGGCAATCAGGGTGTGGTGGGCATCGTCGGCCCCCTCCAGGCTGTGGTCAAAGGGCACCCGCACCGTCGTCGATGCATTCGCGACGGTGACCGCTAGGGTCATGCCCTCAGCGTCAATGGACTCCATAGCGGCGGCGGTGGCCGCAGGCTGGTTGCCGTAGGCGGTGGCATAGAGCAAAACCGCTTCGGCGTGGTCTTCGTTCATGTGCTTGCAGATGCGATCGCTAACCGCCGGGGTAATTGGCTCAGTCATAGAAAATCCCGTACACTACATCAACAACAGCGACCCGTTACCCGGTGTAACGGCGTAACGTCATACCTCGATGATACCGCCCCTGCCCCCCTTAGCCGAGCATCCCTGGCCCACCGGCCATATTTTTCAGAGCCCCGGTGCCCACCTCACCTACCGCGTCGTGGGGCCCTGCTGCCGCCTGTTTGACCGTGACCAGCTGCCCTGGCCCTGCTGTCGCCTGCAATGGCGCGGCAAAGAACCCAGCTGGCGGCGCATCGGCAAGCGGTTGATCCCCGATATGGCTACCCGCCGCTCGCCCTCCTACTGCGTGGAAATCGTCGGCCAGGGTTATCACACCCAGCCCTTCGTCACTACCCTGTACACCGCCAGGTTTGATTCTAAAACCCAGGCCTGGTGGCACAGTAAATCCCATTCCCCAACCGCCTTCGAGCCCCCGATGCCAATCAAGACAGCCCCGTAGGGGCGTTGGCGCAGCCTAGCCAGAGGCTTTATGGCCTTCGCCCGGCTGAATCAGAGATAGCCAAGCAGGATTTAGTATGAACCCGAATTGCGCCCCTCCAGCTTCCAGAGGTCTACCGTCAGGCGGGCTAGCCCGTCCAGCCAGGTCTCTTAGAACCGTGGGATTAACCGAGCCAGTGGCGATTGACCGCTCTGCAATGAGGGACTCGCAAGAAAATAAGGCACCCATGGCTATCTTTCCTGTTGGTGCATTGCGGCGCGTTGGCGAAGCCTCGCCTTAGTGTTATGCACCCTACAGTGATCAAGGCGGCGGGTATTTTATTTAGACGCACGTCCCTTACCAGGCTAACTTGAGTCCCTGCTGCACCATAAAGGCCTGGAGGTTAGCCATATAACCACCGGGAATGATGTCCGGGGGAGCATCCACCGGCGTATCAGCGGCGACTAACCAGCCCGCCGTTACCCCCGCCGCCGCCCCCACCTGCCATTCGCCATAGTGCACCCGCAGAGAAGCGCTGGCAATGTGGGTAGCCGCTAGCCCTTTGCCGCCGATCAGCAGGTTATCCACCCCCTGGGGAATCAGGCTCTCTAGGGGAATTTGCACGGGCTTAACCGCCGGTTCCTGGGCCGGGGCGCTGACCGCATCGCCAGAGGGTAGCCAGTTGCGATAGCGGCAGCCGTGAATATCGATGGCGTAGTGGCTTACCCCCACGGCGGTGGGGCTAAAGCTGCGCTGGTCGGGGAAGTCATAGCGCAGGTCGTTTTCCCGCATCATAAAGGCATCCTGACCGTAGGCCGGGCGGCCCAAGATCCGCCGCCCCTCACGAAAATAGGGCACCATGCTCAGCCCCGAGCGGGTGCCCATGGGGCTGTCAACGCCGTACAAATAGGCCAGGGGATAGCTAGGCGAAGCCTGGGTTTCTAAAAGCCAGCGGGCAAACATCAGCGCATGTTCTTCGCCAAATTTGAGGGCCGACTGGGATAGCCCCCCCATCCAGTTTTGGTACTGCCCGGCGGCGGCCAGGTCTTTATCCTGCAAAATCAGCGGCGGGTTCATCCAGTTCCAGTCGTTGCCCTGGTTCCAGTTGATCATCGAAATATCCCCCAGGGCAGGAGCGCCGTAGTAGGGGTTGTTGCGAGTCTGGCTGACAATGCGGCGATAGTGAAAGACGCTTTTGCCGCCAAAAAAGGGAAACCCCTCCAGGCCGTAGCCCGCCTGGTGTTCGTGCAGGTTGTAGGTGGGCACCAGCCGCGACAGCGCCGCCAGGCTGTCGCCATGGTCGTTGTGAATGGCCAGGCCAAAGGGGTAGGCAAAGGCCTGGGTACAGTCGGGGTTGTCAAATCCAGCGGCGTTGGGTTCGCCGGTGGTATCCCGCGACTCTGAGCCCAGCCGGTAGGGCACCCTGGCCCAGGCCACCAGCTCGCCAGTGTCGGTGGCATCAATCACCACCATGGCTTGCCCCGACGGGGGCTGAAGACGAACCGGCACCCGCTCAAAATCCGCGGTGGGAGACCAGCTGTACCAGTCGGATAGCTCCTCAGAGAGGCGACCCTTGGGGATATAGTCAGGGTTCTTAGGGACGCGCCGCACCCCATAGACCGCCGTGATACGGCGACCGGCAGGGTCGAACTCGGCCCCCTTAAAGGCCGTCATGGTGGCCCACTTGCTCTGCGGGGCGGCGACCTGGGTTTCGGTTAAAAACTGCTCTGCGGCGGTAGCCCCGGCTCGGGGCGGAAAGCACAACGTGCCCACCCAGCAGCTGTTGATGTCGGCCACCGGGCGCGACTGGCCAGTGGGGCTCCAGGCGGGCAGAGCGGCCTGCTGCTGCTGAATGATTTGCCGTAGCCGCACCCAGCTGGGGGAAAAATTATTGCCCTGGCGCATCCGCAGCGATTCATCCAGGGCCGATACCCCCTGGGCGCTAATCTGCCCCCCCAACCAGGGGGAAACCTCAATTAAACAGGTTTGCGCCCCGCTGGCCATGGCGTGGGCGGCGGCGGCCACCCCACCCAGGGAGCCACCCACGACAACCACCTGGCATTCCCACACCTCGGCGGCGGCGGGCCGGGGGTAGAGCTGGGGGCGGCCGTTGAAGGCTAAGGGCTGCGCCACCCTAGAGACCTGCAGGGCCGGGGTCAAATCAACGGCCGCGACCTCGTGGAGACTGGTCGTAGAGGGGGAAAAGTGGGAGGCGGTTAGCCCAGCCAGAGCACCAACAGCAAACGTAATGGCCGCTAGACCCGACAAGTATTTCCACTGACTCAACCGCCGCTTGCGTCCCACGTGCCCATCTCGCCCAAACAATGTCACGGTTTTAGCACACCTGGTAAAAGAATGATCGGTCAATCATCCGTGGATTTGCGGAGCTGAGCCCTGGATGGTTGGCCGCGGCAAGTGGGGTAAGCCCCTTTAACCCAAACGGTCAACCTGATACAGTAGCCAGAGATCAGTCAGGCCGATATGAATGAATACCGATTCTCCCGCCTCAGCCGCCCCCGGCTTGTCCCCCTCGCCCTGGACTGGCGCTGGGGAGAACGCCAACTTGCCCCCAGAGACTGCCCCGGATGCCGCCCAGAACGCCTCCCAAAACACTATTGATCTGCTCACGATTGAGGCGGTACAGCGGTATCTGAATCGCTCCAGGGCCTCTGTGTACCGATACGCCAACACCGATACTGAGCTGCTGAACCCTCCCTACGACCCTAAAAAGCTCAACCCCGAGGTGCGCCGCGATAAGGATGCCCCCCTCCAGTTTCACCCCCAGGAGGTGCGGCGGTTTGCCGAAGAGGTGCTGGGGTTGAACCCCACCATTCAGGTGCAGCAGCCGGAGGCAACCGTGACTCAAAACTTAATGCAGCAGATTTTGCAGGAGCTACGGGCCATTCACCAGCTGTTAAAAGACCAAGGCGGTACCTGAATCGCTCTCGCCGAGCATCCTCCAGACTCTTTGGCCAGAGCCATTCCTAGGGTCATGACCGACCGTTAGGGTACGGTCATCTACAATCTTGACGCCTGAAGGGGAATGCTATAATTCAGGTCTAATTGGGCAAGTCGTTCGCTAGACAACGTGGGTCGTTTTGTCATCGGTTGGTGGCTAACTGACCCAGCTTGTGATCTGTAGAACGGTTTGCTTTTTGAAGATGCTTAAGATGGTTTGAGAAAGGTGCTATGGCAATTTGACCGATCGGCTTTCTGCCGGACAGTCGTTTACTTGGCCGCCAGGCCTGTTCCGTACCTTTTTTACTGATTTCGACGCATTACTGTATGGACTCTGCCAGTCAATCTGACACCCCTGCCGGGGAACCTCCCGGCCCGTTCTCAAATTTGCTTGGGGTTGTAATTGCGGTGATTACCCTCACCCTGCCCCTGTTTACAATTGCACACTTCTCATCGGCCAACGTTACACCCCGTGACCCGATCACGTTCCCGTACAGAGGCACGGTACGATAGGCCCAGGCTCGGCGGGCCAAATTTCACTCTTCTGCTCGTTTTAGCGATATCGGCGCGTATCCAGCCAAACCATGACGTCAAGTTCAGATTTAAACCAGTGAGACTTCTGGGCATAGGGATCGTATAATTGCCAACAACGCTGACCATGGTCGTCTTCTGTTTGGGTAATCTTAGGCTCATCATTGACAGTGAGCTGTGTTGCTAATATTCGACCTAGCTGAGTAAGTAGAGCGCTAGACATGATAGCGGATCGAACCTGTCTCTGAGCCAGATTATCAATCGGTTCTGAAAGGATCGGTTTAGGAAAACCTCTCGTGAATACCTGAGGCCGTCGAATCGGCCAGTAAGCGTGGTTTGCCATGAAGATTCTCTTTTAGGGTTATGGATTTTAAGATTGAGCGTCTAGTCAGCTAGGGTTAAAGCTGGAGTTTTTCTAGGTAGAAAAATCCAGACTTAACCCTAGTCAAGGCTGGCTTATGAATATTGACTGGGCATGGGCAGTTCGCCATTCAGCACCCAATTGCCAATATCACGCAGCTTATAATCCACCGGGTCATGCAGTGTAAAGGTGCGAAGATCGCGCCAGTAGCGGTCAAAACCGTAGGTTGCAGCGGTGGCCCGCGACCCCATTAACTCAAACATACGATTGGTAATCTCTAACCCAATTTTGGTGATGAACGTCTTAGCGGCATAAACTGGAATAGCTGCCTCGCCACGTTCTTGATGGGTGAGGTCTTCCCCCTTTTCCCAGGCCGCTTGAATGATCTGAGTCGCCTGCTCGGCTAGGGCATTGGCGGCCTGTAGCTGGGTCCAAAGCTCGCCATAGTGACGCAGGATATAGGGGTCTTGAGAAGCCTTATCTACCCCAGATGTCAACCAGGGCCGAGTTTGGGTTTGGGTATAGTGTTGAGCTGCCGTAAAGGCCCCTTCGGCTATGCCAAGATAAACGTGGGTCTTAGACAGTTGATTAACCACAAATAGCAGCGTAGAGAAGGCACTTTCAGGTGGAGGAATAATTTCATCTTGTCTGACCAGAACATTGTGGAATGTCAAACTACCGCTAGCGGTACGGCGTTGTCCCATATTGTCCCAATCGTGGTTATAAATTACTCCTTCTCGATCACTAGGAATAACAAAGACAACGGGAAACTCAACGCCGTTCTGCACGGCGCTAAATACCCGCATATCTGCCAGGGCTACTCCGGTACCAAATGATTTGATACCATTAACCCGATACTGCTCGCCGTTGGGCTCGATTGTGAGGCGGGTATCGCGGGTATTGAAAGCATTACCCCAGAACAGATTTTCCTGGGCTGTAGCGCGGCAGTAATAATTAGCCTGGGTCGTGGTTCCAGCTGCGACTGGCAATATTGATAAAATGAGCTGGTTGGAATAAAGTTGTCCGATGGAACCTTCTGCTTTAGCTAGTTCTTGGACTATTTTTAGCGCCTCTACCCAGGTTGCCCCTAGCCCACCATAGGCCTTGGGAATAACCAGCGGTAATAAGCCTGAGGTGCGCAAAAACTGTACTTCGTCATCGGGCAGACCGGCTTTGCGATCTCGGCTAACGGCACTGTGGGCTAGTGCGCTAATTGAGGTGGCAACGGTCTCTCGAGTAACAGCACAATTACTTTCAGAGGAATTAGAGGTGATTGGGGCTGTCGCAAACGTTGGCAGCATTACAGGACTCCTTTAAGATTGCTATTTGAGTTAAGCCATGCTCCTCCTCGGCGGAGGAGCATGGCCGAGGCCATGAGTCATCAAACATAGGGAATGGTCAAAGCCTAATGAGCAGCGTCGAGATCGAGGTTTTCGCGACGTAGCTGGTCGAAGTTGACGGCGTCTTTGTCGAGGTTTTCCCGGCGCAGGTCATCCAGTTTGATGGATTTTTCCAGGTTTTCCTGGTGGGTTTGGTCGAAATTGACGGCGTCTTTGTCGAGGTT